>UCNP01000197.1 GCA_900473335.1 Hyphomicrobiales bacterium | reverse complement strand
TTGCAAGATCGGTCGTATGGACATGCCCGATGGTCTGGTGATCTACGTGTTGATCTGCCCTGAACTCTACGAGCGTGAGGGTGGCCCTTACGGCGCCAACAACGGTCGCGACTGGCCGGACAACCATATCCGCCTCGCCCGTCTCGGCCTGGCTGCTGCCGACATCGCCGCCAACCTTGCGCAAATCCACTGGCGCCCGGATCTGGTGCACGCCCATGACTGGCCGGCTGGCCTCGCGCCCGCTTACATGCACTGGCGTGGGCAGCGCACGCCAACGCTGTTCACCATTCACAACCTTGCCTACCAGGGCGTGACCAGCCTCGGTTCCTGCCCGGAGCTGGGGATTCCCACCCATGCCCTGCAACAGGAAGGCATGGAGTTCTACGGCAAGATGTCGTTCCTCAAGGCCGGCATGGCCTATTCGAGCCACATCACCACCGTCAGCGCGACGTATGCGCAAGAAATCACCACCCCGGACTTCGGCTGCGGCCTCGACGGTTTCCTTGCCGCCAAGACCCAGCAAGGCCTGCTCAGCGGTATCCCGAACGGCATCGACGAGAGCTGGGATTCGGCGACCGACCCGCACCTGTTTGCCCCGTTCGCCATCGGCGACTGGGAAGGCAAAGCGGTCAACGCCGCCCATGTCCGTGAGCTGTTCGGCCTGAATGACTCCACCGGCCCGCTGTTCGCCGTGGTATCGCGCCTGGTCTATCAGAAAGGTCTGGACCTCACCGAAGCGGTGTCCGAGTTCATCGTGCAGAACGGTGGTCAGATCGCGATCATCGGTCGCGGCGAGCCGGAAGAAGAGCAAGCCATGCGTGAACTGGCCCTGCGCTTTCCTGGCCAGATCGGCGTGCGCATCGGCTTCAACGAAACCGATGCCCGACGTATGTTCGCCGGCAGCGATTTCCTCTTGATGCCGTCGCGCTNNGCCTGAGCCAGATGTACGCCCAGCGTTTCGGCTCGCTGCCGGTCGCGCGCAACACCGGCGGCCTGGCCGACACCATTGAAAACGGCGTCACCGGTTTCCTCTTCGATGAGTCCACCGTTGATAGCTACAAGGAAGCCCTGAGCCGCGCGTTCAAGGTGTTCGCCTTTCCGGAACTGCTCAACGCCATGC
>UCNP01000188.1 GCA_900473335.1 Hyphomicrobiales bacterium | reverse complement strand
GCACGGCCGAACCGATTGCCAGAGCGGCCAGAGTCTTTTTCAACATGCTTTCTTTTCCTTTGAGTCGAGGTTGAATTTCAGGCTTTGCGACCGAGCATTCGAGTGAGGGTCGCATCACGATCGATAAAGTGGTGCTTCAATGCTGCCAACGCATGGAGACCGGAAAAAATTACCAGTGCCCACGCCAGCCACAGATGAATCACCCCAGCGGTATCTGCCTGATCCGGTAGTCCGGAGAGCAGAGCAGGGACTTCAAACAGGCCAAACACCGGGATCCCGACACCGTCTGCGGTGGAAATCAGGTAACCGGCAATCATCACAGCGAACAGCGCCAGATACAGAAACCCGTGGCCGAATTTAGCGCCGATACGGGTCATGCGGCTGTAGCTTTGCAGCGTTGGCGGCGGTGGGCTGATGAAGCGCCACAGCACCCGCAACACCATCACACCGAGCAGCACCAGACCGATGCTCTTGTGCAGATCCGGCGCGTCTTTGCGCCAAGTGCTGTAGTAATCCAGCCCAACCATCCACAGACCCAGCGCAAACAGCCCGAAGACCGCCAGCGCCACGCCCCAGTGCATGAAGATGCTGACCCAACCATAGCGCGAAGAAGAGTTACGTAGCTGCATTGCCCAAATCCTGTGAGAACTGCGAACCAAGACTAGCGAGTTATCTATCGAATTAAAGCGAAAAATTTTGCTTTGAAATATCGATAAATACGATCAAGAGTCTGCGAGCGGGGTGTTAAGGAAGGATTAAAGGCGATTCCTGCGTGGAGCGCTTGTACAAATGACGGGGGCTGCATTGACCATCGTCGTCTCTGCACACGCAGACGGCGAAACTCGCCCCTGATAACTATGTACCGCTGATGCGCAATTCAAACCTGCTCGAATGATGCTTCTTTTCATTATTCAAACAGGCACGAAAACATGGCTCTGCGATATACGCCCTTTCAAGCAAGTGGTTCTTCTGTACTGCCGCCCAATCAAATGATGTCTGCGGGCCAATTCCTGCAATCCGAGAACGGTCGATTTCGTCTGATGCTGCAAAGCGACGGGAACCTCGTGCTCAAGGACGGTGAGGCGATCATCTGGATCGCCGACGCCAATCAACCTTACAGCGCAACTTTGCACCCGAAGAAGATGCGCGAGCCGCTGCA
>UCNP01000185.1 GCA_900473335.1 Hyphomicrobiales bacterium | reverse complement strand
GCCGGTATCGCTCTCATTGAACACTCTAAATATCAAATTAGCTGTACTGATCGTTTGCGGGTCATTTGCCTTTGGCTCAATAATTACACTAGAAGACCAAGGGGTTACCGGTGGTGCATGTCGAATTAGACGTAACACATCAATCCCTACAACAGTGCAATTCAGCAAATCATTATAGTAATGTCGTTTGAAATTATTGCAACGAGCGCAAGCATAAAAAAGATTCCCCCACTCATATTTTTTATCGTCAGAGCCTTCATGAGCTTCGAAATGTTCAACATTAAGACTGATTGGATCTTTTGTCTCACAGATGTAGCACTTATCAAAAAAATCTTCTCTAAGAGCTTTAACGACATCTTGCCCACTATAAGTTGTTCTATTCGCCAGCGAAGGCGGTGCGATCGGGCGGCGAATCACGTTAAACATTCTCGCCCCCTTGCTTTCTTTTCATAAACTTATAAAGCGACGCCTCGTAGAACAATCTAGATTCGTCGTCCAAAGAGCCAACGAAAGGGGAAATTTTCGAAAGCAATACCTCCGCCTGCTCAAGATCAAAATTTGACTCCGAAGTAAACTCCACTAAAGATCTGACCGTATCTTCAAGCTTTCTTGAAACCGATGGCACACCTAACAACCCTTCGATCACAGCCTCAACTGAATACATCGAGAGGTCGTCGCACTTGGCACCAGTTGAAATATCATAGATAAGGGCGTCATCAACTGAGGTCACTACGAATGGTGAATGCGTTGTCACAACAAACTGCACACAAGGAAAAGACTTGATCAAAAATGGAAGAATTTTACGTTGCAGAGATATATGTAGATGAGCGTCGATTTCATCAATCAATACTATACCTAGCAGCTCGCTAGGAGTGATATCTCGGTGCTCCGCCCTCATCAATAGATCCGCATAAATATCGAATATTGCCAAGTAACCAGAGGATAACGTTTGAAATGAATAGTTTGGTCTATCTGGTTGATTTATAAAAAAACACAATTCCTCGTCATCGAATTCCAGGGTTAAATATTCATTTTCAAATAGATAC
>UCNP01000180.1 GCA_900473335.1 Hyphomicrobiales bacterium | reverse complement strand
CGCCAAGATCGGTACCGAGCGTCTGTGCCACGACATCATGCGTTACATGGAAGACCGTGCCGATCGCCTCGCCGCAGACCCTGCGTACAAGGAAGAGCTGGCCGATCTCGATCAGCGCATCGAAGACGAAGCCCGTGCGCAGTTGCAGGCGCTGGACGACAAGCGTGCCCTGCGTCGCAGTGGCGTGAAGTCGGTCCATGACATCGGCGACGATGACTGGGACGAAGAAGATGTGGATGACGAAGACGGTCCGGAAATCATTTACGTGCGTGACTGATCCGTTGCGATAAACTTGAACGCCGCTCAATCGAGCGGCGTTTTAGTATCCGGAAATCGATCGTTGGTCAGCAATCGCCACGATTAACGTCACGGGCAGTGCCAGGTCGCGCTGCCCTCAAGCTAAGGTTGAAGATGATGCGGAGCAAGGTGACAGGTGCGCAGCGTTGGGTCGTGAAGATCGGCAGCGCTTTGCTGACAGCTGACGGCAAAGGGCTGGGTCGCGCGGCAATGAGTGTCTGGGTCGAGCAGATGGTGGCGCTGCATGAGGCGGGCGTCGAGCTGGTGCTGGTGTCCTCCGGGGCGGTAGCGGCCGGCATGAGTCGCTTGGGCTGGACCGCACGACCCAGTGCCATGCACGAGCTCCAGGCGGCCGCTGCAATCGGTCAGATGGGGTTGGTGCAGGCTTGGGAGTCGAGCTTCGCCGAGCATGGCCGGCACACTGCACAGATTCTCCTGACCCACGACGACCTGTCCGACCGCAAGCGCTACCTCAATGCCCGAAGCACCTTGCGTGCACTGGTCGAGCTGAAGGTCATTCCGGTGATCAATGAAAACGACACCGTGGTCACCGATGAAATCCGTTTTGGCGACAACGACACGCTGGCGGCGCTGGTGGCCAATCTGGTCGAGGCTGATCTGCTGGTGATCCTCACTGATCGCGACGGCATGTTCGACGCTGATCCGCGCAACAATCCCGATGCGCAGCTGATTTAAGAAGCGCGCGCCGATGATCCGACGCTTGATGCGGTTGCAGGCGGTACCGGTGGTGCGCTGGGGCGCGGCGGCATGCAGACCAAGTTGCGTGCGGCACGCCTGGCAGCGCGTTCCGGTGCGCACACCATCATCGTCGGCGGGCGCCTTGAGCGTGTGCTCGATCGCCTGAAGGCGGGCGAGCGCATTGGCACGCTGCTATCGCCGGAGCGTGGCATGCTCGCGGCGCGCAAGCAGTGGCTGGCCGGTCATCTGCAAACCCGTGGCACTCTGGTGCTGGA
>UCNP01000179.1:379-1162 GCA_900473335.1 Hyphomicrobiales bacterium | reverse complement strand
GTTGCGCCCAACGGCACCATGGTAATCTACGCCACCCGCCAACAGGGCCGGGGAGTCTTGATGCTCGTGTCCATTAATGGACGCGTGAGGCTCCCGCTTCCTACCGCTCAAGGCGAAGTCAGAGAACCGTCCTGGTCCCCTTACCTGAAGTGAGCGGGCGCTACACGTTTTACTTAACACACTGGGGTTCATTAGGAGTTTCACGATGGAAATGCTGAAGTTTGGTAAATTTGCTGCGCTGGCTCTGGCCATGGCTGTAGCTGTAGGTTGCTCGTCCAAAGGCGGCGACAACGCCGGTGAAGGCGCTGTTGATCCAAACGCTGGTTACGGCGCAAACACCGGTGCCGTTGACGGTTCCCTGAGCGAAGAAGCTGCTCTGCGCGCAATCACCACCTTCTACTTCGAATACGACAGCTCGGACCTGAAGCCAGAAGCCATGCGCGCTCTGGACGTTCACGCCAAAGACCTGAAAGCAAACGGCGCTCGCGTTGTTCTGGAAGGCAACACCGACGAACGTGGTACTCGTGAGTACAACATGGCACTGGGCGAGCGTCGTGCGAAAGCCGTTCAGCGCTACCTGGTACTGCAAGGTGTTTCCCCAGCTCAGCTGGAACTGGTTTCCTACGGCGAAGAGCGTCCAGTTGCTACCGGCAACGACGAGCAGTCCTGGGCCCAGAACCGTCGCGTCGAACTGCGTAAGTAATTCGATATGCGAACGTGCCGTCGTGCTGTAACTGTTCTGGCTCTCAGCCTCGCGCCGCTTGCGGCGTGGGCTGCGGTTCA
>UCNP01000179.1:0-362 GCA_900473335.1 Hyphomicrobiales bacterium | reverse complement strand
AGGTCGATGACAACTCCGGTTATAACAATAGCGGGAGCAGTTATCCGCCTGCGGGTTACGGTACGAACGGCGCCTATGCCGGGGGAGCGGCTTCGGCCCCTGCCTCGGCACAAGGCATGCTGTTCAACCAATTGCAACAGATGCAGGACCAGATCTCGCGCCAACAGGGCGTGATCGAAGAACTGCAGAATCAGGTTTCGCGCATGAAGCAGGAATCCCTGGAGCGATACCAGGATCTTGATCGGCGCATAGGATCCGGCGTTGCACCAGCCGCGACTCCCGAGAATTCTTCTGCCGGTGGCGATGCAAGTGCTGCTGCCGGTGCTGCCGCAGGCGCGGGTGCTGCTGCGGCAGCCCAGGCC
>UCNP01000080.1 GCA_900473335.1 Hyphomicrobiales bacterium | reverse complement strand
AAAACAACCTGACAATGCCGGCTCGAATATCTTCTGATCCCGGCACCACAAAAACGCTTGCTCCACCATGCCTCCAACAGACATGCCCGTCGGACAAAGCTCATTCGCGATGAAATACGAAAGCACATCACGCTCATTACGCGTCATGCGGTGAAATCCAAGATATTTCAGAATTTCCGATGTGTGGCGGCGACCAGAACGGCTGGAAAAATCCTCGTCCGATAGTGTAGTTCTCGCCACTCCAAGCTGCTCGGCAAGATAGTTTACCACATCGTCAGGTACATCAAGCAAGCTTTCGATAAAACAGCCGCGGGATGCAAAGAACTTCAATTGAACCGCCAGAACAACCCGCGACATAGTCGGCTTCGTACTCACAAAATCCAAATCCGAAAATGATAAGCTCCAGTCTCGCGCCAATTCCTCTGCTGAAATAGTTGACCGCATAAAATCCAAACTCCAACAATCATAATGCCTGAAGTTGTACTCAATAGGTCAAAATCGGGTCAGTTTCAAAATGTTCTCTGTCTGTTTCGCGAGTTGGCCAAATATGCAGCTTCGAGCCGACAGGGCCTTTCTAGCAATAATGGTCGCAACAACATTTTTCGTCTGGTGGCGGTTCTGGTGGTGTTTCAAACCGCCCTCGAAATAAGGGTAACTGGCCGAACGCTAATTTATAAGCCGGCTGAAGCTCGAATGTCGTCCGAAAATATCACTGAATTATAAGTTATGTTCGACTTTGCAGCTTTTCGTGGGTATCCTTACTGACACGATTCATTCCAGTTCTAAGGTGATGCAGTGTCCGATTATTTCGATCCGCGCCGTCTTGTCTTTGGTATCCCGGTCGGCCTTTTTTATTTCATTTTCACCGCGTCGTTCATCCCGTTCATTCTTCATCCCAATGCGGCGATCGGTGTGTGGGTCCTGATCTTCATGTTCCTCTACGCCTGCGTGCGCCACGCAATGGATGAGCACCCGAAAGAAGTTGCCCGCTTCGACGACGAAATCGCTAACGGCCGTCCGCGCCTTTGACGAAGGAATTTCCGGCATGATCATCCAGCTTCAGCAGAGTTAGATAGAGGGTGATGTTCCTTGCGGCGCAGATTCCAACCCATAAACACTTCTATAGCGCAGGTGATTGCCGATCATATAGGTCACCCCGAAACCGCCCGCTATTTGCGATCACGTAAAATGTTCACCTGCGAAGACAGGCTTCCCCCTCACCTGACCTCGCTGCTCGACCAGCTCGACAACGTCGAAAACGAACAACCCATACCAAAACAGACACCGTGAAAAGCCGCTTGCTAGCATATTGAAAAAGCGCTGTCGCTGTGCTATCAATATGTAAAACTGTTAGCAGGAGGCTAGTCGATGGCAACTTTCACCGTCCGAAACGTTCCCGATCCGGTTCATGACGTGATCACCCGTATAGCTCGAAGACACAATCGAAGCGCTGAAGCCGAAGTTCGTGCAATCCTTGCCGCCAGGGCTGCTAAGGAAATGGGCGCAGGTTTCGGTCAATCGCTGCGCGAATGTTGGGGCGATGCTTTCGGTGACGAACTTTCCGACCTGCGAGACAAATCTCCGGCAACCCCGGCGGTGTTCGAATGATCATTCTCGACACCAACGTTATCTCCGAAACACAAAAGCTCAATCCCGATCCGAATGTTATGGACTGGCTTGATGGTCTTGATCCGACAACAACCTATCTGACCACTATTTCGGTCGCTGAATTGGTATTCGGGGTTGATCGTCTGCCCGCTGGCAAGCGCAGATCCAGTCTTAGTCAAGGTGTCAGCGCTATTGTCGAAACAAGGTTTTTTGGTCGGATTCTGTCTTTTGATGCCACCGCGGCCTATTATTTCGGTTCCCTTGTCGCCGCAGCGGAAAAAAACGGCCAAGCCGTCGGTTTCGCGGATGGCGCGATTGCTGCGATCTCCCGCGCCAATAATCTCTGCCCGGTAGCAACGCGTGATGAAGCTCCGTTCCGCGCCATGGGCGTCGATATCATCAACCCATGGAAGCTATCGCCGGAAGGTACCAATTCATGACGAGTTTTCTACCGCCAAAATCACACTTGATAGCCCTTTGCGCTTTAGTCGCTGTCTACGTCATTTCCATGATAGCCGGGGAATTTCCTACCAAGGTAGCGAGTCGCGTCGCTCTGATTTCATGGCTATGTTCCTTTGCGACGGTAGCCTGGGCCACATCGGAACATCTGTCTGGCGACGATCGAAAGATGTTTCGTTCGTTCCTACTGGGCTTGGGTTATGGGCTGATGATTACGCCAACCGTGTCATTGCTAGCAAAGTCCTGGTTCGGTATCGAAAAGACTTGGCCGGTATTGCCCGTTGTTGCCATTACCATGGGCTGTTTTGCGGCCTACGAGTACCTCCTCAAAGCCAAATAGAGGTCAGCAGGAAAGGGGCAAGTCGCTTCGCGACCGCGCTCAGCTCCGCTAAGGCTCCGCATCCGCAAGACGGATGCTCCGCCAAGCTTCGTCGAGCCCCGCAAGCGGGTCTCGCCCCATACGGGCTATGATCGCATCTTGCGGCGCCAGCGTCGTGACCTCCTAAAAACCTCCTCGCCATGCCCCGCCGTCCCGTAGGCCGGGAGAAGGTGGAAATGAACCACACCACTCCAGAGAGTTAGAGAAAGAACAGGCCCGATTGAACGGGCCTGAGTGGGAGAGAGAGGCTTTCCCCGGTCCGTCGACCGGAGAAAGCATCATGGCCAGCAAATTCCGCAAGCCCAACACCCGTAACAGGCGTCCAGACAAGGACGTTTATCAGCGTATCACAGACAAGATCGTCGAGCAGCTCGAGGCAGGCGTGCGACCCTGGCATCAGCCATGGGGTGCGAACGGCACGCCGACACGGCCGCTGCGTCACAATGGTGTGCCCTATCGCGGCATCAACACCGTGCTGTTGTGGATGGAAGCCGCTGAAAATGGCTATTCCTCGCCCTTCTGGATGACCTACCGCCAGGCCCAGGAGCTCGGCGGACAGGTCAGAATGGGCGAAACCTCCACCCTCGTCGTCTACGCTGGCGCAATCGAAAAGACTGAGGAAGCCGAAAACGGCGAGGAAATCGAACAGCGCATCCCCTTCCTCAAAGGCTATCCCGTCTTCAACTGCGACCAGATCGACGATCTTCCGTCTCAGTTCTCGCCCGCTCCCATCGAGCCACGCTCGCCCATGGAGCGTTTTGCCCATGCCGATGCCTTCTTCGCTCATACCGGGGCTAGAATCCGCTTCGGCGGCAACAAGGCATTCTACAGCCCTGCCGAGGATTTCATCGGCATGCCTGTTTTCGAAGCGTTCGAATCTCCCGACGCTTACGTGTCGGTGCTTGCGCACGAAACAGCGCACTGGACTCGCCATTCCACTCGCCTCGACCGCGATTTCGGACGCAAGACATGGGGCGACGAAGGATACGCGATCGAAGAACTTGTGGCCGAGATTTCGAGTGCTATGGTTTGCGCGGATCTCGGCATCGAGGACGAGCCACGCGAGGACCACGCTGCCTATGTTGCCTCGTGGCTGAAGGTCCTCAAGAACGAAAAACGCGCCGTTTTCCAGGCCGCCGCCCATGCAGAGCGCGCCGTCGCCTACCTGCACAGTCTGCAGCCCGACGCCGCCACGACTGAAGAAACCCCACTCGCCGCGGCCGCATAAGACCGCATCGATCCCTCAACCGCACCCGGCCACCACGCCGGGCTTTCGATTTCTGGAGCAACCATCATGCCATACGTCACCGAGCAACGGCCCGCCGAACTCTTCATGGAACATGCCGGCGTCAGGATCTACCACGTCTATAAGGAAAACGAATTCGATCAGGGCGTTCGAACCTACTGGTATGCCATCCACGATGATGGCAACGACGACAATGCGCATGCTGTTGATGGCGTCTTTGACGTGCGGTGCCTGCCGTCGCCAGCATCCGGCCCTCGCCTCGATGATCAGCCGCCTTTCATCGGTTTTGATCAAGGGCGGGCAGCCGGCTTTGCGACCTTCAATGAATGGAAAAACAGCCCCGAATTCGCGCGCCGCAAAGCCCTTTGGGATCAGTGGCACCAGACTGGCGAATCCGAGGCCATCTCCAAAACAATCCGGCACGCGATCGATCTCGGCCTGATCACCGCCGAGCACGTGTCGGACTCCGATTCTGGTGGCAATGCTGCCTGATCTCGCCCTTCCCCTCCCCCATGTCACGAAAGGCGCCAATCATGGCCAATCACGTCTGGACCTACATCACCGTCGGCGGCACCATTGATCAGCAGGGTGCCGATGCCCTTATCGAAGCGCTGTTCGACGATTTCCACGGCTACGACAGAACACCCGACGAGGTCGTCAGAGAAAACATTCGCAACAACGAGCCGCTTGTCTTCACCGGGAATTGCTCAGGCGATCCCGAAATCACGATAGCCGTATGTCAGGCACGCGGCCTCACCTATTCGTTCTGCTTCGATTCCGACGCTGAATGGGATGCAGGCGGAAAATACTGGACCCCAGGCATGGCCATGCCAGAGGAGTTTTCCTGCACATCCGCATTCCATCCCGTCATGCACCTGAAAGAAATCCGCGAGCGCATGGCAGATGGAACTCTCGCTGCTCATCTGGAACAGATCGAAATCTGGTCCGGCAACGAGGGCTTCCCGGCTCTCAAGCTCTTGGAGGAAGTAACCGATGACGCTTCCTCCTGACCTCCGCCGGCGACTACGCGAGACATTCTCCGGTCGCCTTCTCGCCGTTTCCTTCGGCTCCGGCGTCGATTCGACCGCAATGCTCGTTGCGTTGAAGCTCGCCGGGCTTCGACCCGCTGTCATAACCTTCGCCGATACGGGCGCAGAAAAGCCCGAAACTCTCGCGCATCTTGAGCGTATGAATACAGTTCTGGCGGAATGGGGCTGGCCTGCGATCATCGTGTGCCGCAAAATACCGCTTGCATCGACCGGGTATGATGATCTCTACGGGAACTGCATCGCCAACGAAACCCTGCCATCACTCGCCTTCGGTTTGAAATCCTGCTCGATCAAGTGGAAACAGAAGCCACAGGACCAGGTGCTCAAAGGCGCGAAATCCGGTCCGAACGCCTCCCCGCCCCATCCAGTCTGGATGGAGGCGCAGCGCACCGGCCAACGCATTGTCAAACTGATCGGCTACGATTGCGGTCGCGCCGATCTTCGCCGCTCCCGCAATCTGCCCGATGCGGATGCGGATTTCGATTACGCCTACCCTCTCCAGATCCTTGGGTGGACCCGTCCGGATTGCGTTCGCACCATCACTGATAGTCTCGGCGCCGACATGGTTCCTATAAAATCGGCCTGTTTCTTCTGCCCGGCGTCGAAACAATGGGAACTTTTTTGGCTGGCAGCGCATCATCCCGATCTTCTTGATCGCGCTTTGTTTCTCGAGCGCAATGCGCTCACCGGCCGTCATAGCCGCTTCGACGCCGTTGAGTTTGGCGCGACATGGGACGAGATCGTGCACAACGCCGACCGTTTCCCGAGTTCCTCGACCACTGTCGGTCTCGGCCGTAGCTTCGCGTGGAACCAGTGGGCGAGGATCCACAACGTTGTCGATGAAGCCTTCCGCGTAAAACGAACGACTGCCGATCGCGCCCGCTTTCTCGCGCAATCCGAGCAGTTGCGTTCGAATGACAATGCGCTCGACGCTCGAGCAGCCTGATTCCCATCTCTTGCGTATCCACGACTTCATAGAGTATATGGATAATCTGGATATTCTGGACGGCATGGAGGCCGCAATGCGTGAGTTTACAACGGCTGATCTCAACAAACACGTCGGCGAAGTCACCGACGCCGCTCGCCGCGGCCCGGTGTACATCACCCATCACCGCAAACCGAGGTTCGTTCTCATGGCAATCGAAGATTTTGAAAAAATGCGCGGACAGGAAGATCATCGCAAGGCTTTCACCCTCGACACGATGCCCGAGGACATCGCTGACGGCCTGGTAGCTCTTGCCGACAGCTATGTTGCAGAAGGCCATGGCGATGATTGAGCCCGAAACAGGTCTGGTGATCTCCTACTTTTTCCTTTGGGGTCATGAACACGCCAAGGGTGAAGAAGAAGGCCGCAAGGCAAGGCCCGCCTGCGTCGTCGTACCTTTGACGTCAAAAAATGGCGACGTCGTTCTGTTTCCTCTCACCACCCAGGCGCCGGCCCCGGGCAGGTCGCCATCAAGATCCCCGAAACCGAACGAAAGCGGCTCAATCTCAAAGGGTACGGGCCAAGCTGGATCATGCTCGACGAGGGCAATACCGACAGGCTCTCGGAATCGCACCATATCGATCCCATCGATTATGATCCCTTGACCGTTGCTTACGGAAAATTCAGCCGCGCCTTCATGACCCAATTATTGAACACGGTCGCCAGTGCAATCCGTGAACGCCGTCTCCGTCTGGTGAAGCGCGACCGCTGACACTTTTTATAAGTGAGGACAACGATGAATCAGAATTTAAAGGAGTGGGTTTATACCGCTCCGATAGAACAAGTCATTGCTCGCTTTAATTTGGCGCAGGGCGCCGATAGAGACGATATGATTGACGCTGTATTGTTCGCTACAATGCAAGCCATTCGCGACAATAATCATGCTCGATCTTCCGACCTCACAACAGCTTTTCCTGACATGCGACATTGGGAAAGTGCAGGTGATCGTCGATTCAAAGCGAAAATGAGACAAGCCAACTTTTCCTGGGTCATGAAACTGATGGCGACCGCGTTAGCAATAGGCGCTGCTTTATATGCGCTGAAGGTTTACGGCTTCTCACCCGAACCGATCTTGGATATTCGATGGGTTTCCGCGCTTACAGTCATATCGATAGTGCTGACCTGCCTAGGTTGGAGTTTTCAATCCGATGAACTGTTTGACGAGAGAATGTCGGGTGGTCCATCGTTGAAGCGAACAATTGGACAATGGTTGTCAATTTCCGGCGCAGTATCAATAATAGCGGCGTTGTTATTATCTATGATTCAAATAGTCCCGTTGATCTGATCCGGTTCCCAAAGCGTCAAGAGGCCTCATTGAAGAATTTTCTATTCGCCTTAGCTAGACGTTTCTTCGTTGATGTACCGGCCTTCGTGACCATGCCGATCTTCATAATCTGGGTACTTATGGTCTACTTCTCCATATTTGGAGCGACTGCACTATCAGATGCCTACTGGTTCCATGTTGGTTCGGTAATCGTGTGGATGATTTCAGCATCCGTGTTTGTCTGGTGGCCGCGAAAATGATGACAAGCGCCGTCACTATTCCCACAACCAGCCCAGTTTCAGGAGGCTAATCGTTCGTGAAACGCATCTTTTCGTTAGTGGCAGCAGCCGCCGCCCTTTCTGCTTGCCAATCGAAAGTTCCTACAGGTGTGCCGTTGAATCATGCCGTTAGCGCACCCGGTTCGCATTTTTGCGGTCCCGGAGCATTCAAAATCACTGACAACGGGCAGATTCGCTGCATTGCAAAGCCCAATACTGCGGCATGAGCCATGGCAGAGCGTTCCATCTTTGCCCAAATCGACGAGATCAAAGACACGATCGAATTGCGTCGGCGTGAGCAGGTCCGTTCCCGCGGGCGCGATGAAAGCATCGCCGCCGAGCACCTCCTGCGTCTCGAATGCGTCCTCAAAACCCTGGAATGGGTACGAGACAATCGCGACAATCTCGTAGCGTACGAGAAGCATCGCCGGCAGGAGGCAGGCCGGGAAAAACCCGCGCAGCCACCAACCTGCCCCACCTCATAGAGCGAGCGACAGAAATAGCCCGGTTACCGGGCTATCAAAGGGGAGAGAGAGTATCTCCCGCCCGGCTCACGAAAGGAGCCGCTCATGTCCTCGCTCATCCTCCTCCCCGCTGTTCCAGACGATTCACCGGGAGCCAGTCGCCTTCTCGTGCTCGCCTGTTCGGCCACGAAACGCTCTGACCCCGGTTATCTTCCTGCCCTCTACCGCTATGAAGGTCCCCTCTGGCAGACACTGCGCGCAGCGGATCCGGGGCGACGAAAAACCAAGGTCGCGTTTCTGTCCGCGCGCCATGGCTTTCAGGACGCGGCCGCCCGCCTCGAAAATTACGATGCGCGTCTCACACCCGACCTCGCACAGCGCATGATCGCCGGCGGCATGGGAACGCGATGGCCAAGGCCGTCATCACCGCGAAAGCCGGACAATGCCGGAATGCATCCCGGCGCTGAAATCGCCTCGATGACCCGCTTTGGTCGGATTCCCTTTCGCGATGTCGCTCTTGTCGGCGGACACCTTTATCTCGACGTCATGCGCGCCTTCATCAAGGAATTCATGCGCATGAAATGCGTAACGGAAAATGCCCGCGTCACCGAAATCAACGGGCCGATCGGCCTCATGCGTCGTGACTTACGACATTGGATCGATCGCGACAGCGAAGTCCAGTCCGGAGAGAACCAATGACCGCTTCGCTATGGCGTTATTCTCTGCGCTGGAGCCTGCCACATCTCCCCTGCTCTGGCACACGCGAACTCGCCAGTGCCGAGGTGCCGGCAGGCTCCCCTTGCCCGCCGTCGGTTGCCAGCCTCTGGATGCCTGGAGCTGGTTACGCCATCTCCATCGATTTCCCGCCGCCTGGTCCCATCCGCCGATGGAGCGACGAGCGCAAGGCCGCCGCACGGCGGCGCAACCTCGAACGTCGTGTCCAGAGAAAAGCGCCGCTCTTTGCCGACGAGCTGATCGGACGCGAATTAGAGGCACGTCCCGACTATTTCGCAGGCAAAAGCCGCATCTGAAACGCCCCGCCCGGCATCCGGCGCAAGAGGTAGAGGCAGGGGAGCCCGGTTGACCGGGCTCCAAAAGAGGAGAGAGTTTCTCCCGCCCGGCTCATCAGGAGCCATGCCATGACCAACCCCACCATCGCCATGATCCCCCTCAACAAGCTGTCCCGCAGCCCGCTCAATGTCCGCAAAACGGCAGCGAGCGAAGAGGAAGACAACGAGCTCTATGCCAGCATCAAAGCCAACGGCATCAAGCAGAACCTGCTCGTTCATAAATCCGGCAATGGCTATCATGTCCACGCCGGCGGCCGCCGTCTTACTATGCTCGAGCGCCTGGTCAGCGAAGGCGAATACGCGGCCGACAAGGAAATCCCCTGCATCATCGAGACCAAGAAGCAGGCGGAGGAAACCTCCCTCATTGAAAATTTCATCCGGGCCGACATGCATCCGGCCGACGAATTCGAGGCCTTCAATACACTTGAAAATAAGGGCTGGTCGCGTGAGGAAATCGCCAACCGGTTCGGCGTCACCCTCAATTTTGTCGAACGCCGCATGAAGCTCGCCCGTGTTTCTCCTGTCATCATCGAGGCGTTCCGGGCCAACAAGTTGACCCTCGAATGTGTGCAGGCCTTCTCCATCACCGACGACCACGGCCGTCAGAACGAGATTTGGGCAGAGATGGAAGCCAGCCCGTACAACCGTTATCCGCAACACATCAAATCAGCGCTCACGCAGCGCACCTATCACGGCAATTCCAAGCTGGCCCGGTTTGTCGGTGTTGATGCTTACCTTGCCGCCGGTGGCGCGGTGTTGCGAGACCTCTTCTCCGACAACGACAGCGTTCATCTCACCGACAGCGGACTTCTGGAAAAGCTCGCATCCGAGAAGCTGCAGGCAGCTGCCGACGAACTTGCCAAGGAATGGAAATGGGTCTCTATCGAACTTGAGGTCGCCTATGATGCTTTCCGTCCCTTCGGTCGCGTCTATCCAGAGCCGATCGACCCTGATCCCGTTATCGTGAACGAATATAACGAACTCGCGAACCGCCTCGAGGTTCTTGCATGCGACTATGATGACGATACCTGGACCGAGGAATTGCAGGAAGAAGAAGACGCTGCATCAGAACGCATGGCCAAACTGAAGCGTCTCATTGATGACAGTGTGGCCTATTCCGCCGAGCAGAAGGCGGTCGCCGGTGTCGTGGTAACAGTCGACCACGCCGGCGATCTTCGCCTCGAGGCCGGTCTTGTCCGTCCCGAAGATCTTCCCAAAAAGACGGCATCAACGGAAAGCGACGGTGGCGAAAGCCCAGGTCCGGATATTCAACTGCCGGTATCGCGTCGGATTTCCACAGTTGCCAGCGATCCCGTCACCGAGGCGCGGAAGGAACAGGGCGTCTCGACGGCTCTTGCGGATGATCTGCGCGCTACGCGTCACCAGATCCTGAAGGCCCACCTTGCAGTCGATTATGCGACCGCATTTGACGCCATGCTCTATTCCATGTGCTCGCGCGTCCTCACCAACAACAGTTATCGGTCTACGCCGATCAACGTCTCGGTATCGCACGCGGAGACTTATCGGAGCCGGGATGCCATCAAGGATTCGGTTGCTCAGCGCATGATGCAGGCCACCCAGGAAGGCCTCAATGTCGAATGGAAGTCGCTCCCGAGCCCGCAGGACTTCCATGCAATGTGCGCGCTGCCTGAAATCGACAAACAGGCGCTCTTTGCCTGGTGCGTCGCCCATGGCGTCGTTCAGCAGCTCGCAACTGATCATGGTGCCCATCCCGTCATAGAGGTTATCGGCCAGCGCATGGCTGTCGACACCGCCGCTTGCTGGAGGCCGACGGCCGAAAACTACTGGAGCCGCGTCAAGAAGGACCATGCCATCAAGATCGCGCGCGAGCTGATCGATGACCGTTGGGCCGACGACAAGGCCAAGGATAAAAAGCCGGTCATCGCTGCCAGCATGGAACAGGCCTTCAGTGAAGATCCGCGCGCCGCAGCTGGTCTCACCCCGGAAACGGCGGAAAAAACCTCGACCTGGTTGCCCGACGGCATGGCCTTCAACGGTTCCTTCACCGAACAGGCCCCCGAACCTGATTATTCGTCGCACGATTATGACGACGATGACGATCAGGACCTCGATGACAGCGAGGAAGTTGAGGCCAACCTTGACGATGACGACATTGATGATCCCGAAGCCGTGCTTCAGGACGATGAGCAGAACGTCGACGAGGACGATGATATCCCCGCCTTCCTGAAAGAAAATGCGGCCTGACTGCTTTCCTTCTCAATCATTCGACCCAAACGGCCCGGCTCATCCTGGGCCGTTTTCATTTCAATCGATCCGGAGCAACATCATGAAACTGACCTTCCCCGCTGAAAAATTGCGCGAATTGCTCGCAGCAGCCGAAACCAGATGGCCTCTGGGCCTTCGTCCGCTTTGGGGCGCCAAGAATCCTGCCGGCTTCTGGCTTGTTGGCGACCAAGGCGTCTATCTGATGCATAATGGCAAGGCGACTGAGGACAAACAGATCGTCGTGTATGCCGAGGAGTGCAATCCCGATACCATGCCGTTCGATGACTGGTGGCACGCCAAGCGGGCCTCTTTCGGTGGCGACGATGGCTGCGAGTTCATCGACGCCAATGTCGTGCGCGATGCCGTGGCTGCCAACAGTCCACTCATATTCGAGTTCACCGAGACAACAATGTCCTTGCGGCTGCGATAGAGTGATTTTCTCTGGGGGACAGCAAAGCTTGGCCATATTGTTCACAAGCGCTGCAACTTGGACGAACGCAGCCGGATCAACACTGTAATGCGAGCTTTGACCACACTGCCGGTAGCGAACCAATCCGGCTTCCACCAATATTTTGAGATGCTGCGAAACAGTGGATTGGGCAAGATTGAGACTGGCCACAATATCCTTGCAGCATGATGCATCAAGACAGGAAAGCTGGCGCACAATGCGCAAACGGGCTGGATGGGCCAGCGCTGCAAGAGTGCGGGCCGTTTCAATATCTTCAAGGGTTTTGTGACAAGTCATCGTTCATCGTCGATAAACGATATATTCTGTCAAGGCAATGCCGCCTCACAAAGCTTTTGCGCGAAACAGCTTAAATAGAGCAGATATTTCTACTGAACAGCTGGCTTGTCTTTTTCAGGCAAAGAGAAAACCTGCCCGGGGAAAATACGATCCGGATCGCGGATCTGCTCTTTATTAGCAAGATAGATCGTTGTGTAGCGCATGCCCTCGCCATACGTCCGGCGCGAAATCCGCCACAGATTGTCGCCTCTACGGATGATTACCGACCCTTCAACACTTTGAAGAGGCGTTGCAGAATCGCCCGTAGCCACTTGCGCCGTTGCGCTTTCTGTCTGCGCAGCTTCGCCAGCGACAGGCACAGATGCCACCGCAGATACCCGCTCGCCCGCTTCACGTTTGAATGGCACGGCAGATTTTGCCAGAACAGTCACACCATCAGAGCCAAGCATGTCTGCGCGGATGATATAATCGCCAACAGCCAGCTCCTTTATGGTCTGAACCAGAAAACGCCCTTCCGGTGTTGTCATGGTCGAACCAAGCAAATCGCTATTCGCATATACTTTCACAGTGGAACCTGCTTCAGCCGTTCCGGCCACGAAAAGCTTGTTGCCTTCAATTTCTACCGCTTCCACAGCAATACGAGCTTTGACTGCGGGTTGAACAAGAGGCTTGTCGCCTTTTGGAGCAGCGGTAGCGAGCGCCTGTCCGGTATCCGGTGCAGGCGTTGCCTCAGGTGTTGTGATCATTCGGCTTGGTTGACCGGATTGTTCGACCAGCGCCAAAACCTGTCCGGTGCTGGTTTCAGGAATGGAAACAATCGCTGTCTCCACAGATGTCATAGCCGTGCCATTGGCTCCGGTAGCGCGCAGCACAAGCTGATAATCACCAGGCTTTAACGGATCATCGAGAGCAATAACAAAGTCGCCGCCCTCATTGGATTTGGTGGTGCCAATAATTTTGGAGCGCGAGAGCAGATCGACAGTTGCGTTAGCCGATGCCTTGCCAGCAATGACGATCGATCCTGTTGGCTCGACGCGTAGCACGTCAAAAGTAGGTGCGCCGGAGTTAACTGGAGCGGGAACAGGTTCTACTTGCGGCATTGCGGCTTGCTGTGTTGGGGCGCTCCCGGCAGTAGGTGCTGCAACTTTTGGCTCAACCGTTGGTGCTGCTGGCAAAGCAGGTTTGGCCGGGTCCATATTAGCAATAGCGGCCGGTTTGTCGGCTCCCGTCCTGTCTGAAGTATTGGACAGATAAAGCGCAACCAACCCCGCCGCAACAATGGCGCTAATCCCCAATAATGCAAATCGTGTGCTGAGCATCGTTTTTTCTACCCTCTTGTTCTTTTTGCTCTAGCGCCTTTTATGCTCCTCTACAAGAAACGACGCAAATTCAGCTTAATATAGATTCAATGCAGCCGAAACGGTAGGTATCCCGTTTTGTCACGCTTGACTGTCAGCAAAGCAGAAGGCACCAAGATCATATGAGCAAGATTCGATCCATTTGTGTTTACTGCGGCTCGTCCCCGGGCCGTGATCCAATTTACAAGCAAAGCGGAAAGCTGCTTGGAAACTCAATTGCCAAGCACGGCCTTGAGCTGGTTTATGGCGGCGGTACAAAGGGTATTATGGGTGCCGTTGCCGATGGTGTCATGTCCGCAGGCGGCAGGGTAACAGGCATTATCCCCAAATTCCTTATGAACAAAGAAGCGACCGAGCATTCGTTGCAACAGCTTTCAGAGCTGATCGTTACCGAGGATATGCACGAGCGCAAGCACAAGATGTTCGAACGCTCTGACGCTTTTGTCACCCTCCCCGGCGGTATTGGCACCGTCGAGGAAATCGTTGAAATCATGACCTGGGCGCAGCTTGGCCGTCACAGGAAGCCCATGGTCTTTGCTAATATCAACGGATTCTGGAATCCAATGCTGGCATTGATTGACCATATGAAGGCAGAGGGCTTTGTTCACACGTCACATTTGGTAAATCCAATTGTGGTAGAGAGGCCGGAAGATATCGTGCCTGCTATTCTCAATGCTGCGTCAAAGGGTGATCGAGAGGGTAACGAAGCTATCATCGAACGACTGTGACAAGTAAAGAGATCAGCATATTATGGACACGCTCGACCCTACGCGCGCATTTCCCCGTACCGATGATTTCGTCATAGTTCATGAATTCGATACAAACGGCACTCTGATTACCAAAGCTGCCATCGAAGCAAGTTGGGCGTGGAAAAGCTACGCACTTGTCGACGTTCGTGCCAAACGGTGTCTGGATACCGATGAGGGCTTGCCGGAGACGGTCAAGGAAACTTTGCTTGCCGCCGGAGACCAGTATCAGATCAGCTATGAGGATGGCTGGCTTTTCGGCGAATTGCCCGACCTTGAGCATGAGCACTATAGCGATACCCGCAAACTTGGTTATTTTCGCTTCGCCCTGAGTGAAAACCTCTTCATCAGCGCACGCAGGCATCCATTGCAATCGGTCGATGATGTCCGGCAATTCATACTACGAGACAAGATCAAGCTTGAGACGCCGCTTGACCTTTTCAATGCTGTCTTCAGACGTTTTCTCGACTTGCTGAAGGCTGAAATTGCAAAGCTTTCCGAAACGCTTGATTCAATCGAAGACCATATTGTCGGCGAAAATTGGCAAGGTGAAAGGGAACGACTCGTGCCGGTCAGACGTCAGATCGTGCTGTTTCATCGCTATCTGACTGCCGCAACCAGTCTTTTCCGTCATATCGACCATGCGGACCGGCGCGCTTTTCCCGAACATCTGGATGATTTGATTGAGGGGCTGTCGCGCCGAGCAGAAACGCTGCACGCAGAGGGAGAGCAATTGCAGCAGCGCGCCCGGCTCTTACAGGATGAGCTCATGGCAAAACTGTCCGACCAGTCGAACCAGTTTCTTTATATTTTGTCGATTATGACAGCGGTCCTGCTACCAACAACGGTGATCAGCGGACTTTTTGGCATGAACACCGGCGGGTTGCCATTTCTGGAAAGCCCGCACGGGTTCTGGATTGTCGCCTTTGCGGCGCTGTTGATTTCAGTCCTGGTCTATTTGTTTGTCCGCAAAATTGGCGGTTCACGTTCTTAACTATACAGCCACCCGCGCTTTACGAGCGTCGTGCAACATGGACCATGTGTAAATAGCCAAAGCGGACCAGATCAACGCAAAAGCGATAAACTGGATATGCGAGAATGGTTCACCGAACACAAAGATTGCGCTCAGAAAGACGATAGTCGGAGCAATATATTGCATCAGGCCAATCGTGGTGTAACGAAGCAGCTTCGCACCAAAAGCGTAAAGAATAAGCGGAACGGCGGTCGCAGGCCCTGCAAAGAGCAGAAGGCCGATATCACAAGCACTGCCGTGAACGAAATGGCTCGTGCCCTGCATGATTGTCCATCCAATCAGCGCAAGAGAGGGGATCGACAGGATCAAAACTTCCAGCATGAAGCCCTGGGTCGGACCTATCGGCAGGGTCTTGCGGAAGAACCCATAAAATCCGAAGCTGAAGGCAAGGACCAGCGATATCCATGGCAAGCCACCTGAATAAATGGTGAGGAGCAGCACGGCGCAAGCCGCCAACGCAACGGCTACCATTTGCGGCTTGGATAGACGTTCGCCGAGAAACACTGCGCCCAGAACCACATTGACCAGCGGATTTATGTAGTAGCCCAAGGCCGTATCGATCGCATGGCCAGAGCCAATGGCCCAGACATAAGTGCCCCAGTTTACGGTAATTAGACTGGCGGTTAGCGTGGCCATCGCCAGCATGCGCGGCGTTGTCAAAGCGACCTTGAGATCACCAAACAGGCCAAGCCACCAGAGCAGAAGACCTGCGATTGGCACAGACCAGACGATGCGATGCGCCACAACTTCAAGCGCGGGGATGTGCGCGACTGTCTTTAGATAAAATGGGAGAATGCCCCAAAGAAGATATGCAGAGAGAGCAAATATAAAGCCCTTTTTACCATCAGACATGCCCGGCAAGGACAGGGCATCAATTGGACCATTCATTTTTGCTTGTTCGCTCATGGTGCGAATTCCTAGACCTCTGCCTGCACCGCGTCCATTGAATTCGACTGATCCAAACATCAAGCCATTTGATGTTTTGGCTTCTTTTTCGGTAAAATAAGCCTATTCCGCTGCGATTTTGCCCGCAAGGTCACGGTTTTTCATCAATTTATAGACCACAGAGTCCATTAACGCCTGAAAAGACGCATCAATGATGTTGTCGGAAACTCCGACTGTCCACCATCTGACATTGGTTGAATCGGTCGATTCTATCAAAACACGGGTAATCGCGTCGGTGCCCCCATTGAGAATACGGACTTTAAAATCCGCCAGAACAAGATCATTGATCTCATCCTGATAGCTGCCCATGTCTTTTCTCAAAGCAAGATCGAGCGCATTGACAGGACCGTGACCCTCGGCCACCGACATGCGTATTTCACCATCGACTTCCATACGAACCACTGCTTCGGAAACTGTTTTGATATTTCCATTGGAATCGAAGCGGCGCTCGACCATGCAACGGAAGGAGTCCACTTTGAAAAACTCAGGCACTGTGCCAAGCGTACGCCGTGCCAATAGCTCAAAACTGGCGTCGGCTCCCTCATAGGCATAGCCTTCGGCTTCATGCTCTTTGACAAGCGATATCAGCGTATCGAGACGTGGGTCGGTTTTGCTGACAGATATGCCGCGCCGCTCCAGTTCGTTGATGAAATTGGACTTGCCGCCTTGGTCAGAAACCATGACCTTGCGGCGATTACCGACCGTTTCCGGCGGCACATGTTCGTAGGTCGCCGGCTCCTTGATCAAGGCAGACGCGTGAATGCCCGCTTTGGTGGCGAAGGCAGATGAACCAACATAAGCACCCTGCGCATTCGGGGCGCGGTTGAGCAACTCATCAAAACTACGCGATAAACGCGACAGGCCCTTAAGCTTTTCAAGGCTGATGCCGGTTTCGAAGCGATCCGCCCATGCAGGCTTGAGCATCAATGTTGGAATAATAGTGATCAGATTTGCATTGCCGCAGCGCTCACCGATACCATTGAGGGTGCCCTGTACATGACGAACGCCAGCATCAATAGCCGCCAGCGAGTTTGCAACCGCTTGCTCCGTATCATTATGCGCGTGAATGCCCAGATGGTCCCCTGGAATTAATTTCGTCACCGCCATGACAATCCGGGAAATCTCGGCTGGCTGCGTACCACCATTGGTGTCACACAAAACGACCCATCGAGCACCGGCATCATAAGCGGTTTTGGCGCAAGCCAGCGCATAGTCAGGATTTGCCTTGTACCCGTCAAAGAAGTGCTCGCAGTCGACAATGGCTTCCTTGCCAGCCTTGACAGCAGCCTTTACCGACGCATCGATGGACTCAAGGTTTTCTTCATTCGTGCAGCCAAGCGCAACGCGGACATGATAATCCCAACTCTTGCCGACAAAACAAACCGTATCAGCCGACGAGCCAATCAGTGCGGCAATACCAGGATCATTTGAAACAGAAACGCCCGCGCGTTTTGTCATGCCAAATGCAGCAAACTTTGCGTGAGTTGTTCGCTTTTCAGCAAAGAATGCCGTATCGGTCGGATTCGCTCCGGGATAGCCACCCTCAACATAGTCGAAGCCGAACTCATCAAGCATGGCCGCGATGACTTTCTTGTCTTCGACAGAGAAATCAATGCCGGGTGTCTGCTGGCCATCGCGCAAGGTCGTGTCAAACAGGTAGATGCGTTCTTTGCTCACTTGCCTGCCTCTTCCGCGGGCCATCTAACCGTATCAAAATCCGGATGCTGATACGAAACCATAGTTTTCAGGAATTCGGCAGACTCTGTGTCACCTTCAGACGTATATCCGGGCAAGGTTGAAAGGGTATCCAGATAAGGCAATTTGCCTTCAAGTCCCCATTGAACCATCGGCGCAAGTTCCTCCGGCTCATCGAAAGCCCCGATGGCGAGGGCTATGCCATCGGGTGCTTCGTAGGTGAGCGGGGTACCGCATTCAGGACAGAAGCCGCGTTTGACATGATTGGATGACTGGAACCGTTTTGGTTCGCCTCGCGTCCATGTCAGATCGGTATCCGTTACCGAAACCAGCGGTGCAAAGAAATTGCCGAACGCTTTCTGGCACATGCGACAATGGCAGATGGATGGCGTTCCCAGCGCGCCCTCAACGCGGAAGCGCACGGCTCCGCATTGACAGCCTCCCGTGTAAATTGGCTTGTTGTCCAAACTCACCGCTTTACCTCCCAGCCTGTCACACGTTCACCCGTGACCGCATCCTTGCCATCCTTTAGCTGAATGCCTTTTTCCAGCAATTCATAACGGATAGCATCGGCCTCAGCAAAATCTTTGGCCATAAGCAGTTCGAGCCTTTGCTTTACCTTCGCATCAATTTCGGCAACCAGTTCCGCCGACACTTCTTGCCCACCGCTGCTTAAATCAATGCCGAGCAGGGAAAATGTCGCTTTATAGGCCGCAGGATCCAATGTCCGCGATTTGCGGACTGTGGCCAGCCAGTTGATAAGGCCCGGTGTTGCAAGATCATCAGACAATATCTCCAAAGCCTCATCGGGCACCCATCCGACAGCGGCAGAACCTGCATATTCCCGCGCTTTGGCGAGAATATTTTCTGCCTCTTCCAGCCGATTGATGGTGAAATCGATTGGCTCACGATAATTGGTCATGAGCATAGCCAATCTCAAAACATCGCCCGGCCATTTGCGATCGCCAAATGTCGTCGTCTCCAGCAATTCGTTGATGGTGAAAAAATTTCCAACGCTTTTTGACATCTTCTGGCCTTCGACCTGAAGAAAACCATTATGCATCCAGATATTGGCCATACGATCGGTGCCAAATGCGCAGCATGATTGGGCGATTTCGTTTTCATGATGAGGGAAAACGAGATCAATGCCACCTCCGTGAATATCAAAGATATTCTTCATCGGATCATCGCAGCGTAGCCCACCACCGAAGGGCTCAAGCAGCTTGGCCATAGCCATGGCAGAGCACTCTATATGCCAGCCGGGACGACCGAGACCATCAATACCCGCCGGTGACGGCCAACCGGGCTCATCTTCCTTGGAAGGCTTCCACAAAACAAAGTCCATCTCGTCGCGCTTATACGACGCAACGTCGACGCGTGCGCCTGCGAGCATGTCATCTGCGGAGCGCCGTGCCAGAAGCCCATAGCGCGGGCCCCTCGCCGCATTCATTGCAGAGGGTGAAAACAGCACATGTCCGTCAGCAACATAGGCAACGCCGCGCTCTACCAGGCGATCAATCATTGCGACCATTTCCGCAATATATTCAGTCGCCCGTGGCTGTGACGATGGTGCCAGATTACCAAGCGCTGTCACATCGGCCTGAAACTGTGCATTTGTAACTTCCGTCACCTTGCCAATGGCCTTATTGAGCGGCAGTTCAGGAAAATCCCGGGCAGCACGCGCGTTTATCTTGTCATCGACATCCGTGATATTGCGGACGTAAGTGACATGATTTTCGCCGTAGGTGTGGCGCAAAAGCCGGAACAGCACATCGAAGACGATGACGGGTCTGGCATTACCGATATGGGCATAGTCATAGACTGTCGGGCCGCAGACATACATACGTACATTTTTAACGTCGATTGGCTCGAATTTCTCCTTCGAGCGGGTCAGCGTATTATAGAGGCTTATGTCGTGCGGCATGATCGTCTCAATTTTCAGATTTAAGAATATATATGATATCAACAGACGGGTCGCTTGACCGGCATATTTGCATCTTTGGTACTTGAAATTTGAGATGAAAACGGCCGGGCCAGCGGGAGCTAGCTGATAATGGTCCGACAGGTGATAATAATCGTGACTGGCAACGTTTTCATGGATGTCTTTATGATTGACCACGGGCCAATCGTCAAGTGCCGGGAAAATGGAAGCTGGTGTGGCAAATTTGTCGGGATCACATTGGTTAACGCAAATTAACCGGAAAGCCTAAAATCCTCCCGGAAAGTGCCTTTTTTCCGGCCAATTTCAACGGGATTCCTATCTCTTATACTAAAGGGGAATAGGCCCCGACGAAAGGACCAGACCCATGATATCGACACAACAGACGGCAAAGCCACGAGAAAGCATATTTGCCGACCATCTCGCCCTGCAATATCGCGCAATCGGTCCAGCCGCCATTCAAGCCGCAGTGCTCAATGCTACGCGTCAACGTCCGCAATTGAAGCTTGCTTCAATTGTTCAGGAAACGGACTAAAAGGCTAAGCGCTATGCCGGCCATCACAAAGCCGATAATAACGTCAAGCACGCGCCATGCAGCTGGTTTCGCAAATAGCGGTTGCAATAGCCTCGCGCCATAGCCGAGGCCAAAAAACCAGACGAAGGACGCAACCGCCGCGCCAGCGCCATATGCCGCGCGGCTGCCCCCTTCGAAGCGGGCCGAAAGGCCACCCAGCAAAACAACTGTATCCAGATAGACATGCGGGTTGAGGAATGTCAGTGCCAGAACGGTGCCGACAGCGGCCCTCAACGAGCTGCTTCCGATACGAGCAGCCTGCATTGCCTCTGGATGTATGGCGCGCCTGAATGCTACCGAAGCATACCAAAAAAGGAATATCGCGCCGCCCAAGGTCACAACGGAAATGAGAGCGGGTGACTGGGCGATTAATGTGCCAAGGCCCGCAACACCTGCGGTAATGAGCAGAGCGTCGGATAAAGCGCATATAAGACTGAGAATAAACACATGCTCGCGCAACAATCCCTGGCGCAATATAAAAGCATTCTGCGCGCCGATGGCGATGATCAACGAGCCGCCAAGAAGAAAACCGGAAAGTGCGGCTGAGAGCATTCGGAGAGTTCCTGATGGTTTGGGAAGATTAGAAGAGTTTCATCTGCCTATCAGGTTCTTCCGGTTTCTTGCGAGCAGATTTTGTAATTTCATTAAAATTTTCGGACACTCTCTTCTGAATATCCGGACCGATATTGGCGACCCTGTTGACCTTATCCGACACGGGAATGGCTTCAAAGAAATCCGCTTGCGCCGGCTTCATCAAATCCGCAACGTGACGAGGCTCTTGCGTCTTGCAATCAAGCCATCTGGCAAAATCCTTTTGCTCGATGATGACAGGCATTCGATCATGAATGGGCCGAATATCGTCACTGGCACGAGTAGTCAAAATAGCACCTGTGTCCATTTCAGAGCCTTCAGAGTTGGCCCATGGCTCATAGAGACCGGCAAATGCAATAATCCCGCCATTGCGCGGCCTGATCCAATAGGCTTGCGATTTTTTGTCTCCATTACGCCGCCACTCGTAGAAACCCGAGGCGGGAATTAGAGCCCGACGATGGCGCATGGCAGTTTTGAACGAGGCTTTTTCGATTGCGGTTTCAGATCGCGCATTAATCATCAAGGGATAATCAGTCGTGTTCTTCACCCATCCCGGAATGAAACCCCACCGAACCAGCAGCGCTTTGCGGTCCGAGCGATTGCTGCCAGGCGGCGGGGTTTCACCACTCACCACCATGAGGATCGGGTGCGTTGGGGCGATATTGTAACGCGGCGGAAAATCATCCAGCTCCATAAGCGCAAGATAGGCGGCTATTTCTTCAGGTGTCCCAAGGAGTGAAAAACGTCCGCACATATTAACCTGCTTCCACGCTGACGCGACCTTCGTCATTGCACCACTTGCTCAACTACTGCCATCTTGTCAAACGGACTTGCAAAGCTTACCGCTTTGAAATGGACCAAATTCCACTTTCCGCAACAGTCGATGGCGTATCGGCAGTGTGTATACGTGACGGTACGTTCCTGCTGATTGAGCGTGGGCGCGAACCTTCCAAGGGCTGGCTCGCCTTTCCCGGGGGAAGACGGGAGGATGGCGAGACACCACACGAGGCCGCAATCAGGGAATTGCAGGAAGAAACCGGCATTATCGCGGCAAGCGTCACTTATCTCACGACAGTGACGTTTGATTATTCGACGCCGGAATTTCCATCCCAAAAACCGTTCCATCTTGCTGTATTTCTGGCCCATAATGCTACTGGCAACGCAATTGCAGCGGATGATGCCGCAGCGGTTCATTGGTTGCGATATGAGGAGATGGCTGGTTTCGACGTAACAGAAAGCGTCCTGGACGTTGCCCGGGAGCTTGCCGCGAATTTTAAAGCTGAGGATTTTAAGTAGGACATGCCTTGAAGCTGCCTTGCTTTCAGGACAAAAGGGTTTGGGGAATCCAGTTCAAGGCAGTTTTGTGCGTCGAATATTATTTATCATATTGGCAGTGATGGCTATTTCGCCCGCAGCCCCTGCCTATGCGGTTGATCCACTGTATGAAACCAAACTGATAAGGCTGGCGGAAGTGTTGGGCTCCATACATTCCTTGCGCAATATTTGCGGCGAGAACAGCAGCCAATGGCGCGACCGAATGGACGCGCTTCTGCTGGCGGAGAATCCGGACCCTGTGCGCAAGGCACGGTTGATCGCAAGTTTTAACCGGGGATACCGGACCTTTAACGAAACCTATTCAAGCTGCACCAGCCAGGCAATTGCGGCGATTGACCGCTATGAACAGGAAGGAACAAAGCTTTCTTCCGAGATCGTATCGGGATATGGAAATTAACCAGGCTTTAACTGTTGAAGCCAATGAACCGCATTTTAAGCAAATCCTGTGGTATTGTTTAGCAGCACTTTGAGAATTGGCTCCGGCCAAGGATGGTACATCATGAACATGACCTCGACAGAAATTGATAAATTGGTTGCTGAAGAGAAGAAACTCGTAGCGATCGAATATCAGAATGAAGTCTGGGCTGATGGCACGCTTGAAGGCATTGAACCGGAGATCATGGCGGAGGCAGCATTTGCCACTGCGCTGATTGAGCTTATCCGTGATAACGGGGAAGTGTCCGCACTGGCCTTGCTAGAAGGCTTGCGTGAACGTATCTCTGCTGGCGAGTTTTCGGCCAATCGCATTCTGCAGTAGTTCAATTCCGGGTGACATTATGCTTGAAAAGCACCTTTCCGCTTATCCTTTTGCCAGAGTCTTCGTGCTGGCGACAGCGGTATGTGCATTAAGCATACCAGCATGGTCTGCGAATTCTATTGATCCGATGCAACTGGCACTGAGCGAAATTAAAAAGGAAGAGCTGCCGCAGGCGGCTGAGCCTGCCAAGCCTGATGCGAGCCAGCCTACCGGCGAAACAAAGACGCCTCCCCCGGCTTCAACAGACACGCCAGCTGTTGCGCCGCCAGCGCCTGCGACCGGAAACAGCAATGATGGTGCCCAAGCTACCAATCCGGCAATGCCAAATGCCAAGGAAGGGGCGGAAACGCCAGAGGTTCAATACGACCTTTCCAAGCTGCCCTTCCCTGTAAAGAAGATGCATCAACTTATCCTTGAGGCTGCGAAATCCGGTAATATTGAAGCCTTGCGGCCACTTATCGGCTCTGGTGATGATGTGACCATGCTGTCACTGGCCGAAGTCGATGGCGATCCCCTGACCTATCTGAAAAGCCAGGCGGGCGACCCGGATGGACAGGAAATACTTGCCATTCTGGTCGACGTGCTTGAGTCCGGTTATGTCCATATCGATGCTGGTACTGCCGATGAGCTTTATGTTTGGCCTTATTTCTTCGCCTATCCTTTGGACAAGCTTGATGCGAAGCAGAAGGTTGAACTCTTTCAAATCGTTACCGCTGGTGATTACGATGAAATGAAGCAGTTCGGCACTTATGTATTCTATCGTCTCGGCATTACACCGAAAGGGCGCTGGCGCTTTTTCGTGACCGGCGACTGATTTTTCAGATTTATTTTCGTTGGATGTCACATCCGGCAATGCTGTCTCGTCTCGTATTCAGGCAACTGAATGCCGACAGGAGATAGACCATGAAAGCCAGATTGAATCCCATCAATTTTGATGCCATCAAGCCAATGCTCACAATGAGTGAAAGTGTTGAACGCAATGGCGTGGAAAAAAGCCTGCAAGAACTCGTCAAGATGCGTGCATCGCAGATCAATGGTTGTGCCTATTGCCTCGATATGCATTCCAAGGATGCACGCAAGCATGGTGAAACCGAGCAGCCGGAAAAACTCGGACATTTACATTTTGCATAATCTTTCGAACCAGATAAAGCGTGAGGTCAGCTTTTTTAAACAGGTGCCTTATGAACACGCTTACCATGTATCAGGTGGATGCTTTCACCACCGAGCTTTTTCGAGGTAATCCGGCGGCAGTTCTCGTTCTTGATGACTGGCTTCCGGACGAAACCATGCAGAATATTGCTGCTGAGAATAATCTGGCAGAAACTGCCTTTGTCAAACGTACCTCAAATGGATGGGATTTGCGCTGGTTTACACCGGTCTACGAGGTGAATTTCTGTGGTCATGCTACGCTTGCCTCATCGCACGTCCTTCTCAATGAACTTGGCGAGAAAGGTGAACTGGTATTTGAGACGAAGGTTGGAACGCTCCTCGTTAACAAAACCCAATCAGGCTACAAACTTGATTTTCCAAGCTTTCGGCCAGAGCCAGTGACCGATCTCCTGCCAGCCCTAAAAGACATCACCGCGCTTGCGAAAATCGTAGCCTTTCAAAATTTTGAGAATGTTTTCATTGAGTTGGAAAATGAGCAGGCCGTAATCGATTTCATACCTGACCTGCCAAAGATTACCGATCTTGCCCCATTTGGACTGGTGATTACAGGCAAAGGGAATGAGCATGATTTCGTATCACGCTATTTTTTACCTCATGCCGGCATCCCGGAAGATCCGGTAACCGGATCTATTCATTCGACGCTTGTGCCCTACTGGGCCGCCAAGCTTGGCAAAAATCATTTGTCGGCGTTTCAGCGCTCAAAGCGTGGCGGCCATTTGCTTTGTGAATTGGCAGATGATCGCGTCCTGATTACAGGATCCGCAGTGACGTTCATGAAGGCCGAGATTTATCTGCCGTGAAGCGCCTCACCGAACAATACCGGCTCGCCTTGTGAGGGGGTGACGATCTCCCCCTCCCACATGACTTTAATGCCGCGCACAATAGTGCCTACAGGCCACCCAGTGACAGTTTTGCCATCATAAGGCGTCCAGCCAGCCTTTGAGCCAACCTGCGCATTGGTAATCGTTTCACGACGCTTCATATCGACAATTGTCAAATCCGCATCATAGCCTACGGCGATACGGCCCTTGCGAGCCATACCGAACAGGCGATTTGGACCATGCGAGCTAAGGTCGATAAAGCGTTCAATGGAAAGGCGTCCGGCATTTACGTGGTCGAGCATGATTGGCACAAGTGTCTGCACGCCGGTCATGCCGGAAGGTGAAGCGGGGTAAGGCTTGGATTTTTCCTCTAATGTGTGGGGAGCATGGTCAGAACCCAACACATCGACGATCCCCTGCCCGATGCCCTTCCAGACGCCATCCCGATGACGAATATCGCGTACTGGAGGATTCATCTGGATCAATGTTCCAAGCGTTGCATATAGGCTGGCTTCAAGTGTCAGATGGTGCGGCGTTGCCTCGCAGCTCGCCACATCCTTATGTTGCGCAAGGAAATCAATCTCCTCCGCCGTAGAAATATGCAGAACATGAATGCGGGCACCGGTTTCACGAGCAATACGGACCAAACGCTCAGTGCAATGTAAAGCTGCGATCTCATCACGCCAGACAGGATGCGACGAAGGATCATTAGATATGCGGAAGCTTTCGCGCTCGCGCAGGCGGAATTCATCCTCGGAATGAAATGCAGCGCGGCGGCGGGTATTTCTGAGGATTGAACGAACTCCCTCATCGTCCTCGACAAGGAGATCGCCGGTAGAGGACCCCATGAAGACCTTGATCCCCGCAGCGCCCGGAAGGCGCTCCAGTTCGGGAACATCCCGTGCATTTTCCCGCGTGCCGCCCACCCAGAAGGCGAAATCACAATGCATGCGGTGCTTGCCCCTGCGGACCTTATCTTCAAGCGTTTCTGCAGAAGTCGTCAGCGGTTTGGTGTTCGGCATTTCAAACACCGCCGTGACTCCACCAAGAACGGCGGAACGGGAGCCGCTTTCAAGATCTTCCTTATGTTCAAGACCCGGTTCACGGAAATGGACCTGACTGTCAACGACGCCCGGGAGAATATGCAGCCCTGTCGCATCAATGATTTCACCGGCCGATGCCGTACCAAGATTGCCAATTGCAGCGATACGCCCATTGGTGATACCGATATCGCGTAACCCGACACCATCCTGATTGACCACCAAGCCGCTACGATAAATCGTGTCGAATGATTGCGCCATTTGCATCTCCCACGCCTTGCTAACCTGTCCCGAGCGAATTACGTAACAGAAACAGATAAGGCAAGGATAATACAATGCCATCGGTACTTTTAAACGGAAGAGCAGTCCTGAACGTGACCGGGGAGGAAGCTGAGACCTTTCTGCAAAACTTGATCACGACAGATCTCGACAATTTGCACAGAGGCAAACTCCGGCCCGGCGCTCTTCTTAGCCCGCAAGGCAAGATCATGTTCGAATTTCTTGTTTCACGGTCTGTCGATGGCTTGCGTCTCGATATTTTGCAGTCGGCAGCCGATGATTTTGCGAAACGTCTCAGCCTTTATAAGCTCCGGGCAAAAGTGCAGATTTCCATTGATTCTGAATCGCTTGCGGCTGTTTCATGGGGAAATGAATCAGGCATTTCAGAATCTGATTCAACGGTTCAGGATGAGCGTTTTCCTGACGGGCTGAACGTCTTTCGTCACTATGCAGCCGGTTCCGTTAACGGCGATGATGTCGATGGCTGGACGCGCCTGCGGATTGCTCATGGTGTTGCGGAAGCGCCCGATGACTACACACTTGGCGATGCATTTCCACATGACGTAAATTTCGATCAGATCAATGGCGTATCATTCAAGAAGGGCTGCTTTATCGGTCAGGAGGTTGTCTCTCGCATGCAGCATCGCGGCACTGCGCGACGACGCATCCTGATTGTGGATAGCGAGACAAGCTTACCTGCAACAGGAGCCCCCATAACAGCAAATCAGCGCGAGATTGGAACTTTAGGAAGCGTTGCGGGACGAAGCGGCCTCGCCCTTGTTCGCATCGACCGCGTTAAAGATGCGATGGATAGCGGCGCGCCTGTTTTGGCAGGAGATATTCCGATCCAGCTTGCCATTCCACCCGAACACCGCTTTACATTTCCCGTAACTGCACAAGAAGGATAATCGGGGAATTTCAATGTCGGGAGGAGCCAAGCTCAAACAGGAAGGCTCAACCAAGCCAGAAATGCGAGCCTGGCAACGCATGTTGTCGGGCCGTCGCCTCGACCTGCTTGATCCTTCACCTCTTGATATCGAAATTGAGGATATTGCGCAGGGCCTGTCGCGGGTTGCGCGCTGGAACGGCCAGACGACAGGCGAGCATGCCTATTCAGTTGCTCAACATTCCCTTCTGGTCGAGGAAATATTCGGTCGGTTGTTCCCGCAAGTCACAGCCTCGCAAAGGCTTATCGCGCTTTTGCACGATGCACCGGAATATGTCATTGGTGATATGATTTCACCATTCAAAGCGGTGGTTGGCGGCGATTACAAAGTGGTAGAGTTGCGCTTGCAGCAAGCCATACATTTGCGGTTTTCGCTTGCTCCGACAGTCAAGCAGGATCTTCGCGCGCAGATAAAGCGTGCAGACGCCGTAGCAGCCTATTATGAGGCGACGCTGCTTGCAGGCTTTTTGACCAGCGAAGCAACGGAGTTTTTTGGACGTCCACGCGGAATCGATCCACAAGGTCTGGACTTGACACCTCTCCCGACCCAAAATGCACAGACCCGGTTTTTATCGCGCTTTGCCACGCTCGATGAAGAACGGTCCAAAGGATAGTTCCATGCCCCACCTCATCGTTTCGCCCGTATCGCGCATTGCTGAAACCGCATCGCAGTTTGGCGCGCGCGACATGCTCACATTGATGAATGTCGGCTCGCGTTTCGACCGCCCGGCACAGATCGATGAAGAACGCCATTTATTCATTGGTTTCAATGATATAACCGAACCATCTGATGGAATGATTCATCCCGGTGTCGACCATATTACGCAATTTATTGAGTTTGCGCGACGCTGGGACCGGAAAGCCCCCTTGCTCATCCATTGCTATGCGGGAATCTCCCGCTCTACCGCGGGGGCATATATCACTGCGCTCGCCCTCAATCCGGATCTGGACGAAGTTAAACTGGCACAGACACTTCGACGTAACGCGCCTTCCGCAACGCCCAATGCCTTGCTCATAGCGCTTGCCGACGATTTGCTGGGACGCAATGGCCGCATGGTGGATGCAATCAAAGCCATCGGTCGCGGCGAAGATGCTTTTGAGGGTACGCCTTTTATTCTACCGCTGACGGCTGACACGTGATGACCACGCTCAACGCAGTTGAAATCAATTTGAGTGCAGCGATTGTCGCGGTCGCTAATAATGATCCCCTTATATTGACGACGTCCTCCAGCGGTGAAACGGAAAGGGATGAATTACCCTTCGGCCCTTTCAACCCACTGGAACATCGCACTTTCGAAACCGGGTTGCGTGAATGGGTAGCCGAGCAAACGCCGCTTCAACTCGGATATGTTGAGCAGCTTTATACTTTCGGCGATCGCGGCAGGCACAAAACTGTCGAAGATCGTGGATTGCATGTCGTCTCAGTCGGATATCTCGCGCTAACCCGCATTAGCGAAAACAGCAGTGAACAACTTCGTAAATCCGGCGCCCGGTGGCGCAGTTGGTATTCCTTTTTGCCATGGGAAGACTGGCGCGGCGGCAAACCCGCCATGATTGATGAAGAAATTCGCCCTGCTTTGGAAGAGTGGGCCGGGGTAAATGCGCTGCCGTCGCGGCTAAGCCGTTTTCGCATGGCTTTTGGTGATGAGAATATGGCTTGGGATGAAGAGCGCGTGCTCGAGCGTTATGAGCTTCTATATGAGGCGGGCCTGATTGAAGAGGCGGTCCGGGATGGCCGGGCCGATACCCCGCCGGCCCGCTGCCTTCCGGGGCTTGCCATGAGCTTTGACCATCGCCGCATTCTCGCTACCGCAATATCCCGACTGCGGGCGAAGCTGAAATATCGCCCTGTCGTCTTCGAACTTATGCCACCGACATTTACGCTAACGGCACTTCAGGAGACTGTTGAAGCCATATCCGGACGTCACCTGCACAAACAGAATTTTCGACGGCTTGTTGAAACCACCGAATTGGTGGAGCCGACCGGCGCAGAACAGATACAGGCACGGGGGCGACCCGCTGCACTTTACCGGTTCAGGCATAATGTTCTCGAAGAGAGAAGCGTGGCCGGTCTTCGGGTCGGCAACCGGTCATAGGAGGGATGAATGAACGATAAACCGACATCGATAAATGCTGAGGGTATTTTCGAGCCATTTTCCTCTGAGGATGTACCCGTTGAAGAGTGGTCACAAGGCACCCGATTCGGCAGCAAATACCAGTATCTTTCGGGATATGGCGGCTCGACCCATGTCGGAGTTCAACTCGAAGAACTTGCGCCCGGAATGGAGTCGAGCCTCAATCATTATCATATGCTGGAAGAAGAGCAGACCTTCGTTCTTGAGGGCGAGATGACTTTGAAGCTTGGCGACAAAACCTATGTCATGAAAGCAGGACATCACGTCTGTTTTCCAGCCGGCCAAAAGGCCGGACACTCATTTTACAACCACAGCAATGCGCCCTGCCGTTTCCTTATGATCGGGGAGAAAAACCCCAATGAAGTGTTGTTCTATCCCGAAAATAAACGTGTCGGCGTTCGCTTGCTCGGCGAAGGTTATAAGCGATCCTCCCAAATCGACTATTGGGAGGGGGTCGATACGAATAAGCCGGATTAGCCCTTTGCAGGCACAATACGGATATTATTGCCCCAGGGATCGACGATCTCACGCTCTTCCTTGGCGTCCACAGAGCTGAATTCAGCCCACGCCAAGCCGGAGCGGTCATTGTCCCGGCGTCCTGCTCCCCGGCTTTGCCAAGCATTTGCTGCCACATGATGGTGATAGCCGCCTGTAGACATGAAGACAGCGCCAGCGCCATAGGAAGCGACGGTCTGAAGTCCAAGCTCATTGTGCCACCAGGTTTCAGCTTCCTTGGCACTGCCCACCCGCAAGTGAAGATGGCCAACCATGGTTCCGTCAGGAGCAGCAGTCCACGATTGACCCGTCGCTTCCGAAAGAAGATTGCTGACATCAAGCGGTTCGGTTGCCATGGCCACAGTCGAGCCATTCCACGCCCATTTTTCATGTGGGCGGTCCGCATAGATTTCGATGCCGTTGCCCTCAGGATCGGTCAGGTAGATTGCTTCACTAACCAAATGGTCCGAAGCACCGACAATGGGCGTGCGCTGATCAATCGCGCGCCTCGCCCATCGTGCCAAATCAGCACGCTGCGGTAGCAAAAAAGCTGTGTGGTAAAGCCCCGCACTTTGCGGATCATCGGCCCGAACGGTCGCCTGTTCAATTTCAAGAAGCGGCGTTTCACCAACGCCAAGTATGAGCGATTGGCCCTTACGGGAAATTTCGCGCAGGCCCACCACCTGCTGATAATAGGTCGAAAGAAGATCAGCATCTTTGGCTTTTATGCCGATCTTCGACACGTAAGTGGGTGCTGTTGCAGCAAAGGAAGTGTTCGTCATTTTTGTCTCCGCGCGGGTGCTTGCCGCCGTGCCGATAAGCGCTAAAGTCCCACCAACCAGCTCTCGGCGTGTGAATTGCATTCGCACCATCGCTTTGTTCATTTCGTTGCTATGAAAATCGGCTTTCGGAATGTCCGGCGCAAGATCGAAGCTGGCGAACAGGCTGTTCATAAAGAGTGAACTATATTGCAATTATTGTTTACAAAATCCACGAGTGACACGCAGCGCTTGATATTGCGAACCGACGCGAACTTTCTTAAATACGAGCTATGAAAGTTAAAGATACCGATATCATTATCATACCCGGCTACACGAACTCCGGTCCCGATCATTGGCAAAGCCGCTGGGAAAACAAGCTTTCCACAGCGCGCCGTGTCGAGCAGGCCGAATGGTCAAAGCCGGTTCGTGAGGATTGGGTTGCTGAAGTCGTCAAGACAATAAATGAGGCCACACGCCCCGTTGTCGTGGTCGCTCATTCTCTTGGCGTGCCCACCTTCATTCACGCCATTCCCAAGATCGGCGATAAGGTCAAAGGCGCCTTTCTGGTTACACCACCGGATGTTTCGAACCCAAAAATCCGGCCGAAGCATCTCATGACGTTTGGCCCCTACCCGCGCGACCCTTTCACATTTCCGTCAATCGTCGTCGCCAGTCGCAATGATCATTATTGCAGTTATGAAGTTGCTGATGACCTTGCGGCAGCGTGGGGATCGGTCATTATTGATGCTGGGGAATCCGGCCATCTCAATTCAGAGTCAGGCCATGGGCCTTGGCCGGAAGGAACAATGGTCTTTGCTCAATTCCTGTCCAAACTTTGATCAGTAGGCTCTGCAAACTCCATCAGCGAGGCCGCTGAACGTTCGACTATGCTTCGATTGCGTTCAGCAAACTCTGCACGCCGTCAGTCAGATAGGTCGCATCTACGGCAAGCGGCAAATATGTATATCCAAGACCGGAAAAGCGTTTCGCCAAGGCAGCATTGCCAGCATAGATTCCGGCAAGCTTGCCAGCAGCTTTCGAGCGCCTTGCAATTTCTGACAATGGTTCAATGATCGTATCAGAACCCGCATCCACCTCAGCACCATTGCTCCAGGCTATGGAGAAATCCGACGGGCCGACGAAAACACCGTCAATTCCATCGACCGCAAGGATATCATCCAAGGCCTCATAGGCAGCGCGGGTTTCAATCATGGCAAAGGACAAGGTTTCTGCATTGGTCTGCTCAAGATATCCGCCAGAACCACCTGACACATATCCGCCGGGGCGACCGCGCAATTGCCCCCAGGATCTCTCTCCCAAGGGAGGATATTTTGTGGCAGCAGCAAAGAGCTTTGCATCCGCAACAGTATTGATCATTGGCGCAATGATTGCCTCAGCTCCAATATCCAGCGCCCTGCTGGCCATATCGAACCGGCCAACCGGCACGCGAACCGCAGTGTGCTTTCCAGCACTGCGCAAAATACCGGTCAGAGCAACAATGCTGGCTGTATCATGTGCGCCATGCTGCATATCGAGCAGCACAGTGGAAAGCGGCGTGCGGCAAAGCGCTTCCATGACCAGCGTATCCGTCATGCTGGACCAGCCGGAATAAATGATTTCTCCGGCTCTGAGACGTGACGCTAATGACATGATCTTACCTTCCCTGTGTCCATTCATATTGCAAACCACAAGCAATGCGGGTCAAGCTCAAAGGTCACAAAAAACCGCCCCGTAGGGCGGCTTCGTCATGCTATCGACTGATAAACTCAAGTCGCACTTTCGATCTGGCGAATGGCTTCGATCATCAACTCTTCCATGGTGCGGCGGATACGATGATCCGATTTGTCCACGCCTGCCGCGTCAAAATCTGCCCGAATCTTGCGGAACACATCTTCGTCGCCAGCTTCATGAAAGTCTGCAACGATAACTTCCTTTGCATAGGCTTCAGCCTCTTCGCCGGTCTTGCCCAGCTTTTCGGCAGCCCAAAGGCCAAGCAGTTTGTTGCGCCGTGCTTCTGCACGGAATTTTACTTCCGCGTCATGCGCATATTTATTCTCGGCTGCGTTTTTGCGATCTTCCATGCTCATCTTTTATTGCTCCCGCAAATGGTGGGTAATCCCTATATATCTGGTCTTGCGGCGTTTTTCAGGCAAAACCACATATCGATCATGTCCAAGCCTCATATAAACAATTCGCAAAAAATCGAAAGTCTCAATTCTACTTCATTGTCTTTGGCCCGATAAGAGCAGTTTTTTGAGGCTCTATAATCCATAAAACAGGGGAGCGATACAATGTATCATTGTGAAATGCTTGCTTTTACGATAGTTAGCGCGCCAACATGACGGCTTGGACCAAGGCCTACCGATAACTCCAATACCAGAGATTTTAAATGAACCGTCGCCGCCGTGTCTACGAAGGCAAAGCCAAAATCCTTTATGAAGGACCAGAACCAGGCACTCTGGTGCAGCACTTCAAAGACGATACAACAGTGCTCCACCCGAAGAAAAGCGAAGTGATTGACGGCAAAGGCGTTCTTAATAACCGCATTTCCGAATATATTTTCGCGCAGTTGAACCGCATGGGTATCCCGACACACTTCATCCGTCGCCTCAACATGCGCGAACAACTGATCAAGGAAGTCGAAATCATCCCCCTTGAGGTTGTCGTGCGCAACATTGCCGCCGGATCGCTGGCCAAGCGTCTGGGCATTGAAGAGGGCACGGTACTGCCGCGTTCGATCATCGAGTTCTATTACAAAAATGATGAACTTGATGATCCGATGGTTTCAGAAGAGCACATCACGGCATTTGGCTGGGCTGCACCGCAGGAAATTGATGACATCATGGCGCTGGCCATTCGCATCAACGATTTTTTGAGCGGACTGTTTCTTGGTGTTGGCATTCAGCTTGTCGATTTCAAAATCGAATGCGGCAGACTATATGAAGGCGACATGATGCGCATCGTTCTTGCCGATGAGTTCACGCCGGATTCAGCAAGGCTCTGGGATAGCCAAACCGCCGAAAAGATGGACAAGGATCGTTTTCGCTGCGACATGGGGGGACTCATCGAAGCTTATCAGGAAGTGGCACGCCGTCTTGGCATCATGAATGAAAACGATCAGTCCAGACCGGCTAGGCCAGTTCTGGTCAAATAACACTCGACGGAGAAACAGGTAATGAAGGCACGTGTCACTGTAACCTTGAAGAATGGCGTTCTTGACCCTCAGGGCAAGGCAATTGTTGGCGCCTTGGGGAGTCTTGGTTTCGATGGCGTTGGCTCCGTGCGTCAGGGCAAGGTATTTGATATCGAACTTGATACGGACGACAAGACGGCGGCGCAGACCAGACTCAAGGCAATGTGTGAAAAGCTGCTCGCAAATACTGTGATCGAAGATTATTCGGTGGAGCTCCTTTAATGAAATCAGCAGTCGTTCTCCTTCCCGGCCTCAATCGTGACCGCGATATGATTGCGGCGCTGACGAAAATCTCCGGTGTTGCGCCGCAGACAGTCTGGCAGACGGATACCGAAGTGCCGGACGTTGATCTGATCGTTATTCCCGGCGGCTTTTCCTATGGCGATTATCTGCGTTGTGGCGCAATTGCTGCCCGTATGCCGGTGATGCAAGCCATTCGGGAGAAGGCCAGCAAAGGCGTCATGGTCATGGGCGTCTGCAACGGCTTCCAGATTCTCGTGGAAGCAGGTCTCCTGCCAGGGGCATTGATGCGCAATTCCTCGCTGAAGTTCGTCTGCCGTCAGGTCAAGCTCGAAATCACCAATGCCAATACGCCTTTTACCCACGGCTATTCGCAAGGACAGATCATCAGCAGTCCCGTCGCACACCATGATGGCAACTATTTCGCCGACGCAGAAACGCTTGCCCGCCTCGAAGGTGAAGGCCAGGTGGTTTTCCGTTATGCCGAAGGCACCAATCCAAACGGCTCGATCAACGACATTGCCGGCATCATCAATGAGCAAGGCAATGTTCTGGGCCTGATGCCTCATCCGGAAAATCTGATCGAAGCCGCCCATGGCGGAACCGATGGACGCGCATTGTTTGCTGGTATTCTCGGGGTTGCCGCCTGAGTAGAATCCTATACCTTTGTCTAATGCTGTTTCAGCGGGGTGTGCGTTGAAACAGCGTTTCAAACGGAGGAACCAGACATGAAACTCTATTCGCGGCCACTATCCCCCTATTCCTCCATCGTGCGCTGCATTGCTTATTACAAAAAGGCGCCGATCAAGGTTGTTGCTCCGCCTCCTGGTTTTCCGATCCCTGAAGAGTTCCGGGCAATCTCGCCCTTTAACCGCATTCCTGTCCTGATAACCGGCTCCGGGCTTACTATTATTGAAGCTTCCGTCATCGCTGAGTATCTGGAAGAGCATTTTCCCGAGCCCTCACTACTGCCTGCCGATTCCCGTGACCGTGCTATCGTGCGGATGACGACGCGCATTGCCGAACTTGAAGTTCTGGCGCCCGTCATGGAACTTTTCGAGTTGTTCTATCTCAAGTCCAAGGACGATGCGCGCATAACCAAACTGTTCAAGCAGATGGAAATTGGTCTGACGGAATTGGAAAAAATCCTGACCACAGGTCCCTATGCACTTGGCGATGAAATGACATTGGCCGATGCCTGGCTCACCCCTACGCGGTTTGTCTTCAACAATTTCCGGAAAATGTCGGGTCGGGAGGATTTTCTCAATGCTTTTCCGAAGTTCGATGCTTATCAGCAACTGATTGTTCAGGATTCGAACCTATCAATCGTCTGGTACGAGATGTCGGATGGGCTCAAAATATTCCTTGAAGAACTTGAGCCCGCCTGACGTTCCCTGAATTAACAAGATTTTGCCCGTGAGTGGCAGCCGGTACATGACCGGGTACTGGAGAATGAATATGAAGATACCGGGATTCGGCGCTGCCGTAGTTGTCACCCTTGCGGCGCTTGCCGGGTGCCAGTCTCCTAGCAAGCCCGGACCCGGTGGATTGGCATTTTCCTCCAGCAAAGCAGCCCTTCCGACAATGGAACGTGTTGCCCTTGCCGCCAATAGTTGCTGGTTCAAATCGGGTGATTCAAGTTTCAAGCCTTATCGTCTTGCTCCCGAGCTCAACTCGTTTTCTGGCCGCCCGCGTATTCTGGTCGTCCCTGCCAGCAATCCCGGCGGACGCCCTCTGCTAGTGGTTCATGCAGAAGGCAATCCTGCCAAAGTGGAAGCCTTTGGCCCATTAATGAGCAATTCGCTAGGTAATCGTATCGCATCGGATGTGCGCCGCTGGGCTGATGGACAATCAGCTTGCAGCGCAAAGGGATAACCACGCTATTTTAGAGAATCGGACCGAAAANNAAACAAGAAGATAGATCGCCATTTTGCGTCCGTCAGGATGTTCGGCGATCTAGCGGATAGACATTTTCCTCGCTGGGAAACTGGCGGGAGCGAACATCGTCCGCATAGGATTTGACCGCTTGGTCAATGGCTGTACCGACTGCGCCATAAACTTTCACAAAACGCGGTGGCTTCGGGTTATAGCCAAGCATGTCTTCGAGTACGAGAATTTGGCCATCGCACTCCTTTGAGCCACCAATTCCAATGGTCGGGATCGCTATTTCGCGGGAGATTTCGGCAGCCAGCGGCTCAACAACGCCTTCGATAACAACGGAGAATGCACCAGCATCTGATACCGCCTGTGCATCCGCTTTAATAAGCGGCCAAAGCGCCGTATCGCGACCTTGGGTCTTGAAACCGCCAAGAGTATTGATTGATTGCGGTGTCAGACCGATATGCGCCATGACCGGTATGCCACGCTGGGTCAGGAAACGGATGGTTTCGGCCATCTGTACGCCGCCTTCAAGCTTCACGGCACCGCAACCGGTTTCCTGCATGACACGTGAAGCACTCCGAAAAGCGGCTTCAGGGCTTTCCTCATAGGAACCGAACGGCATATCGACGACAACCATTGCTTTGCGTGAGCCGCGCATTACGGCCTTGCCATGCATGATCATCATATCCAGCGATACACCCAAGGTGGAATCCATCGCATAGAGAACCATGCCAAGACTGTCGCCTACCAGCAGAATATCCGCGTGTTCATCGGCAATACGAGCAGTCGTCGCATGATATGAGGTCAAGGCAACGATGGGTGTCGCACCCTTACGGCTCTTGATTTCCGGCGCAGTTATGCGGCGTGTGATGACTTGCTGGCTCATGATACCCCCAAACCCAATGTTCAGCCGATAACCCGCTGATCGATTAACCGCACTTTGCCAAAGCGAACGGTTAAAAGCACAACGACAGGCTGCTTGAATTTGCCTGATACCGGGTCAAGTGTTCTCGCGTCACGGATGTCGACAGATTCAATGTCTCCGCGCTTTTCAGTTTCAAGTACGGCGCGGACGGCATTGCGTATCGCTGGCACTGATCGTTGACCCTGTGCTACCATCTCTTCTGCCTTGGCGAGCGACTTTGCCAGAACGACAGAGGCTTTACGGTCTTCAGGGCGCAGCATCGCATTGCGCGAGGAACAGGCGAGGCCATCATCTTCACGAACCGTAGCCACACCTGTAATTTCTATCGGCATGTCCAGATCAGCCACCATGCGGCGTATGATGGTCAGTTGCTGATAGTCTTTCTCACCAAAAAAGGCATGATCCGGCTGTACAATATTGAAAAGCTTGGTGACGACGGTTGTGACGCCTCGGAAATGTCCCGGGCGAATTTTGCCAATCAGGATGCGTGAAAGCAGCGGATTATCGACAATTGTATAGGCGCCGGGCCGGTAAATTTCCGCAACTTCCGGAGTGAAGACATAATCCACGCCTTCCGCTTCAAGCTTGGCAAGATCGCCCTTCATGTCACGGGGATAAGCGGCGAGATCCTCATTTGGACCAAACTGCGTCGGATTGACGAATATGGATACGACCACGATATCACAAACGCTTTTAGCCTTACGGACCAGCGCCATGTGACCGACATGCAAATATCCCATTGTCGGGACGAGGCCAATGGATTTCCCTTTCTGGCGCTCAGACTTCAGCGCAGCACGCAGCTCCGCGATTGTGGCAATGACCTTCATGTCAGTACGATATCCAGTCCAATATCCAGCGTTGGCGCTGCCATTGTGATTTTGGATGTCGATATGTAATCAACACCGGTTTCCGCAACGGCTTTTATCGTCTCAAAAGCAATGCCGCCGGATGCTTCCAGCTTGGCACGCCCTGCGTTAATTTTCACTGCCTTTTCAAGCAGTTCCGGCTTCATATTATCAAGGAGAATCACATCTGCATTTACGCTGAGCGCTTCCTCGAATTGATCGAGGCCGTCTACCTCCACTTCAATCTTGACCAAATGGCCTGCATAGGCCCGCGCTGCAAGGATAGCCTTGGCTACGCTACCGGCCACGGCAATATGATTATCCTTTATCAAAACGGCATCGTCGAGACCAAAACGATGATTTGATCCGCCACCACATTTCACCGCATATTTAGCAAAGGCACGCATGCCCGGAATGGTTTTTCGCGTGTCGCAAACCTTTGCATTCGTGTGAGCAATGAGATCGGCAAATTTGGCCGTATAGCTGGCAATACCACTGAGATGCATGAGGAAATTCAGCGCGACGCGCTCGGCAGAAAGAATGGACCGGGCGTTTCCTTCGATCCGTGCAACATCGTCGCCGCGCGCCACGCGCGCACCATCTTTAACCAATGATACAAAGTTCAGTGAAGGATCAATCAATCGAAATGCGGTGCGGGCAAATTCCAAACCACAAATTGTCCCGTCCTCGCGGCTTGAAAGCACAGCCTGCGCTGTTGCCTCTTCGGGCAAGGTCGCATTGCTTGTAATGTCTCCTGCCCTGCCCAAATCCTCCAGCAAAGCGGAGCGTACGGCTTCTTCCACAAGCAGTTGCGGCAGCGACGGAGCATAGGCTTCTTGCAAGACCATCAGGCAAACTCCATCAATTCATTTACCGTCAATTCGGCATCAGCAAGCGTCAAAAACGTCCTATGCTGCCATTCAGGGCGCTTTTCGGGGAAATCTGTCCGAAAGTGCCCGCCGCGGCTCTCATGCCGCCTGAGGGCACTTATAGCGACGAGCTTGGCTGTGGCAAGTACATTGCGGAAAGCAGAATCCTTATTGGCGCGCTCCAGATCAATGATGGTCTTTAACCCTGCCATCATGCCATCCCTGTTGCGGATGACACCAAAACTTTCGCTCATCGTTTTGCGTAGAATTGTCATCGCCGGCGTGTCGTCTTCGGCGGTCAGTTCATCCCGGTCAACAGAACCCTTAAACCAATCCTGCGAAGTATCGTGATTGACTTCGCTGATTCTGGCGGCAATGCGTGCAGAAAAAACGACGGCTTCAAGCAGAGAGTTGGAAGCAAGCCTATTAGCCCCATGCGCGCCGGTGGACGTGCATTCGCCACAGGCCCAGAGCCCATTAATGGATGTTTGCCCGTCCGCGTCGGTCAATATTCCCCCCATGAAATAATGGGCGGCGGGAACGACAGGTATGGGCTCCGTTACAGGGTCAATCCCTGCGTCACGGCAATATTTGTAGACTGTGGGAAATTCTTCGGCAAATGAGGCACCGACAGCTTTGGTGCAATCAAGCCAGGCTCCGCGACCGCTCATGACTTCGGCGTAAATGCCACGCGCCACAACATCGCGTGGGGCAAGTTCGCCATCTGGATCAATCTTAAGCATGAAGCGCTCACCATAACGATTAATCAGCGTCGCGCCGTGGCCGCGCAAAGCTTCCGTCGCCAGAGGTGCGGGATCCTTGTTGACGTCGATGGCAGTTGGATGGAATTGAACAAACTCCATGTCAGCCATCATGGCACCGGCGCGGGCAGCCATACCGATACCCTCGCCCCGCGCTTCGGATGGATTGGTTGTAACAGCGTAAAGGTGCCCTATCCCGCCTGTCGCAATAACCACGGTTCGAGACGATAGCTTAACCTGTGGGCCTCGGCCTGCCTCCGTGCGCGCTACAACGCCCGTAACTGTGCCGCGATTGATCATTAAATCTTCTACGACATAGCCTTCCATCACCCTGATGGAAGGCGTGTTTTCGACTGTCTTGACCAGCGCCTGCATAATGGCACGTCCGGCCATGTCGCCGCGAACCCGGACAATCCGGCTTTCGGAGTGAGCGGCCTCGCGGGAAACTTGCAGCTTTCCCTCCAGATCGCGATCGAATGGCACGCCATAGCCGAGCAGATCATGAACACGAGAAGCAGCTTCGCTCGCCATGAGGGAAGCGATGGCCTCATCGACGATACCATCCCCCGCCACCACAGTATCCGCAACATGCTTTTCCCTGGTATCACCTTCTGAAACGGCGGCGGCGATTCCTGCTTGAGCCCATGCGGAAGATGCGCCGCGTCCTATTGGTGCCGCCGCTAGGATCGTGACTGGCCTTGGCGCAAGCTTCAATGCACAAAACAGGCCTGCTAGTCCGCCGCCAATAATGATGACGGGATCGGATTGAGTTGACATAAGCGTCGCCTCCGGCGTCAGTTGTTCAAATTGACCATACGTTCGACAGCAAGCCGAGCGCGGGCGCCAATCAGCGGATCAACATGAATTTCATCGCGCATATAGACCAGGCTCTCCAAAATATTGGGCAGCGTGATGCGCTTCATGTGCGGGCACAGATTGCACGGTTTGATGAACTTCACCTCCGGCACTTCCGACTCGATATTGGACGCCATTGAGCATTCCGTAACGAGCAGAACTTTGGCTGGACGATTATCCTTGACGTAATCGATCATGCCCTTTGTCGAACCGGTATAATCCGCAATCGCAACGACTGATGGAGGACATTCCGGATGGGCGATGATCTGAATTTCCGGGTCGGCCGCGCGATAGGCCAGAAGCTCGTCCGCAGTGAAGCGCTCATGCACTTCACAATGGCCCTTCCAGGTCAAAATCTTCACATCAGTCTGGGCAGCAACGTTTTGGGCTAGAAATTCATCGGGAATGCAAAGAACGCGATCCACGCCAAAGCTTTCGACAACCTGCACTGCATTTGCCGAGGTGCAGCAAATATCGCTTTCCGCTTTCACCTCAGCCGAGGTGTTCACATAGGTAACAATCGGAACACCGGGATAGGTTTCACGCAACAGACGCACGTCAGCGCCTGTGATCGACTCTGCAAGCGAACAGCCAGCCTTCATGTCGGGAATCAGCACGGTTTTTGAAGGATTGAGCAGCTTCGACGTCTCGGCCATGAAGTGCACGCCACATTGGATAATGATCTCGGCATCAACCTTTGTGGCTTCCTTGGCCAGTTGAAGCGAGTCGCCCACAATGTCGGCTACGCAATGGAAAATTTCAGGCGTTTGGTAATTATGAGCAAGGATTACTGCGTTGCGCTGTTTCTTCAACCGATTGATCGCAGCCACATAGGGTGCATAGACCGGCCATTCCATGCGGGGAATATGGTGGGCTACACGCGCATATAGATGCTCCGTTTCGGCAGCAACTTCAGGCGTGTAAGTAAGGTCCGGCATTTCGAGGATACCAAAGCGGTCCGCTGCGGACTGGCTCACGGAACTGCTCATTGCTGCAGCTTTGGTGCGGATAGGGTTGGTCATATCCATATTCCTCCTGGACATCCAATATGCGATGAACTCCTGACGTTTCCGCTGAACATTTATACTCAATATGAGCATATTTATGATCAAAAGAAAAACGGCAGGGCCGCTGAATTCTAGATAGTGGATTATTTTGTCGGCTTCAAGTGCATGATTTTTGAACTTTAGTCAAAAATCTGCGGGCGCATCAGAATGTCATCTCATACGCCGCGCAACCGAACGTTCTAACTTGATGTTTTATAATAGCGATTATCGTAATAGCGGCGGCTTTCCCGCTCACGCTTATATGGGCTATCGCCGCCCACACGCTGTGTGCAATTGGTGAACACTGTTGGGTTCATGTCAGTTGGCCTGTCGCACCAGACAAGAGGACTGACGCTACCTGAATTGGCGCAACCTGTAAGGGTCATGACTCCCAGAGCCAGCACTGACAGAGTTAATTTCATTTCGATTTCCTCAAATGCTTAAAAAGCGCAAGCGTTTTCCACTGATACACCACCCGTATTTAGATCCCAATCACTTCTGTTCAACCAGTTGTGGTCAATATTATTGTCGAACGTTAAGGTTGCAGACGTTTACGAATGGGTTCAAACTCCGCCGTTGCGTGCCGCTTTACCGGATCGGGTTTGTTCGCTTCAATAGCTTCCCAATATTTCCAGTTCACTTTTTCTGATCCGAGCTCATAATCCATGCCGTCCCAGCTATCTTCACGAAAGCTGTAAAATGCCCAGTGCAACTTGTTCGCATCCAAAGCGGTGAGTACATCCTCCAGATAGGATTTGCAGCCGGTCAGTCGACGCATACAACCAAATTCGCCTGCGACCAGATGATTGAGCGGAATTCCGCGCGCCTTGGCCCAATCGACCGGCTGCGCGAGATAATCGGATACTTTCTGGGCGTTCCATTCGACTGTCCCGCCGCCGAAAGGAACAGATCCCGGATAAGAATAGGGTTTCTCCCGCTTCATATTGGGTGCGCTCGTTGCTTCATAAGGCTCATACATATGAAAGCTGTAGAGAATATTTTTGTCAGAAAGCGCGGATGGCCAGTAGCCAAATGCATCGGCAGCAGCATACCAGCCCGCATCTACCATTATTGGGGTGGCGGGATCGACTTTTCTGATCTCTGCGATCAGAAATTCATAAAAGGCTGGCAAATCACGGGCGCCACCCTTCTGCTGATTGTACCAGGCTTGCATTGCACTTGCGGATGCGTGTTCTTCCACGCCTCCCCTTTTTTCCGGTGCCGGCTCATTGATCAGATTATAGGCGGCAATGGATGGCTCATCTTTCAGCGCACTGGCAAGGTCGCGCCAAAAGCGGGCTGCATCCTGCCAATTCACCTTGTCCTGCCAGAGGCGGTCATCAAACTTGCCATCATTATTCTGCGCCCACCGCATCCAGGGCAAGGATAATGGCGCAATGACGACTTTCAGACCTGCCTTGTTTGCGCGTGACAGGGTTTGTTTCAGCGTTGCCAGATCTTCGGGCGGTATGCCCTGATAGTGATCCGCATTTCCCATGAGAAAGTCGCGCTGAGCTGGTTTCCACTTGTCATAGGACAGGCGCACCCACGTCGCCCCATATTTGTGCAAGGCATTGAAATAGGCTTGATCAGGAGGAAGACGATTAAAACTATTGCCGCCATGCTGCGGACCATCCCAAAAGGTGATGAGATCAGCGGCTTTGCCGTTGGAAAGCATGGTTAGAAAAAGAATGATTGCTGTCAAAATACGCATATGAATCGCCTCTATGGTCAGAAGCCTCGATTGCTTGACGAGTAAGGCTTTATTTTGCCGATGCTCAGCAAAAAAACGCCGCCCGGATCAGCAGGCGGCGTTATTAACTTGTCGCAGTTTCAGCTCTTGAGAATTGCCTCGATTTTGTCGAGAACATCATCCTTGCCTATGCCTGTGAGGAACGCCAGAGTTGTAATAGCTGGCTTTCCGAGATCTTTGGGAAGTTGCGCAGTTGATATAACAAGATCGACATCAGCCAGATAACTGGCAACTTCAGTGGTTTTGCATTGCCGGGTTGTGATGCTGATACCGCGCTTTTTCAATGCTTCTTCAACCGCATGAGCAACGACAGTCGACGTTGCAATGCCTGTTCCACAAGCAAAAAGTACAGTTTTTGGTTTAGTCATGGATGCCCCCCCTGATTCATGCTGCAACTTAGAGTATCAGGCCGTAAACTGAAATCCGGTTTCGGCCCGATAGTAAAACAAAAGGCTAGACCACTACCTGCCGTAAGGGCATCGGGCGCTCTAACCGAGTAGGCGCGAGACGTCATCTACTGATTTCGCTTTAATCAAAGCCTCAATGGTTTCAGATGACTGAATTGTACCAGCGATTTCCTGAAGCATTTCTATTTGTTTATCCTTGTCATTGAGAGCCATGAGGAATACCAGTCTGACCGGCAGTTTTTCGTCAGGATCTTCCATATTGCCAAAGGTGACAGGCCGACTAAGTGTAGCAAATGCCAAGCCGGGTTTTAGAACATGCTCTGGGTCCGTATGTGGAACGGCGACATTGTTATCGCCCCCGAGCGGCAATCCTGTCGGCAACTGGGATTCCCTCGCCAGCACAGCCTCAGCAAAGCTGGATTTGACGTATCCGAGAGAATGAAGCCGCTCGGCCAGAAGCCTTATCACCTCTTGGTCGGTTGCAGCCTCGACCTCGAGAAGAATAGCTCCGGGGTCGAGGTCGTTCATTAAGGCTTGCGCCATTTGGCAACTCCACTCAATTGGTCTCAGTTGGTTTCAGTGATCTCATCGTCTGCACCAGCTGCCCGTTCCCACGCTGCTGTATTGCGGCGATAGGCCCAGAATGCACCGGCGATAATGACAGCAAGAACCACAAGACCCATTGCACCAAGATTATTGATTAGAGCCATGACGACATAAGGTATCCAAAGGAAGCCATCGACCACGCTGGTAATTTGAACCGCATTGGCTGGCATCTGGAAGCCCGAAGACTGGGCTGCTGCCGTAAACAGCGGAGCGAGCGCATTGGCTACGTAGAAGCCTATTGCCAGCGTAAAGGTGCCAACAATCACCATGCGGAAGACATTGCCCTTCAATAGGGGCGCGGTCATTGCGACGATGAAAGGAATAACTGCCAGATCGGCGAACAGGATCACACGATTGCCAGGCAGGATAACCGAAAGGATGATCGCAATTGGAACAAGGATGAGCGACGATGAGATTGCGGCAGGGTGCCCGATCAAAATTGCCGAATCGAGGCCAACAAGCAACTCGCGGTCGCCCGTCCGTTTACGAACAAACTCCTGAGCAGCCTCCGAAACGGGAAGCAGTCCTTCCATCAGGATTTTGACCATGCGCGGTAAAAGCAGCATGACAGCGGCAAGGGTCATGCCGGTCTGCAACACCTTGGTAAGAACAACGCCAAAATCACCTGCATTGTAGTAGGCGATGAGGCCAAGCACCAAACCAATGATCAGGCCGAGGATAACCGGCTCACCGAAAACGCCAAAGCGCTTCTCAAATGTTTCCGTGTTGAGTTCGATCCTGTTGATGCCCGGAATACGATCCATGATCCAGTTCAGCACGATAGCAATCGGCAATATCTGCGCTGAAGCCAAATGTGGAACGGAAATGCCTGGAATTCCATAAAATCTCTGCACGGCCTTTGCTGACCAGTCAGCAAACAGCAAGCAAAGCGCGACCATCAAGGCAGCCACGATCAGGCCGTAAACAAGGCTGTTGGTAGCGGCAACGGCAAGCGATCCGATAAAGGCAAAATGCCAGAAATTCCACACATCAACATTCAATGTACGGGTCATGCGGGTCAATAGCAGGACAATATTGATGATGATCGCAATTGGAATTACCCACAACCCCACTGACGAGCCAAAGGCAATCGCCGCAGCGGAAGGCCAGCCTACATCGACGATATCGCGCTGCATTCCAGTATTGGTTACGATGGCTTTTGCCACATCGCCAATGGATGTAAGCATGAGCCCGAGCACGAGATTAATGCCGATAAAGGCCACACCAATTGTGACAGCTGCGCGGAATGCTCTTCCGGCTTTTGCCCCCAATATCAAAGCGATGATGAATATGACGATAGGCAATAGAACCGTTGGCCCCATTGTATCAACAGCAGCCTTAAGACCGCTCAAGAAACTGTCCATTACTTCCTCCCCAGCGGTCCTCCCGACCGCACCCCAATAGAACTTTTGCATTCTACAATGAATTAATGTTCAGCACAGCTCTTACACCAAGTCAACGACCTGAACGGCTAATGCGTCGACGAACAACATTTGCTAAGAAAAAGTTGCAGAATTTCAACAAATTTTATCGATGTGAAGCGCTCCTTGGGCATGGGCCAAGCTCCTCAGAGGAAAAATGGAACAAGTCTCAGTGCTTTGAGTAAGCAACTCGCCATTTTATCTTTGAGAAATGACTTAATTCGACAGGCGGACGCGTTCTATCCGTCGCTGTTTTTCAATGATCTTGCAATCGCGTTGAGAAAACCATCGCGTGCCTCTGGTGGCTTTTGCGCGCGGGGTTCCCAGACATGCCGTGTAAAGAAAAAACTGGTCAGACGAAATGCGGCACTTATCTCCGCCATCGACACTGCACGAATATTTGAGCTGACCATAAAAGGCGGCATGGCCAGCAACTTGTCCGCCCATGGTGCACCGGCATCGCGGGATACCGCCCTTCCCGACTTGGGTGAAACATAAGTCAGATCGCTGGAAATTCCCGTCGCAGCACAGCTTTTCAGGTCAAGGCCGAAGCCGAGCTCTTCAAGCATCAATATTTCGAACCGCAATAGCAGTTCACCAGCGATCATGGTGTCTTCGCAATGTTCGAGAATGACGGCCAGAATTTCAAAAAGGTTCTGATGCGGGTCGCGTTCCGGCAGAAGGCGCAAATGAGAAGCGGCAAGCTGCAATCCGTAGAGCGCAACTGGCTGCTCAATGAGCCGCGCAGCAGAAAAGCTGACAGGCTCGACTTGCATCATGCCGAGATGCTCATCCATTCGAGCGCGCCATATGACATCAACCCGATTTCCGGCCTGTAGCAATGGCTGCATACGGCGTGAACGACCACCGCGCACCAGTCCAAGGTGACGGCCATGATCGCGGGTCATCAGTTCAAGGATAGCGCTGGTTTCCCCGTGCCGCCTCGTCCCGAGGATAATGCCTTCATCTCGCCATTCCATTGCCGAGACTTGGCGCTATTATTGCGGAAATTCAAGTCCCATTTCGCGGTAACGCTCGGGATCATTGCCCCAATTGTCACGAACCTTGACGAAAATGAACAGGTGAACCTTCTGCTCAAGAATTTCCATCAGTTCCTTGCGTGCTGCCTGGCCAATGGATTTGATGGCCTGACCTTCATGGCCAAGTACGATCTTCTTCTGGCTGTCGCGTTCAACATAAATAACCTGCTGAATGCGAACAGAACCATCCTTCTTCTCTTCCCAGCTTTCTGTCTCAACTGTCGAGGAATAGGGCAATTCATTGTGGAGCCGAAGATAAAGCTTTTCGCGGGTGATTTCCGCAGCAAGCATCCGCATCGGCATGTCTGAAATTTGATCTTCCGGATAATACCACGGACCTTCAGGAAGGTTTTCCGCCAGATATTTCAGCAAATCCTTACAGCCATAGCCCTTCAGTGCAGAAATCATGAAAGTCTGATCAAACTTGACCTTCTCATTGGCCTTTTTGGCAAGTTCCAGCAGCATCGGCGCTTCGATACGGTCGACCTTGTTCAAAACCAATATGACTTTGCGCTTCTTGTCATGCAGGCTATCGAGCAGAATTTCGGCCTCGTCATCAATGCCCTGCTCAACATCAATCAGAACAAGAATAAGATCCGCATCCTTGGCACCGCCCCATGCAGTCGACACCATCGCACGGTCAAGACGGCGCTTCGGCTTGAAAATACCGGGCGTATCGACCAGAACCATCTGCGTCTGCTCATGAATGACAATGCCGCGAACCAGAGCGCGCGTCGTCTGCACCTTATGCGTGACGATTGAAACCTTGCTGCCGACAAGCTGATTGATCAGCGTTGACTTGCCGGCATTGGGAGCCCCGATCAGAGCGATAAACCCTGAACGCGTAGGTACAGCCTGTTCGGCGTCACTCGCGGGCGTTTGATTTTGTTCAGTCATTTTTTATGTCTTCCTGCGCCTTCTGACGAACGCCTTCACGGTAAAGCAATGCAATGGCGGCTTCTTGTTCCGCCAGACGTTTGGAACGACCCTTGCCTATCGCTGGTTCGAAACCCTTAACCTCGACCCGGATCGTGAATTGTGGATCATGGTCAGGTCCGGTTCGTTCAACAACGCTGTACAAAGGTTGAGCACCATCTTGCTGATGTGCCCATTCCTGCAATTCAGTTTTGGGATCGCGCTGGGCGGAATTGCTTCCCTTTGAGCGCGCATTCCAGTATCGCTCGATGAAAGGTTGCGCCGCTTCGAGGCCACCGTCCAGATAAATCGTTGCAATCAACGATTCAACAACATCGGCACGCAGGCTTTTTAGCCGCTTGTCAGCCAGACCTTTTACATCAGAACCTGTCTTGATGAATTCATGCAGGCCGATTTCATCTGCCACTGAGGCGCAAGTATCGGCGTTTACAAGAGAATTCAGCCGCAACGATAATTCGCCTTCGGCAGCGGTCGGATAGGCCCGAAACAACAGGTCCGCAATCACCAGGCCAAGTACACGGTCGCCCAGAAATTCAAGCCGCTCATAATCCGAGCCTGCCGATGAACGCGCACTGGAGTGAGTCAATGCGCGCTCAAGACGGGCCAGATCACGAAACACGTGTTTCGTTTTCTCCTCCAGCTTGCGAATAATGTCGGTCGACAGACTCATCGTCAGATCAATTGTTCTGCACGGGGCTTGGCGTTGCGTTGACGCTGTGCAGCAAGCGGTTGAATCTCAATTCCGATGGCCAGCGCCAAAGTTCAAGCGGGCTTGCCTTGCCTGCAATTGAAAAGAAAATGATATTCGCGCGGCCAATAAAGTTCTCAAGTGGAACAGTACCTAGAGTGAAGCGGCTATCAGCGGAATTGTCACGATTATCGCCCATCATAAAATACTGACCGGCCGGAACAGTAAATTCGCGCGTATTATCGCCTTGTCTGGTCCTGTCGTAGTTCGGGTCCATTTGATTGTCCGGTGTCAGATCAAGCGTATCGTATGTTACGCCATTTGGCAGTGTTTCACGATAAATATTGACCGGATAGTCGCTCTCGGTGATGTCATAATCGCTGCTTTGACCGACCTTCACCCGCGGAACAGGAGTGCCATTGATGTAGAGCACACTATCGCGCATCTGAATCTTGTCGCCTGGCAAACCAATAACCCGCTTAATATAGTCAATCGACGTGTCGTTTGGCGTACGGAACACCGCTATGTCACCGCGCTTCGGCTCGCCGCTCCAGATTCGGCCAGAAAAAATATCAGGAGAGAAAGGGATCGAATATTTCGAATAGCCGTAGGAGAATTTCGAAACAAAAAGATAATCGCCCTCCAAAAGCGTCGGGCGCATCGAGCCGGAAGGAATATTGAATGGCTGGAACAGCAAGGTCCGGATGACCAGAGCAAGCAGGAGCGCCTGCACGATGACACTGACTGTCTCGCCAAGACCACCGGAATTTTTCACTACAGCTTTATCGCTCACGCTTCTCATATCTCCAAAAACAGAATGTGCCCCCTCTTAACCGCTGAGGGCTCGGGGAGCAATGCTGCCCATTGCCCTTTGAATACGGCTATTCTTCGATTTTCAACGCCTCGATAATCACGAATGCTTGTGCCAGAGGGAAATCGTCAGTGATTGTCACATGGATATGCGCAGAAAAACCGGGAGGAATGAGCTTTGCTAAACGATCTGCCGCGCCATTGGTCAATTTCATCGTCGGCGCGCCACTTGGAAGATTGACGACTCCCATATCGCGCCAGAACACGCCCTGCGCCAAGCCGGTGCCAAGAGCCTTGGCGCAAGCTTCCTTGGCTGCAAAGCGCTTTGCATAAGATGCTGCTCTTTGGTTACGCCGCTCTGATTTTGCTTGCTCGACAGGTGTGTACACCCTGTCGATGAAACGCGCCCCATGCCGCTCAAGCGTCTTTTCGATCCGCCTGATATCGATCAGATCGCTTCCAAGGCCGACAATCATGTGGTCTCGGTGATCTTTTGCAGTTGGACAACCGGACGCCTGCTTTGAAAACTCGCAACAGCCCAACGGATGGGGAAATAGGCAAGCGCTGCCGCTACCAGACCAAGTGGCACAGCCCCGATCAGCATTGGCTCAATCAGAGGACGCCACAGAACGCCAAAATCCATATGGCGCAACATGCCACCAAGATGAGGTGGAAGTGGATCGCCACTCAGACTTCCTGTCATAACAAAACGCCCGACTTCGAGTGTTGCCGCCCAAATGAAAGGCAAAAACAAAGGGTTTCCTAGAGTGGTTCCAATAACTGCCGCAGCAATATTTCCCCCGATCAACCAGGCAATCGCCAGCGCTACGGCAATATGCACGCCGAGAATGGGAATGAAGGCGGCGAATATCCCGCAGGCAAAGCCTATCGCAATGGAATGTGGTGTTGCGCGCAAACGCAGGACACGCTTGCCCAAATAACGCAAAGAACGGCCGATCGAGCGGCGCGGCCAGAGCGCAAGGCGAAGCCGCTCTCGAAAGCCGGGTATATTGCGCTGCCTGAAGAGCATTTGGTTTATTTCCTCTTATCCAGAAAGCAAAACAAAAACGTTACTCTGGATAGTTGTTCGATCAAATATTGCGACTACCCGGTTTAACAGGCGCAATTGCGGCAAGTTCCGGTGGCAGCTTGTCGGCAGGATAAGCTGGAACTTCATATTCCGCCAGTGCAATCAGCGGCACACCGACATCGCTTTTCCCTGCAGACCTGTCGATGATACATGCTGCGGCCACGACATCAGCTCCCAATTCCTGCAAACAGGCCACCGTTTCGCGGATGGAAAGGCCGGTGGTCACAATATCCTCGACAATAACCACACGAGCGCCCTTTGCAATCTCAAAGCGGCGAAGTTTAAATACGCCATTTTCGCGCTCGACCCAGATTGCCGGAACACCGAGATGGCGCGAGGTTTCATAGGCCGGAATAATGCCGCCGATTGCAGGGCCAACGATGTAATCAATTGGGCCAAGATCAGCACTTTTGATCTTCTCGGCAAGCCCCCGGCAAACACGCTCAGTCTTATCGGCATGCATGAATACACGTGCTTTTTGCAGAAAGACCGGGCTACGCAATCCCGATGTCAAAATGAAATGGCCTTCCAAAATCGCACCCGCTTGGCGAAAGACCTCCAAAACGTCATTCGTATTCATGCTTTCCCCGCTCTTTATCTGGGCTTCCATTGGATGACTTATCCATTGACACGCTGAGCATCGCTGACGCAATTGCTCTCTTTCAATTTCGACAATATCCGATTGAGATGTTTCAGGTTCCAGACTTCCAGATCAACAATCATCTGGGTGAAGTCCGGTGCCGTACGAACCATCGAAAGATTATGAATATTGGTTTCATTCTCGGCGATAATCTGGGCAATTTCGGCCAAAGAACCCGGCGCATTAATTGCCGAAATATTGATCCTGGCCGGGAATCGGTCACGGCGACTCTCATCCACATCCCAACGCACATCAATCCAGCGCTCCGGCTGATCGTCATAGGCCATCAAAGCGGAAGATTGGATCGGATAGATTGTCATGCCGGAACCTGGCTGGAGAATTCCCACAATACGGTCGCCCGGCACTGCGCCTTCCGGTGAAAAATGCACCGGCATATCATGGCTGGCGCCTCGAATTGGCAGAGCTTGTGGCCCGCCTGGTTCAGCACCCTCCGGCATTTTGAAAATCATGCCGGATGTGTTGCGGAAATTGACCCAACCTTCTTCACGCTCAACCGCAGTTGGCTTTACCTTCGCATCCTGATATTCAGGATAGACTGCTTTCATCACATCAGATGAGGGAAGTTCGCCCCTACCAACAGACGCCAGAACATCATCAATTTCCTTACGGGCCAGACGGGGCAAGCCTTTCTTCAATTCATCCCGTGAATAGACTTTCCCTGCCCGCTCGAATGCACGCTCCAAAATCTGCATTCCCAAGCCGGAATATTGCTTGCGCACGGCAAGGCGTGTGGCGCGTCTGATAGCGGCTCGCGCCTTGCCGGTAACAACGATCCCTTCCCAGGCAGCTGGCGGAGTCTGGGATTTCGAACGGATGATATCGACTTCATCACCATTATGCAGAACGGTCATCAGCGGCATGATACGGCCATTGACCTTTGCACCAACGCAGCTATCGCCAATATTGGTGTGAACGGCATAGGCAAAGTCGATTGGCGTTGCCCCGCGCGGCAGGGCTATCAGGCGGCCTTTAGGTGTGAAGCAGAAGACCTGATCCTGAAAAAGCTCAAGCTTGGTATGTTCAAGAAACTCTTCCGGGTTATCCCCTTCTGCCAGAGCCTCAATGGTTTGCCGCAGCCAGGCATAGGCATTGGTTTCGGTCGAGATGACATGCGGATTTTGCGCACTGCCGCGATCCTTGTAGATCGAGTGCGCGGCAACGCCATATTCGGCAATATCATTCATCTCGCGGGTGCGAATCTGCAATTCGACACGCTGGCGCGAGGGACCCACAATGGTGGTGTGAATTGAGCGGTAGTCGTTTTGTTTTGGCGTTGAGATATAATCTTTGAAACGCCCCGGTACCATTGACCAGGTTGTATGGATAATACCAAGCGCATTATAGCAATCGGCCACCGTATCAACGACGACCCGAAATCCGAAAATGTCGGATAATTGCTCGAATGATAGTCCTTTGCTTTCCATCTTGCGGAAAACTGACCAAGCCTTTTTCTGCCGGCTTTTGACGCTGGATTTAATGCCATTCTTCTCAAAAAGGCTGGAAAGGTCCGCCTCGATCTGTTGAAGTGTGGCGCGGTTCTTCTCCATCAGCTCGGCAAGCCGGTTTGTTACGGCATTGAAGGCTTCCGGATTAATGTAGCGGAATGCCAGCTGCTCCAGTTCTTCACGCATATCCTGCATACCCATGCGGCCAGCCAGCGGCGCATAAATATCCATTGTCTCTTCGGAGATGCGCAGACGCTTGTCTTCCGGCACATGGTGTAATGTGCGCATATTATGCAAACGGTCGGCGAGCTTGACCAGCAGAACACGCACATCATCCGAAATTGCGAGCAAAAGCTTGCGCAAATTCTCTGCCTGAACAGCTTTCTTGGAGACAAGATCGAGCTTTTTAAGCTTTGTCAGCCCCTCTACAAGCTTACCAATATCCGGTCCGAATAGGGTGTCGATCTCTTGGCGGGTCGCGGACGTATCTTCAATCGTGTCGTGCAGGAGCGCGATTGCAATTGTAGCCTCGTCCAGATGCATGTCCGTAAGAATAGCTGCAACTTCCAGCGGATGGGAAAAATAGGGATCACCCGATGCACGCTTTTGATGTCCATGCTTCTGCATGGCATAGACATAGGCCTTGTTGAGCAGCGCTTCATTGACGTCAGGCTTGTAACGCTGGACACGCTCGACAAGCTCATACTGACGCATCATGGACGGGCACCTCACACACAGAATTCAAAGACATACTAAAGAATATGTAGCCTATATGGTAATTGCGTTACCAAGACGCAAAAATAATGCGCCGCAGAAGCTGCGACGCATCAAAAGCCAGATTTGGCTGATTATCGCGCTTTCACGCAATATTTGATTAGTAGTCGTCGCTTTTTTCCGGGGCCACCAGACCCTCGATGCCAGCAAGCAATTCTTCTTCCGACATTGAGTCGAACGAAACATTGTCTTCATCAGCAGAAGCAGCCTCGGCGACACGGCCTTCAATAGCAGCAACGGGCACAGATGCCGCAGCTTCCGGCTCATCAACTTCTACGTGCTTCTGCAAGGAATGAATGAGATCTTCCTTGAGGTCGCCTGGAGAAAGCGTCTCGTCGGCAATTTCGCGCAATGCAACAACAGGATTTTTATCGTTGTCTCGATCAACAGTAATCGCAGCGCCTTGCGAAATAAGGCGGGCGCGATGGCTGGCAAGAAGAACCAGTTCAAAGCGGTTCTCTACCTTGTCAACGCAATCTTCAACAGTGACACGGGCCATGGACTGCCCCTTTCATTTTTAAACGAATTAGCGGATTAATGCCGACATAACGCGGTTGCCGCTAAAAAACAAGCAAAAGCGCATCAAGAATAAACGCGATTGATCGCTTAGCCTTGAAATCGTCCATAATTTGAACGCTTCTGTCTAGTTATGTGTACAAAATTGCAAGCAGGGGTATTGGCTTTTCTGCGAACTCGACGTACTTAATATATTAGACTTTCGTATAAGATCAGATCGGGCGACTTTACAAAAACAAGCTCATTTGAAATTGACGCTCAAATTTTCGAAATGGAACCTTATTATGTTTGACCCACGGGAAAAGATCGTCTTGTTCATTGACGGTGCAAATCTCTATGCAGCTTCCAAAGTATTGGGATTTGATATTGACTACCGCAAGTTGCTCACAGCATTTCAAAAGCGTGGATACTTGTTGCGCGCTTATTACTATACAGCATTGGTTGAAGACCAGGAATATTCTTCAATTCGCCCTTTGATCGACTGGCTCGACTACAATGGATACAAGGTTGTAACAAAACCTGCGAAGGAATTTACTGATTCTGCTGGCCGCCGGAAGATCAAGGGTAATATGGACATCGAACTTGCTGTCGATGCCATGCAGCTTACTGACACAGTAGATCACTTTGTTATCTTCTCGGGCGACGGTGATTTCCGTTCTCTTGTAGAAGCACTGCAACGCAAGGGTCGTAAGGTCAGCGTTGTTTCGACCCTCTCCACGCAGCCGCCAATGATCTCCGATGAATTGCGCCGTCAGGCCGATCACTTCATTGATTTGACATCATTGCGCAGCGAGATCGGTCGTGAAGCTTCTGAACGGGCGCCACGTCCACGACTGGAAGAAGAACAAGTCGAATATTGAGCCGAATTAACCGGATCAAGAAAATGCCGCATGGAAATCCGTGCGGCATTATGCTTTTTTGCGATCTATGAGTGTTGAACCCAGTCCTAATTGTCCAATTTGCCAGCGTTTACATGACTTTATCGCCGAATGGCGTGTCAGGGAGCCGAGCTGGCATAATGCACCCGTGCCGACATTTCTACCCGTCGGAGGGATCGAGTCGGTGCAGCTCCTGATTGTTGGCCTTGCTCCAGGTGTCCGAGGTGCCAATCGCACGGGGCGACCATTTACTGGCGATTTTGCCGGAGACCTGCTTTACGGCACATTATCTGATTATGGATTCTCTCGCGGAACATTTGCTGCGCGACCTGATGACGGGCTAGAACTCGTCAATGCCTCCATCACCAATGCTGTCAGGTGTGTTCCGCCAGAAAACAAGCCGGTTGGCGGCGAAATAAGTAATTGCCGCAGGTTTCTGACACCAACCATAGAACAATTCACTAATTTACGGGCGATTGTGACCCTTGGCACCATCGCGCACCAATCCACGATCAGGGCGTTTGGCCAACCGGTAGCGAAGTTTCCTTTCAGCCATGGCGGTCAGAATGATATTGGCAATGTGCGAATCTTCTCCAGCTATCATTGCTCGCGCTACAACACCAATACCGGACGCCTGACCAGTGAAATGTTCAAAGGTGTCTTTGCCGAAGTCAGACGCTATCTTGATGATATTGCTGACTAATCTTGAATTTTTTGATTGGAACAATTCCAAAAAAAGTGGAAACCGGCTTTACTGGAATTGCGTAAAAACAAAGACTTAAAGCGTCGTTTTGAATCTACAAAACGCAAAATGCCTAGATCGCCGAACATCCTNNTTTCGGTCCGATGCTCTAGCCTCGGTCACGCAGGAGCCGTGACTTCTCACGATTCCAGTCCCGCTGTTTTTCCGTTTCGCGCTTATCGTGCAACTTCTTGCCGCGGGCGACTGCAAGCTCCAGCTTCGCCCTGCCCTGATCGTTGAAATAGAGCTTGAGAGGCACAATGGTCATGCCTTCACGCTCTACAGATTGGCCGAGCCGTGACATTTCACGCTTGCTAATCAATAGCTTACGATGACGTCTCGGTTCATGATTGAAGCGGTTTGCCTGTAGATATTCAGGAATATAGGAGTTGATGAGCCAGAACTCACCATTCTCAAAACTTGCATAGCTCTCCGCAATGTTTGACTGGTTGTTACGGAGCGATTTGACTTCCGTACCAGCCAAGACAAGGCCAGCCTCAAGCGTGTCGAGAATCTCGAAATTAAAGCGCGCTTTACGGTTTTCAGCAATGATTTTGCGAACCGTGATGGGTTTTGAGGCTGATTTTGGCTTATTCATGCAATTTATATGGGATTCCGAATCTTAATTCACCAGTCCTGCGTGACGCATTGCCTGATCAAGACGAGCGGCTGTTGCGGCCTCAATCTGAACCATTGGCGAGCGCAGCGCATTGTGCATCTTGCCAAGTTGGGACAAGGCATATTTCGGACCGCTTGGATTTGGCTCAAGGAACAAAGCCTTGTGCAAGGGCATCAATTTATCCTGTATTTCCAAAGCCTTGGCATAGTTACCGCTTAGGGTTGCCGCCTGAAATTCAGCGCAAAGGCGCGGCGCTACATTGGAAGTGACCGAGATACAGCCAACGCCGCCATGGGCATTGAAGCCCAAAGCCGTGGCATCTTCACCCGATAGCTGGATGAAATTCTTGCCACAGGTCAAACGCTGCTCAGACACGCGCTCAATCTTGCCGGTCGCATCTTTCACGCCTGCTATGTTCTTGAAATCATTAGCAAGCTGCCCCATCGTCTCCGGCGTCATATCGATGATCGAACGACCTGGAATATTATAAATGATAATTGGCAGCGATACGGATTCGGCAATCGCCTTATAGTGAGCATAAAGACCGCGCTGGCTCGGCTTATTATAATATGGAGTGACAACCAGAATGGCGTCAGCACCAGCCTTTTCAGAAAACTCAGCCAATTCAATGGCTTCACGGGTATTGTTTGATCCCGCCCCAGCGATGACCGGAACCTTGCCGGCGGCTTCTTCGATGCAAACCTCAACAACGCGCTTGTGCTCAGCATGGGAAAGCGTTGGAGATTCACCAGTGGTTCCAACAGGAACAAGGCCATTCGTTCCCTCGGCTATCTGCCAGGAAACAAAGCTGCGAAAGGCTTTTTCGTCAAATGCACCATCATCGAGAAATGGCGTGACGAGTGCAGTGATTGAGCCTTTCAGCATGGGAAACTCCAGAATAACAAAAAATTGTCCGCTTTCCGCTACCGGAAAGAAGGTGGCGCACCATAGTCGCACGAGCCTTATGGCACAAGTTCATTTGCGTTATGAAAATCATCAACTTCGCACAACTATTTTACACGTATGAGTTGATTTATTGCGCGCATTTTTTTGGCTTTTGCGCGCATTTTTTCGCAGTTTTCTGGATTATGTTCGTAAAAACCGCTCAGTCTCGATCAAAGAGCCGAATAATGACCACTTCGAAACCCTAATTGGCATAAAAGCCGATAATTTTAATTGATCAATCGTTCAATTAAATGATCATTCATGTATCAGGGCTACGCCTCGCATGGAAAATTTGCTCTTGGTCAAATCCAACCTAAGCAGATAACTTTTCGTTAATATCCCTTTCATACGTCCGCCACTATTATCTGCTCTAGAGGTCACTGGATCAGGGGCCTTGGATCCAACCTTTTGAACAACCGGTAATCTGTATGCTGAGAACTTCTGTTTTGCGTCTCGTTCTTTTCGCGTCTGCCTGCACTTTGGCGGTCACGACGGCTCATGCTCAAAATTCAGTACCAACACCCACCCTGCGTCCCTTTGCGCCGACCCAGAGTCGCAGTAATCCGGCCATGCAGGCAATGACGCATCCGGACCCGGTTACGACATCGGGCATTGCCCAACCTTCAAAACCATCGGCCATTGCAGGAAGCCTGAAAAGCGGTCTTGATGCTATCGCTTCCGGCGATGTGCAGCGCGCTGTCGGCATTCGCAATGGATTGCCTGCACGGGCACTTGATCGCCATATTCTGACATGGGCGATTGGCCTTTCCAATGCACCGGGCCTGCCCTCTTCCGAGATCGCCAATGCTGCTGCCGAGTTGCCAGGCTGGCCGGGCATGGCAACATTTCGCAATAATTCCGAACGGGCACTTTATAAAGAGAATCCGGCTCCTTCGGTTGTGATCAAGGCTTTCGGCAATACTGCGCCTCAAACCGTTGAGGGCGTGATTATTCTTGCACGCGCCCATGTCGCCAATGGCAATGCCCGTGCGGCTCAAGCCGTGCTTGGACCATTCTGGCGCAACAGGAAGCTGGATGACAATCAGGAAGCGATGATCTTGAAAGAGTTCTCGCAGGTCATAGCGCGCTCGGATCATCTGACGCGCATGTTGACAATGCTTTATGAGGGCAAGGTCAAATCAGCCGGACGGGTTGCCAAGCTCGCTAATGCTTCCTCGCTTTATCAGGGCTTTGCCGCTGTGTTGCAAAAGTCTCCCGATGCAGGAAAGAAACTGGCAGAAGTTGATGGCTCCTGGAAGTCCAATGCGGCCTATATTTTCGCCAAAGCGCAATATTTGCGCCGTGCCGAGAAATATAAGGAAGCGGCAGACGTGATCAACACTGCGCCGCGGGACGCTGCCTCGCTGGTTGATCCTGATGCCTGGTGGACAGAGCGCCGCGTCCTCTCGCGTGAATTGCTGGATATTGGCGATGCCAAGCGCGCCTATCGCGTCGCGTCCATGCATAGCGCAGAAACACCAACGGCTGCTGCTGATGCCGAATTCCATGCGGGATGGTATGCGCTGCGCGCGCTGCGTGATCCCAAAACCGCCCATCGCCATTTTGCCCGGATCGCTGAGATTTCCTCGCGGCCAATGTCAGCTTCGCGCGCCTATTACTGGTTGGGCCGCGCAGCAGAGGAAGGAAGCGGAGGCAGCGCCCGCGACTTTTATGCCCGTGCTTCGCGTTATGGCACGACATTTTACGGACAGCTGGCTGCGGCCAAGCTTGGGCAAACCAATTTGCAATTGCCCTACCCCAAGCCCTCTGAGGCTGAGCGCAATCGCTTTGCTGGCCGCGAAGCCGTGCGCGCCATCCAAAGGCTTGAGGAAACCGGTTATGACAGCCGGGCCGCCCTGCTCTATACCAGCCTTGCACAGGAAATTGACAGTCCGGGCGAATTGGCCCTTCTGGCGGTAATGGCCGAGCGCAAGAACAACCATTTTGTTGCCTTGCGTGTAGGCAAAGCCGCAGCGCAGCGCGGGATTGATGTCGGCGCTCTGTCGCATCCCATTGGAGCTATTCCCGGCAATGCCAATATTTCCGGCTCCGGCACAGCTTTGGCCTATGCGATTGCGCGTCAGGAAAGCGAGTTCAATCCTGGTGCCGTCTCAAGCGCCGGAGCGCGCGGCCTCTTGCAACTTTTGCCAGGAACGGCAAAGGGCGTGGCAACCCGCGCAGGCATGAGCTATTCGCAAGCCCGCCTGACCACAGACGCCGCCTATAACGCCACGCTTGGCGCGAAATTCCTTGGCGAGCAAATTGCAAAGTTCGATGGTTCGTATGTGCTTACCTTTGCCGGATACAATGCCGGTCCGACCCGCGCCAATGAATGGAAGGCCAAATATGGCGATCCTCGCGGTAAATCGGTCGATGAGGTTGTCGACTGGATCGAGCGGATTCCCTATACGGAAACGCGCAATTATGTGCAGCGGGTCATGGAAAACTATCAAGTCTATAAGGCACGACTTACCGGCAAGGCGCAGATTGAAAGCGATCTGACAGCAGGGCGTCGCGGCTGAGTTTTCAAATATGCCCCTCCCTGCTGCTTCGCAGCTTCTTCCCGGGCGAGCCACGTGTCTCGCCCGGGCTGCGAAGCGGCAGGGAGGGGCAAAAGGAGCTTGCAAGTTGAACAGTTCTTTCAGCGAAGTAATTTACGACGCACCTGACAAGTTGACGCTGTATGCCCGCGTCTATCAACCAGCCTCCGAAACTGAAAATCTGCCGCTCATTTGTTTACCCGGTCTGACGCGCAACAGCCGCGATTTTCACGAATTGGCGTTGATACTTGCCACTCACCCCGACAACCCGCGCAAAGTTGTCACCTTCGACTATCGCGGACGCGGACAATCCGCCTATGATCCCGAGTGGAAAAATTACAATATTCGCGTGGAAGCAGGCGATGTCCTTGCCGGACTAAAAGCGCTGGACATAGATGAGGCGGTTTTTCTTGGCACATCGCGCGGTGGTTTCATCATTCACGTGCTTGCAGTCATCGCGCCGCAAATCCTGAAAGGCGTGATCCTTAACGATATCGGGCCAGAGATTGTTTCCAAAGGCTTGCAGCAGATCAGCGATTATCTGTCCAAATCTCAAAGTCCCAGAGATTGGCAGCAAGCCGCAAACTTGCAAAAGGCAGTCCACAGCGAGGCTTTTCCCGCTCTTGGGGATGCTGATTGGGACCGTTTCGCCCGCGCCATCTATCGCGGCGATAATGGCACGATTCGCTCTGACTATGATCCCAATCTATTGAAAACGCTGGAAGGAATTGACTTTAGCGCTAAGCTCCCGGATCTGTGGGCGCAGTTTGAACTATTGAAAGCTCTCCCGCTGCTGGTGATACGCGGCGAAAACACAACATTGCTGGCGCAGGAAACAGTCGATGAAATGATGCGCCGCCATCCAACCCTTCAGTTCATTCATGTATCGGGACAGGGCCACGCACCATTGCTGGAAACGGGACAATTGCCCGAATTGATTGCCGCGTTTGCGGCCGGTGTGGATTTGCGCGCCGTTTAAAACGAATAGCACGACCGCCATGCGTGGTTCGACAAGCTTACTATGAGGAAGATTCGCTGGTTGGCAGCATGCTACTCCCAAGCGCCAGCTTCCCTCATCCTGATCTTGACGAACCACGCACGGTTTTTTTGGCGGGCTTTTCTGGCGCCTTTTTAACCAAAGCACCCGCCTGCTTTACCCAATTTTCACGCAATGCCCTGCCAGCAAAGCCTATTTCCGTGCTGACCCAATCGGCCTGCTCGACAGTCCATGCAGCGATTTGATCATAGTGAAAAATGCCAAGAGCAAAGAGCTTGGCTTCAATGCTGGGACCAATCCCATCAAGTTCAGTCAGTTTATCGGGTTTACCACGACGGGCATTCTTGAGAAGCGTGGGCCGATGCTCATCATTCTGGTGCGGATTACGGATCGCAGGCTGTGAAGCTGCCTTTTGCTGCGACTTGGGCAAAGTCTTTGCTGGTTTTGCTGGCACAGGCTCTGCCGGAGGAACCATGGCAGCGGCCTCAATAGCCGACTTTTGCACATTATCACTGACGATTACAGGCGCAGCTTGAGAAGCGATGCGTACATCGGCAGCGCGTGTCGAACTATCGGCAACAGAGGGTTTTTTCGGTGACAACCTTCTGAAAACATTCCCTAAAATAGCGCCGATGACAAAGGCGGCTGCAATGAGAAATAGTGATTGAAGGATAAAGGTCACCATCGCCGATCATCTCCCGCTCTCATATGTATTCAACTAATTTTACCATCATATGTGGACCAGCCGACATAGAATCCAACGAGAACCGCGATAAGCAGAAAGAGCCATAGCTGCGAAATCATGTACCACATTTAGAAAGCCCCTCTCCCCAATCCCCAGATATCAACCACCTTGCCCGACTGGCGGGACAAGTTTGACCTCCTGTAAAGTCGCATCCCCCGGAAGTGGTTTCTTCAAGGCTTCATTTATATCAGCAAAGTCGGCAGCACTGGCCGCTGCGCCTCTGATCGTATAGGTTTTCCCAGAGATTTCCACTTCGCCATTGGTCAATTGCGCTGCCTGTCCCAAGGCAAATTGCACAAGCTCGAAAAATGCCGGCGGCGCACCACGCGCAACAGCCATTTCATCAAGAATCTCTATGCCCGGCATGGTAAGCTCTGCTGCGGCAAGGATTTTTGCGCGGGCATCGCCATAGGGCACATTGCCCGAAAGCAGGATTCCATCATCCGACTTGGTGACAACAAAGGTGAAGGGTTCGGCCAAAGGCAAAAGCGTCGTCTGATTATCGACAATTCGAACGCCGGCAATTTCACTGGTAATCTTCAGCGCATCGGCCAAGGCTTCTTCCGACGGCGCAACGCCTTTCAATATCAGATCACGGCCATCGACTTCCGCACTGGCCCAGTCATTTTTCACTTCAAGGGCAGTATTGGCCGCTTCGGTAATGCGCGCGTCAACCGGACCGGCAAGAAACCATCCGGCAAGAACGGTGAGAAGCGCGACGGTAATAATTCCTGGCCAAAACCAGCCCTTCAGAGCGCGCATTTCAAACCTTGTCCTTATTATCCAGCCTAGAGCATCTCCAGCGAAAACGGAGGCGCCTTCAATGTTCTATCCCTTGGTTTTTACGCAATTCCGATTGCTAAAACCGGTTCCCACTTTTGCTGGAATTGCTCCAGCCCACGATGTTCTGCCCGATGTGGACCGCGATATCAACAGGCAGAGGCGAGAGAATCGGGATCTGCAAACAAAGAAAACCCGGCAGCTTGCGCTGCCGGGTTTCAATCGACCAATCCAGTGAAGGATTAGAAGTTACGCTGGAAACGTACGATACCTGTGAAAGCGTCGTCGCCTGAACCACGGCTTTCGTCAAACGAAGCGTAGTTTACTTCTGGAGTGATTACGAAGCCTGGTACGATTTCGTAGTTCACGTTCAAAGCAGCAGCGAATGTGCCGGCTTCTTCGTAAGCAACCTGTGCATTGACAGTTGCCTTCTCGGAAACCTTGGCAGACAGACCGCCCCAGATTGCATAGTCGCCGTTCCATGCGCCGTAGTAATTGCCGCCTTCAGCAACTACGTCAGCATCGTCTGCGTTAGACTGATAACCACCCATTACGAAAGCGGATACTGTGTCTGTGAACTTAACGTCCAAACGAACCTTACCAGCGAATTCTTCAACAACTGAGTCGTAAGCTGCAACAGCGGAGATTGCGCCCCAAGCCTGCTCAAACTTCGCACCAGCAACAACGTGTGGCATGTAGTCTTCGATCAGGTGATCCTTGTCGCCCTGTTCCAAACCGATCATTGCAGAGAAGCCATTGCCACCAGCAAAGGTGTAGCTCATCTGGTTTGTACGGCCACCAGCATAGGCAATAACGTCATCGGAGATTACGTTACCAGCAGAACCGGTCCATGTATCAAACTGCGAATCGGAAACACCAACGCGGAAACCACCGAGTTCGATGTAAGCGTGTGAGATATAGCCACCGTTGCTGTAGTAAGCATCGACGTCTGCATTGTCACGGCCGCCATATGCCTTGTGATCGAAACGTGTTTCGATGAACGAACGCAATGTGCCAAGCTCAGTTTCGCTACGTGCGTCGAAACGGAGAGTAGCACGTGCCTGCTTTGCCCATGTGTCCAGCTCTTCGCCAGAATATGGATCGTCGCCAGCTACTGCATCGTAACGAACGTAACCGCTGATCTTCAAGCAAGTTTCGGTGCCTGGGATGTAGAAGAAGCCAGCGCCGTATGTGTCGCAAACGCGAACATATTCGACAGGCTCTGGTTCAGCGACAACAACTGCGTCTGCAGCGCGTGCGCCGGATACTGCAACGAGGGCTGCAGCGGAGCCGAGAAGTAGGCTCTTAATGTTCATTTCTGACCTCCAGTCAAAGTTAAAAATGGGTCTGGGCATTCCAATTTGGCTGAAGGACAACCTGTCCCCATCCCCTAAGTGCAAGAAGAAATGCTTTAACGCCCTTCCTCTCGACAGACCATACTCGCCAGCGCTCGCGTTTCAACCACGAATGTCCTCCTGCATGCCTTGTGCAGGCTCTATGACCGGGCGCTGTTGCACAAAAGCCACGAAATCGCCGTTCCACCTTCAATATCTTTACCACTCATTAATATAGGTAACCCGGATTTTAATAAATTCCGCATCTATCTGGCGCAATTGAAACGGCATTTAATCCCGGAATCAGCCAATATTGGTCTGCTTGAGGCGAGTCACTTGATCGAATCAAGCTTTTGACCAGCGAATCCGTTGGTGGCTTCACGAGAATAAGGAATCATTCTTGATGTCTATTTTCCAATGCATCGGGCCATCCGTTTTCGATAATTCGATGCTGCCCCCTATGGGCATTCAGTAATTCAAGGGTTCAATGGTGATCCCGCATGACATATGTTTTCCTTGTTGCTGCCATAATCTTTGAAGTCATTGCCACTTCCGCGCTGAAACAGGCTGAGGGCTTTACCCGCTTTTTGCCTTCGCTTGTGTGTATTTTTGGCTATGGCGCGGCATTCTACCTGCTTTCAATCCCGATCAGAACCATTCCAGTCGGCGTGGTCTATGCCATCTGGTCCGGCGCCGGCATTGTCCTTATTGCGGCTGTGGGCTGGTTCTGGTTTCGGCAAAGCCTTGATCTTGCGGCCATCATTGGGCTTGCGCTCATTATAGCGGGCGTCCTGGTGGTCAATCTGTTTTCGAACTCAGTCGGCCACTAAAACGCACCTTCCCGCCTGCACTTCCAGCGAATCTTGACTGGAGGTCAGAAATGAACATTAAGAGCCTACTTCTCGGCTCCGCTGCAGCCCTCGTTGCAGTATCCGGCGCACGCGCTGCAGACGCAGTTGTTGTTGCAGAACCAGAACCAGTTGAGTACGTTCGTGTTTGCGACACATACGGCGCTGGCTTCTTCTATATCCCAGGCACAGAGACATGCTTGAAGATCAGCGGTTACGTTCGCGTTGACGTTAGTGGTGGTGATCTCTGGGGTCGCAATGTTGATGCCGACAAGGATGTAGATACTTATAAGATCCGCACCCGTGCCACTGTGCGCTTCGATGCGCGCTCCGAAACGGAACTTGGCACACTGCGTTCATATATTGAATCACGCTTCCAGTTTGATGATGGAGCAGACAGCAAGGACGGCAAGACAGGAAATATTCCTAGCGCCTATATTGAACTCGGTGGTTTCCGCGTCGGTGTAACCGATTCTGTATTCAGCAGCTGGACTGACGCTGCTGGCAAGGTTATGCAGGACGACCTCGTTGATTACGATGGCGATAAGACCAATCAGATTAACTACACCTTTGCTGGCGGTAACGGCTTCTCGGCTGTCATCGGCCTTGAGCAGGGTGATTCTAAGCACCTGATCAATGATTATATGCCACACGTTGTTGCTGGTGTGAAATTTGAGCAGGCTTGGGGCGCTATCTCTGCTGTTGGCGGCTACGACTCAATCGTAGAAGAATTTGCCGGTAAGGTCCGTTTGGATGTTAAGGCCACCGATCAGTTGTCTTTGTTCGTCATGGGCGGCTATCAGTCCGGTTGGGATGACACTCACATCGTTAACGGCAAAACACTCGACAAAGGTAGCTACTATGGCGCTTGGCAGGGTGATTATGCAGTCTGGGGCGGCGCTACATTCAAGGTCAATGAAAAGGCCAAGATCAATGCCCAAGTTAGCTATGAAGATGAAGGTACAATCGGTGCAGCTGCAAACGTTGCATACGAGATCGTTCCTGGCTTCGTAATTACTCCAGAAATCGACTATGTGTCGCTGGATGGTGATCGCGCCAAGGCAGCTCGGGCTGCTGGAAACAGCACCGATCAATGGGGCGGCATGGTTCGCTTCCAGCGCAATTTCTAATCCTTTGATTAGCTAATCTACCAACGCCGGGTTTTCCCGGCGTTGGCTTTTCAAGCAAAACATAAATTAACAAGCCATTTTTAGCGTTGGCAAATTCAAACGGCGCAAGAGGCCTCTTAAAAACCAAATGTGGTTTTGGCCCCTGCACCAACGACGCACAGACATTAAGCGAAGAAAGGATTCTAGACCGGTCATAGGCCGAGGAGATGAGAAATGGTTGAACAGAGGCCCGAAGGGTTGGAACTTGATATTGCCGGTGATGGCTTTATCAAACGAAAGTCTATTAGCCTAAAGAGGCATAGTCACGCGGATTGCGCTTTTCCGGAAGATAGCTACAACTTGGCGTATATTACCCGGTTTTCTGTTTTATTGACCAGAGCGCGATTTTTATGACGATTTCATCTGCGGCAATTGCCTCCCCTCGCTGCGACTCTGCGTTTGAATCCGCATTTTCTGTTCGCTTTGATTATGATCTCAACTACTCATCGGCCGATAATGGTACGCGAAGACTGGTCCGTGAACATTCGCTGAACGATTTGACTGCGCAATATATCAGCATTCTTTGGGATGAAGGTTCACACAAAACCAATGTGCGTTCGTTCCTCGGTGAAATCGGTGAGATATTGAGCGGTCAGCGATTCAGTGTTTTCACGCAAGAAATGCTTGATTCTGTGATCGGCACCCTACGCGAACGTGGCAACAGCAATGCAACCATCAACCGAAAGATGGCTGCGCTGAGTAAATTGCTCCGGAAAGCGTCTAAAATGGGCGATATCTACAATCTACCGGAATTCCGGCGGCAAAAGGAACGGCAGGGTCGAATCCGCTTCCTTGAAGCGGACGAAGAATCGCGCTTGTTCGCGGCCGTAAAGTCCCGTTGCGAAGACAGCTATCGATTAAGCGTTTTTCTCGTCGATACCGGGTGCAGACTTGGCGAAGCTATCGGCCTGTCATGGAATGATTTGCAGGATACACGTTCGACCTTCTGGCTGACCAAATCCGGTCGCAGTCGAACAGTCCCCCTCACCGCCCGTGCACAAGAGACAATTCGTATTCCGCATGGCAGGCTGAAAGGTCCATTTGCCATGCTCAATCAGGTACGGTTCCGCGCGATCTGGAATGAGGCAAAAGCCGAAGTTGGACTTGGTACTGACGATCAGGTGGTCCCGCATATTTTGCGCCATACTTGCGCATCGCGTCTGGTACGTGGAGGCATCGATATTCGCCGCGTCCAAATCTGGCTGGGGCACCAAACCTTGTCCATGACCATGCGCTATGCCCATCTGGCAACCAATGATCTGGACTCCTGCGTGGCGGTGCTGGAACGGGGATAGGGAAAGCATAGGTGCAGGGACGATCAGGTGGTCCCGCATATTTTGCGCCATACTTGCGCATCGCGTCTGATGCGTGGTGGTATCGATATTCGCCGCGT
>UCNP01000176.1 GCA_900473335.1 Hyphomicrobiales bacterium | reverse complement strand
CTGGCGTTTATCAAGCCCAATTTCATGAACGTTTGGGTCGAAGACAGCTCAGTGGAAGACATCAACGGTCGAACGTTTCTGCGAGCCGGGGGAGGAAACGCCAGCGGCGCTGAACCAAATGACGACAAAGAATCCGCGCGCGGTTGGGTAGGTGTGGGAGGTACGGGGAAACCGGTTATTGGCGCAGATCTGCCCAAGCGAATTTTCGTCCGTTGGCAGTCTATACCCGAGCAAAAAACCTACCGGGCTTGGGTGGATTTTCCTGAGGAAGCCAGACGAGTAATGGTGACATCTACCCATCAGCGCTGCGCCGAAACTCCCGACAGGACAGCGCGCTTCATGGCTTCTGTGTATTTGGGACTCGCACCAGGTGGCATAGTCCAGGTCTGGGTCAGAGATCAGTGTCGACGCCCGATCAAAGTCGCCCGCACCCAAGCAGAGTTGGAACCGCTGGGGCCGGAGTTGGGCAAGAACGGTGGTCAGTATGCCTATCCCGTGAGTGAAAAGGCCAAACGATACATTGATAAGTTCGGCATCCCGTACGGTAGCTGGTAAATGACGTGGATGGAGCAGCATCTACTTTTCAGGCGCCAGACCGTTTCAATTTCGCTGGGTCGAATTAGCGGGACGGCGTCTTGAGAATAGAAAAGGCCGACCGTTTCGATGATGTCGACTACGGCGCAGGCTATGAGTATCGAGGTTTCAATTACCTGATTCTGGATGGTGTCGATGAGTTTCTCGTCAGAATTTACGATGACCAACCCGGTGGCGCGACGGTTGTGCGCCTTGCCATGACCACAAGCACCAGACTCAGGAGGCTGGCGGAATTCTTACGAACGGAGCTGGAGGTAACTGCGATTTATCTCTACAAGGGTGAAATAGGAAGCTATGTCCAGGTAGACCTCGAGAGCCTGCAATTCTGCTGATCCGGTATCGAGCCGGGGGCGATAAGCAGGACTCGCCAACCAAGAGTCCCGCCACCACACCCCCTCAAACCTCAGCCTTCACCCCAACCTTCACCGCCGCTTTGCGATACGTCAGCAAAACAATCCCGCTCACTACAATTACTCCACCCACGATCTGCCCTCTGCTGAGCATTTGATCCAGCACAATCCAGCCCATCAACAACGTCGCCAATGGCTCAATGTTCATCACCGGTGCGTTGCGTGGCATGTCCAGCCTGGGCACGGAAATGAACAACACAATGAAGCCGGTCCCATAGAGCACGACAAGCGTGGCAA
>UCNP01000172.1 GCA_900473335.1 Hyphomicrobiales bacterium | reverse complement strand
TTTCGGATTCGGTAACAGTGCGGCAAACGGGCGCATTGTGAGTCGGGCCACAGCCTGCGATCTTCCCGGGTTGGCCTACATTTGCAGGAAGGCCTTCCACCTGCTCTGCCCCTCGGCTAAGGTGCGCGGCTTCTGCATATCACTTCGCCCAAAGGCCCGGCATGAACGAACAATCCCCCGATCCGCTGCACGGCGTGACCCTCGAACAGATCCTCAATGCACTGGTGACTCACTACGAGTGGTCGGGGCTGGCCGAGCGTATCGACATCCGTTGCTTCAAGAGCGATCCGAGCATCAAGTCGAGCCTGACCTTCCTGCGTAAAACCCCGTGGGCGCGGGAAAAGGTCGAGCGCCTGTACGTTAAGCTGATGCGCACCAAGCGACCGCTCTGAGATGGACAGCGCGAGGCGCCGACGCCTGATCACCGGCCTGGCCGTGTTGGGCTGGGCCGGATTGACGATTCAGCTGTACCTCATCTTCTTCGCACGATTGAGCATCGGCGCCAGCCTGCTGGGCGGGCTGGTGAGTTTTTTCAGCTACTTCACCATATTGACCAACACCTTGGTGGCGACGGTGTTGACCTGCGCGGTCACCGAGCGCGAATCCGCCGCACGGCGCTGGTTTCTGCAACCGTGGGTCAGCAGTGGAATCGCGGTGAGTATCGCCGTCGTCGGTCTGGCCTACAGCATTCTGTTACGGCATTTGTGGCACCCCGAAGGCTGGCAGTTTGTTGCCGATGAGTTGCTCCACGACGTCATGCCATTGCTGTTTCTCGGCTATTGGTGGCGCTGCGTCCCCAAAGGCACGTTGCGCCTGTGGCATCTGCCGCTGTGGCTGATCTATCCGCTGGTGTATTTCATCTATGCCTTGCTGCGCGGGCATCTGCTCGGCGCCTATGCGTATCCGTTTATTGATGTGGCGGTGTTGGGTTATCCACAGGTGCTGATCAATGCCGGGGGGATATTGGTGGGGGTTGTGTTGATGGGGGTGCTGATTATCGGCCTCGACCGCAAATTGTCCGCAC
>UCNP01000173.1 GCA_900473335.1 Hyphomicrobiales bacterium | reverse complement strand
CAATCGCGGTCATGCCGTGCAACTGGCGCAGCGCGCTGAACACGGCGTACCCCAATTGCAATTCGACACGCAGGCGCTGATAGAAAGGCGTCTGGTACAACTGAGCCAGAAGGCGCCACGCTGCTTCATCAGCGATGTCGCTGCTGGCAGTCGGGCAGATCAGCAGCAAGGCGTGTTCGCTGGAGGCCGTGTTGATCTGGCTCCAGTGGTACTTGCCTTGGGCGATCGGTGTCACCGGTAGCTGATTGTCCGGTGTGCCGGGAATGCGGCTCAGCGCCAGGCCCAAGGCTGACTGGGTGGATTGGTTAAGGCCTAGAGCGAGGCCGTCCCAGCGCGAAGTTGTCCACAGCTGATTGGCGTCATCGCTGGTTTCAATCGTGGGCAGGGATTTCTCTGGCAACGCTTCGAGTAGTTGGCGGATCGGCATCGACGGTATCTGCACCTCGTCGCGCGGCGAATCGGCGCCGATCATCGTCAGACATTTCAGCGCATGCTCGAGGACGCTGGGCATCGGTTCCTGTAGTCCGGTCATTTTCAGCAGGCATTGGTTACCTGCGGCGCTGAAAGACAAGTCCACTCCGGCTTCGGACGCATCCTGTCGGGTCTGGCGCAGACTGCGCTGCAATCTTGAGCGCAGATCGGCGCTGGCCGCCGTCTCGACCTGCCAGCGCAGGTAAATCGCGCCCTCATCGCTGTTGTCCGGCAGCGCCTGGCTGAACTGCATAGGCGATCGCTGGCGGCGACTGCGCGAGCGATCCTGGGCGAAGGTGCGCAGGCCACGGTGGGCGCTGGTCTGGCCGCGAATCAGCCCGGCGTTGGCCAGCGGTTCACTGGCGCGCAAGAAAGGATTCGCGGCGGGCAGATGCCAATGATCGCTGAAGTTATCCACAACGCCGATTTCGCGAAGGATGTGCTCAAGTGCGGCAGCGCCGGATTCGGACAGGCCGAATGCTTGCTGCTCGATGTCGGTTCGCGCCAGTTGCAACGCGCCGCTGACTTGCTGCCGGCGCTGAAGCAGGGCGGCGTATTCTTCGCGCAACGGCTTCCAGTCCTGACGGGCGAAGAAGCTCAGCCAATCCAGCAGCCGTTCGTGAATGGCGTTCAACTGCTCGCCGTCGGCATGGAATTGAAGGTGCAGCAGCGCTTGGCCGGCGAACTGGTAAAGCGGCGTGGCTTTCAG
>UCNP01000171.1 GCA_900473335.1 Hyphomicrobiales bacterium | reverse complement strand
ACAAATGCTCGACGCGCTACGTAGCTCGCAGCTCTTCAAAACCCCGGCGCAATTCGATTTCAGCCGTTCAGTGGCTACGGCCGAGTTCGTGCAGCGTGCACTGGGCAATCACGCAGGGTCTCGTGACATCGCAGCCACGGCGCAACTTTCTCTTGCGGATGTGGGATGGGCGATCGGCCTGGGCGGAAACTCGGCCTATACCGTGTCTTTGCCAGACATCAAGTCAGTTCCCAATGGCGCAACGTTCACGCTGCATTGCCGTAGCAACGCCCCGGTCACTATTGCCTGTACAGGCATTGCGAAAATAAGCCCGCAAGGAGCTGAACTGACCTCGATTGTCATGAACAGTGGTGAGAGCGCCACCGTCGTCAGGGAAAACGGAGTCTGGGCAGTCCACGGCACCGCGAGTCTCAAATATGCCGCACTGTTTTCAGGGTTGACGGCTAACCCCGGGTATCAGAAGCACGCCAGTGGAAACATAGATCAATGGGGGACCGGCATTACGGATGCCAACGGTGAAATGTGGGTCAATTTCCCGGTTTCCTTCCCGAATGGTTTTTTCTCATGTGTCGCGAACCATGCCGGTGGCGAAGCGGCCATCGTGATTGTTGTCGGAGGCACCGCCACCAAGCAAGGCGTTCGCTTGAAAGTGCGCAACGCGGTCAACCAGCCTGGCGCTGGCTGGACCGTGTTTTATTTTGCCAAGGGTTATTGAATGAATACTACCAACGTGCTTTTCAGCGCCGGTACGCGAGGCGTGTATGTACCGGGTATCAATTCGTCGGACATTCCTGACGATGTCATCGAAATTCCCCAAGCCTATTGGATCTCGCTGCTGCAGCAACTGTCGGTCACCGCGAAAGTTATTGGCGTGCATGCTGAAAGCGGTTATCCGGTCCTGGTCGATCCACCGCCTCCTTCGGCAGAGGCGGCCGCAGGCTTCGAGCGCACCTGGCGCAACGCCCAGCTTGCCGCCACTGACGGCCTGGTCGCACGCGACCGTGATGAACTGGAGGACGGCGGCGGCACAACATTGACCACTGAACAATATGCCGAACTGCAAACTTATCGACGGGCGTTGCGCGAGTGGCCGCAAGGCTCATTCTTCCCGTCCAGCGCGCATAGGCCGGTGGCACCGAGCTGGCTGCCTGCTGCGCTTTAAATCATTAGGGACGTGATATGGATTATCCGAAAAGC
>UCNP01000148.1 GCA_900473335.1 Hyphomicrobiales bacterium | reverse complement strand
CTCATGGTCGGGTACAGCGCGTAGGACTGAAACACCATGGCGATGTCGCGATCCTTGGGGCTCATGCCGCTGACGTCCTGATCACCGATCATGATCGCGCCGCCGGTGATGGTTTCCAGACCGGCGATGCAGTTCATCAAGGTCGATTTGCCGCAGCCCGACGGGCCGACGAGGATCAGGAATTCACCGTCCTTGATCGACAGTTCGATGTTCTTCAGGGTGTCCGGCAGGCCGGCCCCGTAGGTCTTGTTTACGTTGCGAAGTTCAAGCGTAGCCATGATTACCCCTTGACCGCGCCGGCCGTCAGCCCGCGCACGAAATACTTGCCTGCGACCACATAGACCAGCAGGGTCGGCAGGCCGGCGATCATCGCCGCTGCCATATCCACGTTGTATTCCTTGGCGCCGGTGCTGGTGTTGACCAGGTTGTTCAGCGCCACGGTGATCGGTTGCGAATCACCGCTGGAGAACACCACACCGAACAGGAAGTCGTTCCAGATCTGGGTGAACTGCCAGATCAGGCAGACCATGATGATCGGCGTCGACATCGGCAGAATGATCCGGCGGAAAATCGTGAAGAAACCCGCGCCATCCAGACGCGCAGCCTTGACCAGCGCATCGGGAATGCTCACGTAGTAGTTGCGGAAGAACAGTGTGGTGAACGCCAGACCGTAAACCACGTGAACGAAGACCAGGCCGGTGGTGGTGCTCGCCAGGCCCATCTTGCCGAGGGTGAACGAGGCCGGCAGCAGCACGGTCTGGAACGGCAGGAAGCAGCCGAACAGCAGCAGACCGAAGAACAACTGCGAACCACGGAAGCGCCACATCGACAGCACGTAACCGTTCAACGCACCGATGGCGGTGGAGATGATTACGGCCGGTACGGTGATCTTGATCGAGTTCCAGAAGTAGCCGTCAACCGTGGCCCAGGCCTTGACCCAGCCGATGCCGCTGACCACGGTCGGCCAGCTCAGCAGGTTGCCGGTGCTGATGTCTTCCGGGGTCTTGAAGCTGGTCAGCAACATCACCACCAGCGGCACCAGATACAGAAACACCGCAAGGATCAGCACCGCGTAGATTGCGATGCGGCTCAAGCTGATAGCGGGTTTGGCAG
>UCNP01000093.1 GCA_900473335.1 Hyphomicrobiales bacterium | reverse complement strand
AGAATCGGACCGAAAAGTGGAATCCGGTTTTCGGATAATCCGATGATAAAACAAGAAGATAGATCGCCATTTTGCGTCCGTCAGGATGTTCGGCGATCTAAACGCCAAATAGCCCTTCCTCCTCCAGCCCGTGGCCGGAGGGGTCGTTGACGAAATGCAGCACCTTGGTAAAGACGTGTTCGTTCTTTTCCTCGCGCCCGATGTGCACGACAGTCGATTTCGTCAAATGTTCACGCAAGACCGCCACAACTCTGTCGTAAGCATCCGCCTCCATTGCATCGAGCGCCTCGTCGATAATAACCCAATCGGGTTTGTGCAGCATCAAACGGGCAAAGGCGAGCGATTGCTGTTCGTCATCACTTAGCTCGCGGTCCCAGCGGGTATTAAAATCAAGCATGGTTTCAAGGCGCTTCAAACCAAGCTCCTGCAATGCTCCAATAAGTTGCTTGTCGGTGAACCCATCTTTCCCCAAGGGATAGGACATAGCCTCTCGCAAGCTGCCGGGCGGAAAGTAAGGCAAACGCGGCATGTAGATTATAGTCTTGTTGGCAGGGAGTGTCACTGTGCCTGCCCCCCAAGGCCACAAACCAGCGATTGCGCGGAACAACAAAGTTCTGTCGATGCCAGCTTCACTTGTAATGAGGACCCTATCTCCCTCTTTGACGATCGCGTGTTTTTCCTTGAGTCGCACTGTTGAGCGAGACGCAGTGATTTTGAGCGAATCGAGAATGATGCGATCTTCATCCGTCTCGGCAAATTTTATACGCTGCTCAACACTGTTCATGGCATCTGTCGCCTGCACAGCTTGTCTGAAAGAGGTTACACGCAAGAGCGTTGCACGCCAGTCGGCAATCGCACCGAAATTATTGACGAACCATTTTAACGCATCATGAACCTGATTGAATGCCCCGATTGCCATCATGAGGCCGCCAAAGGAAAGGTTGCCTGCAAAATAAACAGGTGCGGCAACAAGAATCGGCGCCACGATGGTAATCCAACCATAACCGGAGGTGACCCATGTAAGCTGCGTCAATGCCCTGACCAATAAGCGTATCGAGGCGAGAAGACTGTCAACATCAAAGCCAAGACGTCGATTTTCGTCGGCTTCACCGCGATACAAGGAAATTGCATCTATATGCTCGTTAACGCGCATCAGTGAGAAGCGCAGTTCCGATTCCTTCTGATACCGATCAGCATTATATTTGATAAGCTTGCGCCCGACGAGCCAACTCAGCCAGGACGCAAGGGATGCATAAAGAATTGCAGCCCAGACCATGTAGCCCGGGATGGAAAAACTGTAGCCATAGACATTGAACACGAATCCGCTCGAAAGTGCCCATAGCACACCGACAAAGCTGACCATCAGGATTGTGGACTGCAAGAGACCAAAGCCAAGATCCGTTGACATTTCTGCAAGGTGCCTTGCGTCTTCGTGCAATCGTTGGTCGGGATTAACGCCGATGGGCCCTGAATTGGAAAGCTTGAAGGCTCGGCGAGGCACCAGCCATTCGCCGATAAGATCACGCGTCAAGCCTTCGCGTAATTTCAAGCGCGTCATCTGATTAAGCCATGTCTGGCCAACGCTTAGGACCAGAAGTGCCGCCGCGATGACGAAGAATACCATGAGTTGGTCGAGGAAAGCGGGAAAGTCGCGCCGCGAAAGTGCATCGTAAAACGGCACATTCCACCGATTAAGCAGAACCTGGCCCACCGAGGTCAAAATAATAATGCCAAAGACACCTGAAACGAACAAGATCAGGCGGTTGCGAACCGGTGATTTCCAATAGATATCAGCGATCACGCCAAGCTGGGCTAAAAGCCCAGCCTGCACTTCGCCAGCGACGGAGGTTGCTGGCACTTTCCTTCGTTTCTGCTTCGCCATTCTTGGCTCCCCCGTCGAAGGCCGTGATTCGGCCTGCTCACTCTATCATCGACTCTTTCAAACCATTCAACAGTAGCGACAAATTCTGCGATAGTGCGAAAACTGTCTAGCCAGGCATGGAGCCAAAGCACCCATAAAGCCTCACATAACCCCATTTGAAAACGGCTTGTTTTGCCAGAAATTCTGTCATATGTATTTCGCATCGATTTTATCGGTCGAGTGACTTTGCGACCTGCGTAACCTGTTGCGCTTCCTGACGAACTCCATTGCATAGGTTCGATTCCCTGGGCCGCATATGTGCATGCTGCCTGTTTTTATATCTGAAAGGAACTTCCCATGGCTTCGGGAACAGTGAAATGGTTCAACGGCACTAAGGGTTACGGTTTCATCCAGCCCGATACTGGTGGTGCAGATGTTTTTGTCCATATCTCCGCTGTTGAGCGTGCAGGTTTGCGCGGTCTCAATGACGGTCAGAAGGTCAACTACGAAATCGTACAGGACCGTCGTTCGGGCAAGTCGTCCGCAGACAATCTTAGCGTTGAAGGCTGATAGCCGCACACGGGAATCGTCTGATTTCTGAACGCACATAAATTTGAAAAGGCGGGATTTATTCCGCCTTTTTGCATATTATTCTATCGAAGCAGCTTGAGAATTTCTCCTGCGACCGCAGCCGAGGACGCGGGATTTTGACCGGTGACGAGATGCCCGTCAACGACAGCTAGCACTTGCCAGTCGTCAACTTTTTCATATTGGCCACCAAGTCGCTTCAACTCATCTTCAACGAGGAAAGGAACCACTTTTGTGAGTTGCACCGCCTCTTCCTCACTATTTGTAAAACCTGAGACACGCTTGCCTTTGACAAGCGGCTCACCATTAACCGTGGCTTGCAGCAAAACTGCAGGTGCATGACACACTGCCCCCACAGGCTTTCCTTTATTGTAAAACTGCTCGATGAGTTTGATCGATGCCTTGTCTGAACTCAGATCCCATAATGGACCGTGACCACCGGGGTAGAAGATAGCGTCATAGTCCGCCTCTTTCAGCTCCGAGAGCACCTTTGTATTTGCAAGAACCTGTTGCGCAGATCTGTCCTGCCGGAACCGCTCCGTCATTTCCGTTTGACTATTGGGCTCATCGCTCTTTGGGTCCAGTGGCGGTTGCCCGCCTTTGGGCGAAGCAACGGTGATTTCAGCGCCTGCGTCCAAAAACGTGTAGTAAGGCGCAGCGAATTCCTCAAGCCAGAACCCGGTTTTCTTGCCCGTGTCGCCAAGTTTGTCGTGAGAAGTGAGGACAATGAGGATTTTCATGATCGGGTCCTTGGGTTGCTTCTGATACCTCTTGATATGATTGCATTTGAATCTATTTAGTCAGTTGCAAGGATAAGCTTTTGAATGCACGAAATTTTCCAGATAATGATCTGGGCGATTCAGACCAAGCGCCTCCCTCATTCCGGCAGCCATGTTATCGGCACATGACCTTCGTCACCGGCAACGCGGCTTAGCCATTTTGAAACAGAGGGATAGGCTGAAAGATCAAAGCCTCCCCGATTGGCTTCATGTGTATAAGCGTAAAGTGCGATATCTGCGATCGTCAGGCCCGTTCCGGCAAAGTAAGGTGTCTTCTGTAACTGGCTCTCCATAACCAGCAATGCCTTGTTGCCGCCTTCCAGCGTTGCGGCCAATCTTTCCGGTGTCGCGTCTTTAGCCCGTTCGGGATAGACCAGCAAAGCCCGTCGCACAGCGATATTTGGCTCGTGCGTATATTGCTCGAAGAACAGCCATTGATACATCAATGCGCGCTCATAGGCATCTTGCGGAATGAACCTGCTACCTTCCGCAAGGTGAAGTAATATTGCATTCGATTCCGCCAGCACACGGCCATCATCAAATTCCAGAAGGGGAACCTTGCCGTTGGGATTCTTGGCCATGAATTCCGGTTTACGGGTCGAACCATCAACGGATGAAATCGAAATATGCTCAAAAGGCAAATTCAACTTTGCCATCAAAAGCCGTGGCTTGTAGCAATTCCCGGAATCAATTTGCGAATAGAGTTTCGGCATGGTCTGTCTCTCCTGTGGCGGGCAGTATTTCCCCGCAACCGTTGACAATGTCCAATCAGTTCCGTTGACGTGTCACGTAAGCAGAGCTGATGTTTTCGACATGGGATGTCACACCCTGCACAGAAAGTGCATGAAGTGAAGTCTTTTGACGCGCTTTTGCTTGCGATTTTCGGGGTCTTGGGACATAGCAGTCCCGCAAACCGGCTACCGGTCATCAACGCTCGTTTCAGGAGAACGATACCATGGCATTCCTCGCCGACACCCTTTCCCGTGTGAAGACTTCCGCTACGATTGCGATCACCCAGAAAGCGCGTGATTTGAAAGCTGAGGGCCGTGATGTCATCTCGCTTTCGGTAGGTGAGCCAGATTTTGATACGCCGGACAATATCAAGGAAGCCGCCATTGCTGCAATTCGCCGTGGCGAGACCAAGTACACACCGGTCTCAGGCATACCGCAGCTACGTGAAGCAATAACGCGCAAGTTCAAGCGCGAGAATGAGCTGGACTACAAGCCCAGCCAGACCATCGTATCCACTGGCGGCAAGCACGTCATTTACAATGCATTGCTCTCAACCTTGAACCCAGGCGATGAAGTCATCTGTGTTGCACCTTATTGGGTGAGCTATCCCGAGATGGTTTCGCTTTGCGGCGGAACACCTGTGATCGTCTCAGCCATTCAGGCGAACAATTTCAAATTGCAGCCGGAAGATCTGGAACGGGCCATTACCCCGAAGACCAAGTGGATCATCATGAACTCGCCTTCAAACCCTTCCGGTGCGGCTTACACCTGGGACGAGATGAAGAAGCTGACAGACGTTCTAGTGCGCCATCCGCACGTTTGGATTCTGACTGACGATATGTATGAGCACCTGACCTATGGTGACTTCAAATTCGTCACACCAGCGCAGGTCGAACCAAATCTCTATGATCGCACGCTGACCATGAACGGTGTCTCCAAGGCCTATGCCATGACCGGCTGGCGTATTGGTTACGCAGCTGGGCCTATCGAATTGATCAAGGCTATGGATATGGTCCAGGGCCAGCAAACATCAGGAACAAGCTCTATTTCGCAATGGGCAGCCGTTGAGGCACTTGATGGAACGCAGGAGCATCTGCCGATTTTCAAGAAGGCTTTCGAAGAACGCCGTGACCTGATTGTTTCAATGTTGAACCAGACGAAAATGCTTGAGTGCCCGAAGCCGGAAGGTGCGTTTTACGTCTATCCTTCCTGTGCTGCTGCTATCGGCAAAACTGCACCATCTGGCAAAATCATTCAAACCGATGAGGACTTTGTCAGCGAACTGCTGGCAACAGAAGCGGTCGCCGCAGTGCATGGCTCTGCATTCGGACTTGGTCCGAACTTTCGTATTTCCTATGCAACTTCGGATGCTAACCTTGAAGAAGCTGGAAAGCGCATACAGCGCTTTTGTTCAAGCCTGCGTTAATATCCTTAGAAATTCTGAAAAAAGGGCCAAATGGCCCTTTTTTCATATTTGGCTAGTTGAGGCAGATGAACGCCGCTAGAAACAGGCTTGCTGGAGATCTACTGATCTCTAATATTCGCTACGAGCGTGATCAAAACCAGATCAAGATGCCGCGATAATTGAGAACAAAAAAAAGCCGGACAATTGCCCGGCCTATAGTTTTGAAGGTGCTGTTTCCAGCAAAACCTCCAGAGGGGAACACTTGGCGGTGCACAATGGGAGGAGGAGACGCACGGCCAAGTGATGTGGATATGTTCTCTCCTGGTCCGACTTGCAACCCCACAAAAATGCATGGCTGCTATGCACAAAGCGCATAAACATTCGATTTGTTCGCCAATCAGAATTTGAGCCTTCTGTCGCCTTTCCTTGAGCAATTTGCTTTCAAGATAACAATGATTTTTGGAACAAAAATCTTCCCAAATAAGTTTACTGACTAGGCCGTAGTGACGATT
>UCNP01000166.1 GCA_900473335.1 Hyphomicrobiales bacterium | reverse complement strand
CATTGTTCGGACGCGCCTTTGTACTGGGTGCGAGCAATCCGAAGGACATCCTGTTTTTCGCCGCGTTTCTGCCGCAGTTCCTCCGCGCTGAGCAACCTTTTCTGCCGCAATTGCTGATCATGATCGCGACCTGGGTAGTGCTCGATCTGTGCTGCAAGCTGGCCTATGGCCTGGGCGCCCATGGCGCCGCACGTTATCTGCGCAGCGGCAAGGGCCAGAGTTGGTTCAATCGGGTCAGTGCCGGACTATTTGGTGGTGCTGGCGCCGCGTCGTTGCTTGGCAGCCACTGAAAAGCGCCACTATTGATCATCCTGCCGGAACGGACCTCGGGCGGGATGATGTGTTGTTTTGAATCAATTCAACTCGAACAACATTCAATCTTTGATATGCAATAGATAGCAACAACCCCCCGATATACAGCTCCGGAAAAGCCAACGTAATATTCTTCGCCTTAACGACAATTGCCGGAACAAGGAAGTTCTAATGGCCACACTGATAAGCGAAGCAACAGCACAAACCGACCCTTCAATACATGCGGACCTGCAACCTGTTTCCGATACCGTAATAATCATGGATCTGGGCTATGAAGCCAACGAATACAAGCCCTCAACCATTGATCAGAGCCGAACTAACGAAAAATCGAGTCAGTTGCAAATGGTGGACGAAGTGTTCGGCCCCTTGGAAATTGGCGATATTTCAATTACCCGTACCGCACTCGACGGATTAGGCGCGACCATTGATGGTCATCCGTTGAATGGCGAGAACAGTTTCTTTCGCCGCCCCAAACGCTCTTTTATCAATAGCCTGCAGTTCGACGCCAATAAAGTTGAACACTACCTGAAAACTTCAACGGGCAGCGATAGCTACTTGTTGCCCACGCTCCTGTTTGAAATGGCCAGCCAGCGCCCGCTCACCGCTCCCCGGCTCTTGAGGGAGAGTGCTGCCGATACTGTATCCGGCAATTACCGCGACAAACTTGTCAAACTTCTGAGTGCCGCACAGTCGCTTGATCTGCAACACGTGCACGTCCCCAAACATCATCCCCGCTGGGCCGCATTGACCAAAAGTTACGCGACGCTGGGCTCCAGCGTGGGCATCCAGGGCTTCGGCATCTTCATGGGAATTCGCGGCGTTGTCGATGCGATCAAAGCCGAAAACACTGCTGAAATAGCGATAAACAGCGCAGGCATTGCA
>UCNP01000164.1 GCA_900473335.1 Hyphomicrobiales bacterium | reverse complement strand
AGGCTGCGATCTTTTGATCGGAAAGTCCGGAATCAATACTCGAATTTCGTTTTTACTTGTTCGCCTTCTCGATAGGAGAGTACGAATGACTTCCATGGCTCGCCACGCTTGACTGCGTTTTCCTGAAGCTGGTCGACCAAACGAAGGATAATCGCCCCGTTAATATCAGTTTCAGCGTTCCAGTCCTCGACGCCATCTTTCTCAACGCACAGCTCCGTCTCGATGTAGCCCTCCCCCAACTCCACGCCATAACGGAACGCGTCATAGCCATGGACGATGCCGGCTTCGACCACCTGGAAGATCTCTTGGACGATCTTTATGTCTTCGGTAATCACTGTAAAACCTCCAGATTGCGACTGAAGCTGAGTTCCTCTGAGATGTCCAATCCATAAGCTATTTGTTTCCCGCGCCTCTCCTCATGCGCCACCAACTTCTACATAGACAGCCTCAACGATGGCGTCGTTTTCCCCGAAATCAGGCACATAAAACCTTAAACCCACGCCAGTGACACTGAAGCCTGAATTATTGAAAACCAGAACCTCTCCTCGCTTGGCCAAAAACTGTCGAACCACAAGCGCATTCTCACCGACCAGTTTCTGGTTGTCCCAAACAAGCTCACTCCATTTCAAAAACTCAACGCCAAAGACCCGGTAGCGCTCATCAAAGTAAACGTGCACGCCTAAATCATCGTAAGCGTCGGTCGGTACTGTCGAATCTTCGGCTTTGTAAAACGCCTCAAACCGACCACCAAGCGCCTTCCTTGATTCCTCTCGGGACATGCCAGCGTGAATCAACCCGAGATCACCGCGACTTAAAAAACTAAATACCATTGTCATTTTTTCCGGGGATCTCCTGAACCAAGAAAGATGCGCGAGTCCTTCCAAGATGGTCAGGCTTGACGCCCGCGCCCCTTACTAAAGACCCGATGTCGTCGCATTCTGCACCTATGGATAACTCACTGGTGGTAGCCCTGATAATCAAATCCTTCTGGAATATCCGGCCAGACTGGCTCT
>UCNP01000163.1 GCA_900473335.1 Hyphomicrobiales bacterium | reverse complement strand
GTTGCTGCGTCATGGTTTCGTACCGGCTGGCGGTGGCGAAATTGCGGTGAAGGTTCAGCCCTCGCGCCTCACGCGCCTGGACCTGTGTGAGCGCGGCGGGGCAGTCTCACGACGCGCATTGGCGTTGACCGCAGGTCTCGCACCCACTGTCGCTCAGCGAGAGCTGAGTCAGGTGGCCAAGCGTTTGAACTGGCCAGTGGAGGTGCTGCAACCTGTGGCGCTTGACCCGGCACGCGGCCCGGGCAATGTGTTATTGCTGGAGTATGTTTTCGAGCATGTCACGGAGGTGTTCAGCGCATTTGGCCAAGTGTCGTTACGCGCCGAGAAGGTGGCCGATGCCGCAATCAATCAGGCTGTCGACTGGTTGCGCAGTGATGCTGCGGTCGCTGAGCATCTGGCCGATCAGTTGCTGTTGCCGATGGCGCTGGCCGGTGGCGGATCGTTCACCACGCCGCGCATGACTGATCATCTGCGCAGCAACATCGAAGTTATTCACCTGTTTTTGCCGGTCCGTATCGATTGCCGAGAGGAGGGCGGCGATCGCTTGCGGGTAGACGTTTTCCAAACCGATTAACAGCAGTCGGCAACCGGAAAGCAGTTGCACAACCTCATCGCAGGTGAGGCTAGCCTTCAGCCATTAGCACATCCGACCTAATTGCCCCCGTTTCGGCTCGACCTTAAAGTCCTTTCGCTCGGCAGGTTATTGCCAGTATTTCTCCGGTATGAAAATCAAAAAGGTCGATCTGCAATGAACTCATCAAGGACTATCCCGGTTCTCGCTTTATTCGCAACAATGGCGCTCGCAGTTACTGGATGCCAGACCGTCAAACCGGGAGAGAGTGATCTCAAGAATCGCGCACAGACCACCATCGGCAAACCCGTAATCAAGGTTTCAAATATCCGCAGCGACTTCAATACAACCTTCTACACCGCTCAAACCGAAAGTGGCGAATATACGTGCGAACTGCCGAGCGGCCCGATGGTTGCTCTGGGTTCCATGGGCATGGGACTGGGCGCTCAGTGCACCAAGCAATGACTAATCAATCCTTTCGAAGCTGAAATAAAAAGGCCAATGTCGATGACATTGGACTTTTTCTTTAACCAATACTCGGCGCAGATCAGCTGGTTTTCGAGTTCAGCTTGCGCAGTTCTTCGTAGGTCGCCGATTGCACGAACCAGAAGCCAGAGACGATGCACCAGCCCAGGGTGCCGCCTACAAACATGCCGAGACCCGAAAGAAAGCTCTGGCTCATCATGAAGAGGGAAACGATCAGGATGACCGCCAGTGCGATGTAGAGAACGATGTTGTTGACGCCGATGACGAAATCTTTCATTTGCATTCCTTGGATGTATTTTCCTCTGGCCACCTTCTATGGTGGCCAGTGCGCGCATCATATTGATATCACCCTGTATTGCGCTAGTTCGGCGTCGGTATTTCGTTATGAATAGCAAAGTCCGTGGTTACTGAGCGGGTTTTTTCTCAAGATCTTCAGAGTCGCTCGACGTCGCCGCATCCTTCTCCGTCTCGTGCGGCTCTGAGCCCGCATTGGCGCCTGAAGACTCTTCACCTTTCTTGTTGGCCTTCTCATCATGGTCACTAGAGCTTTGTGCATGATTGACACCGGGCAGGGCGGTGGCGGGGGTGGCAGCGCCCGCTGTCGTTTCGGCTGCCCAAGCGTGGAG
>UCNP01000162.1 GCA_900473335.1 Hyphomicrobiales bacterium | reverse complement strand
GGCGCGATCAACGTAGTCGCGCCCATCCTCAACCTGCGCGCACCCGGCATGACCCTGATGAAAATGCCGCTGTTCGTGTGGACCTGGCTGATCACCGCGTTTCTGCTGATCGCAGTGATGCCGGTGCTCGCTGGCTGCGTGACGATGATGCTCATGGACATCCACTTCGGCACCAGTTTCTTCAGTGCTGCCGGCGGTGGTGATCCAGTGCTGTTCCAGCATGTGTTCTGGTTCTTCGGCCACCCCGAGGTGTACATCATGATCCTGCCGGCGTTCGGCGCGGTCAGCCAGATCATCCCGACCTTCGCGCGCAAACCGCTGTTCGGCTACACCTCGATGGTCTACGCCACGGCGAGCATCGCGTTCCTGTCGTTCATCGTCTGGGCGCACCACATGTTCGTGGTCGGCATCCCGCTGGTGGGCGAGCTGTTCTTCATGTACGCGACCATGCTGATCGCCGTGCCGACGGGTGTGAAAGTGTTCAACTGGGCAAGCACCATGTGGCAAGGCTCGATGACCTTCGAGACGCCGATGCTGTTTGCCGTGGCGTTCGTCATTCTGTTCTCGATCGGTGGTTTTTCCGGGCTGATGCTGGCGATCGCCCCGGCGGTGGACAGGCCGATGCCCGGCAGCTCGGTGAGTTTTTCCACGTCGCGCGGGAATTCGCCAGCGTACTGGCTGACGACGATCTTCGCGGTCTTCTGCAGATTGCGTGCGCGAGTGTAGTAACCCAGCCCGGTCCAGAGGTGCAGCACCTCGTCTTCCTGCGCTTCGGCCAGAGCTTGGACTGTTGGCAGCGCCGCCATGAAACGCTCGAAATAGTTGAGCACGGTGCTGACCTGAGTCTGCTGCAACATGATCTCGGACACCCAGACCCGATACGGATTGATGTCCTGCTGCCACGGCAAATCGTGGCGGCCATGGCGGTCGAACCATTCCAGCACCGCCGTGGAAAACTGCTCCGCTGTCATCGCTTGAACAGCCCCTTCAATGCGTTTTTCAGTTCCGGACTGACTTTGTCGCCCAGTNNAGGCCTTGGCGCCCAGTTCCAGCGGGCCACGGCAGCGCAGCGGCCACTCGATGCCGACGAACTTCTCGCCGACCTGACAGGCCGGGTCGGGCATGGCGCTGGTATCGCCTTCGACGATGATGCCGACACGGTAATCCATGCCGAGCACGCGCAGGTCGATGTCGCCGTCACCGTTGACGGTCATGCCAGGGATACGCACTTTCAGGTCGGGGTTGCTGGCGACGCCGTTGCGCACGGTCAGGTTGCCCTTGAGCTCCTCGAACGG
>UCNP01000161.1 GCA_900473335.1 Hyphomicrobiales bacterium | reverse complement strand
GCCTGCTCGCGAAAGCGGAGCATCAGTTGCCGGTGATGGCGACTGACACAACGTATTCGCGAGCAGGCTCGCTCCCACAGGGATGACCGTGTGATCGAAACTCAGCTCAGATCCGGACGTTACCCCGTGGCCCGGCAATCGCCCAGATAATCAGGCCCAGCACCGGCAGGAGGATAATCAGCAACACCCAGACGATTTTCATCCCGGTGGAGGCGCCGCTTTTGAGCACATTGATGATGGCCCAGATATCGAGGGCAAGGATGATCAGGCCGATCAGACCGTTGAACGTGGAACCCATGGTGTCGCTCCAGAATAGTGGCATGCACTTTTAGGATAGACGGTCGCGCGCAGGGTTCCCTTTTATTGCGTTCAGACGTGGACAGCGACTTTCAAGGCTTCCAGTGCCGGCGCAGCGGCGATGCCGACCTCGTCGCACAACTCCAGCACGCGGGGCACGTCGTTGCCGTAGACCAGGACTATTTGCAATTCATCGTCGAGCAACTGGCTGAAGTTCATCAACGTGTAACCGCCGTTTTCCTTGTTCAGGCTGCTCATCTGCACCTGGATGCGGTTGAGTGCGGTCAGTGCTTCGGTCTTGGCCAGTTGTTTGGGCTTGAGGTTGAAATCCACACCGGGGCCAAACGAAGCAACGATTTGTGCGAACAGATCGACATAGGTATCGGCCTGGAACAGCACAGTTTCCGGCAGGCTGCCGACCACTACCCACTCACCCAGCGGGATCGGGAATGTGTCGTCGTAGTTGATGTCCGGATTGGCGGCCAGAAAAGCATTGGCATCGGCGTAGGCCTGCGCGGCTTCGTCGGCCACTTTCAGGATCTCGTCCTCGCCCATGCAGCCGGAGCTGATTTTGCTGATGAGTTCGACGAGTGCGGCTTTCATTAGGGCGGATCCTGTAGTGACAGTAGAATTTCGGGCGCGAAGAATAGCGCAGAAAAGCAAAAGATCGCAGCCTTCGGCAGCTCCTACAGGTCCTGCGTTCA
>UCNP01000187.1 GCA_900473335.1 Hyphomicrobiales bacterium | reverse complement strand
GATCGTCAGGCCCGGCCAATCTGGTTCCGCATGTTCCTGCTCGGTTCGACCATGACCGGCCTGACGCTGGCCGGAGCCGGCATCGCTCTGGTTCCCGCTGACAACTTCATGCAGCAAGCCTGGGTATTCGGCCTGATCGGCGCGGCAACGCTGTCGGCCAGCGTCGCCTACGCGGGGAGCCTGCCGGCGTTCCTCTCGTTTACCTTACCGTGCCTGCTGCCAGCGATCGGCTACCTGTTCTGGGGCGGCGACGATCAGGCGCGGGGCTGGGGCTGGCTGGGTCTGATCCTGCTCGGTTCGTTGAGCGTTGTGGCGTGGCAGGTCAATCGGCTGATCGACCGTGGATTGCTTCGGCGCTTCCAGAATCAGCATCTGATCGAGCATTTACAGCAAGCGCAAACGCGCAGCGAACAACTCAATCAGGAGCTGGGCAAAGAGATCGAACAGCGCCGCTGTGCCGAGGCGCAATTGCGTGAAGCGCAGGTCGATCTCGAAAATCGCGTGGCCCAGCGCAGCCGCGAACTGGATGCCGCCAATCAGGCCCTGAGCAAAAGCGAAGCGCGCCTGGCGCTGGCGCTCAAGGCCAGTGAGCTCGGATTGTGGGACTGGAATCTGCAGACCGACGAGGTCCATCACACGCAGATTCAGGAACTGTTCGGCCTCGCCCCGGAATACGTCACGGCGCTGCTGCGCGACCTCAAGCCACGACTGCACCCTGAAGATGTGCCGTCACTCAAGTTCGCCCTGGTCGAGCATTTGAAGGGGCGCACCGAGGATTATCAGGTCGAATATCGCCTGCGCCATGGCGACGGCCACTGGGTGTGGATCGAGGACCGTGGCCGTGCCGTGGAGCGCAGCGCCAGCGGCCGGGTGATCCGCATGGTCGGCACTCGCCGCGATATCAGCGCCAGCAAAAGCCTCGAAGAGCAGCAACGGCTGGCGGCCACGGTGTTCGAAGCGGCCAGCGAAGGCATCGTGATTCTTGACCCGAACTACGCGCTGATTGCGATCAATCAGGCTTTTAGCCGGGTCACCGGTTACGAGATCGACGACATGCTCGGGCGCAACGTCGTCGAGTTGCCTTGCAGCCGCGATGCCCATCGCCACTATGTGGCGATCCGGCATGCACTGGAGC
>UCNP01000160.1 GCA_900473335.1 Hyphomicrobiales bacterium | reverse complement strand
GTCCTGCAGATTGGCAATCACCTTGCCGTCCAGATCCAGTCCCAGCACAAACCCACGCTTTTCGACAGGCTTGGGTAAAACCGTCAAAGCCCGCACGAACATCTTACGCACGAACGGGTGTTCAGCGGTGCCATCGAGCAAGGCATTGCGCGGCGCATACAGCGCTACCCAAAAGCGATTGCTGCCATTGAACGAGAGGTTGTCCGGAAGCCCCGGCAAGTTGTCGATGAACACATCATGGGTACCGGCCTTCGGCCCGCTCAGCCAGTAGCGACTGATGCGGTAAGCACCGGTCTCGTTGACCAGCACATAGGCCTCGTCCGGACCAAGAGTGACGCCATTGGCAAACTGCAACTTGTCGAGCAAGACGCTGGTCTTGCCGGTTTGAAAGTCGTAGCGCAGCAGACGTCCGTCGGCGCCGTGTTCAATGATCGCCTCGCCGTCATGACCATAGCCCCAACGGCTCGAGGCATCGCTGAAGTAGGCGTAGTGGCCTGACTTGTCGACTGCCACATCATCAGTGAAGCCAAATGGCACACCGTTGGCCTCGGTGGTCAAGGGGATCACGCGGCCCTGCGCATCCAGCGACAGCAAGCCTTTGACCGCATCGGCAACTACCAGCATGCCGTTCGGATGACGGGCCAGGCCCAGTGGACGGCCACCGGTGTCGGCGAGGACCTTGCGCTGCGTACCGTATAGGCTGCTACGGATGAGCCTGCCGTCATGCAATCCGGTGATGAGGAATTCGTCTTCCAGTAGCAACGCCTCAGGCCCTTCGATGTCGCTCGGCCCGACCTTCGCCACAGCTTTGAGGCGCTGGTTGTCCGCGTAGATCCCGTCTTTCAGCGAGGGCGCCGGTGGCGGCGTCCAGGCGACCGGTTCGACCTTGGTCGGCAGCAACAACAAGAAGGCGATCACGAGAACTATCAGCAGGCACAGCACATAACGTAATTTCACGCGCTGGCCCTCGCCGCGCCGATAAACTGCGCAGCCTTGTCGCGCAGGGCGAGCAT
>UCNP01000201.1 GCA_900473335.1 Hyphomicrobiales bacterium | reverse complement strand
AGAACGGCACCGACGGCGGCCTGACCGTGGCGATCAACGCCTTGCAGTCGGTGTCCAGCCCGCACCGTTTCCTCGGCATCAACCAGGAAGGTGGCGTGTCGATCGTCACCACCAAAGGCAACGCCTACGGTCACGTGGTGCTGCGCGGCGGTAATGGCAAGCCGAACTATGATTCGGTCAGCGTAGCCCTGTGCGAGCAGGCGCTGAACAAGGCGAAGATCAAGCCGAACATCATGGTCGACTGCAGCCACGCCAACTCCAACAAGGACCCGGCCCTGCAACCGCTGGTGATGGAGAACGTCGCCAACCAGATTCTTGAAGGCAACCAGTCGATCATCGGCCTGATGGTTGAAAGCCACCTGAACTGGGGCTGCCAGGCGATTCCAAAGGATCTCGCCGACCTGCAATACGGCGTGTCGATCACCGATGCCTGCATCGATTGGTCCGCCACCGAAAACACCTTGCGCAGCATGCACGCCAAGCTCAAGGACGTATTGCCGAAGCGTCAGCGCACGTAAGCTGCGTTTTACGCGCATAAAAAAACGCCGGACATTGTCCGGCGTTTTTGTGTGTGCGGTTCAGATCTTCGCAGCGCGGCGCTGATGACGTTCCATATAGCGCTCGACGTAGGAGCATGACGGGATCACCGTGTAGCCCATTTCTTCGGCGTATTGCAGCGCGCGTTCGGTCAGCGCTGTGGCAATGCCACGGCCGCGCAGGGCATTGGGCACGAAGGTGCGGTAGATATCCAGGGTCTGCTTGCCCAGATCCATGTAGGTCAGGTAAGCACGATGACCGTCCACAGTGGTCTCGAATTGATGACCAGCCTGGTCATGGTGGATGGACAACGCCTCGCTCATCACTACTCCTCGCGGGTCTTGAATTGTGACCCCTACCTTACCGATGTTTTTCCGGCGAAGGAACATCTACGCCACCCCGTGCCTGATGGACACTGAGAAGAGCCACACCGATCTTGCGCAATCTGACACCTGCTGAATAGTAGGCACCATTGGCGAAAATGCTCAAGGTACGCTCGTCATCGGATGGTTTGCGTGCATTGGCATCGATGGTCGCAGGTTCGGCCGCAAGACAATCTTTGCG
>UCNP01000159.1 GCA_900473335.1 Hyphomicrobiales bacterium | reverse complement strand
CCCAACGCTTACTCCCCGGACGCCTTCCGAGTCTTCTTCGCCGGCGCCGCCTTACTGGTTGATTTGGCCTTGGGCTTGGCCGGTGCCTTGCCGCCGAGGCTGCGTTTGAGCAGCTCGGTCAAGTCGATAACATCGGCAGTCTTGCGTTCTTCCTCGCCAGTGGTGGTCTCGACGTCCTCGATCTTGCCTTCGTGGGCTTTTTTCTCGACCAGCGCCATGATCTTGTCTTCGAACTCGTCCTTGTAGTCCTCAGGCGACCACTCCGAGGTCATGTCTTCAACCAGACGTTTAGCCATGTCCAGCTCACCCTTGGCCAATTGCGGCTTGGTCACTTCACTGCCCAGCGCCAATTCATCAAGACTGCGCACTTCCTGCGGCCAGCGCAGTTTCACCAGAACCAGCGCCGACTCCAGCGGCATCAACGCGGCCAGGTATTGACGGGTATGCAGGACAACGCGGGCGAGGGCGACCTTGTTGGTTTTGCTCAGGGTTTCGCGCAGCAACGCGTAGACCTTGCCGCCGCGCTTGTCTGGCGCCAGGTAATAGGGCGTGTCGATGTTCTGCAGCGGAATCTGCTCGGCGTCGACGAAAGAGAAAATGTCGATGGTCTGTGTCGAGACGGGGTGCGCCGAGCGGATTTCTTCCTCGCTGAGCACCACGTAGCGACCCTTTTCGTAGGCCACGCCTTTAACGATGTTCTCTTTGGTGACTTCCTTGCCGGTGACCTTGTTGATGCGTTTGTAGCCCACCGGNNCACGGGGATGTGTACCAGTCCAAAACTGATTGCGCCTTTCCAGATTGCCCGAGCCATGACTTGTCCTCCGAGTGATGATCAGGTGACCCGTGGCGCGGCGAGAAAGTTTCCAGTGATTGCGCGGCTTCCAGCGGTACGGTCAAGCCGTGTTACATGTTGTTTAAGGCACGAGGGTTAACAAATCCGAACCCACGGCGTAGCTTGGGCTCCAAGGCTCTAGTCCACGCACATCGAGAGGTATTCCCATGAACCGGTTTCTGATTGGCATCGCCGTCCTGGCCTTAAGTGGAGGCCTGGTTCATGCCGATGTCGTGCTCGCACAAAGCCCCACCGGGAACAGCAACAATCCCTACAACAGCCCGATCCGCCGGGCCAATCCCAACAGCATGCAGGGC
>UCNP01000131.1:240-1176 GCA_900473335.1 Hyphomicrobiales bacterium | reverse complement strand
AGATCATGCTGCCGAGGATTTCTGCAGTCTTGTCGCCGTAGCGCTCTTCGATGACATCGACGTCGCGGCTATAGGAATTGACCAGTTGCCCGCCGTTGCGCCCGCTGGCGCCGTAGCCGACTTTCGCCGCTTCCAGCACCGTGACTTTGTAGCCGGCTTCGCTGAGGAACAGCGCCGAGGACAGGCCGGTATAACCGGCGCCGATGATGCAGACGTCGCAGTCCAGCGCTTCTTCGAGAATCGGGAAGTCGATGACTTCGTTGCGGGTGGCGGCGTAGTAGCTGTTTACGTGTTGCTGTTTCATAGGTTTCTCCGAGGGCCGCCAACCAGGGGCGGCCGCCGCTGTAAAAGAGTCAGAGCTTGATCCAGGTCGCTTTCAGTTCGGTGTACTTGTCGAACGCATGCAGCGATTTGTCGCGACCGTTGCCCGACTGCTTGAAGCCACCGAACGGCGCGGTCATGTCGCCGCCATCGTACTGGTTGACCCACACGCTACCGGCGCGCAGGGCCTTGGCAGTCAGATGCGCCTTGGAGATGTCCTGGGTCCACACCGCTGCGGCCAGACCGTATGGCGTGTCGTTGGCGATCTGGATGGCTTCTTCGGCGCTATCGAAAGCGATCACCGACAACACTGGGCCGAAAATCTCTTCCTGAGCAATCTTCATCGCATTGCTCACACCATCGAAAATGGTTGGCTCGACGTAAGTGCCACCGGTCTCCTGGAGGATGCGCTTGCCGCCGGCGACCAGTTTGGCGCCATCGCTATGGCCGGATTCGATGTACGACAGCACGGTGTTCATCTGCTGGGTATCGACCAGCGCACCGACGTTGGTCGCCGGGTCCAGCGGATTGCCGGGCCTCCAGGTTTTCAGCGCCTCGATCACCATCGGCAGGAATTTGTCCTTGATCGAGCGCTCGACCAGCAGACGCGAACCG
>UCNP01000131.1:0-232 GCA_900473335.1 Hyphomicrobiales bacterium | reverse complement strand
GCCGGCGTAGACCATCAGTTGCTTGGCGATCTTGGTTGAGCCGGTGAAGACCAGCGTGTCGACATCATTATGCAGACCCAGCGCCTTGCCGACGGTGTGGCCGTAGCCCGGCAGCACGTTGAACACGCCCTTCGGAATACCCGCCTCCAGCGCCAGTTGCGCGATGCGGATAGCGGTCAGCGGTGATTTTTCCGAAGGCTTGAGGATGAACGAATTACCCGCCGCCAGCGCC
>UCNP01000158.1 GCA_900473335.1 Hyphomicrobiales bacterium | reverse complement strand
CGCCAAGGAGCGCAACGAGCTGGCTGCAGCAGTTGGGCGGATGGAAGGGAAGATTGAAGCCCTCACCAGTCAGGTCGCTCAGCTCACCGCGACTGTTACCTCGCAGAGCGAAGAAATTGCCCGCCTGCGTACCAAGTTGGGAGGCATCAGCTGATGGACAGATGCGCTATGGAATTCATTGCCCGCCGCTGGTGGCGCAGGGCCGAGATATGGGTGATCGCTGCACTACTGTTGGCAGGCGGTCTGATCCTCGGTTACCAAGCAGGTGTGTGGTCTGCCAGCAGTGAGCAGACGAAGCAGCTCGCCGAGGTACGTGCAGCCTACGACGCAGCGCTGGGCAAGCGCGACATCCGCCTCAACAGCTTGGCCGAGAAAACTCAAGATGCGGCGGTGAAAGTGCAGGAAGCTTCGAACTCCGCCGTCCATGCCGCCGATACAGCGAGCAAGGCGGCGGAGAAGGTCAATGAAGCCGTCGAGCGGCAAGTACCATAACGCTCGCGTGATGGTGGGAGGTCTGTGATGGCATGCAGTGGATGCGCCGCCCGGCGCGAGTGGATCAAGAAGTGGAGCAAGGTGGCTTATGAGCGATCCGTTGATCTCATTGCTGGAAAGACTGGTAGTCGCTCAAGAGAGCACGGCGCAGTCGATGAGCCAGGTAGCCCAACGACTCGACCTGCTGATCCAAGCAATGGCCGAGGATGAACCAGAAGATCCAGACGCTCAGCCTCTGACCTATATGGATGGCTCGCCATGCCGTTGAGGCCCAAGAAGCCATGCAATGCCCAGGGATGCAACGCGCTCACGCGCAACCCTCGGTACTGTGATGACCATGCGCACCTCCTTAAGAGTACGGCGCGTGCCAAGCCCCGCGAGAGCAGCACCAAGCGTCACTACAACTACAAGTGGCAGCAAGCACGCGCTGGCTGGTTGGCAAAGCATCCGTTGTGTCTGCACTGCACTGAGCGCGGACTGGTCGTGGTAGCAACGGATGTCGATCACATCATCCCCCACAAGAACGACATGACACTCTTCTGGGACAAGACCAACTGGCGAAGCCTATGCGGTCCGTGCCATTCGGCCAAGACGGCCTCGGAAGACGGCGGTTTCGGCAACGCGCGGCGCTGAAAACAGAAAACCACCGCGGAA
>UCNP01000153.1 GCA_900473335.1 Hyphomicrobiales bacterium | reverse complement strand
GTTGAGCACTTGATCCAGGGCGCTGTTGCCGAAGATCGACATCCACGCCAAGGTGAAACCGAGCGGAATCAACAGCACGCCGAAGACGAATTCACGGATGGTGCGGCCACGGGAAATCCGCGCGATGAACAGGCCCACGAACGGCGACCATGCGATCCACCAGGCCCAGTAGAACACGGTCCAGCCGCCCAGCCAGTCGCTCGGTTTGTCGTAGGCGTAGAGGTCGAAACTCTTCATCGGCAGCGCGCCGAGGTAATCGCCGACGTTCTGGATCAGGGTGTTGAGCAGGTGCTGTGTCGGCCCGGCGAACAACACGAACAGCAGCAGCCCGCAGGCCAGCAGCATGTTGATGTCCGACATCACCCGTACGCCTTTGTCGACGCCGGAGACGGCCACAATGATCGCCGCACCCATCATCAGCGTGATCAGGCCGACCTGAATCCACTGGGTGTGGGCGATGCCGAACAGATAATCCAGACCGGAATTCAGATGCAACACGCCGAAGCCCATGTCGGCACCAAGGCCGAACACCGTGGCGATGATGCCGAAGCCGTCCACCGCATAGCCGATCGGGCCGTTGATGCGTTTGCCGATCAGCGGATACAGCGCCGAACGCAGGGCCAGCGGCAGATTGTGCCGATAGGCGAAATAGGCCAGCGCCATGCCGACGAAGGCAAACACGCCCCAGCCATGCAGGCCCCAATGCAGGAACAGGATCTGCATCGCCTGGCGTGCCGCATCCGCCGTGCCCGCGTCGCCTTGCGGTGGCTGGAGCATGTGGGTCAGCGGTTCGGAGACGCAGAAGAAAAACAGCGTGATGCTGATCCCGGCGGCGAACAGCATGCCGGCCCAGGACAGGTAACTGAATTCGGGTTCGTCGTGGTCGGCACCGAGTTTTATCTTGCCGTAGCCGGATAAGGCGGTGACCACCACGAAGACCAGATACAGGGTCATCGCGAGCATGTAGTACCAGCCGACCGTGTTGGCCGCCCAGTTTTGCGCTTCCAGCAACCAGGCGCCGGCCTGCTCGGGGATGGCGATGACGACAAGACCAAACAGCAGAATGAC
>UCNP01000126.1 GCA_900473335.1 Hyphomicrobiales bacterium | reverse complement strand
TTATTGAAGTCGCGGGTGTTAGATGGCGTCCGTGATAGCAAATTAGTTTCAATCTTACATCTTTCGATTCATCGGCAGTTCGACTTTTAAATACCTCGCGTCGGATGCTGCTGGCCAGGGTAACTAGGGTCGTCTATCAATAGTTGCCGTTGTTGGCCGGTAAATGTTCGGTGCTGTGTATCTCCTTAAAGTCCAACCGGTGAGCCGAGGTGATCATGAGTGTTCTGGTGACAGGTGCCGCAGGTTTTATCGGTTATCACACGGTCATGCGTTTGTGTCGCGAGGGGCTCGAGGTTGTGGGTATCGACAATCTCAATCCTTATTACGATGTCAAACTCAAACAGGCGCGTTTGCACAGATTGCAGACGCTGGCCAATTTCACTTTCCATCGACTGGACATTGTTGATCAGGCGGCGTTGAACGCGCTGTTACAGCACGGACACTTCAAACAGGTCATTCACTTGGCCGCCCAGGCCGGTGTGCGCTACTCGCTGGACAATCCTGATGCGTATGCGCAATCGAATCTAGTCGGGTTTCTCAACGTTCTGCAGGCATGCCGTCGTCATCCGCCGGAGCACTTTATCTACGCCTCGAGCAGCTCGGTGTATGGCGCCAATACCAAGATGCCGTTTGCAGAAGACGACCCGGTCGACCAACCGGTTTCGTTGTACGCCGCGACCAAGCGTGCCAACGAATTGCTCGCGCACAGTTACTGCCATCTCTACGGCTTGCAAGCCACCGGCCTGCGTTTTTTTACCGTCTACGGTCCCTGGGGTCGACCGGACATGGCGCTGTTCAAGTTCACCGAAGCGATGCTGCAGGGGCGCGCCATCGACCTTTACAACCAAGGCGAAATGGCGCGGGATTTCACCTACATCGATGACATCGTCGAAGGGATTTTCCGACTGCTCGACAAACCGCCCGCACTCAGCGCCGAGCGTGGTACTAACCGGCTGTTCAATATCGGTCGCGGCAGTCCAGTAGCGCTATTGAGCTTCGTCGAATGCCTGGAGCAGGCATTGGGCATGAAGGCCCAGCGCCGTTATCTGCCGATGCAGGAGGGCGATGTATTGAAGTCCTGGGCCGACGTGTCGGCGCTGGCACGCTGCATCGACTTCAGCCCGCAGGTGCCGATCGAGCAGGGCGTGCAAGCATTCGTGCAGTGGTATCGCGAGTTCTATC
>UCNP01000207.1 GCA_900473335.1 Hyphomicrobiales bacterium | reverse complement strand
AGTTCGACCTGGTTGAAGAAAGTGAAGGTGCCGCTTAATGGACGCTCTGATTCTGCTGGGCAGTTTTATCGTATTGATCCTGATCGGCATGCCGGTCGCCTACGCGTTGGGCGCCGCGGCGCTGATCGGCGCTTGGTGGATCGACATCCCGTTCCAGGCGGTGATGATCCAGGTCGCCTCGGGGGTGAACAAATTCTCGCTGCTGGCCATTCCGTTCTTCGTCCTCGCCGGTGCGATCATGGCCGAGGGCGGCATGTCCCGGCGGTTGGTGGCGTGTGCCGGGGTGCTGGTGGGATTCGTCCGCGGTGGCCTGTCGCTGGTCAACATCGTTGCCTCGACGTTCTTCGGCGCGATCTCCGGTTCTTCGGTGGCCGACACCGCGTCGGTAGGCTCGGTGCTGATCCCGGAAATGGAACGCAAGGGCTATCCACGGGACTTCTCCACCGCCGTGACCGTCAGCGGTTCGGTGCAAGCCCTGCTGACTCCGCCAAGCCATAACTCGGTGCTCTACTCCCTGGCTGCAGGCGGTACGGTGTCGATCGCTTCGCTGTTCATGGCCGGCATCGTCCCGGGCCTGCTGATGAGCGCCTGCCTGATGGTGCTGTGCCTGATCTTCGCGAAAAAGCGCAACTACCCCAAGGGCGAAGTGATTCCGATGCGCCAGGCGCTGAAGATCGTCGGCGAAGCCCTGTGGGGCATGATGGCGATGGTGATCATCCTCGGCGGCATTCTCTCGGGTATTTTCACCGCCACTGAATCGGCGGCCATCGCGGTGCTGTGGTCATTCTTCGTGACCATGTTCATCTACCGCGACTACAAATGGAGCGAACTGCCCAAGCTGATGCACCGCACGGTGCGCACCATCTCCATTGTGATGATCCTGATCGGTTTCGCCGCCAGCTTCGGCTACATCATGACCCTGATGCAGATACCGGCGAAGATCACCACGCTGTTCCTGACCCTGTCGGACAACCGCTACGTGATCCTGATGTGCATCAACGTGATGTTGCTGCTGTTGGGCACGGTGATGGACATGGCGCCGCTGATCCTGATCCTCACGCCGATCCTGATGCCAGTGATCATGGGCATCGGTGTCGATCCGGTGCAGTTCGGCATGATCATGCTGGTGAACCTGGGGATCGGATTGATAACACCGCCGGTGGGCGCCGTGCTCTTCGTCGGCTCGGCGGTGGGCAAGGTCAGTATCGAAAGCACCGTAAAAG
>UCNP01000151.1 GCA_900473335.1 Hyphomicrobiales bacterium | reverse complement strand
TCCCCTGCCCAACGTCGCGCGCCCAGCGATTCACAACAGCCTGTCGCGGGCGGCGATCTTTCTCGGCGATGAGCCGGAAGAACTGATTCTGGTTTTGGCCGGCGACAGCGCGCGCTTTTATCACTTTCGCGCCGGCCGGCTGACGGCGATCAGCGATGTCTACGGCAATCGTCTGACCCTGCAACGCGATCGCTCCGACCGCATTCAGCGTCTGGACAATGGCGCCGGCCGCTCATTGCTGTTGCGTTATGACCGCGCGCAGCTGGTGGCGATTGATTATCAGGTGTTCGTCCAGGGCGAGTGGATCACCGAGGAAAACCTCGCCACCTACAGCTTCGATGCCCGGCAACGCCTGCTGACCGCGACCAACGCGGTCGGCGACAGCGAGCGCTACGACTACGACGACCACCACGTCATCCTCCAGCGCCAGTTGACTGGCGGCGCGAGCTTCTTCTGGGAGTGGCAGCGCGAGGGCAAAGCNNGTGAGGCACTGGGCGTCGTTCTCGCAGATGAACACCCGTTACGTCTGGAACGATGACGACGCCAGCGTGACCGTGCATTACGTCGACGGTACCGAAGAAGTCTACGTCCACGACGAGCGCGCGCGGCTGGTGCGGCAGGTCACGGCCGATGGAGGTGAGCAGCTCAAGGCCTATGACCAGCAGGGCCGGTTGATCGCCGAGCAGGATGCGTTGGGCGCGGTTACCGAATACCGCTACGACGAGGTCGGACGGCTGATCGCGCTGATTCCGCCGGACGATGCACCAACGTCCTACGAGTACCGCAACGGTTTTCTCTACAAGCGTTGCCGTGGTGATGCGGTGTGGATCTATCGGCGCAACGCTGAAGGCGCCGTCACCGAAGCGGTCGATCCCGACGGCCAGGTCACCCATTACTACTACAACCTGCGCGGGCAATTGCTGTCGCTGCGTTATCCGGACAGCAGCCGCCATCGCTGGGTGTGGAACGAGCTCGGCCAGCTCATCGAAGAAACCCTGCCGGACGGCGGCGTGCGGCGTTTTTCCTACGATGCGCTGGGCCGGCGGATTACCACCCATGACGAATTTGGTGTTGTCAGTCGTCAGCAGTGGGACGCGGCCGGCCGACTGATCCTGACGACTTCTCCTACGGGAAGCACGCGCGCCTACAGCTACGGCGCCTACGGCCAGATCACCGCTGAGCGCGACGAGCTCGGGCGCATCACCCGCTACGAATATGACGACGACCTGCACCTGGTCTCGCGGCGGATCAACCCCGACGGCACCCGCGTGCAGTACCGCTATGACCATGCGCGGCTGTTGCTCACCGAGATCGAAAACGAGTCCGGAGAAAAGTACCGACTGGATTACACGCCGACCGGATTGATCCGACAGGAAACCGGGTTTGATGGGCGGCGCACGGCGTATGCCTACGACCTCAACGGGCACCTGCTGGAGAAGACCGAGTTTGGTGATTTCGGCCCCAGTCTGGTCACCCACTATGAGCGCGACAAGGCCGGGCGCTTGCTGGTCAAAAC
>UCNP01000150.1 GCA_900473335.1 Hyphomicrobiales bacterium | reverse complement strand
GCTTATACAGGGCAAAAAAAACCCGCTTCAGCTGAAGCTGAAACGGGTTTTCCCCACAACAACGACCGTTACTTCAGGTCGTCAAAGTGGTCTCGCAGGAACTCGTAAAAGCGAAACGCTTTAAACAATCTCCATACGAGGCTCAGCGTACGCAGCAAAAGCTTCATACGTTTTGGCCTCCAGGTTGGGGGCCAAACCTCCAGCACACTTACCGGATCACGCGTGCCTTCGGCAGATACGCCAGTATTGCCTGTGAGGCGGCCGGTTGAGACCCCTCCGAGGTATCATCCGGCACGGGTGCAAAAACCGTGTCAGAGGGCATAAATCTGTTATGCCACCAGCCAAACCTCACGTCCGCACTGGCATACGAGCGACGGCATCTTAACCTGATCCACAGGGGGTCTCTGGCAAAAGGATAAGGGGCTTTTGTAAATCAGTATTTCTGCCAGTTTCATCGCTTCGGGCTATCGACCAAAAGGCACTTTTCGGCGTGTTGCTCGAGTGGCTCAAAAATCGCCTTGCGAGGATGAATGAAGACTAATAAGATGACCGTACGCCAGTATTGTCTGTGAGACGTACTTAGCCCGAGCCGCAAGCGAAGGCTTACAAAAGAACCGCCCTGCAAAGGCGGTTTTTTTTCGACTGCCGTTTGCAGGTACGGTGTCAGCGATTTCCCCGATACGGCTTTTGAGGTACGCGATCAAGCCGGACACAGGTTTCGAGATAATCGACTACAGCCTCTTGAAACGCTCCTCGCAGCTCCGCGACTGACGTTCCGTGAAGTCCAACGAGATCTTTGATTGCGGTTATTGGGCCGAAAAAAAGGCCATCTTCATCACTGTATTCAATTCGGCCCACATAGCCGTTCTATCTCACTTTGCTCACGGGGTGACTACTGATCTCTCATGCAAAGCCTGCGCGTCACAGGCAAGTGAGTCCGCGGCTTACTGGCACGGCCATTAGAATATCGAGTGACTCTGGTCGAAGTTGTAGGCAAAATCCGCGAGTTGCGTACGTAAGCACGACTTAGGTGCTTTCTGCAGGCAAGCACCTTGCTCACCTTCAATTCGCCGGAATATTCTCCAGACGTCGCTGCATATCAGCGATCGGGCTTGGTAACCCGACGAGTTGCGCAACAGCGCCCCTTCACAATTGCAGGCTTAATCTAGCCCGTAGTTTGTTATGGCGGCTGTGCGTGGGACGCCTTCGGGCGTGCCGGTCTCCTTGACTCCCGGTTTACCAACCTGCGCACAGCTGCCACCCATTTCGCTTGGTAACGAAATCGGCAGCTCCCTATGTCAAGGAGCTAGACAATGCATCCTGTAAGTCCGCTACAGATCCCGCTTTACCCTCAATGCAATGCTTCACTCTTCATTCAATGCCTTTCCACCTGTGGAGGTGACCAATGATCGAAGAAGTCGAAGAAGTCGAAGAAAAAACCGGCGGTTTTGCTCCCTTTGTCTACTGCGGTGACAAACCGCTGTTTCAAACTTGTGCCGGTGTTCCCGTCAAGGACGCGTTATCTCAAGCC
>UCNP01000149.1 GCA_900473335.1 Hyphomicrobiales bacterium | reverse complement strand
TGCTGATGGAATCGTTCGTGGCGATCATGGCCATGGTTGCCGCTTCGGTGATCGAGCCGGGCGTGTACTTCGCCATGAACAGCCCGGCCGCCGTGGTCGGCAGTGATGCCGCGTCAGTGGCGCAAATGGTCACCAGCTGGGGCTTTGCGATTACGCCGGAGGCGCTGCAAGCGGTTGCCCATGATATCGGCGAAACCACCATTCTCGCCCGCGCCGGTGGTGCGCCGACCCTGGCGGTCGGGATCGCGCAGATCCTGCACAGTGTCCTGCCGGGTGAAAACACCATGGCGTTCTGGTACCACTTCGCGATCCTGTTCGAAGCGCTGTTCATCCTCACCGCTGTGGACGCCGGTACCCGTGCCGGGCGTTTCATGCTGCAGGATCTGCTCGGCTCCTTCGTACCGGCGCTGAAACGCACCGAATCGTGGACCGCCAACCTGATCGCCACCGCCGGTTGTGTGGCGATGTGGGGCTGGTTGCTGTATCAGGGCGTGATCGATCCACTGGGCGGCATCAACACCCTGTGGCCATTGTTCGGCATCTCCAACCAGATGCTCGCCGGTATCGCGCTGATGCTCGGCACCGTGGTCCTGATCAAGATGAAGCGCCAGCGCTACATCTGGGTCACCCTGTTGCCGGCCACCTGGCTGTTGATCTGCACTACCACTGCTGGTTTCATCAAGCTGTTCGACGCCAACCCGGCGATCGGCTTCCTGTCCCTGGCCAAGAAGTACAGCGATGCGCTGGCCAACGGTCAGGTGCTGGCGCCGGCGAAAAGCGTCGAGCAGATGCAGCACGTGATCTTCAACGCCTACACCAACGCCACACTCACCGCGCTGTTCCTGTTCGTGGTGTTCAGCATCCTGTTCTATGCGCTCAAGGTCGGCATCGCCGCCTGGGGCAAGAAAGAGCGTACGGATAAAGAATCGCCATTCCAGGCCCTGCCGGATGCGTAACCAGAGGATTGCAGCATGTTCAATGACCTGAGTCGCCTCGGTAAATACCTCGGTCAGGCCGCGCGCCTGATGGTCGGCATGCCCGACTACGACACCTACGTCGAGCATATGCAAACCAAACACCCGGACAAACCGGTGATGAGCTACG
>UCNP01000142.1 GCA_900473335.1 Hyphomicrobiales bacterium | reverse complement strand
TTCCAGCGCGGGGCAGCTTGAACTGATCGCTGGGGATTCGATCTATGCCGGCGGCTACGCCATCAACCAGTCAGGGGCCAGCCCGGCGGCGCTCGCCACACCGTTTGCACCCGCGTTCAATGGCTACGGCAACAACCAGTCCGCTCGGCCGATCACGACCAACGCCGGCAGCGATGGTGTGCTGGCGCAAACCAATTCGCGCTATCCACTGTTTGCCTTTGGTCCCGATAGCTACTCGGGGTCTAGCAGTGTTCAGGGGCCGGCGCGCTTCTATGCACTGACCGGTGACCTGGTAGGAATTCGCACGGGCGAAACGCTGGCGTTCGCGACCACGAAGCGCACCTGGTATGAATCGGCAGGCCCGGTGTGGATGGTGGCGGGGCGTGACATCGTGGCGTCCGGTACCAATTTGGGGCAACCCACGTTTGCGCCCGTTGGGGGNNTAACGATGCGCGCGACATTTCGCGGATTTCGGCCGGGCGAGACATTCTCTACAGCAGCTTCGACATTGCCGGCCCGGGTGTTCTGGACGTCAATGCCGGGCGCAATATCCTGATGGAAGATCGCGCCAGCATCACCAGCCTCGGCCCTGTCGTGGCAGGTGATCAGCGCCCCGGTGCGAACATCGTAATGCAAGCGGGCGCGGGCGCGCAGGGGCCGGATTACTCACGGTTCATTGCGCGTTATCTGAAGCCGCAAAACGTCGCGGATTCAGCGGTGGCCCTCAGCGCGCAACCGGGCAAAGTGGTCAAGACCTACGTCGAAGAACTGCAGAGCTGGCTGAGCCTGGGTTATGGCTTCAAGGGTGGCGACGAACAGGCGCAAGCGTTCTTCGCCGCACTTCCAAGTACCGAACAGGCGATCTTCGCCCGCCAGGTGTACTTCGCCGAATTGCGTGCCGGTGGCCTGGAATACATCGATGCCGATGGCCCACGCACTGGCAGTTACCTGCGCGGTCGCAACGCCATTGCGGCGCTGTTCCCGACCACTGATGTCGCCGGCAATCCGATTCGCTACGACGGCGATATCACGATGTACGGCGGCGCCGGGG
>UCNP01000184.1 GCA_900473335.1 Hyphomicrobiales bacterium | reverse complement strand
GGTCATCCTCGACCAGACACACCTTCAGCCCGGTCAACAAACCCATCTGCCGCGCTTCACTGCGAACCACCAGTGACTGCGGCGCGGCCACGATCGGCAACCCCGCAAGCGTCACAGCGGTGCCGCGTCCCAACCGTGAACGCAGAGCAACGTGCACATCGATCAGTTCACCAAGACGCTTGATGATCGACAGGCCCAGCCCGACGCCCTCGACATCTTTGTCGCGCACTTGCCGTACCCGATAAAACTCCTCGAAGACCTTGTGCAGATGCTCTTCGGCCATGCCGTTGCCACGGTCATGGATGACGATGGCCAGCCCTGCCCCACGTTTACGCACGCCGATCAGCACGGGACGTTGCGCGCCGTATTTGAAGCAGTTGGAGAGCACGTTCTGCACCATGGTCGCGAGCAGCGCCGGGTCGGTTCTGACCCAGTGGTTGCACGGTCGCAGCCGCAGCTCGACGCCTGCCCAACGGGCCGCTTCCTGGTGTTGGCGTATCAGATCCGCAAGCCATTCACCGAGATTCAGCGTTTGCATTTTCGCTTCGACCCGACCGTTATCGAGGGTGTAGAGGTCGAGAATCGAGCGGAACAATTGCGAGACGTTGAGCAGTGAGCGGTCGATGTTATCGACCAGCCGCCGCTCGTCATCGCCCAGGCGCGACTCTCGCAGACACGCGGTCAACAGACCGATGGAATGAATCGGCTGACGCAAGTCATGACTGGCCTGCGCCAGAAACCGCGACTTTTCCAGATTAGCCGCCAGCGCTTCTTCCGACGCCTTGCGCGTACGCTCAAGCAGCAAGTGCGCATAAAACGGAATCACCGTGCTGGTGATCAGCAGCATCAGCACCATGAACGGCTGCGCCTGCCAATACGGCGTCAGGCGATAGACCACCAGCAGCGCCACCAATGCAAGGCCGGTGGCGATTGCCAGATAGCGCGAGCCGTAGCGCATGCCGTTGCCCAGATTGACCCAGACCATCACCGCATACAACGGCAGCGCCGCTTCGCCGCCGATCACCAGTCCAAAACAGGTGCCGGTGTAATCGTGGACCATGGCAAAAATCCGCCGCGCCGGATAATGCCCGGGCCAACGCGCAATGGCTTGGCGGAACGTGATCGAAGCCAGCAGAAACAAGACAATGTAAGTGATGACCGGCAGGTAGGTATCGAAGGGATGGCCCGGCAGAAAACCCAGCACGACCATGTAAACTACCGCAATGGCAGGGATGAGAATGCGCAGGGTGGCCTGGTCGAG
>UCNP01000008.1 GCA_900473335.1 Hyphomicrobiales bacterium | reverse complement strand
TGCCAGCACTACTTCGAGGCCGCTGGATATGACCCGGAATAAGTCGAATCTGCTCTAGCTCGCATAATAAGCGATTTCTCTCTCCAGAACATTGGAGTTTAGTAATTCCTCTTTGAGGATATGCAAATTCGCACTGATGACAGCCTATTTTGCATTCCACAGGAAGAGGCATTAAATTGATATGCCCGGATTGGCCCCACACTTGTCATCAATGGTAGGTCCGCAAACGACCCATAAATCGATTGTGCAATTTAATGAGATTTTTCTTATCGTAGGTTGTAGTGGATGGAGAATGCCAAACCGACCGGCGATATGAAGAGAAAGGGAGGTGCAGCTTCCAAGAGCGTCAAGAGAGCAGGTCGAGACAGGAGACTACTCATTAAACTCTATCAGTGCGATCTGGCCGGTGAGGGCGTTCTTATAAGCGGACAAATGCGGCTCTTCCGTCGGCTCTTCGGTCAAGGTGCCAATCTCAAGTAGCTCTGCTTCATCATAGCCTTCATTGGCGAGAACCTGCAATGCGAAGTCTACCAGCCCTTCAGAATCGTCGCGCATAAGAAGGAGATGAACCTGACGCGGCTCCTCTTGCTTTGCCTTCCATACGTCGGCGACGACGAGGTGAACGATTATTGGCTCAATATCTGCTGTTGGCATTGGACTGATTCCCGATTCTTCCATTTCTCGGCAAGAATAAACATTCCAGACCGGCTTAGCACCCGAGTCGCCACGAATCCCTGTGAAGAAACCGAAATTTAACTTGAATTAACGATCGATAGGCGAAACTATCGGTCCTTAGGCTGCAAAAGCACCAGCAAATGCTGGGTGCATGAAGAATATTAACGGTTCAGGCTTGACGAAAGCCAGAAACACCAGTATCAGCAGCCCATCTGAGCCGATGTGAGATTGGTCATTTCGGGGCGACACGCTCTGGAGTTCATCTCAAACAGGGTTCGTTTTACGAACGAAATGCAATTTGCCGCTCGCATGAGGCCATATGGCTTCCTCTGCTTTTACTCGGGCAATCACCCTCGCGGTGGTTTAGTTGCCCGAATTTGTGCATGAGCATGGCGCTGAAACGGCCCTGACGGGCGAAGATACGAGATTTGTGCCGAGGCGCTCGCGCTTTGATACGCATTACAAAGAGGGAAGGTTGAATGCCTACCGTAAACCAGTTGATCCGCAAGCCGCGCACTGCGCCGGTAAAGCGCAATAAAGTCCCTGCCTTGCAGGAAAACCCGCAAAAGCGCGGTGTTTGCACTCGCGTCTATACGACGACACCGAAGAAGCCAAACTCGGCTCTTCGTAAGGTCGCCAAGGTGCGTTTGACCAATGGCTTCGAAGTCATCGGCTATATTCCAGGTGAGGGTCACAACCTTCAGGAGCACTCTGTCGTGATGATCCGCGGCGGTCGTGTAAAGGATTTGCCGGGTGTTCGTTACCACATCATCCGTGGTGTTCTGGATACTCAGGGCGTCAAGAATCGTAAGCAGCGCCGTTCCAAGTACGGTGCGAAGCGTCCGAAGTAAGATTTTCCGGGATTTTGGCCACCAGGTAGGTCAACCCGATGCAGATAAGAGACAAAGAATATGTCCAGACGCCATAGTGCAGAAAAGCGTGAGATTAACCCGGATCCAAAGTTCGGCGATCTCGTTCTGACAAAGTTCATGAATGCAGTTATGCATCATGGCAAGAAGTCGATTGCTGAACGTATCGTTTACGGTGCGCTTGAGTCAGTTGAGGCCAAGAGCAAGCAGGAACCAGTTGCACTGTTCCATCAGGCTCTCGACAATGTTGCGCCTCACGTTGAGGTTCGTTCACGCCGCGTTGGTGGTGCGACTTACCAGGTTCCGGTCGATGTTCGTCCGGAGCGCCGTCAGGCTCTTGCGATCCGTTGGTTGATCAATGCAGCCCGTGGCCGCAACGAGACGACAATGGTCGATCGCCTGTCAGGTGAGCTTCTGGATGCTGCAAACAACCGCGGCTCGGCTGTGAAGAAGCGTGAAGACACGCATCGCATGGCAGAAGCCAACCGCGCATTCTCGCATTACCGCTGGTAATCGTCGAAACCCTATTCTTAGAGGCACCAGATCATGGCCCGCGAATATAAAATCGAAGACTACCGTAACTTCGGTATCATGGCGCACATCGACGCCGGCAAGACAACGACGACCGAGCGTATTCTTTATTACACCGGCAAGTCGCACAAAATCGGTGAAGTCCATGACGGCGCCGCTACGATGGACTGGATGGAGCAGGAGCAGGAGCGTGGTATCACGATCACTTCCGCTGCAACCACGACTTATTGGACGGGCCGTGATGGTAAGAAGCGTCGCTTCAACATCATTGATACTCCTGGCCACGTTGACTTCACGATTGAAGTTGAGCGCTCGCTGCGCGTTCTCGATGGCGCGATTGCGCTTCTGGATGCCAATGCCGGCGTTGAGCCGCAGACTGAAACCGTATGGCGTCAGGCTGAGAAGTATCACGTTCCACGCATGATCTTCGTCAACAAGATGGACAAGACCGGCGCCGATTTCTATCGCTGCGTTGATATGGTCAAGACGCGTCTTGGTGCCAAGGCTCTCGTTATGCAGCTGCCAATCGGCGCTGAAACAGAGTTCAAGGGCGTCGTCGATCTGATTGAGATGAAGGCGCTTGTATGGCGTGACGAACAGCTCGGTGCTGAATGGGATGTCGTCGAAATTCCAGCTGATCTTAAGGATCGTGCAGAAGAATTCCGCGAGAAGCTCATCGAAACCGCTGTTGAAGTCGACGAAGCTGCTACCGAGGCTTACCTCGAAGGCAATATGCCAGACAATGACAAGCTGCGTGAACTGATCCGTATCGGGACATGCCGCGTTGAATTCCATCCGGTATTCTGTGGTTCAGCATTCAAGAACAAGGGCGTTCAGCCTCTGCTCGACGGTGTTGTTGATTTCTTGCCGTCGCCTGTTGACGTTCCTTCGATCAAGGGTATCGATCCAAAGACTGATGCGGAAACAGTGCGTAAGTCTTCAGACGAAGAGCCATTGTCAATGCTTGCGTTCAAGATCATGAATGATCCGTTCGTTGGCTCGCTGACATTCTGCCGCATTTACTCCGGCAAGCTGACCAAGGGCATCTCGCTCGACAATACGGTCAAGCTGAAGCGTGAGCGTATCGGCCGTATGTTGCAGATGCATTCCAATTCCCGTGAAGACATCGAAGAAGCCTTTGCAGGCGATATCGTTGCTCTTGCAGGCCTCAAGGAAACGACAACAGGTGATACGCTTTGCGATCCTCTGAAGCCGGTTATTCTTGAACGCATGATCTTCCCGGATCCGGTCATCGAAATTTCGATTGAACCAAAGACCAAGGCTGACCAGGAAAAGATGGGCCTCGCGCTCAACCGTCTTGCAGCTGAAGATCCTTCATTCCGCGTTAAGACGGATGAAGAATCCGGTCAGACAATTATCGCCGGCATGGGCGAGCTTCATCTGGACATTCTCGTTGACCGTATGCGTCGTGAGTTCAAGGTTGAGGCAAATATTGGTAATCCACAGGTTGCTTATCGTGAATCGATCACCCGCAAGGCTGAAATCGACTACACGCATAAGAAGCAGTCCGGTGGTTCGGGCCAGTTCGCTCGCATCAAGGTTATCTTCGAGCCGCATGAAGGTGATGATTTCATCTTCGAATCGAAGATCGTCGGTGGTGCTGTACCAAAGGAATACATTCCAGGCGTACAGAAGGGCATTGAAAGTGTCATGGGTGCGGGTCCGCTCGCTGGCTTCCCGATGCTCGGCGTGAAAGCAACGCTGATCGACGGTGCCTACCATGACGTCGACTCCTCGGTTCTCGCCTTCGAAATCGCAGCTCGCGCTGCATTCCGCGAAGGTGCGCAGAAAGCTGGTGCCCAGCTTCTCGAGCCGATCATGAAGGTCGAGGTTGTTACGCCTGAAGATTACGTTGGTGACGTAATTGGAGATCTGAATTCACGTCGTGGTCAGATCTCGGGTACCGAAGCGCGTGGTATTGCCACTGTAGTCAACGCAAACGTTCCATTGGCCAACATGTTTGGTTATGTGAGCAATCTGCGTTCGATGAGCCAGGGCCGTGCACAGTACACCATGCAGTTCGACCACTACGAACCTGTCCCGGCAGCAGTCGCGCAGGAAATTCAGAAGAAGTTTGCGTAACCATAAGGTTGCGCGTGACAGTTGAAGTTAAGCCTGAGCAGGCGAACATATAACGGAGAGCTCAGATGGCTAAGAGCAAGTTTGA
>UCNP01000140.1 GCA_900473335.1 Hyphomicrobiales bacterium | reverse complement strand
CATTTGCAAAGGGTGAGCGAAGAAGGCGTCTTTTTCGGCACCTGGCGCAGCCCGTCCAGCGCTGCACAGCCGCAACCGGCCTATTACATTCGCAACAGAGGCAAGTACTTTCTGGTCAGGGAAAATCCGCATTTCGGTGGCCTGAGCCTGGTCGATGCCCGTCGCCCGACCGCCATCTATCAGCAACCGATTCAGCTTGCTCCGGGGGGCAAGTGGACACACGCCAGGGTCGGACTCACAGGAGGCAACGTGCGCAACCTTGGGCGCGTGAACAATTTGAATGATGCTTTTCCTGGAGGTGTCGAGCCCGTGCTGAACCGCGGCGCGCTGCAGGGCGAAGCCGTGGTGGCGGCTTTCCGTCCCGGATCGCAGGATAACTACCTGTTTTCGTTGAATGCGCAGAGTTGCGTCATCGCCTCGCTGTATAACCCGACGACAAGAGTGGGGGCGGTCATTCATTTCGATCACAATATTCGCCCGCTGATCGAGCGAAGTGTCACGCAGGTGCTGGAGCGTCTGGGGGGAACACCGCAGAACATTCGCGCCACGCTGGTGGGTGGCGACTGGCTGTCGGCGGGTGCTGACATCGGCGGTCCGGTCAGGCGCGTGTTGCGCGAACAGGGCCTGCAGCCGACCTGGGATTACTGGTCATACTCGTCGTGCCTGGGCAACAGCTATGGCGTGGTGCTGAATCTGAACAATGGAGTCTCGAGAGTGTTCAAGCATTCCTCTGGTCAGATTGGCAGGCTGTACAACCCGCTTATCGCCAGATCGAGTTATGCCACGGACGGGCTCTCGATACGTGCCCGAAACTTTACGNNCCCGCAGACCGTTACATGAAAACGCAGCAGGAGCGGTGGTTGACGAGGCTGGCCTGGGGGCATCTGCCGCAATGGTCGAGCAGCAGGCCTTCTCCACAGTGATGGTCTGATGGGTTTGTTGCAGGCATAAAAAAACCCGATCCGCAGGGATCGGGTTTTTCATGCCGCTTCAGCCTTACGACTGTTTGGCCAGCTTGTGCTCGAGGTAGTGAATGTTCACACCGCCCTTGCAGAAGCCTTCGTCACGAACCAGATCACGGTGCAGCGGGATGTTGGTC
>UCNP01000134.1 GCA_900473335.1 Hyphomicrobiales bacterium | reverse complement strand
GTCGGACATGCACCTGCCCAAGGGCAGCGTGCAAGCTCAGGTCATCGCTGAACTGACCCCGACCGAAAACGAAATCGTGCTGCCGAAGACCTCCTCCGGGGTGTTCAATTCAACCAACATCGATTACGTGCTGCGCAATCTGCAAACCCGGCATCTGATCATCGCCGGCATCGTCACCGACCAGTGCGTCGACATGGCTGTGCGCGACGCCGCCGACCGTGGCTATCTGGTCTCGCTGGTGGAGGATGCCTGCGCCACTTACACAGCTGAACGCCATCACGCCTGCCTCAACGCGATCAAGGGTTACTGCTGGATCACCGACACCGACACCGTGCTCGGTCGCTTGCAGGAGATGCAGCCATGAGCCCGCGCCTGACGCCTTTACCGATGACCACGCTGGTGACAACCGACCTGATCGGCATCACCCGTGGCCGCTCGTTTCCCAGCGATGAGCTGGAGCACTATCAGGCCGCGGGTTGCGGTTGGGTACCGGCCAACAGTGCGTTGACGCCGCAAGACATCATCGCTTCGAGCAATCCGTGGGGCGCGTATGGCGACCTGCGGCTGATTCCCGATCTGAGCAGCCGCGTCACTGTCGGCAGCGGTCCGGATGCCAATGCGCCGGTGCTGGATTTCATTCACGCCGATATTCGCGAGACCGACGGCCAGGCATGGGGCGCCTGCCCACGCACATTGCTGCGCGATGAAATCGAGCGCTATCACGATGAGCTGGGGTTGCAGGTCAACGCCGCCTTCGAACATGAATTCAACCTGCACGCAGGTATTGCCGAACACGCGGCGTTCTCTCTCGAGGCGCAGCGCCAAGGCGCCGAATTCGGCGGCTGGCTGCTCAGCGCCCTGCGCGCCGGCGGCGTCGAGCCGGAAATGTTCCTGCCGGAATACGGCAAGCACCAATACGAAATCACCTGCCGCCCGACGCTTGGCGTGGCGGCGGCGGATCGCGCGGTCAACGTGCGCGAAATCACCCGGGAAATCGCCCGGCAAATGGGCCTGGATCTGAGTTTTGCGCCGAAGACTGCCGCCGAGGCGGTGTGCAACGGTGTCCATCTGCACGTCAGGCTGCTCGATCTGGCCGGCCAGCCGATG
>UCNP01000107.1 GCA_900473335.1 Hyphomicrobiales bacterium | reverse complement strand
CCTGTGGCGCGCTCGTGTCGCGGTTCAAGAATCAGTGTTCCCATAGATGTCCTCAGTACCGCGACCCTGTTTCCACATCGTTGTTCTTTGAACTCACAATAGATTTGCGCCCCCGGGACGATCATTTTCGCAACAATCGCTGCTACCCCATCGGCAGTCTGGCAACCATGCTTGAGCAAATCGGCACTATGGGCTTCCCAAATGTGCACTACGCCAAAACCACTATTCGCTCGACGGTGAATACCTACCCGCAGATAAATCTTCCCGCCTGGCAAGCCGAATTTTGGCATATCGGGGATCGTGCCAAAGATGTAACCACCATCTGGATGCTGAACCAGCGTGTTTTCTTTGAGCTTGAGCAAATCAGACAAGAGGGATCCAGAACCAGAGTGTCTGGCGATCAATGTGTATCGCCTGGAACTCGACGAATAGGATCGACCAGCGCAGGCGAAAGCCACCAGCCTAATCACAGCGAAGAGCTCACGGAATCAGGCGCAGACGCTGATGTTTGTAGGGCCATGCCCTAATATTTGTAGGACGCTGGCGAAAGGGGTGTGAAGATCTTGTATCCGGAGTCGGATGTTCCAGTTTGGCCACTCAACGCAGCCTCTGGAGGCGAAAAAAAATGGACCGCAGTGGTATGCGCCCGATTCTTCCGGGCGAGGTTCTGAATAAGGAATTCATGGAGCCGTTGAGCATGACCGTCATGGATCTGGCCATGCCCACGAAATGGCCCGAAAGCGAGATCGAAGAGCTTGTGAAATGCCAGCTCAGGATCTGCGCCGATCTGGCAATCAGCCTCGCCATTCAGCTCAACACTACGCCTGAGTTATGGATGAATCTTCAGTCGACTTACGATTTGCGCAGAGCCCAGCTCCGGCATGCGGGCTCATAGCGATTGCAGCATCCGCGAAGCCCTTTTCCACCATGGCCCTGCCCGGGTCGCCCAATCCTCTGCTGAACATTCAGCATCAGATAGCTTAGAAACCTGGGCTTTTTGGCGCAATCGGACGGCGGTCATTAAGGTTGTAGGACGTTGCGGGGATGGTTGAAGGGCTGAAGATCAAAAGATCGCAGCCTTCGGCAGCTCCTACGTTGGAATGCGTTTCCCTGTAGGTGCTGCGAAGGCTGCGATTT
>UCNP01000132.1 GCA_900473335.1 Hyphomicrobiales bacterium | reverse complement strand
GTGCAGCCGTGGCGCTGCTCGACGCTGATGCCGACAAGGTGCAACAGCAGGGCGTGGCGTTGCGTGATGCGGGTTTTGCGGTCGCGTGGGCGCAGGCTGATGTCGCGAGTTTTCAAGACTGCGCTGCTGCATGCGAGCGCGTGCAAGGGGAGCTTGGCCCCATCGATACCCTGATCAACAACGCCGGCATTTCGCCCAAACACCACGGCGCACCGGCGCCGATCTGGACCATGGCGCCGGATGAGTGGCTGCGCGTGGTCGATATCAACCTCAATGGCTCCTTCAACCTGGTGCGAGTGCTCGCGCCCGGCATGGTCGAGCGCCGGTTCGGGCGCATCGTCAATATGTCTTCGGTGGCGGGCAGCGCGTTCTTGCCGATTGTCGCAGCGCACTACAGTGCGACCAAAGCCGCAATCATCGGCTTTACCCGCCACCTGGCCGGCGAACTCGGGCCGTTCGGAGTCACCGCCAATGCGCTGGCACCGGGACGAATCGAAACGCCATTGCTCAAGACCGTATCGGCCCAGGCCAATCAAGCCGTGGTCGACGAGACGCCGCTGCGCAGGCTGGGCACACCGCTTGAGGTGGCAAGGGCGGCGTGTTTTCTCACGTCAAGCGAAAGCGACTTCATTACCGGCCAGGTGGTTGATGTCGCGGGCGGCTGGTTGATGCGCTGATGACTTCTTGCGAGGACGTTTGTCATGGTTAAAACGATGGGATTTCCCGGGCGCTACGAGCAGGGTCCGAATGCATTGCAACAATTGGGCAGAGTGCTGAACGACATGGGCCGATCACGGCCGCTGGTGCTTTGCGATGAGTTTGTCGCCCGGCATCTATGGCCGCAGGTTGGCGCCACGTTGCAGGACCAGGGATTGGAGCCATTGCACATCGAGTTTCCCGGCGAGTGCACGCGCGCTGCGATTGCGCAGTTATCCGAGCAGGCATTGCTGCACGCCCCCGACACGATCATTGCGCTGGGCGGTGGCAAGACCATCGATACGGCGA
>UCNP01000129.1 GCA_900473335.1 Hyphomicrobiales bacterium | reverse complement strand
CACCGGCAGCGACCAGGGCATGGCCGAGGCGGTTGGCGTTGTGATTCAGTTCGGCATAGCTCAAATGCTGATCGAGGCAACTGGCGGCGATGCGCTGCGGATGCGCCGCGACCTGCGCTTCGAACAACGCCACGTAGCTTTGCTCCAGCGGATAGTCGTGGCCGCTCTGGTTGCAACCGTGCAGGAGGAAATCGCGTTCCTCGTCGCCTAGCAGCGGCAAATCGGCCATGTCGCCATGGAAGCCGTCGACCAGCGCCAGCAGCAGGCGCTTGAACTCACTGAGCATGCGCTCGACCGTCGCCTCGTCGAAGTAACGCTGGTCATAGGACAGGTGCAAGCCAAGGTCATCGCCCGGGTAACACACCGCCGTCAACGGGAAGTTGGTGTGGGTGCGGCCTGAATCCGAGGTCGCATTCAGGCTCTGTGCACGATCAAGCACCGAGACTTCCACCGGGGCGTTTTCGAAGACGAAGAGACTGTCGAACAGCGGCTGGCCTTTAGGCAATTCGCTCTGTTCCTGGATGTTCACCAGCGGCAGGTATTCGTACTCGCGCAGTTGCATGTTGCTGTCGAGCAAAGCGCTGAGCCACTGGCGCACGCTGCTGCGCTGATCGTCCGCCGGCATCTTCACCCGCAGGGCGATGCTGTTGATGAACAGGCCGACAGTGCGCTGCATTTCCGGCATCTCCACCGGACGCCCGGCCACGGTGACGCCGAAGAGCACGTCGCGATCGCCGCTCAGACGCCGCAAAACCAGAGCCCATGCAGCCTGGGCGAAGGTGTTGACGGTCAGTTGATGTGCCTGCGCCAGTTCCCGCAGCCGTGCACCGTCCTCGACANNGGTTCTGCTGCCACCACTGCCGCGCCTCGGCCAGGCTCTGGCGTTGCAGCCAGCCGATGTAATCGCGATAACGCGGCGGCACGCTCAACTGCGCTTCGCGTCCTTCACCGAGGGCGCTGTAGATCTCGAAAAAGTCGTTCATCAGCAGCGAACGGCACCAGGCATCGATGAGGATG
>UCNP01000011.1 GCA_900473335.1 Hyphomicrobiales bacterium | reverse complement strand
GCCGAATCTGCTCTAGAGCAATTCCAGCAAAAGTGGGAACCGGTTTTAGTAATTGGAATTGCGTAAACAAACAAAGAGATAGAGCATTGAAGGCGACTCCGTTTTTGCCGGAAATGCTCTAAACTGATCTTATAAAGGCGAAATCTACGCCGCCCACCAGTGGTGGAAGTGGTGAACAGGGCCGCGTCCCCGACCAACTTCAAGAGTTTCACTCGCTGCCATTGCAGCCGTCAGATAGTCTTTTGCTTCGCTGATCGCCTCATGCAGCACCATTCCCTTTGCCATACCAGCGGTAATGGCCGAGGCCAAGGTGCACCCCGTTCCATGATCATTTGCAGTTTCAATGCGCAATGTGGAAAACCGCCTCACCGATGCGCCATCGAGCAGAATATCGGTGCTCATAGCGCCCTTGGCATGTCCACCCTTTATCAGCACGGCAGCCGGTCCCATAGTGAGCAGCCTTTCCCCTTGCCGGATCATGTGCGCTTCATCTTCGGCGATCGGCATATTTGTGAGCAAGGCAGCTTCCGGCAAATTGGGCGTCAGCAGCAATGCGCGCGGCAAAAGAAGCCGTTGCAAGGCGTCAATCGCGTTGGGTTGCAATAAGGCATCGCCTGCCGTTGCCACCATCACAGGATCGAACACGGCTTGCCGTTGCCAGTGGTTGAGTCTTTCCGCAATTGCCTCAATGGTTGCAACCGTCGATACCATGCCTATCTTGATTGCATTCACGTCAAGGTCGGAGAGTACCGCATCCATCTGAGCCCGGATGATATCGGGCGAAAGATTCTCAATGGCCGTAACACCATGGGTGTTCTGCGCAGTGATTGCGGTAAGGACACTCGCACCATAAACACCAAGCGCCGAGAATGTCTTCAAATCGGCCTGAATTCCTGCCCCGCCGCCGCTATCGGATCCGGCAATGGTCAGCGCTATTGCGGTCATGCCGGCTCTCTTACCCGCAATGCCTCATCCACGGCGAAGCGCAAAGCTTGCGCTGCCGCTTGTGGATTGTCCTGCCGGAAGATTGCGGAAATCACCGCCACACCGTCGGCACCTGCCTTGATTGCAAAAGGCGTGCGTTCCAGTCCGATACCGGCAATAGCGCCTATGGGCAGATGCGGTTTTGCCTTGCGTATGATCGCGGCCAGACGCTTGAATCCTTCAAAGCCGATCGGTTGCAGATTCTCTTTCGTGGGCGTTTCAAACAGGCCGCCGATGCAGGCATAATCAATATCGCCATCAATTGCTGCCTGTGCGTCCGGCTCATTCTTGACGGTCAGTCCGATAATCGCATTTGGCCCGAGCAGACGGCGGACATCGCCAACCATCATATCTTCGCGGCCCACATGGACACCCTCCACGCCAGCGGCAAGCGCAACGTCAACACGGTCATTGACGAGCAGCGGTACGCCAGTCGCCTTGATTGCGGCATGTATCTGCCGTGCACGATCAATCATGTCACGCGTTGCCGAGTTCTTGTCACGATACTGGATAATCGTTGCGCCGCCATGCGCCGCTGCGAGCGCCAGCGCTCCCAAATCCTTGTCCGGACCAATGGCGTCGAAATCAACAATGGCATTCAGGCGGTAATCAACTTTTGGCACGTCACGGACTCCGTTCAGCATTGAAGACCCGGATATGTGCGAAGGAAGACGAAACCAGCGTGATGGCTGCTCAATTCCCGTTCCTACGCCGGCATGATCCGGATCAGGTTCAAGGGTCTTGGCTCAGCGCCATCTCAGCATCGTAAGATGCCCCCCTCGGAATGAAGTCATGATGAAACGGCGCATCGTGGAAGTCAATGCGCGGGAGTTTAAGAGGGCCTTACGAAGCCTTCACTGGCTACGAGCAGGTTGCGGGTGTAATCCTGCTGGACCGCGTGTCTGGCCAGTTCTGTCGCGGTGAGACATTCCACCTCTGCGCCATTCTGCATGACCATCAGCCGATCGCACATATGGGTAACCACCGCCAGATCATGGCTGACCATCAGGAATGTCAGTTTCCGGTCTCGCCTTATCTGCTCAAGCAGGTTCAACACTTCTGCTTGCACCGAGGCATCCAGCGCCGAGGTCGGCTCATCCAGCAACAGGATCGAAGGCTCAAGGATCAACGCTCTGGCAATGGCGACGCGCTGGCGTTGCCCGCCAGAAAGCTGATGCGAATAGCGAAAACGAAAGCTTGAACCGAGACCAACTTCGTCGAGCGCCCGCAGGATACGTTTTTCGATATTGGCAAAGCCGTGGACAACCAGTGGTTCCAGCAACAGGCGATCGACCGTCTGGCGTGGATGCAGGGAACCATAGGGGTCCTGAAACACCATCTGGACTTCGCGGTAAAATGCCTTAGTCCGGGATGATCCCAGCGTCTTGCCATTGACCGTTATCGTGCCGCCGGTAACAGGCGCAAGTCCTGCAATGGCCCGTAGCAAGGTTGATTTTCCCGAACCGGATTCACCCACCAGACCAAAAGACTCGCCCTGCTGGACATTAAGACTAACCCCGCGCAATGCGCGGAAACGTTCAAACTTCACTTCAACATTTTCGACGTTGAGGGCCGCATTTTGCAGATTGTTCATAGAGCCCACTCCGGCTTGCGATCCAGAACTGGCAGAGGATGCCGGTCATTGCTGATCTGCGGCATGCAATTCATCAGACCGCGCGTATAGGGATGTTTGGCATTCTGCAAATCGGTCGCTGCAATTTCCTCGACGACCCGTCCCGCATACATGACGATCACACGGTCGCAGAAAGATGAAACCAGCCGCAAATCATGGGAGATGAAGATCAGCCCCATGCCGCGATCCCGCACCAGATCGTCAAGGATGCGCAGCACATCAAGCTGCACCGTCACATCAAGAGCAGAAGTCGGCTCATCGGCAATCAGAAGCTCCGGTCCGGTGATCAACATCATGGCGATCATGGCGCGCTGTCCCATGCCGCCCGAAACCTCATGCGGATACAGGTTAAAGACCCGCTCCGGGTCGCGTATCTGTACAGCTGCCAGCATATCAATCGCGCGTTTGCGTGCCTCAGCCTTGCTCACCTTCTCATGGGTTCGCAGCGTTTCAACAATCTGCCTGCCGATGCTCATGACCGGATTGAGCGAATATTTCGGATCCTGGAGGATCATGGCGATACGATTGCCACGCAGGTTGCGCCGTTCTTTCGCCGAAATATCCAGAAGGTCCATTCCGTCGAAATTCAACGTATCGGCAGTAATCGTTGCATGGGGCGGCGTCAGCCCCATGATTGCACGTCCGGTCTGGGATTTTCCCGAGCCGGACTCGCCAACAATGCCAAGCCTTTCACGGCCTAGCGTGAATGAAACACCGCGCACAGCATCGACAACGCCGGTACGGGTTGGAAACTGGACCCGCAGATCCTTGACTGTCAGCAAGGCGCTCATTGGTTGTTCCCCCGCGGATCGAGTGCATCGCGCAAGCCATCGCCCAGGAGATTAAAGCCCAGACTGACAATAAGGATGGCAAAGCCCGGTGCCGCTGCTACCCACCACTGATCCATGATGAAGCGGCGACCGGACGCAATCATTGCGCCCCATTCGGGCAAGGGCGGCTGCGCACCAAGGCCAAGAAAGCCAAGTCCCGCTGCGACGAGGATGATCCCCGCCATATCGAGCGTGACGCGAACGATCAGGGATGAGAGGCATAGCGGCATGATGTGGCGCAGGACGATGCGGAATGGCGAAGCGCCCATCAACTGAACCGCGGCAATGTAATCGGAGTTACGCACTGTCAGTGTTTCGGCTCTGGCTATACGCGCATAGGGTGGCCACGACGTGACTGCTATGGCAATGACCGCATTCTCAATGCCAGGTCCCAGCGCCGCAACCAAAGCGAGAGCCAGAATGAGCTTTGGAAATGCCAGGAAAATGTCGGTGAGCCGCATGAGGATTGCATCCACCCAGCCTCCGGCATAACCGGCGATGGTGCCCACCAGCAAGCCGATTGGTGCAGCAATGATCGCCACCAGAATGACCACATAAAGCGTCAGCCGCGATCCAAAGATCAACCGCGAAAGAATATCGCGGCCCTGATCGTCTGTGCCAAGCCAGTAATCGCCCCCGGGCGGCAAGAGGCGAGCACCACGCAGATCACCTGCAACCGGTGAGTGCGGTGCAAGCTGCGGAGCAAATATGGCCACCAGAACCAGCGCAAAGATGATTCCAAGACCGATCACCGCCAGCCGGTTGCTGGCAAAGCGGTTCCAGATCAGATAGGCGCGGCCAAGCCGAGCCTGCATGCGCGACTGCGGCCGGTCGCTCATCAGCCATTGGCGGCGGGAAAAAGGTTTTGCGATCTCACTCATCGTGCGCGCGTCCGTGGGTCAAGTAGCCGATACAGAAGATCGGAAAGAAGGTTGATGGCGATGAATACCCCGCCAATGACAATCGTGCCGCCCAGCACTGCGTTCATGTCGGCATTTTGCAGCGAATTGGTGATGTAGCTGCCAAGACCCGGCCAGGAGAAGATTGTCTCGGTCAGCACTGAACCTTCCAGAAGATTGGCAAAGGAAAGCACGATAACTGTAAGCAAAGGCACTGCGGCATTGCGCAAGGCATGGGCCCAGATGATCCGTGTTTCGGAAAGACCCTTGGCGCGCGCTGCAATAATATATTCTTGGCTTAGTTCGTTGAGCATGAAGGAGCGTGTCATACGGCTGATATATGCCAGCGAGAAATAACCCAACACGGAGGCAGGCAGGATGATGAAGCTGAAAATATTTCGGAACACTTCCCAATTATTCTGCAAAATCGCATCGAGAAGATAAAGCCCGGTAATGGGCGTGAATGTATATTCGTAGACGACATCAATGCGTCCCGGCCCCGACACCCAGCCAAGCTTGGCGTAAAACAGCACGAGACCGAGCAGTCCCAGCCAGAACACCGGCACTGAATAGCCGATAAGACCGATAACCCTGACAATCTGGTCGAGGATCGTGCCTCGCTTCACCGCAGCAAGCACTCCAAGCGGAACACCAACAAACGCGCCGATAAGGGTGCCCATTGTTGCCAGTTCGAATGTGGCCGGAAAAACGCGGATAATATCGGTCATTACCGGGTTGGTCGTCAAAACCGAATTGCCGAACTCCCCATGCAGCACCCCTTTCAGATAAAGGAAAAACTGCTGGTATAGCGGCAGGTTGAGCCCAAGCTCTTCCCGAACGCGCGCCACGACATGAGCCGGTGCGCGATCGCCAACAATGGCAAGCGCCGGATCAATCGGAATGACGCGCCCGATGAAAAACGTGACGGCCAGAAGACCAAGAAAGGTGATGGCGCCTATGAGCAGAAATCTGCCCACGGCCCAAGCGAAGTTTGAAGCCCAGGCGCCTGAGCGCCCGGCCTCCAATTGCATGTCAGATGTGCTCACCGGTATGGTTCCGGATTACTTTGTTACGTTGAAGACATAGTTGGTGTCGAAGGACGGACCAAGCTTGAAGTTCTTGAGGTTCGAGCGCAATCCGGCCACTTCTGTCTGCTGGAAAATGATGATGAAGGGGCTGGTTTCAAGAACCTTCTTCTGCAGGTCCTGATACATAGCGGCGCGTTTTGCATTGTCACGCTCAAGCAGTGCTGCTTTGGTTTCCTTGGTCAGCTCCGGTACATCCCAGGCATTGCGCCAGGCAAGTGTCTTATTGGTGCCGGTATCGGCATTGTCCGTATTGCTGGTGAAGGTCTCGGCATTGGAATTCGGGTCCCAATAATCCACGCCCCACTGACCAATATAGGAATCATGCGTACGGGCACGATATTTGGTCAGTGTCTGCTTACCGTCGCCGGGGATAATTTCCATCTTCACGCCAGCTTGCGCAAAGGATTGCTGAACCGATTCAGCAATCCCCGTCACCGGTTGGTTGTTGCGCACATCTATGGTGAAAGAGAAGCCGTCCTTCAACCCTGCCTTTTCAAGCAATTCCTTGGCCTTGGCAACATCCAGCTTGAATGGTTTTTCGTCCAGTGCACCCAGCATGCTCTTCGGCAGGAAGGTCTGGTGAATTTCGCCAGCGCCCTTGATCAACTGCTCGCCGATGGCATCATAATCGACCAGATATTTTAACGCTTGACGCACTTCCGGCTTTGCAAGATTGGCATTTTTCTGATTGAGGCTGATATAATAAATTGTTCCCTTCGGCGCGCTGACCGTGGTGATGTCCTTGTTCTTGGTAACCTGTTCCATATCATTTGGTTCAAGATTACGGGCGACATCAACATCGCCTTTTTCAAGCAGAAGGCGCTGGGCCGCACTTTCCTTGACATGGCGATAAATAACACGGGCGAGCGGAGACTTGGTGCCATAGTAATTATCATTGCGTTCCAGAACAATGATCTCGTTCGCACGCCAGTCACGAATTTTCATCGGGCCGGAACCCGCATAATTCGTCTTCAACCACGCATTGCCGAAATCATCATTGACGATGTGTTCCGACACCAACTTCTTGTCGACAACTGAAGCAACGGTCGATGTCAGGCAGTTCAGTACGAAGCTTGGCGCATAGGGCTGATCGACGGTGAAAACAAAAGTGGATGGATCAGCCGCCTTTGCCTTCTCAGTCACATTGTCCTTGTTCAGGCCAAACTGCGTCAGAATGAATGCCGGGCTCAGATCAAGCTTGACCGCACGCTCAAAGGAATAGGCCACGTCTTCAGCGGTCAGCGGATTGCCGGAAGCAAATTGCAGGTTTGGCTTAAGCTTGAATGTATAGGTCAGGCCATCATCGGAAACCGTCCAGCTTTCGGCGACATCGGCAACAATCTTCGATGAATCATTAATGTCGAGCCGTACCAGCTTGTCATAGCTATTGCCGTTGATCTCGCCCATGGTCAGCTCGAAAGCTTCACCCGGATCCAGCGTGATGACGTCGTCAATCGCCCATGCCTCGACCAGCGTGTCAGCTGGCGTTTCGGCAAAGGCTGGCATGCCCGATAGCATTACGGCGGAGATGGCCGCACTGCCGAGCAACATGCGGAATTTTGGGTTCATCTTGGTCATCAACATTGGTCTGGTTCCCTGTTTGGAGCTATCGGCCGGGATTGTGAGCTTGTCCCGAACCCTTTGTTTCTTTTTATTGTTCATGCCAGGCTGCGCCAAGCACGCGCAACCAGTTTCTACGACAGATTTTTGCAAGATCATCCTCGCCATAGCCGGCTTCGCGCAACGCTTCGACCAGTTTCTGATTGCCGCTTGCATCAGCAATTTCACCGGGGATTTTAGCACCATCGAAGTCAGAGCCAAGTGCCACGCAATCAATACCCATCCGATTGACCATATAGTCAATGTGTCGGACCATATCTGTCAGCGGCGTATCGGCGTTTTCGCGCGCATCCGGGCGCAACATGGCCACAGCGTAGTTCAAGCCGACAAGCCCCTTGCTTTCGCGGATCGCGTCAAACTGCTTGTCGGTGACATTTCGGGCAACAGGCGTAAGCGCATGCACATTGGAATGGCTGGCAATGAGCGGCTGATCGCTGAGACGCGCCACATCCCAGAAGCCTTTTTCCGTAATATGCGCCAGATCAATCAGAATGCCGAGGCGGTTGCACGCCTTGACCAATTCCTCGCCCGCCCCCGTCAGGCCGGGGCCGGTATCGGGGTCCATCGGATAGGCAAACGGCACGCCATGCGCGAATATATTGTTGCGGCTCCAGACTGGACCCAGCGAACGCAGGCCAGCCGCGTAAAACACATCAAGTGCCGTCAGATCAGCATCAATCGCCTCGCAGCCTTCCATGTGAAGAACCGCCGCGAATTGATCCTGTTCAATACATTCGTTGATTTCCGTTGTGCTGCGGCAGAGCTTCCAGCCGCCTGCCTGCTGCAACCGCAAGGCTATTGAAGCCATTTCCAAGGCGACATCAAGCGAGGGAGCCCGTTCCAGCGGCGCTGCGAGCGGTGTCGTGTAATGGCCATTGGCATCGGGCGCCTTGAAGGCCAGATCGCCCGATGGAACATAGATAGCGCAAAGACCGCCAACCAAACCGCCTTTTAAGGCGCGCTTCTTGTCAATGTGACCGGATGTTGTGCCTTCGATAAATTCCTGAACCGGATCAGTCCCGCTTTTCGAATGTTTCCACAACCGGTAGAGCACGTCGTTGTGACCATCGAAGATTGGCTGCATTTCAATTTTCCGTTCAGATTCATCAAAGCCTTGCGCAACCGGATAATCATTTCGTCGAATATCCCAGCGCTAATTTTGCCAAAAGATCATGACCGCAATGAACATTCAAGAGAGTTGTTACACAAAAGTATAAATAGAAGGCTGTCCGGCAATTTGCCCACAGATTGTGCACTTACCCGACCTGACCAGGAGTGCAGCCAAGAGGCATCCAGGCGGTAATCTTTTGATTGCCGCCTGGATTATCGATCGGAATATTTGAGTGATAAGCGATGCTGTGTCTTTAAACGTCCAGATTTGCCACGCTCAACGCATTGTCCTGGATGAACTCGCGGCGCGGCTCGACGTCATCGCCCATCAGCCTTGAGAACAGGCTGTCAGCATCGGTCGCATCATTCACCTTCACCTGCAGCAGCGAACGTGCATTCGGATCGAGTGTTGTTTCCCAAAGCTGATCGGCATTCATTTCGCCCAGGCCCTTATAGCGTTGCAGCGAAAGGCCCTTGCGGCCTGCAGCGAATACCGCTTCGAGCAATGAAATCGGACCAGCAATCATATCCGTCTTTTCCTTGCGGCGAAGAACGGGCGGCTTGGAGTAAATCTCGTGCAGGCGAGCCGAATAACGATCCAGCTGGCGTGCATCCGCCGAGCCAATCAGCGCCATATCAAGCGTTACTGTTTCCTTGACGCCGCGCAATGAGCGCTCGAAGACATAGCCGTCAACACCATCCTCAGGCGTTGCAAGACGGCCGCTCCAGCCTTTTTCGGTTTCTTCGGCAATAAGGTCGAGGCGTCGGGCAACTTCAGTTACCAGTGACTGAGCACGCACCGTATCGGAAATAGCTTCCGGGTTCAGCGCACCAGCGATTGTTGCCTGCTCCACAACAGCGCGATCATAGCGCGTATTGAGCCCTTGAAGCAGGTTGCGAACGGCCATCGCATCATTGATCACTGCACGCAGATCGGAACCGGCACGAACTTCGCCGCCATCCAGTTCCAATGAAGCCTCTTCCAGACCGGACTCAATCAGGAATTCCTCGTAGGCGACCTCATTCTTGAGATATTGCGAGGACTTGCCGCGCGAGACCTTATAGAGCGGCGGCTGTGCAATATAGATATGGCCACGCTCGATCAATTCCGGCATCTGGCGGAAGAAGAAGGTCAGAAGCAATGTACGAATATGAGCACCATCGACGTCCGCGTCGGTCATGATGATGATCTTGTGATAACGCAGCTTGTCGGGATTGAACTCATCCTTGCCAATGCTGGTACCCAGCGCCAGAATCAGCGTGCCAATCTGATCGGATGAAAGCATCCGGTCGAGCTTCACGCGCTCGACATTCAGGATTTTACCGCGAAGCGGCAGAATAGCCTGATTTTGACGCGAGCGTCCGCCCTTGGCAGAACCGCCAGCGCTATCACCCTCGACGATAAAGATTTCCGACTTGGCCGGATCTTTTTCCTGACAATCGGCAAGCTTGCCCGGCAGCGAGCTGATGCTCAGCGAGTTCTTGCGGGTAATGTCGCGCGCCTTGCGCGCAGCTTCACGGGCTGAGGCTGCCTGAATAACCTTGTCGACCAGCACCTTGCCTTCAGTCGGGTGTTCTTCAAGCCAGGTTGATAATGCCTCATTGACCAGACCTTCCACGACAGCACGCACTTCTGAAGAAACGAGTTTGTCCTTGGTCTGCGAGGAGAATTTCGGGTCCGGCACTTTTACCGAAAGCACAGCGGTAAGACCCTCGCGGCAATCATCGCCGGTAAGTGTAACCTTGGCTTTCTTGGCCTGGCCGGTGCTTTCCGCATAGCCGGTCATCTGGCGCGTCAGCGCGCCACGGAAACCGGCAAGATGCGTTCCGCCATCGCGCTGCGGAATATTGTTGGTGAAGCACAGAACATTCTCGTGATAGCTGTCATTCCACCACATGGCGACCTCGACAGTGGTATCGTCCCGCTCACCGCGAATATAGATCGGCTCGCCGACCAGCTCTTTCTTGGAGCGGTCGAGATATTTCACATAGGCAGTCAGACCGCCCTCATAAAACAGTTCCAGATCAACCGGATCAGCGTGGCGGCGGTCAGACAGAAGGATGCGGACGCCGGAATTCAGGAAGGCCAGTTCGCGCAGGCGATGTTCCAATGTCTTGAAATCAAACTCGACCATGGTGAAAGTTTCGGTCGAAGGCAGGAACGATACTTCCGTTCCCGTCAGACCTTCAGAATCGCCGGTCACAACCAGCGGACTGTCGGCCACACCATGAGTGAAGCTCATCTCGTGGATTTTGCCCTGACGGCGAATCTTCAATTTCAGCCAAACGGAAAGCGCATTGACGACCGAGACACCGACGCCGTGCAACCCACCGGAAACCTTGTAGGAGTTCTGGTCGAACTTACCGCCCGCATGCAGCTGGGTCATAATAACTTCAGCGGCGGAAACGCCTTCCGAGTGCATGTCTGTGGGGATACCACGGCCATTATCGGTAACGGTGCAGGAACCATCGGGATTAAGCGTTACGGTAACGCGGGTCGCATGACCGGCAAGTGCCTCGTCAATAGCGTTGTCCACGACTTCATAAACCATATGGTGAAGTCCGGAGCCGTCATCCGTATCACCAATATACATTCCGGGGCGCTTGCGAACTGCATCCAACCCCTTGAGAACCTTGATGGACTCCGCGCCATATTCCTGCGTGGCTTCGACTGTCATCTCGGGTGTTTCACTCATGTAAATTCAATCTTTTCTAAAGGCAGGAACAGTGCATCTGTCCTTATAGCATAATTTGGGCGAATCATGCCCAACCTATGCTTAGATATAGTGATTTCTGTCGGTTTTTCCAATTCATGCCATGCGGCTGTCCACGGATGATCGTCAAGCTGCGCCAGCACTATGGATAATCTGTGTCCTCAGGGCCCGAAACCTGCCTATTTGCCTCGCCTTTCCGGAAATTTGTGGACATGGGGCACCATCGACCCCACATCAAAACCATGGAGGCGCAATGGACACTTTAAGAACCGCATTCACACCCCCGGCACCCATTCCCCGCACCGGACCTGTTGGCACGCTCCAGCTGATCCGTACCATTTACCGCAATCCGCTGGAATTGTGGGGCGAGCCTTCTTACAATGAGCCATGGGTATCGATTGAATGGTCCTTTGCCCATACGATCATTGCCAATGACCCTGGCCTTATCCGCCATATCCTCGTCGATAATGCCAAGAACTACAAAATGGCGGCTGTACGCCAGCGTATCCTGCGCCCAATCCTGCGCGACGGACTATTGACCGCAGAGGGCGATATCTGGAAACGCTCGCGCAAAGCCATGGCTCCTGTATTTACGCCGCGCCACATTAATGGCTTTGCGACAAGCATGCAGCGCGCGACGGAAAATTTCGCTGAGCGTTATGACGGTCATAGCGGCATAACCGATGTTTCGCGCGACATGACCATGCTGACCTACGATATACTTGCCGAAACCCTGTTTTCCGGCGAGATCGCCGGCAATCCCGACCAGTTTGCGCATGAGGTCGACCGGCTTTTCGAAACTATGGGACGTGTTGATCCGCTTGATCTACTGGGCGCACCGGAATGGCTGCCGCGCTTTACCCAGATTCGCGGACGTCGCGCCCTCGCCTTTTTCCGCCAGATCGTTGCCAACACGATCGAGATGCGCAAAGCACGCATGGATAAAGAGGGCGACAAGGTTCCGAACGACTTTCTGACTCTGCTCCTGCGTGCGGAAGGGCCCGATGGCCTGTCACGCGCCGAGATCGAAGACAATATCATTACTTTCATCGGTGCTGGCCATGAAACGACCGCACGCGCGCTTGGCTGGACGCTTTATCTGCTGGCCAGAGCGCCATGGGAGCGCGATCTGATCGAACAGGAAATCGACGCCTTCATGGATCAGCGTTATGTGCCACCGCCGCATGAATGGCTGGACGCGCTGCCCTTTACCCGCGCCGCTTTCGAGGAGGCAATGCGGCTCTATCCGCCAGCGCCATCCATCAACCGCGAGCCGGTTGAAGACGATCAATACAAGGATTTGAAACTGCCCAAAGGTTCCGCCGTTTTGGTCATGCCTTGGACTGTCCATCGCCATCGTCTCTATTGGGACCAACCGGATGCTTTCTTACCCTCGCGCTTTCATCCGCACAATCGTGATAAAATTGACCGCTTCCAGTATCTGCCCTTTGGGGCCGGTCCCCGCGTGTGTATCGGTGCCAGCTTTGCCCTGCAAGAAGCAATCATAGCTTTGGCAACTTTGCTGCATCGCTTTCGTTTCGACATGGCGGGTGCCGTGAAGCCGTGGCCGGTACAGAAATTGACGACCCAGCCCGATGGCGGCCTGCCCATGAGCGTGACGCCGCGCAGGTAATTCATAGCGATCTTGATTTCACAGGAAATTTAATATATTTATATTTCTAATGAAAGGACACGCCATGCGAACCAACGCACAACACAAAACTGAAATACCCAGCAAGACCACCGTTGTTTCAAAGGCATTGCTGCGCTCTGCCGAATTGCTCGGACTGACCGCAAAGGAGCTTTCCAATATTGTCGGCCTGTCGGAACCCAGCCTTTCACGCTTGAAGCGCAGTCTTGATGGCTCGCCGCTCACCGGCAAGAGTTACGAGCTTGCCCTGCTCTTCATTCGCCTCTACCGCTCGCTTGATGCCATTGTCGGCGGCGATGATGCTGTGGCGCGTCAGTGGATAAGAACCGATAACACCATGCTCGGCGGCAAACCGCTCAACCGTATCAAAACCATTGACGGCCTCACCCATGTCCTTGCCTATCTGGACGCCCGACGCGCTCCGATCTGAAGCCCGCGTTCTGCATGGCGCCTGCTGGCGTCTGGTCGAAGCGCAGCACCGTGTTTCCACAATGAAGCTTGTCGATACGCTTGATGAGCAGGCTTTGCTTGAGGATGAGCTGGAGGCAACCAAGCCGCCACTGCCTGCCGAGTGCGCTCATCTTGATTATCTACTGGCCACACCTTTCCGCTATGGTCGATATCCCGGCAATTCAAGGTTCCGCCGGGAAGGCTATTCTCCCGGGGTATTTTACGCCAGCGAAGCCGTTGAAACTGCTGTTGCCGAAACCGCATTTTACCGGCTGCTGTTTTTTGCTGAAAGTCCCGGCACGCCATGGCCGCATAATGCTCTGGAGTTTACCGCATTTGAAGCCCGCTATGCCACCACCAAAGCGCTCGATCTTATGGCACCGCCTTTTCTGGAGCAGTCTGCACAGTGGACTCATCTCAGCGATTATTCCGCCTGCCTCAACCTTTCTGACAAGGCGCAACAGGCGCAGATAGAGTTGATCCGTTATCAATCGGTTCGTGATCCTGAAGGCCGCGCCAATCTCGCTTTGCTTTCATGCGCTTGCTTCGCCCTGCCTCGTCCCACGAAAATGGCGACATGGCGGCTGCACTTCTCCAGCTATGGCGTCAAAGCGATTTGCGACCAGCCGGATCTGCGCCTTGGTTTCAACCGGGAAATATTTGCCGCCGATCCGCGGATGGCGGCTACTCTCAGCTAACCCAGTCTTTTCGCATGCCAGGCAATGTGATCAGCCATGAATGTCGAGATGAAAAAATAGGAATGGTCGTAACCATCGCGCATGTTCAATGTCAGCGGAATGCCCGCTTTCTCACAGGCCTCTTCCAACAGCCAGGGCCGCAGACCATCGTCCAGAAAGCTGTCGGCCTTGCCTTGATCAACCAGTAATTCCGGCAGGCGATAACCATCCTCGATCAGGGCAACGCTGTCATAGCCACGCCACGCCGTCTCGTCATTGCCCAGATATTTCTCGAATGCAGGGCGCGACCAACCCGCCACCATGGGGCGGGCTATTGGCGCGAAAGCGGATACCGATTTGTACCGGCCGGGATTTTTCAGCGCTAACGTTATCGCGCCATGGCCACCCATGGAATGACCGAAAATGCCTTGCCGCTGCATATCGACCGGAAAATTCGCGGCAATCAGAGCGGGCAATTCCTCGGCAATATAAGTCGCCATGCGATAATTTTCGGCATAGGGCTCCTGCGTTGCATCAAGATAAAACCCGGCGCCGCTGCCAAATTGCCAATTGTCCTTCTCGTCCGGGACATTCTCCCCGCGTGGGCTGGTATCGGGACAGATGATCGCAACGCCAAGCTCTGCGGCTGTGCGGCGATATTCTCCCTTGTCCATGACATTTTGATGCGTGCAGGTCAGGCCGGAAAGATACCACAAGGCGGGCACAGGCCCATCTTTTGCCTGCGGCGGCAAAAAGACAGCAAATGTCATATCGCAGTGGCACGCATCACTGCGATGGCGATAAACACCCTGCGTTCCATCAAAGCTTTTTGCGATTGAAAGCGTTTCCATGACTGTCCTTATGACTATTCTTATTGGCCAAGCGAGACGGCAACATTGACCGCAGCGGCAACAAGCACCGTATTGAAAAAGAACGATACAATCGCATGTAGCAGGTTAATCTTGCGCATTTGGGTACTGGTGATCCCCGTATCGGAAGTTTGCGCCGTCATGCCGATGACATAGGAAAAATACAGGAACTCAATCCCGCCCGGTTCCTTGCCACCGGGAAAATCCAGCCCGCCAACATGTTTTCGTGCCTTTGTCTTTGCGCCTTCTGCACTCTCATCGGGCTGCCAGTAAAGATGCGCATAATGAATTGCCGTCATCATGTGGATGGTCAGCCAGCCGAGAGGCACCGCGGCCAATGCCAATGTGAGATCAAGGGGCTGCGGGTTCTGGCCTGAATTGATCAGGACAAAAAGCGAGCCCACGGCCACCACCACCGCGCCAAATGTGACCGTGAAAATGATCCATATGGGCTCGTCTGATTTGGCCGCATTGCGGCGCAGATAATCTGCCGTCAATTTTGGGATTCTTATCGTTGTAAAGCCCAAATAGACGAGAAAGAACGCATTGGCAGCAATGACATAGGCAATGCGTGGCACAAAGGCCAGGCCCAGTCCCAAGGCGGCAAGCCCGATGAGGGCGGCAATGTAAAAAGGCTTATGCCGCTTGTTCATGGCCACTACTCGGATGTCACAACGGCTGGACGCTGCATATCAATATGGGGGATATTATCCTCCAGATATTCCTCCGACACGGACACGAAACCGAACGAGGCGTAAAAGCGTGACAAATGGCTTTGCGCCGAAAGCTTGATCGGGCTTTCCGGATAGAGCCGTTCGCATTGCGCAATCGCCTCAACCATGATCCTGTCGCCCAGGCGTTGTCCGCGATGTTCCGGCGAAACCACAACGCGCCCGATCCGGGCAGCCGGATCGGTTTTGGCCGGTTTGCGGATACGCGCGCTCGCCACAAGATCCTTGCCGCTCAATATTCGCAGATGCAAGGCATCGGCATCCTTGCCGTCCAGTTCCGGATAGGCGCATTCCTGCTCGACGACAAAGACATCGACGCGCAGTTTCAGCATGGCATAAAGATCGCGCGGCGACAGCTCGTCCAGCCCGCAAAGGACTACCTTATAGGCATTTGCTTCCATCAGAATGTCACAACGCTACGGATTGATTTGCCTTCGTGCATCAGGTCGAAAGCCGTATTAATTTCTGTCAAAGGCATGGTGTGGGTAATCAGGCTATCAATATCGATCTTGCCCTCCATATACCAATCGACGATTTTCGGAACATCGGTACGTCCGCGCGCGCCGCCAAAAGCAGTGCCGCGCCAGTTTCGCCCGGTAACGAGCTGGAAGGGCCGCGTTGAAATTTCCTTGCCAGCTTCCGCAACGCCGATCACGATACTTGTGCCCCAGCCGCGATGGCAGCATTCCAGTGCCTGCCGCATGACATTGGTATTTCCGGTTGCGTCGAATGAAAAATCCGCGCCGCCATCGGTCAGGTCCTGAATGGCAGAAACCACCTTATCATTGCCGACTTCGTTCGGATTGATGAAATGGGTCATGCCGAATTGCTTCGCCATTGCCACCTTGCCGGGATTAATATCTACGCCGATAATCTTATCGGCTCCCACCATGCGCGCACCCTGAATGACATTGAGGCCGATACCGCCAAGACCAAAGACCACGACATTGGCGCCGGGCCAGACCTTGGCAGTATAAATGACGGCGCCAATGCCCGTGGTCACACCGCAGCCAATATAGCAAATCTTGTCAAAAGGTGCGTCTTCACGAACTTTCGCCAGAGCAATCTCCGGCAAAACGGTAAAATTCGAGAAGGTCGAGCAGCCCATATAGTGGAACACTTCTCCGCCATCGCAGGAAAAACGGCTTGTTCCATCCGGCATGACACCCTGCCCCTGCGTTGCGCGAATGGAGGTGCACAAGTTCGACCGTTGCGACAGGCAGGTTTTGCATTGGCGGCATTCCGGCGTGTAAAGCGGAATGACATGGTCGCCGACTTTCAGCGATGTGACGCCCGCGCCAAGCTCGCGGACAATGCCTGCGCCTTCATGGCCAAGGATTGCCGGAAACTTGCCTTCGGAATCCAGCCCCGACAAAGTATAGGCATCCGTATGGCAGACACCGGTTGCCATGATCTCAACGAGAACTTCGCCGGGCTTGGGGCCGCCGATCTCGATTGTTTCGATGGTCAGTGGCTTATTGGCTTCCCATGCAATGGCTGCGCGCGCTTTCATGACCGTCTCTCCCGATATATTTTATCGTTGATTTGCTCACTATCAGGATCGCAGACGGGATCGTCAATCAAATCGGCGACATTTCTCGTCATGAAACCGCTTTATCGCAGTTGGTTGTTTCATCCCGAACCCAGAAATCAATGGACTTGGCTCGGGAAAAATTGTCAAAGACGACAATAACAATCTGCGGATATGCTGTGCCCCTTCTGCCAACCTTGCCCGTAACCGAAATCTTTCCTGCACTCGATAGCGCGCTGGTTGCGGGCAGTTCTGCGGTGCTTGTCGCCCCGCCCGGTGCGGGCAAGACCACCCTCATTCCCTTGCATCTGCTGAATGCACCTTGGCGCGGCGAGCGCACAATCATCCTGCTTGAACCCCGCCGTCTTGCTGCCCGCGCTGCGGCCAGCCGCATGGCGAGCCTTTTGGGGGAAGAGGTTGGCACAACCATCGGCTACCGCATGCGTCTGGAAAACAAGGTTTCTGCCAGGACCCGCATCCTCGTCGTGACCGAGGGCGTTTTCGCCCGGATGATCCTCGACGATCCCGATCTGACAAACATAGCTGCAGTGCTCTTCGATGAGTTTCACGAGCGTAGCCTTGACGCGGATTTCGGTCTTGCGCTCGCGCTGGATGTGCAGGCCGCCTTGCGTCCGGACCTCAAATTGCTGGTTATGTCCGCAACGCTGGATGGCGCGCGCGTTGCCAGGCTGCTAGGCAATGTGCCTGTGCTTGAAAGCAAGGGACGCTCCTTCCCCATCGACATACGCTATCGTGAGCGCAGGCCTGACGAGCGTATCGAAGATGCCATGTCGAAAGCCATCCGCGATACGCTTGCTGACGAGACCGGCAGCATTCTTGCCTTTCTTCCCGGCCAACGCGAAATAGAACGGACTGCGGAGGCACTACAAGGCCGCGTCCCTGCCGATACAATTGTGGTGCCGCTTTACGGCGCGCTTGAGGGGCGCGATCAGGATGCCGCTATCAAGCCAGCGCTACCGGGCAAGCGCAAAGTCGTTCTCGCCACCTCCATTGCAGAAACATCAATCACTATTGACGGTGTTCGGGTCGTCATTGATAGCGGCCTTGCCCGCTTGCCCAAATTTGAACCCGCAACCGGCTTGACGCGGCTGGAAACTGTGCGCGCGGCACGGGCTGCCGTGGATCAGCGCGCGGGTCGTGCAGGACGCACGGAGCCGGGTATTGCAATACGCCTTTGGCGTGCCGAACAGACCGCCGCGCTTGAAGCCTTTGCTCCGCCTGAAATTCTGGAAGCAGACCTGACGGGTCTTGTGCTGGATTGCGCTGCATGGGGCGTTTCTAACCCCGCAACGCTTGCCTTTCTCGATGTTCCACCGGCTCCGGCAGTCAAGGAAGCAAAGAGCCTTTTGGAAAATCTCGGCGCACTCGGCAAGGACCATCGTGTCACGCCAATGGGCAATGAAATGCGGGCGCTGGCTCTGCCTGCCCGCCTCGCCCATATGGTGCTGACCGCGCGCGAACGGGGGCAGGCATTGCGGGCTGCCGAACTTGCTGTTCTCCTCACCGAGCGTGGACTTGGCGGCAATGATATTGACCTCGATGTAAGGCTTTCCCGCTTCCAGCGAGAGCGCGGTGACCGCGCCACCCGTGCCCGTGGGTTAGCAAAGCGACTTGCAGGGTCTGGTCCCGTTGCGGCGGAAGCGGACAGCGTTGGACGCCTGCTGATCGGTGCCTATCCTGATCGCATTGCCAAATCGCGTGGCAATGGCCAGTTCACTCTGGCCAATGGGCGCGGCGGCGAAGTTGATCCTAGCTCTGCACTTGCAAAATCTCCTTGGCTCATTGTGGCGGACCTTTCAGGGCGTGCCGGTCGGGCGCGTATTCTTGCTGCTGCCGAGGTGAGCGAAGCGGAAATACGCGAGGCTATGGCTGACCAGATCGTCAGCGGTCGGCAGGTCACCTATGATGTCTCCCGCAATGCGCTTCAGGCCCGCGATGCAACGCGGATCGGTGCCATAGCCCTGTCAGAAAAGACCATGCCCGCCCCAACCGGCGAGGAAGCCGATCTTGGGGTGATCGCTGCTGTCAAAACCCACGGACTGGATATTCTGCCATGGTCAAAGGAGGCCTCGACACTGCGCCGCCGCCTTGCATGGTTGCATCAGGGGCTGGGCTCGCCTTGGCCCGCCATGGATGATGACGCCTTGCTTGCCACGCTTGATGATTGGCTGAAACCCTTCCTCAAGGGTGGCGCGCAGCTTAACCAAATTCCCCTGCATGTGCTGATCGAGGGATTGCGCTCTACCGTTCCCTACGATCTGCAACGCAAGATCGAAACTCTCGCGCCAACCCATTTCGAGGTGCCGACCGGATCGCATATCCCGATCCGTTATGATGAGGGCGAGCCGGTTCTTGGCGTGCGGGTGCAGGAGCTTTTCGGCTTGGCCACTCATCCGGCCATCGCCAATGGCACCATACCTCTCTTGCTGGAACTTCTGTCTCCCGCGCACCGGCCCATTCAGATAACCCGCGATCTGCCCGGATTCTGGAACGGCTCCTGGGCCGATGTCCGTAGCGATATGCGCGGTCGCTATCCCCGCCATGTCTGGCCGGAAGATCCCGCCAATGCTACCCCCACTGCCCGCGCCAAACCACGGGGAACGTGAGGTGGTTTCCAGCTAATTGCATGAGCGTAATGCGTGGTTCGACGAGGCTCCGTTAGCCCCGTTCAACTCTCCAATTCCATTTTTGCCACATTTGATCTAAAGCAGCGCCATGGTTCAGGATTTCGGCATACGCTCTTCATATTTGTCGCGCCGGTTACGGTTGACGACGCTCATCCGCTTGCGCTGGCTTGCCGTTGCTGGCCAGAGCATTGCGGTATTGTTTGTTGCGCTTTACCTGAAATTCCCCTTCCCGGTCAGCGTGTGCTTTGCATTGATCGCCTGTTCGGCATGGCTCAACCTGCTCATGTCATTTCGCTATCCGATCAACCACCGGCTACAGCCACGCGCAGCTATTCCCGTGCTTGCTTTTGACATTTTGCAGGTTGCGGGTCTCCTCTACATGACCGGCGGTTTGCAAAATCCTTTTGCCGTTCTGATGATCGTTCCTGTCATCATATCGGCAACATCATTGCCGGCCTGGTCGACCATCCTGCTTGGACTGCTGGTCACCCTATGCGCCACTGTTCTTGCCTATATTCATTTGCCGCTCCCCTGGTATCCGGGCGAAAGCATGTATCTGCCTTTCATACTCATTGCCGGGGTGTGGTGCTCGGTTGTTTCCGCTCTGGCCTTCACCGCTGTCTATGCCTATCGCGTAGCAGAGGAAGCGCGTCTTCTGGCCGATGCGCTGACAGCCACGGAACTGATCCTGCAACGCGAGCAGCATCTCTCCGCGCTTGACGGACTTGCGGCAGCCGCTGCCCATGAACTCGGCACCCCCCTTGCAACCATTGCCCTTGTCGCCAAGGAAATGGAACGCAGCCTCAAACAGGATGATCGCTTTGCCGATGATGTTGAGCTTTTGCGTTCGCAAACCCAACGCTGCCGCGAGATTCTCAAACGCCTCACCAGTCTTTCATCAACCAGCGAAGAACATATGTCCCGCCTCAAGATTTCCTCACTGATCGAGGAAGTCATCGAGCCGAACCGGAATTTTGGCATTAGCATTGAGGTGATCAAACTGCGCGGAGAAGGCATTGAGCCAATCATCCGGCGCAACCCTGGCATTATTTACGGGCTGGGTAATCTGGTTGAAAATGCCGTTGATTTTGCCAAGCAGACCATACAGGTCCGCTGGGCCTGGACTGACAAGACCATCGAAATCACCGTCAGCGACGATGGCAAAGGTTTTGCGCCCGAGATTCTGGACCGGATCGGAGAACCCTATACGACGGGCCGGGACCGCGAAGTCAATGAACATGGCGGCGGCCTTGGACTTGGTCTGTTTATTGCCAAGACTCTTCTGGAGCGTTCGGGCGCTACAATTACTTTCCGCAATCGCAATGATCCGGGACAGGGAGCGGAAGTTGTCGTGATCTGGCCGCTCAACGAATTAACAACCACTGGTTAGATTTGGGTCCATAAATACAAAATTTGTTCTAGCCTTTGACTTTTTCTTCATTGCGAACCATTAACGTTGGTAACTATTACAAAATGAGCAGGAAACCCTGATGGACAATACGGATCAGGATGATATTGCCGCCATTGGCAACGATCCGACACTTCTTCTAGTTGATGATGACAAGCCCTTCTTGCAGCGTTTGGCGCGCGCCATGGAAACCCGTGGGTTCACCGTGGCTGTGGCCGAGTCGGTGGAAGCCGGGCTTGCCAGTGTCAAAAGCCACGCCCCGGCCTATGCCGTGGTTGACATGCGTCTTGGCGATGGCAATGGCCTTGATATTATTGAAGCTATTCGCGCACGCCGCGAAGATACGCGCACGGTGATTCTCACCGGCTATGGCAATATTGCGACAGCCGTCAATGCGGTGAAACTCGGCGCTATTGATTATCTGTCCAAACCGGCTGATGCGGACGAAGTCTTCGCTGCATTGACACGGCGTTCCGGCGAGAAAGTAGCCCCGCCGGAAAACCCGATGTCCGCCGATCGCGTGCGCTGGGAACATATTCAGCGCGTTTATGAAATGTGCGACCGGAATGTCTCCGAAACAGCACGCCGGCTTAATATGCACCGGCGTACCCTGCAGCGTATTTTGGCCAAGCGCGCGCCGCGCTGATCAGAACCTCACGCTCAGATCGGCCTTGATGGCATTGTCATGGGACTGGCTGGAGAACTGGCC
>UCNP01000183.1 GCA_900473335.1 Hyphomicrobiales bacterium | reverse complement strand
TATCTCTCATTCGATAAAGTGAATGGGATAGGCCAGTTGCGATTACTTCAAATGCTGCGATTGAGAATTGACCTTGGAATCGCTCTCCTGTCCATCTTTTAAAAGAATTTTCCCCAAGGATTCGGTCAAGAATCGCGAAGGTGTCTAGGAATACGTTCATTTCTTGAGCCCTATCAAACTGATGGCTATTGCACAGCTCTACTAGTGCATCATCTAGATATTCGTTCACGTCACCTTTTTCATAGGGTATGTGACGGTAAGCAAAAAATCTTAAAACCAATTCAATGTCTGATTGTTGATTTGTAGCGTTTTCTGTTAATTGTGTTGTGTTTTTGAAGTGTTGTTGGTTTGAGCACTCTACTAAAAAGTCTTGAAAGTTATCATCGAGCATAATGGCGACGGAGGATCTAACCTCTTGATGTGTTAGTGCAACGCCGCCGGTGTTTAGTCTTTGGAAAAGTTCGTATCTTGCTTGTGGGTGGCTTTGGCTTCTTAATATTTCAACCCTAATGCGTGCACGCTTTACTAATAGTTGAACGTCTTTTCCAATAAGATTTTCGCCATCCCAAGTTCTATCCTCTAGAGAAGGTAGTAGCTTGGTTCCCTCTAGAATTAGTGGGGGCATCAAGCTACCCGTTGGGTTTTTTAAGATACCTACGAATTGAAGTATAGTTGAAACGCGTTGCAGTCCATCTATAAGCTCCCAGGTTCCATCCTCGCTTTGAAATACAAAAATAGGGGGGATTGGAATGCCAAGAATTAAGGATTCTACAAACTTTGTCTTCTGTTCAATTTTCCAGCGATATAGCCGCTGGTATGAGGGGTTGATAAATATTTCTTGATCTCTATATAGATTTATAAGTTCGCCAACGGACATGTCATAACCGTCGGAGACTATTTCCTGTCGAGCCTCTTCAATTTCTGAATTTAACACTAATTTCTCCTTGTTCTAATGTGAGGTAGCAATGCAAACTGGGTTTGGTCTTGCAAAAAATCTAGTTTAAATTTCTGAAAGCATATCTATAGAC
>UCNP01000182.1 GCA_900473335.1 Hyphomicrobiales bacterium | reverse complement strand
CCTTGCCCACGTCGTATTTGACTTGTGGGTTGAAGTGAAAGCTCCTGGCCACATAGTTGGAGGTGCCTTTGTTGCCGACGTCGTTGACGTACCACTCCAGATAGCCGTCGAAAAGAATGTCGGAGCGACCCACCGGGAGGGTCATGGACCAGGTCGGGTTGATCTGCCATTGACCTGAGGCCTTACCGGTGATGCCGTCGGGTTTGCGGTAGTAGGTATTCAGGGAAAAGCGATCGAAGCCTGGAAGCATGAGGTCGACAGCAGGACCCAGCAGGTATTTGCGATTGCGGTTTTCACCGCGCTCGTAGGTGGCGGCGATGAGGACGTCCTTGACGATGCCATAGCTCAGGGAGCGGTCACTGATTTTGCCCAGCGACAGCCGTGGGGAGAATTCACCGTAGTAGGAATGGCCGTCGGCACCCGAGAGTCCGCTGGACCATTTGTTGTCGACGAACATGAAGATATCGCCCCACGTCCAGCCGCTGGCGTGCTCGAAGCTCAGCGTTTGCTGAGTATCGTCGCCTGTGCCGTCGACTTTGAAATGCTGGCCGTAGAGGTAGCTCAAGCTGTTGTCGTTCCACAACAGAGGGCCAGCTTCGGCGCCGGCGCTGGCCAGCGCAAACAGCGGAGGCAGGCTGCGACGCAGCAGCGAAGGTGCAAGTAATGGAATACGCGATGCTTTCATGGGCCGCCCTTTTCAGGTGATTGGCGGATATCACCGGCAAGGCATGGCCGAGCTGCGGATCAAGCAGCTGCTCTGGCCCTCAAATTAACGAGGGGCGACCCTTGCCGGGTACGCGGCGTAATGCCGCCAGAGCAATGCCCTGCACCTCGGGTCCTGTTGAGAGCCCACTGTGCTGACCGCTTCTACTCGATTCCGGACTAAGCAGAGGTTGTGCCAACTGAGCGAATACAATCTTCAACCCTCATTCAGCACAATCGATGCGTAAAACTGAATACTTTGCAGCCATCGGTTGTGCACCAGATTGAGGCGCGCCCACTTGAATTCGCACCGTTGCGATTCGCCTACCCACCTCCTGCTGATTGCCTCGCCCTCCGGATCCCG
>UCNP01000051.1 GCA_900473335.1 Hyphomicrobiales bacterium | reverse complement strand
CTTTCCGGCGGCCAGCAGCAACGCGTGGCAATCGCCCGGGCCATCGTTATTGAACCGCCGCTGGTGCTGATGGATGAGCCGCTTTCGAATCTTGACGCAAAGCTACGCCTCGAAATGCGCGCCGAAATTCGCCGTATTCACAATCAGCTTGGCGCGACAACGATCTATGTAACCCATGATCAGGATGAAGCTTTGTCGCTAGCGGATCGTGTTGTTGTACTGCGCGACGGTGAAATCCGTCAGGTCGGTGTGCCAAGTGACCTTTACGAACGGCCTGACCATTTGGATGTGGCCGAATTCATGGGATACCGCAATCGTCTGACGGGCAAAGTCGTTGCAATTGACGGCGATAAAACCAGCATTTCTGTGGGCGCATCGACACTTTCAGGCATTGCTCGCAACTCATTGAAGGTTGGCGATACCGCAGTTGTTGCCGCTCGTGCCGATGATGTGATCGCCGGAACAAAATCCGCCACGACTGTCGAAGCTGTGGTCGAGACCATCGAATATCGCGGCCGTGAATTCGTTGGCACTGCCCGCACTTCTGAAGGGCTTGAGCTTGTGTTTCATGCCCCACAGACGGCGGCCCTTGGCAGCGCTATCTGGCTTTCAGTCGATCCGGCCCGTGCGCTGGCTTTTGCGGCATGACGACCATGACCAGCGTTACCTCACCTTTGGACAATCATCTATCTTTGCGTCAGCGGCTTGCTCTGCGCGGGATTGATGGTGTGACGCTACTCGTTCTGCCCGCAGTTGTTTTCCTGCTGGCGGTATTCATCTATCCGTTTATTTATGGCCTGATCCTTTCCTTTGAACCCAAGGAAGGAGGCATGTTCGCCAATTACCAGAAGTTCTTTTCGGACCCGTTTCTCTATGACACGATTCTGACAACGCTTTGGCTCGCCGTGCCAGTCACTTTGATCAGCATTGCCATAGCTCTGCCGATTGCCTTTCGCGTGCGCCTGATGACACATCAGCGCTTGTTGACAACAATTCTGGTTCTACCCGTCACGCTTGGTACAGTGCTTGTTGCGGAAGGATTGTTGAATTATCTCGGTCCTCAAGGCTGGTTCAGCCGCACATTGATGCTGCTCGGCATGATCGACCAACCAGTAAAGCTCACCAATAATTACTGGGGCGTCTTCGCATCGCTGATCATTACCGGCTTTCCATTCACCTTCCTGCTTACCCTCTCCTATGTGTCGGGTATCGATCCCGCATTGGAGCAGGCAGCGGCAACACATGGCGCGAAAAGCTGGCAGCGTTTTCGCTATGTCATGTGGCCCTTGCTGGTTCCCGGCCTCACAATAGCGTTCTGCCTTTCCTTCGTGCAGGCTTTTGCAGTCTTTCCATCGGCAGTTTTGCTTGGTGCACCGGCAGGACCTACCCGCGTTATATCGATTGCGGCCTATCAGGCAGCCTTCGAGCAATATGACTATTCAATGGCATCGGCCATTGCGATGATCATGGCCGCAGTCCAGCTGCTGATCGTCGTGTCTCTCCTCTCCATTCGAAACTTGTTCTATCGCGGCTCGACCGCTGGCGGAAAGGGCTGACGATGATCCGTGATACGACCATTGGAGCAAAGCTCTGGATTACTGCTGTTTGGGCAGTGGTTACCTTCTTTATCATCAATCTTCTGGCGATGATTGCGACAGTCATCATCTCATCTTTTGGTACACGCTGGCTTGGCACGTGGCTTCCAGCTGGCTGGACGACAAAATGGTACTTCACCGCATGGTCGGAGTTCCAGCTTAGTGATGTACTGATCGTCACCTTCCAGATTGTGTTCACCGTGGTGGCACTTTCTGGTCTGCTTGGGGTTACGGCCGCCTATGCTTTGGCGCGCCGCAACTTTCCCGGCAAGAAACTGATCATGCTTCTGTTTCTTCTGCCGCTGCTCGTCCCGCCAATTACCTTTGGTATTCCACTGGCCACCGTGCTCTATCAAGCGGGCGTAGGCGGCACTTTCTGGGGCGTGGTTCTCGCCAATCTGGTGCCAACAGTGCCCTTCGTCATTCTGGTGATGATCCCCTTCATAGAGCAGATCGATCCGAAGGTTGAGGCCGCCGCACGGGTATTTGGAGCCGGCACATTCCAATTGTTCCGATATGTGCTGCTGCCAATGCTTTTGCCCGGCATACTTGCAGCGCTGCTGCTGGTGCTGGT
>UCNP01000128.1 GCA_900473335.1 Hyphomicrobiales bacterium | reverse complement strand
AAGCCGCACGCGCTCCGATTCATCTGGAAAAAGGCGCGGAACTTGGGCGCTTCAAGCTGGGTTCGACGGCGATCGTGCTGTTTGGCCCGGATCAGGTGAAGTGGGCCGAAGAGCTGGTGGCCGGTTCACCCGTGCAGATGGGCCAAGGCCTGGCACTGCCAAAAGCGTGACCCTGTTCGCGGAAGCAGCCGAGGCTGCTTCCGCAAACTGCGGCATTTGCTGCTATGGTTTTGCTCATGAGCCAGACCAACTTTTCTCCCAAGCTGCGCGCTCCGACTCCCACGCAAACACGCCTGTCGTTCTGCGACGCCAGCCCGCGCGACCTCAAGCGCTGGATCGCCAGCCTGCCCAAAGCCAACATCGGCGAAACCGCCCGCTTGCTGTATCAAGGCCTCGGCGAACTGAACCTGTTGCTCACCCCCAGCGACAATCGCCTGCAATTGCTTGAGCTGCTGCGGCCCGAGGTGTATTTCGTCTGCCAGCATCTGGAACGGCATTTTCTGCATCAGGCGATCATGCTCGACGAGCGTTCGCGCAAAGTCAGCAACCTGTGTCAGGCGCTGCAAGGTCAGTTGGCCATCGGCTATAAACAGATTGTTCTGCGCATCCTGCCCAAATACACCAAGGACCGCGCGACATTGGTCGGCACCGCCTTGCAACGCGCGGCGCATGCCCTCAAGGCGCAACTGGTGCGCGCCACGCAGCTGTACAGTTCACCGCCGGAACACGCGTGGCTGGAATTGCATCAGCTGTATCGCAGCGCTGCGCAATTACAGCTGCAACAACGGCGGCTGCGCGATGATCTGGCGTTTTTGACCAGCGAATTGAGCGTCGAACAGACCTACATCGCCGCACTGCTATTGGGCAGTGCCCGTTGCAATCAATTGCGTCAGAGCCAGATTGCCCGGCTGGCCGAGGTGATCGAGCCGTGGAGCGCCCTGCTCAAGCTGCATCCCGACAGCGCCGACGACGGCTTGTTTGCGGTCAGTCCGGAACTGGATGTTGGTCCACGCTACCGCAAGATGTTTCGCAGTGAACAACAGAGCGCGCTCCTGGGCTTCGACCCGCAGCCCTTGGTCAAGCAGCTCGAAACGCACCTGCTGCAGCAGCCGACTTCGCCCCGCCTGCCTGTTTCCGCCGGTCTCAGCATCGATACCCTGCAACATCTGCACGCGACCTGGGGCCAGGCTGCCGAACGCAGTTTTCAGCGCAGCGCCGGCCAGGGCACATTGACCGTGTG
>UCNP01000127.1 GCA_900473335.1 Hyphomicrobiales bacterium | reverse complement strand
ATGCCTGAGTGCCCCGCGACCAGCTGATTTGCCCGCGCTCGATGTCCCAATACCAGGCACCGAGCCGCGCGCCGTTGAGCGCGGCGAGCAATTGCGGCGCGCTTTCCCAGCTCTGCTCGGAATGGCGCGGATCGACAGCCTGGATTCGCGGCATTGGCGGAGTTCGGTCAACAGATTTCGGCATTGTCAGCGGGCCTTGAGCTGAGTGGCGTTAGGCACAGGAGCGGCTCTATAGGAGTAGCAAAAGTCAGGCCGGGATCCCTGGCCGATCGATTTGTGCATCCAGCAGGGCCATGAAGGCGCGTGCTGCATTCGATAGCGTCCGTTCGGTGTGCAAGATATAGCCTAGCTGGCGAGTGAGCTGTATGCCCGGCAATGCGATGCTTGCCACTTGTTCGTCGAGCATCGTGCGCGGCAGCACGCTCCAGGCCAGGCCAATGGAGACCATCATCTTGATGGTTTCCAGATAGTTGGTGCTCATGGCGATGTTCGGCGTCAGGCCCTGGGCTTCGAACAAACGCTGGACGATGTGGTGGGTAAACGTGTTGCCGCCGGGGAAAACCGCCGGATGACCGGCGATGTCCGCCAGACTGACGGCGCCGTTGTTGATCAGCGAATGCTCCGGGGCGACGACGAAATCCAGCGGGTCGTCCCACACCGGCGTGGCTTTGACCAGGGTGTGCGGCTCTGGCGCGAGGGTGATGACCGCCAGTTCTGCGCGGCCGTGGAGAATTTCCTCGTAGGCCACTTCCGAATCAAGGAACTGAATATCCAGCGCAACCTGTGGGTAGCGGCGGGTGAACTCCCTTAATAGAGGCGGCAAGCGGTGCAGGCCGATGTGGTGACTGGTGGCCAGCGTAAGGCGGCCGCTGACTTCACCGGTCAGGTTGGTCAGGGCGCGGCGGGTGTCGTCGAGCACATTGAGAATCTGATAGGCCCTTGGCAGCAGGGCGCGACCCGCCTCGGTCAGACCGACTTCGCGACCTAGTCGATCAAACAGGCGCACTTTCAATTGCTGCTCAAGCCCGGCGATGCGCTTGCTGATCGCCGGTTGTGTCAGATGAAGGCGTTCGCCGGCGCCGGAGAAGCTGCCGGTCTCGGCGATGGCAATAAAAGCATTCAGGTTAGCCAGATC
>UCNP01000042.1 GCA_900473335.1 Hyphomicrobiales bacterium | reverse complement strand
CGAACCCGCCAGTATTGCGGCCATAGCCGGCAGCATTGCCATTGCCATCGGCATGGGCCCATGAACCATAGGCTTCACCCCACAGCACCGTGGTGGCAGCAGCCGTTGTAACAGCTGCATCACTCCGGCTTATCCTGGATTCGGGGTCACCGGTTAATGGTGTAGCGATGGCCTGTATCTGGATGGCGATACCGCCCAGACTATTGCGAAGCCGCGCTGTTGCGGTATCGGAGATGAAGTGGCTATCCTGCGCCAGAGCGCCGGAAAGCGTGGCATGAACCTCGCCGGTCAACGCATCAAAATCCAGCGGGTTGTCAATGGTGGAAAAGAGCACATTGTTATAAAGCGGATTGCCTTGCTCCAGGCTTTGGATCGCGCCGGAGACAGCCTTTTGGTTATCCGTATTTATACCAACAGTCCATGGCACATCCTTCCTGCCAAACCAGAGCACGACCTTGCTTGTATCACTATAGTCGAGATTGGCCGTGATATAGTTGAAATCAGCTGCTGAATTGGCTGTATCAAACTTGCCGCTGACGCCTTTTTCTGCCGTCAGAATATCATAACGGGTACCAAAGAAGGACTTGATCTGTTCATTGCTCAGCAGAGCCGGATCGCCTTCAAGGCGCACATTCACCACGCCGCCAAGCAGGGTTGCCGTGCCTCCGACAGCAAGCCTGTCTGCCGCACTTTGATCCGCCTTGATTTCAACATCGAAGATACTGCCTTTTTCAAAGCGTGCATCCTTGCTCACATTGAGCGCGCCGACCGAATTGCCCGGCGAGACAATGCCGCCGCTCTTTGCCACAAGACTATCCAACAGGCCGGTACCGGAAATAACGCCAGATTCGCCGACGCTGGTTTCACCGCTTTTGCCGTTAATTGCAGCCAAACCACCGATAACCGATGTATCACCGGTTGTTCCGCCAATAACAACGTTCAAACGTCCGCCCTTGTTAACTGTCGTGGCGGCAGCAATACCTTCAACCGTAAACAGTGCACCGGCATTGACGAATGAAGATGATGTGATCGAGCCTTCCTTGCCGATCACCAGTTCTCCGCCATCAACAATCGTATCGTCTGAATAAGTATTATCACCGGTCAAGGTCAGTTGGCCGGAGCCGGTCTTGGTCAGACCGGATTCGTAAGTTTTTGCCGAAAGCTGATTGGTACGCTGCTGCATCCAGTTATAATCGACCAACATAGCCGCTTTAAATGCCCCTATCTCCTCGGGTAAAATCGAAAATGCTGGATCATTCAAGGATTGCGAAAGATTTTTCGCGGTTTGTGGAATTTGCGACCCAAGTTTGGGATCAACAAAAGGAGAGGATTTTGGATGGCCCAATAAACGGTCCAAAGTAATTTTTGCTATAGGATTGGCGTTTACGGCCTTAAGTTCTGTTGTAAAATCTCCGGTCGCGGCGGCAGTGGCCAGAGCGTTTAACAGTGCTGGCGCGGCTTTTGAGTATGAAGCGGCCAAATCCGCCAATTGTTCATCGGAAATACCCTGTTCCCAGCCCTTGGCCTTCTTTTCAGCCTGCCAATCCGCAATCTCTTTGGCCTCCTCCGCCCTGCGCGCCATCAAAGCTGTGTCAGAAATATCATTGGACCAGACATCGGTGCCAGGCTTCTGGCCCGGAACAATGTCATCCTTGTTCAGGTTTACAACAAACCGATCAAGAATCTGCCTCGGCCCTTGCATGGCTGCGGAAAGATCGACACGACCCCATCCGAATTCATCATTTGGTACATCCAGCGGGCCATCACCCAGATGGGTAGCCGTGGTCATGAGCACATTTCGTGTCTGGCTATTTGATAAATATGGGTAACGCTCCATAATCAAAGCCAGCGATCCAGAGACATGAGCCGATGCAACCGATGAGCCATTGAATGTGCCCTCCGCCTCCGTCAAGGCAGCATAAGAATGTCCTGTGAAAGCCTTCGCCGGAATCCCGCTCCCCGGCGCGGACATGCAGTAATATTTTGCGATGCCGCAAATACTCGACCCGGTAGCCCGGCGCCCGAATTGATCTAAATTTACTGCAATAAGCCAGTGGCCCTCTATCCAGGGCCTGAAATATGGCAATGCGGCTATGGAATCCGGTTGGGAGCCATGCTCTTCACCCACAGCTTTGACAAACATGATACCCGCATTGGCAACGGCTTCAGCTCCCGCAAAGCTGCCATGGGTAGGATTGCTCATGTATTGACGTATCGTAGCACTCTTTCCGGCAAGATTATCGACGTAATCACTCTCTTTAAAACCGACCCCCCAGCTATTGTTGATAAGGCGCACACCGGAATTGATCAGCGTCTTGAAACCAGCTTCGTAAATTGCGGCATCATTTCCCTCAACGATACCATCTTCCGGTCCTGCGTCTCCATTGTGTGCAGCCACAATACTTACCCCAAAGGCCACACCATATATGCCAACGCCATTTTTGTTGGCGCCGATCAAAGCTGCCACGGCTGTACCATGTGGACTTGCAGAGTAAGCACCCATTGGTGCAAGTGGAAATGGATTGATTCCTGAGAATTTGAAGGGAACGCCAGTTCTGAATATCGCCGTATAGGGATCATTATAAGTCAATACGCCTTCGGTAGTCAGTCCTTCCAGTTTACCGGCACCGGCAAATTCTGAATGGCCATCCCAGACGCCTGAATCAAATACACCAACCCTGATTCCCTTTCCTGAAAGTCCAAGTACATAGGCCGCTTCCGCATTGATCGCCTTTTGCCCCCAATTGGCTTTGAACTCGGCATCTTCCCGCCAGCTTTTCAGCGCCGCCTCATGATCTTCTGTTCTGCGGCCATTGGCCATCAAATATCCGCCATCGGCAAATGCGGTTGTTGCGGTGACGGCGACCATGAGCACACTGCAAACGCCGCTTCTGAGAAATTTGTGAAAAGTGGAGATCTGATTGTGACGTGCGGAAACAGCCCCAGACTTGGTGTGAAAAGGCATAATAAAATTCCCGACTATAAATTGGTTCTGCAATATTGGGTAGTTAGAAACCTATCCTTACAACGAGTTCACGTACCCAATATGAAGGCAAAAAAAATTCAACGTCCTGTCATAAACTTTTCGGCAAGTGCGATCGTTTCCATCAACCGATTGCTGTGAATATGTGAGAATTTGGCCTAAGAGCCTGGACTAACGTTTGCTGAGACTCCCGAGAATGCCACGCACCAGCGCCCGGCCGAGCGAAGAGCCGACGGAGCGAACCACGGATTTCATTGCCGCTTCCGCTACGGTTTGGCGACCACGGGTCTGACCACCGCGCGGGCCGGTCTTGGTTTCACCACCGAGAAAATCGGGGAGCTTCCAGCCGCCTGTACTATCAGCCTCGGCCTGTTGCGTTTGCGCCTCTTCCTCGGTTTTGGTCTGAACCGCCTTTTTCTGCAAAAGCTCATAGGCCGATTCGCGGTCGACCATTTCGTCGTAAACACCGGCAACCGGGCTGGCATTGATGAGCCTTTGCCGCTCATCGCTGGTCAAAGGGCCGATGCGGCCCGATGGCGGGCGGATCAGTGTCCGCTGTACCATGGAAGGCACGCCCTTTTCAGCCAGCGTGGAAACCAGGGCTTCACCCGTTCCCAGATTGGTGATGGCTTCGAACGTGTTGAAGTCCGGATTGGCGCGGAATGTATCGGCGGCCGTCTTTACGGCATTCTGCTCGCGCGGCGTATAGGCACGCAAGGCGTGCTGAACACGATTGCCAAGCTGCGCCAACACTGTTTCGGGCACGTCCAGAGGGTTTTGCGAGATAAAGAAGACGCCGACACCCTTTGAGCGGATCAGCCGGACAACCTGCTCAACGCGGGTGAGCAGAGCTTTTGGCGCTTCGTTGAACAAAAGATGCGCCTCATCAAAGAAGAAGACCAGACGCGGCTTTTCCGGATCACCAATTTCCGGCAGTTCCTCAAAAAGCTCGGACAGAAGCCAGAGCAGAAAAGTCGAGTAAAGACGTGGATTCATCATCAACTTATCGGCAGCAAGGATGCTGATCTGACCACGTCCATCCGTTCCCGTGCGCATGATGTCGGCAATTTTCAGTGCGGGTTCTCCGAAGAACTTTGTGCCGCCCTGTTGCTCAAGAACCAGAAGCGAACGCTGAATGGCCCCGACTGAAGGCTTTGTTACATTGCCATAGCGCGCCGATATTTCTTCGGCCCGCTCCGCAATATTGACCAGCAGCGATTGCAGGTCCTTCATGTCCAGAAGCAGCAGCCCCTCTTCATCAGCAATCTTGAACGCGATATTCAAAACACCTTCCTGCGCTTCCGTCAGGTTCATCAGCCGCGATAATAGCAGTGGGCCCATTTCAGAAATTGTCGCGCGAATTGGATGTCCCTGCTCGCCGAAAATATCCCAAAAGATCACAGGCGATGCGGCAAGCGTATAAGGATCAAGTTTCACATCGGCAGCACGTTTTACGAGAAAATCCTTGTCCTCGCCTTTGGCGGCGATCCCTGACAAATCACCCTTGATGTCGGAACAGAAAACCGGAACGCCAGCTGCTGAGAAGCCTTCAGCCAAAACTTGCAGTGTTACCGTTTTACCAGTGCCGGTTGCACCCGTAATCAACCCATGCCGATTGCCGAATTTGAGCAGCAGTGACTCTGCCTGATTGTAACTGTCATCGGGCTTGCGGCTTGCACCAAGGAAAATACTGTCTGCGGCCATGTGTTCCATCCTCGTCACTGTCGTCACTTCATCCATGGTATAAACAGCCAACTCCCGTGCGACAATGGCAGAAACTCGATGTTACAGAAAAGCAGGAATCTGCGAGCCAAATCTCTCCTCCCAGTTGAATTTTGGTTGAGAAAGGTTGAAAACACGCTTCACATCAAAACGAACACTTGTGTGATAGGCGTTTCACGCATATTACGTAAACGTAATTCAAGCCAGTTGGGAGATTGCACTTATGGATGAACTTATCGCTCGCATCGCCGCTAATGTCGGCACCGATCCTGAGACAGCGCGCAAAGCTGTTGGTCTCATTCTGGCATTTTTGCAAAAGGAAGCGCCTGCCGATAAGGTTGCTTTGCTGATTGAGGGGATTCCTGGAAGCGAAGAAGCGATTGCTGCAGCCCAAGGCTCCGGCGGCCTGCTTTCCGGTCTTATGCCCGGTGTCATGGGCCTCGGCTCCAAGCTTATGGGAATTGGCCTCGGCATGGGTGAAATCAGCGGCATTTCCAAGGAAACCATTGCTTTTGCTCGTGAAAAGGCCGGTAGCGGTCCCGTTGATGAGGTTGTAAACGCGATTCCTGGCCTTAGCCAGTTCGTTTAAGCTTGCCATTTTTGGTCAGATAGAAAACGCGCGCTTCACAGCGCGCGTTTTCTTTTCAAGTCAGGTCCGGTTGATCGACACACCGCCATCGACAAGCATTGCCGATCCAGTGGTAAAACTGGACGCATCAGAAGCGAGATAGAGCACTGAGCGGGCGATCTCCGCTGGCGAGGCAAGCCGCTTTAGAACGTTCAGCCCTTCAACAAAGGCCCGCTTTTCCGGCGTGTCTATCCACGCCTGCGCCATTGCCGTTTCTGTGCCACCGGGCAGGATCGCATTCACGCGAATACCTTGCGGTCCAAGTTCGGCAGCCAGCGATTTCATCAGGCCAATGACGCCTGCCTTGCTTGCGCCATAGGCGGCTGTTCCGGGAAATCCCACGGTGTAACCAACAAATGTAGACGTAAAAATCAAAGAACCAGCCCCACGTTTCAACATCGCCGGAATTTGGTATTTCGCACCGAGAAATGCCCCTGTCAGATTGACATTCAGCGCGTCCTGCCACCCCTTCAACGAGATGTCGGGCGTTGGTCCCATCTCGCCATTTGTGCCCGCATTATTGAAGCCTATATCCAATCCGCCAAATGCGTTTTCTGCCAATTCAACCAATGAGCTTGCATAGGTTTCATCGGCAACATCACCTGCCAGTGCAACCGCTTTGCCGCCTGCTGCTTCGATTTCCGCAACAAGCCTATCAAGTTCGTTCCGGCGTCTTGCCGCCACAACAACATTCGCGCCTTCGCTCGCAAAGAGCTTTGCTGTTTCATAGCCGATACCAGAGCTTGCACCTGTGACAATAGCCGTTTTTCCATTGAGGGTTTTCATAATTTGAACCTTTCTGCTGTTCGTGACGGCCAAAGCTTTCACGGATCACAAGTCCCAGCCACCCGAAACCTGCGGCGAAGAAAATCCTTTTATTTTCAGCATGTTGCGCTAACAGCACTTTGCTTTGTTGCGAAGCAGCATGGTTCCACCTAAAGTCGCAAACAAAGAACAGACGACCGGGAGAAAGCATGGACGCGTCACTGCTCAAGGAAACTGAATTTGCGCAGACGACCCACGAAAAATGGGTTAAACTTGCGCAGAAAGCCTTGAAGGGCGCAGATTTCACCGAAACCCTGGTTTCCCGCACCGATGATGACATTGCTGTCGGCCCATTATATGAGCGCGCTCGCAAGGCACAGCTGACTCCGCGCAAAAACCCCTCCCAAGCCTGGCATATCGTCCAGCGCATCGACGATCCGAATCCCGTTCGGGCAAATAAGCAATTGCTGGAAGATCTGGAAAATGGCGCGACGGGAATTGCACTGGTCTTTGAGGGCGCACCCAATGCTTTCGGATATGGGCTGCCAGCAACCCGTGAAGCTGTTGATCAGGTTCTGCGCGGCGTCCATCTCGATATGATTCACCTGCGGATGGACGTTCATCCAAAAAGCCGCGCCTGTGCTGACTGGTTCGTCGACTATATGCGACCACGCGATGTCAATCCGAAGACATTGAGCTTTTCATTGGGTATCGATTCGGCAGCGACACTGGCGGGAACGGGGCGTTTACGCATGAGTATCGCAGCACTGAAAGCTTCACTGCCGCAAGCACTTGCCGGATTTTTCTCCGATGATCTACCCGGTATTGTGCTGGAAGCCGATGGCCGCGTTTATCATAATGCCGGAGCCACTGAAGCGCAGGAGCTTGGCGCCATGCTCTCCATTGCTGCGGGGCATTTTCGGTTGTTTGAAGAAGCCCGCCAGCCCATTCACTATGCCGCGCCGCATATCGGTTTTGCGCTGTCAGTCGATCATGATCAGTTTATCTCTATCGCTAAAATACGCGCGCTGCGCCATCTCTGGTCGCGCTTCCAGGAGGCCTGCGATATCACTCCGTCTGCAACGATGATCCATGCGGAAACCTCCATGCGCATGATGACCAAGCTTGATCCTGAGACCAATATTCTGCGCACCACCATAGCGTCCTTCGCCGCCGCTATCGGCGGTGCAGATACGATCGCTATTCTTCCGCATACTATTACCCACGGGCTACCGGATGGCTCTGCGCGCCGCCTTGCCCGCAACACCCAGCTCGTTCTTGCGGACGAAAGCAATCTTGCTTTTGTCGCCGATCCTGCCTGTGGCTCCGGCGCAGTTGAAACTTTGACCGAAGCGCTGTGCGACGCAGCATGGAAAGAATTTCAAACCCTTGAACATGATGGCGGTATCCTGCAAAGCCTTATTGATGGCAAGTTTCAATCGCGCATTGTCGCTGCCCGCCAAGCTCGTGCAGAACTGTATAAATCCGGCGAGCGTTCGATCATAGGCACCACCGTCTTTCCGGCCGCTAACGAGCGTCCTGTTAGCGTGCTTGACGCTCCACACATGCCATTGCCGACCGACGGCGTGGTGCACTGCGAGCCGCTGACCTTCCCGCGCATCGACGAAACATTGCAGGTTTGATCAATGAGAATTCCTGATTTTACCAAAGTCGATTGGCAAGCTCCCAAAAACTCTGACGCCAAGCCAGATAATGCAATCTGGAAAACGCCGGAAGGGATCAAGGTAAACCGCTCCTATGGCGAGTCAGCGTTGCGGGGCCAGCCGCATCTCGATTCATTTCCCGGCGCTGCGCCCTTCATACGCGGCCCCTACCCGACCATGTATGTTCAGCAACCCTGGACCATTCGGCAATATGCTGGTTTTTCGACGGCAGAAGAGTCCAATGCCTTTTATCGCCGCAATTTGAAAGGCGGCCAGAAAGGTCTTTCCGTGGCCTTCGACCTTGCAACGCATCGCGGTTATGACAGCGATCACCCGCGTGTTGCGGGCGATGTCGGCATGGCAGGTGTGGCCATCGATTCCATTCTGGATATGCAGCAATTATTTGACGGCATTCCTTTGGGCGAGATGACCGTTTCAATGACCATGAACGGTGCAGTGCTGCCAATTCTGGCGCTCTATATCGTCGCTGCGGAAGAACAGGGCGTACCGCAAAGCAAGCTTGCCGGAACTATTCAGAACGATATTCTGAAAGAGTTCATGGTACGCAATACCTATATCTATCCGCCGCAGCCATCCATGCGGATCATTTCCGATATTTTCTCCTACACATCGGAGAAGATGCCGAAATTCAATTCGATCTCGATTTCCGGTTATCATATGCAGGAAGCCGGAGCGACGGCAGATCTCGAGCTTGCCTATACGATTGCCGATGGTATCGAGTATGCGCGCGCTGGCGTTGCGGCGGGTCAGGACATCGATACATTTGCGCCAAGGCTTTCATTCTTCTGGGCCATTGGCATGAATTTCTTCATGGAAGTGGCCAAGTTGCGGGCGGCACGGCTGCTCTGGGCTGTCTTGATGAAGAAGAATTTCAATCCCAGGGATGAGCGTTCACTGTCGCTACGAACCCATTCCCAGACGTCCGGCTGGTCGCTCACTGCGCAGGACCCGCACAACAATATCATGCGTACCATGATTGAAGCCATGGCCTCAACACAGGGACATACGCAATCGCTACACACCAATTCTTTCGATGAAGCCTTGGCGCTGCCAACAGATCATTCGGCGCGTATTGCCCGCAATACGCAGCTCATCTTGCAAAAAGAGTCCGGAACAACGCGCATCATCGATCCATGGGGTGGTTCTGCTTATGTTGAACGACTTACCTATGATCTGGCGCGGCGTGCCCTTTCGCATATTGAAGAAATTGAAACATTGGGCGGCATGGCAAAGGCTATTGAGCAAGGCATTCCCAAAATGCGCATTGAGGCCGCCGCCGCACGCACACAGGCGCGCATCGATAGCGGCCAGCAGCCGGTGATCGGTGTCAATTCCTATCGTCCGACAGAAGACACGCTGGTTGATGTGCTCAAGGTCGACAATGCTGAGGTTCGCGCGCGCCAGCTTTCCAAGCTTCAGCAACTCAAAGGCACGCGTGACGTTGCCGCCGTCGATGCGGCGCTCACCGAACTGACATCGGCTGCCAAATCCGGCAAGGGCAATCTGCTTGATTTCGCCGTCAAGGCCGCCCGCGCAAGGGCAACAGTTGGCGAAATCTCGCTCGCGCTGGAAAAAGCCTATGGTCGGCATGTCGCAACGATCCACACAATTTCCGGCGTATATCGCAAGGAAGTTGGCAAGAGCGACGTGATTGATCGCGTTCATGCAAAATGTGCAGCCTTTGAAAAGCGAACAGGCGAAAAACCCCGCATTCTTGTCGCCAAAATGGGGCAGGATGGCCACGACCGGGGCCAAAAGGTCATAGCGACGGCGTTCGGCGATCTTGGGTTTGAGGTGATCGTTGGGGCCATGTTCCAGACACCTGAAGAAGTTGCCGAACTTTCATCGGAAAGCAATGTTCATATTGTAGGCGTATCATCGCTTGCGGCAGGCCACCTTACACTTGTGCCCGAACTCAAGGACGCATTAAAACGGCGCAATCGTGAAGACATATTGATTATTGTCGGCGGCGTTATACCGCCACAGGACTATGAGGCTGTTCTGCAAGCTGGTGCTGCTGCGATCTTTCCTCCGGGAACTGTCATCGGTGAAGCAGCTGAGAAACTGATCGATAAGCTTTTGGATTCACTTTGAAATGATTACGATTTATACGCTTGATGGTGATCGTCTCGTCTCGCACATTGCACAAGCTGGCGATCCTGCGCCGGAAAATGCTGTTTGGATTGATCTTTTACATCCAACGCATGAAGAGGATATGCAAACAGAAAGTTGGACCAAGGCTTCCATTCCGACCAGGGAGGACATGACCGAAATTGAGGAATCGAGCCGATTCTACTCGGAAAACGGCTCGCAATATCTGACCGCCTCAATCCTTCATGCAACCGAAAACAGGCATCATGGCATCGCGCCGATTACCTTCATTCTCACCGGTCATGTCCTGGTCACGGTCCGTTACAGCGAGCCCAAGGCCTTTGCGCTCTATATCAGCCGCGTCACCAAAGCCGGTAATGGGCTGATCAATACCAAATGCAGTGGTGTTACGATCCTGCTTGGAATTATCGAAGCCGTAACCGACCGAATTGCCGATATTCTTGAAGGTGTTGCCGGCGATATTGATCATAATTCATTTGCGATTTTTCGCCGCTCGGAAAAAGACCGGCCAATGACCACGAAGAATTTTCGTGACAGCCTGACGCGAATTGGCGGCCAAGGTGCGTTCCTGTCGAAAATTCGTGAAAGCATAGCTGGCGTCAGCCGTTTGCTGGTCTACATGACGGCAATCACTGACCAGAACACCTATAGGAAAGAAACGCGAGCATGGATCAAATCGCTTGAACGCGATACGCAATCACTCAGCACCTATGTCGATTTTCTATCCAACAAGATTACATTTCTGCTCGATACGGTGGTTGGCCTTATTTCAATTGAGCAAAACGCCATCATCAAGATTTTCTCGGTTGCGGCAGTGGCCTTCATGCCGCCCACGCTTGTGGCCTCAATCTATGGGATGAACTTTCACTTCATGCCCGAATTGGACAAAGTCTGGGGTTATCCCATGGCGCTCGGCGTTATGATCGCCTCGGCCGTCATCCCGCTGCTCATTTTCAAGAAGAAGGGCTGGCTTTAGTATGGCGCGGATTAAGGTGAGTTAATATTGCATAAGCTACACGCTTTATGTTATTCCTTCCGTTATAACATTGGAGTAAAGCCATGAATGTAACTGTGCGAAAAATCGGCAATTCGGAAGGTGTCATACTCCCGAAGGAGATGCTTGAACGGCATAATCTTAAAGCTGGCGATAAGCTTGAAGTGTTTTTTACATCTGAAGGTATTACCCTCAAGCCCACTGATACTGAATTTGAAGATCAGATGGAAGCTGCCCGCCGAATGATGGACAAATACAAAGTTGTATTCCAGAAACTCGCCGAATGAAGTGGAAATTTCTGTCTTGCCTCGCGGTCGAAGCAATGCATGCAGAGCAATTAACTCGGCATGGTGGAGCCCATGGATTAAGAGATCTGAATGCTCTTGAGTCTGCTTTGGCAAGAGCGGAGCATAAGGCCCCTTACGGGGAGCCAGATGTTGCTGAGCTTGCAGCGGCTTATATGTTTGGATTGGCGCGCAACCATGCATTTGTTGACGGAAACAAGCGTGCAGCGCTTGCCGCATCTCTTACATTTCTCATTATAAACGGCTTTGAGTTGTTCGTAGAATTCAGTGTTCTATACGCGTTTGTGATTGATGTAGCAGCTGGAGAAATCGATGAATCTGGAGCAACGGCGTTCTTTCGGGATTACATAAAACCGATCTGAGCAAGAAGCTCGATACTTATCCAAGTCGGGACTTCATCCCAATAATCTCCCATTCATTGCCATTGAGAACAAAACTATCACCGACTGATTTGCCAAACATCAGATTGGCAATAGGAGATATATGCGAGATTTTACCATGGCTCGCATCGGCTTCATCTTCACCGACAATCTTCCAGACCTGCTTTTTGTCATTCTCGTCGGCAATCGTCACTGTCATGCCAAAACGCACGACATCACTGATCGGATCGGGATGGGAGAGCTCTGCCGTTTCCCGCCGTGCGGACCAATAACGTAAATCGCGGGACGCGCGGGCAATCATGCTACGATCCCCCTCAGCGTTTCCCTTTGCCAATTCATGATGGGCCGCAGCAAGCTCCGCATCAATTATGGCAAGACCTTGATCTGTCACAAGATTGCGGTGCGGGCTGATCGGGCGCTCGCCCAAATCAATAGATGAATTGCTGTCATCTTCTTTTGTAAAAGCTCTACTCATGCAACTAAGGTAAGTATCGCGGCAAGATACGGCAAGTGCAATGAGATAAACTTACAGCGCCATCGACGCTCAAGCGGAACCAACAGCAAAAAACAGTATCAGTTGATCATTGCGTCAGTGAGTGCTTCTGTCGGGCTGACCACACCAAATGTTACGCCGTTCCAGTTACGCATTTCACGATCCGCGAAGCGATCAAGCTTCGATTCCAGCTCATCTTCATTGCGATAGATGCGCGCAAGAACGGTTGCTATCATTGCCTCTGAAGCCCGTGTCGTCCCATCATCGCATTTGACCGCAATACCGAGGCCCCGTTCGGGCAACGCACCCACAAACACGCCTTCCGCACCGGTCTTGACGAATATGCGCCCCGGCGCCATTTCCATCAGCTTTGTGCAGGCCCGTCCGGTTCCTGCAACGTAAAACGGTGCGGCCATGGCGGCGTCGAGCAGTCGCTTGGCAGCCTGCGCGCGCTGCGGCTCAAGCCCGGTTCCGGTCGCCATGCGGGCAAAGCCATGCGCCAGACTGCGCAACGGAATTGCATAGGTCGGAATGGAACAACCATCCGTTCCGCAATGATCCAGCGTATGTGCTGCGCCGGTCACGCTTTCCATGGCATCGCGTACCATGTCCTGTTCAGGCGAACCCAAAGCGGAATAACCCTGTGTTTCGATACCAAGGTGCTTGCAGGTGCATAAAAAGCCAGCATGTTTGCCGGAGCAGTTATTATGCAGCGGCGTTGGCACCTGACCGCTTTTGGCAAGCTCAATCAAGACTGATTGCTCAAAGGGCCAGTGAGAGCCGCATTCAAGTGCCGTCGCATCAAGCCCGGCGCGTGAAAGCATTTCCCCGGCTTTGGCGACATGCAATGGTTCGCCGGAGTGAGAGGCACAAGCCATGGCGAGTTCCTCATCTCCAAAGCCATAGGCCTCTGCTGCACCGCTTTCCACCAGCGGCAAGGCTTGTATGGCTTTGATTGCCGAGCGCGGAAATGTTGGGCGTTCTATATCGCCGAGAGAGAAGACAACCTTGCCGTCCCCATCGGTGACAACAACTGCGCCGCGATGGCGACTCTCCGCCGTTTCACCCCGAAAAACTTCCACCAGAACCGGATTGCTCATAATACCTGAATTTTCCCATCAATAGGGCTGAAATAGGCCCGAATTAATGCCGTTATAGAGTGCTCCGTATATCTTTCCAATGGAGAAACTGCTTGCTCAAGCTCTTCCGCCGTCTTGCGCTGTTTATCTTTGTGATGTTTCTAGCGCCAGCCATGGCGGCAACAGTGTGGTCGATGACCTAAACGCGCGCGGAAAACTGGCGCTATGCGGCCTTTGCCACCTTGTCCGGGGTGTCTGCATTTCAATCTGAAAACAGCATGAAAACCATGAAAGAGCGCTTGCCTGTTCTTTCTCCAGAGCAGGACGAGGCCCTGCTTCGCGAAGCAGGGTTCTCAAATATCGAGCTTTTCTATGCCGGTTTTACATTCAAAGGCTGGGTTTGCACCAACCAGTAATTCACTTGATCCGCTCAAGCACCGAAACATAGTTCGCCACGGCAGCGCCGCCCATATTGAATATGCCGGCAAGCTCTGCGCCCGGCACCTGTATGCCGCCTGCTTCACCGGTCAGTTGCATGGATGAAAGCACGTGCATTGAAACACCACTCGCGCCGATTGGATGGCCCTTTGCCTTCAGGCCGCCTGATGGATTGACCGGAAGGCGACCGCCCATGGCGGTCTGGCCTTCGAGTGCGACCTTGGCGCCCTGCCCCGGCTTTGCCAGCCCCATGGCCTCATATTCTATCAATTCGGCAATGGTGAAGCAGTCATGGGTTTCCACAAAAGACAGATCGTCAATCGTGACGGCGGCCTGATTGAGCGCACGTTTCCAGCCCTCGGCACACCCTTCAAACAGCAAAATGTCGCGCTTGGAAATGGGCAGGAAATCCTGCACATGCGCAGCAGCGCGAAATGCGACAGCGCAGCGCATTTTTAGCGCTGTCTGTGTATCGGTAAGCACCAGGGCAGCAGCGCCATCTGATACAAGTGAGCAATCCGTGCGTTTCAATGGACCGGCGACAAACGGGTTCTTGTCACTCTCATGACGGCAAAAATCATAGCCCAAATCCTTACGCATCTGCGCATAAGGATTATTGACGCCATTCTTGTGGTTTTTGGCAGCGATAGTGGCAAGGGCGTCGGATTGATCGCCATATTTTTGGAAATATGCCGCTGCAATCTGGCCGAACACACCGGCAAAACCTGCGGGAACCTCACCTTCCTCCGGTAGATAGGATGCTTTCAAAAGGTTCTTGCCGATTTCCGGCCCCGGCGTTGAAGTCATTTTCTCCACGCCAACAACCAACACGACTTTGGCAGCGCCAGCGCGGATTGCCTTGATGCCCTGATGAACCGCTGCCGACCCGGTCGCGCAGGCATTTTCGACGCGCGTGGCCGGTTTGAAACGAAATGCATCGCTGGCTTGCAGAACGAGGCTGGCGGTGAAATCCTGCGGCGAGAAACCCGCATTGAAATGGCCCAGCACGATTTCATCGACATCTGCCGGACCGATGCCCGCATGATCCAGCGCGCCCAGCGCGGCTTTGACGATCAGCGTTTCGACTGTTTCGCCTTCAAGCTTGCCAAAAGGCAAGTGCGACCATCCAACGATGCAGGCTGTCATTTCATTCCTCCACAAAATGTCATGTACTTCAGCTAAACATGGACCTCCAGTCCTTCAAGGTAAATGTCGTATAAACACGTAATATCTGCATAATTTTTTTATTGATTGATCAGTCAATCAAGAATAATCTTCCCGTCAAGGAAGGACATTTTCATGCCAAAAGTCGGAATGGAGCCGCTGCGTAAACGGGCATTGATAGATGCGGCTATCCGCACAATCGGTGAACGAGGGTCTTTGGATGTAACCGTTGCGCAGATCGCGCAGGAAGCTGGCGTTTCAGCTGCCTTGGCGCATCACTATTTCGGCGGTAAGGAACAGCTGATCCTTGCCACCATGCGGCATTTGTTGAACGAACTTGGCCTTGATTTGCTTGGCGCGCTGCATGGCGCACGCACACCCGCAGCACGCATCGCCGCCGTCATCGCCGTCAACTTCTCTGCCGCGCAGTTTGCGCCGCAGACGATTGCGGCCTGGCTGACATTCTATGTTCACGCACAGCAATCGGAAGAGACTCGCCGTCTCTTGCGGGTCTATGCACGGCGCATGCATTCAAACCTCGCCTATGCCTTGCAGCAACTGACAGACCGCGAGACTGCGCTTCAAATCGCCGAGGGTACAGGAGCCATGATTGATGGGCTTTATATCCGCCACGCGCTACGCAATGGCGCGCCTGAGGCAGCCAATGCCATCGCGCTCGTAGAAGATTACGTCACCACCAAACTTGCCGCTGCCAAACCTTCTGAACGATCAAGAGACGCCCTATGAAGCCCAATATTCTCATTATCATGGTCGATCAGTTGAATGGAACATTGTTTCCCGATGGCCCTGCTGATTTCATCCATGCGCCGCATTTAAAGGCACTGGCTGCAAGGTCCACGCGTTTTGCCAATTGCTATACGGCTTCCCCCCTTTGCGCTCCGGCTCGCGCCTCGCTCATGTCCGGCCAATTGCCGTCGCGCACCCGCGTTTATGACAATGCGGCTGAATTTGCCTCTGATATTCCGACCTATGCGCATCATCTGCGTCGCGCCGGTTATTACACAGGTCTGTCCGGCAAGATGCATTTCGTCGGGCCGGATCAGCTGCATGGACTTGAAGAACGGCTCACCACCGATATTTATCCAGCCGATTTCGGCTGGACGCCGGACTACCGCAAGCCCGGAGAACGCATTGATTGGTGGTACCATAATCTTGGCTCCGTCACAGGTGCCGGCATTGCCGAGATAACCAACCAGATGGAATATGATGACGAGGTTGCGTTTCACGCGCGCCAGAAGCTTTACCAATTATCACGAGATTCGGAGGATGCAGCGCGGCGTCCCTGGTGCCTGACTGTTTCCTTCACTCATCCGCACGACCCCTATGTCGCGCGGCGCAAATATTGGGACCTTTACGAGAATTCGCCTGCGCTTGATCCGCAGGTCGCTGCAATTCCATTTGGCGATCAGGATCAGCATTCGCAACGCCTGCTGCATGCCTGCGATCATAAGGCGTTTGATATTACGCCGGAGCAAGTTCGTCGTGCACGCCAAGGCTATCTGGCCAATATTACCTATATCGATGACAAGGTTGGCGAACTGCTTGAAACTCTTGAAACAACACGCATGCTTGACGATACAATCATCGTCTTCACATCCGATCATGGTGATATGCTGGGCGACCGCGGCTTGTGGTTCAAGATGAACTTCTTCGAAGGCTCAGCGCGTGTGCCGCTGATGATCGCGGGCAAGGGCATCAAGCCTCAATTAATCAAGCAGCCTGTATCGACCCTCGATCTCAATCCGACTTTGGGTGCCCTTGCCGGCATTGATATTGCTGAAATTCTCCCCTGGACCGATGGCGAGGATCTGACACCCCTGCTCAATGGCAAGGATCGCAGCGGACCTGTGCTGATGGAATATGCCGCAGAGGGCTCAAACGCGCCGCTCGTATGTATTCGCACCGGCAAATATAAGTTCGTGTATTGCGAGATCGATCCCCCGCAACTCTTTGATCTTGAATCCGATCCGCATGAATTGACAAACCTTGCCGATGACCCGGCCTTCGCTGCCACAGTGGCAAAATTCATGACTGACGTGCGGGAGCGCTGGAATCTTGCAGCCTTTGACGCTGCTGTGCGCGAAAGTCAGGCGCGGCGCTGGGTTGTCTATGAGGCGCTGCGCAATGGTTCTTATTATCCGTGGGATTATCAGCCGCTGCAAAAAGCCTCCGAGCGCTATATGCGCAATCATATGGATTTGAACGTTCTGGAAGAGAACGCCCGCTATCCGCGCGGCGAGTGAGAGTATTGTGGAAGCAGATTTCATTATCGTCGGTTCGGGTTCGGCAGGTTCCGCCATGGCTTACCGCCTGTCGGAAGACGGAAAATACTCCGTTCTGGTCATCGAATTTGGTGGCACGGATATCGGGCCCTTCATCCAGATGCCCGCAGCACTTTCTTTCCCGATGAATATGAGCACCTATGATTGGGGTTTCACCTCGGAACCGGAACCGCATCTGGGTGGCCGCACCCTCGTCACACCACGGGGCAAAGTCATTGGCGGATCGTCCTCAATCAATGGCATGGTCTATGTGCGGGGGCATGCGCGTGATTTTGATCATTGGGCAGAAAGCGGCGCTGCCGGTTGGGCCTATGCGGATGTGCTGCCCTACTTCAAGCGCATGGAGCACTCCCATGGCGGTGAAGCCGGGTGGCGCGGCACGAATGGCCCGCTGCATGTCCAGCGCGGACGCCGCGACAATCCCTTATTTCATGCCTTCGTCAAAGCAGGGCAAGAAGCAGGCTTCGAGGTTACTGAGGACTATAATGGTTCCAAACAGGAAGGCTTCGGCCCGATGGAACAGACCATTCATAAGGGTCGCCGCTGGTCAGCTGCCAATGCCTATCTGCGTCCTGCCCTGAAACGTAAAAATGTGAATCTCATCAACGGCTTTGCCCGAAAAATGATCATCGAGAATCAACGCGCCATTGGCGTTGAAATCACGCGGCGCGGCAAGGTTGAAATTATTCGGGCACGACGCGAAGTTATCATTGCGGCCTCATCCATCAACTCGCCAAAGCTACTCATGTTGTCGGGGATCGGACCAGCCGCCCATCTGAAAGAACATGGTATAAATGTCATTGCAGACCGACCGGGCGTCGGCCAGAACCTGCAAGATCATATGGAAGTCTATATCCAGCAGGAAAGTCTGAAACCGATAACTTTGAACTCCAAGCTTGGGCTGTTTTCAAAGGGATTAATCGGGGCGCAGTGGCTGTTCTTCAAGACGGGCGACGGCGCGACCAATCATTTTGAATCCGCAGCTTTCGTGCGGTCCAAGCCCGGCGTCGACTATCCGGATATCCAATATCACTTCCTTCCCGCAGCGATCCGCTATGATGGTAAGGCGGCAGCCAAGGGTCATGGCTTTCAAGCCCATGTCGGCCCCATGCGTTCCAAATCGCGTGGCAGCGTCACACTTCGCTCTGCCGATCCGTTCGAGAAGCCGAAGATATTGTTCAACTATATGTCGCATCCCGATGACTGGACGGATTTCCGCCATGCGGTCCGGCTGACGCGCGAGATTTTCGGCCAGGATGCTTTGACACCCTATCGAGGCCGCGAAATTTCCCCGGGCTCTCATGTCCAGTCGGATGACGAAATTGACGATTTCCTGCGCGAACATGCTGAAAGTGCTTTCCACCCATGTGGCACATGCAAGATGGGCGCTACAAACGATCCTATGGCGGTTGTCGATCCCCACTGCCGCGTTATTGGTGTGGAAGGATTGCGCGTTGCGGATTCATCCATTTTCCCACGCGTCACCAATGGCAATCTCAACGGCCCATCAATCATGACTGGCGAAAAAGCCTCAGATCATATTCTTGGCCGCGATCCACTGCCCCGCTCCAATCAGGAGCCTTGGATCAACCCACGCTGGCAAGTGAGCGATCGATGATCCCGCAATCTTATTATGCACCTTTTTAATTCAAGGAGAACATCATGCGCGCGCAGCCAAAGGCATCGCATTTCATCAATGGCCGCTTCGTCGAAGACAAGGCAGGCAAACCGCTCGACGTGATCTATCCGGCAACCGGCGAGATCATTGCCAAGCTTTTTGGCGCGACACCCGCCCTTATCGAACAGGCCGTTCAGGCCGCTGCCGCTGCCCAGCCCGCTTGGGCCGCCCTCAAACCTGTTGAGCGTGGCCGTATCCTTCGCCGCGCCGCCGATATCCTCCGGGAGCGCAATGCGGAAATCGCGCAGCTTGAAACCTTGGACACTGGCAAGGCCATTCAGGAAACACTTGTCGCTGATCCTGCTTCTGCCGCAGACGCGCTCGAATTTTATGGCGGCATCATTGCCGGTTTTAACGGCGAGATGATCGAGCTTGGTGGCTCCTATGCCTATACGCGCCGTGAAGCGCTTGGCGTATGCGTCGGCATCGGCGCGTGGAATTACCCTATTCAGGGCGCGGGTTGGAAATCTGCTCCCGCTTTGGCAGCAGGAAATGCCATGATTTTCAAGCCATCGGAAAACACGCCGCTTTCGGCTTTGGTGCTTGCCGAGGTTTACAAGGAAGCTGGCCTGCCCGATGGCTTGTTCAACGTCATTCAGGGTTTTGGCGATGTCGGCTCGCAACTCGTGGATCATCCTCTTGTTGCCAAAGTATCCCTGACGGGCTCCGTGCCGACAGGAAAGCGCGTGCTTGCACAGGCTGGTTCCCATATGAAGCACGCCACGATGGAACTTGGCGGCAAGTCCCCCTTGATCATCTTTAACGATGCAGATGTCGAAAACGCTGTCGGCGGCGCTCTCCTTGGCAATTTCTACTCAACCGGGCAGGTATGCTCTAATGGCACGCGCGTTTTCGTGCAAAGCGGTATCAAGGATCAGTTTCTTGATCGCCTCACAACGCGCACAAAAGCCATCCGCCTTGGCGATCCGCTTGATCCGGAAATTCATCTCGGCCCGCTTGTTAATGCTGCACAGCGCGACAAGGTCGTATCTTATATTGAAAAGGGCAAAGCCGAAGGTGCAACTTTGCATTTTGGTGGCGGCGTGCCACAGATGCAAGGCTTTGAAGGCGGCTGCTTTGTCGAGCCAACCATTTTTACCAATGTGACTGACGATATGGTCATCGCCCGAGAGGAAATATTCGGGCCCGTCATGGCTGTTCTGGATTTCACTGACGAGGAAGAAGTTGTAGCTCGCGCCAATGACTCAGAATTCGGTCTGTCGGCAGGCGTTTTCACCAAGGACCTCGCCCGCGCCCATCGCGTGATAAGCCAGATCAAAGCTGGAACATGCTGGATCAATACCTATAATCTTGCACCTGTGGAAATGCCCTTTGGCGGCTTCAAGCAATCTGGCATTGGCCGCGAAAATGGCCTGGCTGCGCTCTATCACTACAGTCAGATCAAGTCGGTCTATGTCGAGACCGGAAATGTGGAAAGCCCTTACTGAGGATCGTTGCGAGAACTACCAACTTCGCCGTCATCCTCGGGCTTGACCCGAGGATGACGGCGAAGTGAGCGTTTAACTTACTGAGGGCGCTTCCCAACATAATCGACATATTGCGTCAGGGCGCTGACGAGATGATAGAAAATCGAAGCCGGAACCTCTTCGGCTTTGGCCCGCCCCTTCTGGTCAATAAGATCGATCCATAGCCCCTTTGGCGCTGGCTCAATATGCCAGCGGAACAGCCGTCCCACACGCGCTTCCACTTCAGGTTTCAGATCAGGCCCACCATTGCCATCGAGAGCGATAGCCGCCTTGACGGCTTCAGTCTGCGGCCAGCTGCGCGAGTTGGTATCAAGCGGCAGGCCATGCCGTGAGACTGCACCATAGGCAAGTTCTGTCGAGCGGTTCAAACCATTGGCAATGGCTGAGGCATAGAGTTTACGGGCATAACGGATTGCATCCTTCTGGCCCGATGATGCGGCAAAGGCCGAGAGCAAATGCGCCCATTCAAAGTGATGGCCCGGCTCCGTCCATTCACCCTGTTCACCCGGCGCGCGATCCCAGTCATTGCTAAAATACTCGCCAAGCGTCCAGGTTTCCGCGTCGAACATATGATGACGGAAGAGATCGACAATGCGGGCCGCCCTTTGCAGATAGTCGCGGTTTCCCGTCGCATTATACCATGCGAGAAAGGCTTCCAGGAGATGCATATGTGGGTTGGACCGTCGCAAACCCTTGTCATCCGGCATTTCCAGAAAACCGGTCATGCGCGAATCCGCCAGATATTCATCGATGAATGCAAAGGTTTCCGTCGCAAGCCGCAATGCCTGCGGATGACCTGCCTTATGCGCATGGGCGAGAGCGAGCAGGACAAAGGACTGATCATAGGTATCTTCCGAGGCGTCAAGAATACTGCCATCCGGATTGAAGGTTTTCACCCAGCCGCCGCGATCCGTTCGTCCTTTGGTGATGAAGTTCAAGCCATGCTCGATGAGATCCTGTGCCGGACCGTCCCAACCCATCTCCTTGGCAACGGCAAAAGCGTAGATTTGCCGCGCCATTGTCCGCATACGTTTCGTTTTATTGATAGGAATAGCGTCAAACGACATGGCTTCATGAAAACCGCCATGGCGCGTGTCAACGCCTACCGTCGACCAAAGCGGCAATGTTTCGTCAAAAAGCCAATGTCGCACCCGATTGCCATAGGCTCCAACCTGTGGCAACCGATCTTGTGATGGTGTAAACTTTGTCTCCAGTCTGCCAGTCTTTTCAAGCTGTTCGACGATTTTCCTGACATTTTGACTCTCATTGACCGGAGCGACGAAGGTTGCATCGGCCGTTGCCACCACAGCGGTATCGCGCAAACCGACGGCTGAAAGCAAACGTCCTTCGCTACGCAAATAGCTGTGCTCACAATCAATAGCCACGACATCGCCGACGAGCACATTGCCATTGCCATCGACAGAACCAACTTCCAGCAGGGATTGCCAGGAGCCAAGATCATTCCAGCGAAACTTTGCCGGCACCAGTGCAATATCCTTTGCGTGCTCCATGATCGCGTAATCGACGGATATGGATGGCACGGCAGCATAAAGATCGTGCGGCAGGTAGGTGCCTGATATATTGGTGTTCGCCTCATTCAACGCCGCAACAGCCTTGTCCCAAATCTCTGCTGCATGTTGCCGGAAAGCATCGCGCATCACGCTGGCGCGGAAAAGAAAAATACCGGCGTTCCAAAGGAAATTTCCCGAGGCAAGATATTTCGTTGCCGTCTCTTCGTTCGGTTTTTCAACAAAGCGTATGACATTGGGCGTCTCTTCCGCCTCGGGAGCGACTTCGATATAGCCAAAGCCGGTTTCTGGGCGATCCGGCTTGATGCCGAACACGACAATGCGTCCTGCCTTGGCTGCCTCAACACCCGCCTCAACAGTGTTCCAGAAATCGCGGTCCGTGGTAATTTCATGATCGGATGGAACAACAAGCACCAGATCATCGCCATGTTCGCGCAGGGTCACCTCGGTCGCCAGCACAACAGCTGAGGCCGTGTTACGCCCCATAGGCTCCAGAATGGGGCGCCCGCCTGCCAGATCAATCCCTGCCAGATCCTGATTGATGCGATCCGAATGGCGCTCCGATGCCAAAAGATAAACGGGAACGGCAACATTGCTGCGCGCTGCCATACGCTTGATGGTACGCAACAACATGGAGCCTTGCCCCGACAGATTATGGAATTGCTTGGGAAAGTCCTCCCGCGACAATGGCCACAGCCTTGAACCAACACCGCCACTCATGACGAAGCTGATGATTGTTGCTTTTTCCGTTGTCATTTACGCCCCGTTACTTCAGCATTTCAGAAGTTCTTATGCAATGAATACAAGACTTATCCTAATCATCACAGAACTAAAGTCGTAACTATTCACAGCTTAACGGATTCACGCTTCTATCATTAAAAAAGTGCTTCGGAACCGTCTTGCAGCTTGCCGATCTCGGCGTTATATACCGCCTTCACTGGTCGCGGAGTGTAGCGCAGCCTGGTAGCGCACGTCGTTCGGGACGACGGGGTCGGAGGTTCGAATCCTCTCACTCCGACCAGTAAAATCCAAGGCTATGAAATTTCGCCGTTGAGCGGCGCACCGCCGCCTTTAGATAATAGAGTATAAATATTCGTCCATCTTCCCAATTCTTAGGTCCCTACCCTTAACATACGCTTGTCACACCCGTTTGCTATCCGAATGGAAATTCATGGGCGCAACATATGTAAGCGGTGAGACCGCAACCGCATATATCCAAGCAGAGCCTATGCTTTACTACAATGCAATGTATGATAAAGAACGGCATTGCCTCAGCTTCGATATTGCCATGTCATTTAATCCGGTACCAACGCAGTCTATCTCGCTCTCCATTTGGAATTTAGCCTCTCGCAGCCCGGGAATGCTTTTTATATCATTGTATTTTACATTCCAGGTTTTCTACCTCACTGGAATATCGAACGGCGCAGGCGTGGATGATGCGGAACAACTGGCCTATATGGGGGCGTTGCAATGGGGTTATGGCGGTTCTCAGCCGCCACTGTACACGTGGATCAACAGTCTCGCAGGCAGTCTTTTCGGAATCAGCCTGTTTACAATCTATTTGGTCAAATTTTCGATGCTGGCAAGCATGTTTGCCAGCATATACTTTGGCGCGCGTTTGCTTAACATATCAAGAGCGGTTGCGGCGGCAGGTATGCTGGGTGTTTTCCTTCTTCCTCAGATTGCATGGGAGTCTCAAAGAACACTCACACATTCTGTAGCCGGTACAGCAGGTTGCGCTTGGGCCTTTTTGACCTTTGCCTGGTACATGAAGTCTCGATCTTGGCCTGCTGCAGCAATATTTGGCATTGCAATCGCAGCAGGATTGCTTGGTAAATTCAACGCGATCTTCTTCATGACTGCGCTTGCGGCAGCTGCATTGACCATACCGGAATACCGTTCCGTCGTGCTGTCAAGAAAAAGTATTACCACGGTCGTCACCTTTGTGTTGTGTAGCGCCCCTACTTCCTTTTGGGCGCTAACACATACCGAAAACTTGCTTGCCAGAACCCATAAGTTCCAAGTCAATGAAGGTGGTCAATTTTTCAGCAGTCGAATGCATGGAATATGGCGACTATTATCAAATAGCATTCTGTTTTCCGGCGTCGCAATAGTTTGTTTTGGAGCGATATTTGCCATAGCAAAACCTGAAAAAAATTCGGCAAAGAACGTGCTCGGTAACGGCGAGCTTTTGGTCATCAGGACCTTGGTGACTGCTGTCTTACTCGTCCTGTTGGGAGTCATTTTTAGTGGGGCCGCTGAAGTCAAGGATCGATGGCTCCAACCCGTCCTTTTTCTCGCTCCACTTGGCCTCTCAATAATCATCGGGCAGCGTGTCGCTGATGAACGGTACTTGCGCAATTTTGCACTTGCGGGGGTGTTTTGCGCCCTGATTGTAATCCCGTTGCTTGCTGTCAACCGATTATACGCAAGAGAAGGAAATGCGCCCTCAATAGGCCAACTGGATTATGCGCAGCTATTTAACATAACGCGAGCCGAAGCCGACTATAGGTCCGTTGTTTCCATCGGCCCTCAACTCCCCGGCAATCTGCGCCTCTTCGACCCATCCATCAGTCCAGTTCACCTGGAAATGCCCAACGCAAAATTGCGCCTGAACCGACCTGCCCTGGTCGTATGGTTTGGAAAAGATCCAAGTCCAAATTTGGTGCAATTCCTTACTTCAATAGGTGCGAACTCGGCTCATAATGTTCGTCACATTAGTTTAAAATATAAGTACTATCCTGACCTCACAGAGGATGTGAGCTACTTCATAGCGCCATGATCCGTTCAGGTTGTAGTCGGTTGGTAGTTTCACAGTTCGAGTTTGCGTAGGTTCGCGTGCAAATCATCATGCGTCCCTGTGTAATGTCCAAACGAATGTGAGAGACCAACCAATTTGACTACTCACGCTGTCACGATAGTTATCCCTTCAAAAAATGAGAGCAAAAATCTTCCCGCCTTGCTTGACGAGGTCGATAGCGCAATGAATGGCCGTGTCTACGAAGTGATCGTGGTCGACGATGGTTCAACAGATTCGACTGCCGCCGTACTTCAGGAGCGAATCAAAACAGGAAGGCCTTTGCGTCATATTCGTCACGACACATCGGCAGGGCAGAGCGCGGCGGTTCGTACCGGTGTCCTTGCCGCAAAAGGCGAGATTGTCATTACGATGGATGGCGACGGGCAAAACGATCCTGTTTACATTCCTCGCCTTGCAGACGCATTGGTCACGGCCGGGCCGAGTGTTGGGATCGCTGCGGGGCAGCGTTCGAAAAGAACCGACAGCAGATTGAAACAACTGTCTTCCAAATTCGCAAACGGGCTTAGAGAAGCCATTCTAAACGACAAGACATATGATAGTGGTTGCGGCCTCAAGGCAGTCTATACAAAGCTTTTTCGTGAACTGCCGTTCTTCGACGGCTGGCATCGATACCTTCCAGCGCTGGTAATGCGCGAAGGCCTTGGTGTAGTACATATCGAAGTGATAGACCGCCCCCGCCTCAACGGCCAATCCAATTACGGAATTCTGGATAGAGGACTCCGAGGTATCGTCGATCTGTTTGGTGTTTGGTGGTTGAAGAAACGGCGAAAAACATTGCCGAATATAAGAGAAGTCCACTGCGAATTAGAGCCTTGCTCGCTTGAATCGAATCGTTCTGCCGGGTGAATTTGCAGACACTGTCGAGGCTTCAGCTTCGTCCGATGGAATCACATCGACCTCACTGCCTTCCGTGTGGATTGTCTCGTCATCCGAGCAACAGAATGGCTCTATATAAGCAAAACTTGCTCTAGCTTGCAATAAACCTGTAGCCCACACCGGGTTCTGTGCGAATGAAATGCGGCTGATTGGGGTCTTGTTCGATTTTTGCCCGAAGTTGTCCCACAAACACCCGCAAATAGTGCAAATCTTCCAGATGCGCCGCGCCCCAAACAGATGCCAGAAGCTGACGGTGCGTCACAACCAAACCCGGATGCAGGACGAGGTGCACCAGCAGTTGATATTCCTTGCGGGTCAGGTGCACTTCCTCGCCATTCAGCGTAACCACCCGCTTGACCATATCGACAACGAGGCCATTGCTTTCAAATATTGACGGGACGCTGGCACCCGCTGCCTTTTGCCGCAATGCTGTGCGGACGCGGGCTAAAAGTTCGCCAATGCCAAAAGGCTTTTCGACGTAATCATTGGCTCCCAGATCAAGCGCTGCAATCTTTTCCGCCTCCCGATCCCGCGCAGACAAAACAATGATCGGCACTTCGGAAAAGGCTCTAACAGTCCGAATAACTTCCTTGCCATCCTTATCAGGCAGGCCAAGGTCGAGGATCACAAGATCGGGGGCGCTGGTAGCGATCAGCCGCTCTGCATCAGCCGCCGTTGCCGCTGTCATCACATCATAACCGGATGCGGTCAGAGCGGGATGGAGAAAGCGCTGGATTTGCGGTTCATCATCAACAACCAGTATCCGATTCTCATTCATGAATTCACCGCGTCATTTGCCGCTTTTTCAAATGTTGGAAGGCTGATGACAAACCGTGTGCCGCGCTTGCGGATGGCAGGACTTTCCGCCTTGATCGTTCCGCCCATTGTCTCGACAAATCCACGGGCAATGGAAAGCCCGAGGCCGGTCCCTGCCGCCCTGCCATCGCTTTTGACACGCCGATAGAATTTTTCAAAAATACGATCGAGGTCTTTTTCAGGGATGCCTTTTCCTTGGTCAGTCACGCTGATGACAACGCGACCTGCATCATTTTTGGCATAAACTGCAATCGGGCTGTCCCCGCCATATTTTGCAGCATTGTCCAGGAGGTTGAACAGGACCTGACCCAGAAGATTGGAATCGCCGCTGACAACGGCAAGATCGGGTGCAATGCTGGTATCGATCGAAATTCCGGGTTTAAGCCTCTTCATCCGCTCAATAGCCGAAACTATGACGTCTGCCGCATCAACCGGACTGCTTTTAATCTTCAGCGTTCCGGCCTCGATACGCGTCATATCGAAAAGGTTGGACACAAATCTGGTAAGGCGACCGGCTTCCTCCTCAATGGAAAGCAGCAGATCGTCCCGACTGTCCTGCTTCATCTTGCTTCCAAGCTGACGCAGGGTTGTCACCGCCCCCGTGATCGACGCAAGCGGCGTTTTCAGATCATGCGATAGCGAGGAAAACAATGCCGTATGCAGTTTGTCGCTTTCCTGAAGCGCCGCCGTCTTGGCATTTTCCCGCACCAGCAAAGCACGATCGATTGCTATTGCAGTCTGGTCCAAAATGGCTGTCAGCTTGCGATCCTCATTTTCGTTTAGCGCCCCCGTATGGTTCGCCATGGAAATACCCGCAACGCCTGCAACGCCATGCGATGTGACGATGGGTAGAAATTGCCATGCAATCTGTGGCAGCGTTGCCGTGTCATATCCTGCACGCTCATTCCTATCAAAAGCCCAGCGTGCAGCCGTCATATCCGTGCTGTCGAGTGCCATATCCGGTGGCCATGCGGCCTGAAGGAGAAGTTCATCATCCTCCGGCAACAGGATCACTGCGCCGACTTCCAAAGTTGCATGAAGCTGGGTTGCAACGGCTACCAGAACATCATCAAGCCGCGCAGTCCCGGAGAGTTTGCGGGAGAATTCATAAAGCGCCTGTGTACTCTTGGCTTGATTACGCGAGCGGGCAACTTGATCACGCAGACGCCCGGCAAGATCGCCAATCATCAGTGCCACGCCAAGGAAAATGATGAGTGAGAATAGCTGGTGCGGTTTGGCGATACTTAAATTGTGGATCGGCTCGATGAAGAAGTAATTATAAAAGACAAAGGAAAGACTGGCAGCAATGATTGCTGCAAAGCGCCCGCTCGACATTGCCGAGAGAATAACGGCAACGAGATAGAGCATCGACAGATTTTGAAGGTGGACAATATTGCTCGCACCAAGTCCGAGCAGTGTTGTTGCTCCTGTCGCCAAAACGGGAATTGCGATGGATTTTGCCGTTTCAATTTGCGAACGACGTTGCGCAGGCGGCGCAATATAAGGCTTATGATTCTCATCCCCGGTAACGATGTGTACATCGACATCGGTGAAACGCTTCATTATCTCGTCCGGCAAGGAACGCTTGAACGGATTTGATAAAGTCTTGACCCTTGGGCGTCCCAATACGATTTGGGTGGCATTTTCGCGCCGGGACAATCGATAGATTTCTTCGACAAAATCCCGGGCGATAACCCGGCGGGTTTCAGCGCCCAGCCTTTCGGCCATATCTAAAATCTTGTCGATACGCTGGCTCGCGGCGACATCCATGCCCGCGGTGCTGGCATTTGTCAGCGAGACAACCAGCCAGCGCGCATTGAGCCCGGATGCCAGGCGGCTGGCCGTGCGCACAACCTTTTCCGACAGGCTGTCGGGTCCAACACACACCAGCAATCGTTCGCCGGAGGCCCATGGCCCTTCAATTGCATTTTGCCGCAACAGATCAATCATCTGGTCGTCAACGCGATCAGCCGTACGGCGCAAGGCCAGTTCGCGCAACGCGGTCAGGTTTTCCGGCTTGAAGAAGCCGTCGGCAGCGCGCTCCGCATTGCCGGGCAGATAGATCTTGCCTTCCTTCAGCCGGGCAATGAGTTCAATAGGCGAAAGATCGACCAGCAGCACATCATCAGCCCGCTTGATGACAATATCGGGCACAGTCTCCCGCACTTTAACGCCGGTGATATTTGTCACCAGATCAGACAGGCTTTCCAGATGCTGGACATTCATTGCCGTCCAGACATCAATACCGTGCCAGATCAGCTCTTCAATGTCCTGATGGCGTTTGGGGTGGCGGCTACCGGGGGCGTTCGTATGGGCAATCTCGTCAAGCACAAGCACCTTTGGTTTGCGTGCCAAAGCCGCATCCAAGTCAAATTCTTCCAACGGGCGACCGCGATAGTCGATCCGTTTGCGTGGAAGAACTTCAAGGCCTTCGAGCAATTCTGCGGTTTCGCTCCGTCCGTGCGTCTCGGCAAGGCCGATGACAATGTCAACCCCATCTTCCTTGAGCCTGCGCGCCCGCTGGAGCATCGTATAGGTTTTGCCGACGCCAGGTGCCGCGCCGAGAAATACAGTAAGCTTGCCGCGCTTTTCACGTGCGGCAAGCTCCAACAATTTATCAGGATCAGGTCGTTGACCGTATTCGGCCATAAATGCCTCAGTTATTTCTTCAGATCATCCAGTGCCAGGTTCAGCGCAAGAACGTTTACCCCAACTTCACCGAATATACCAAGGACAGCTTGCCGCGTATTGGCTTTGACCTGTTGAGAAACCTCTTCCGGGGAGAGGCCGCGTGCCTGAGCAACGCGTCCAACCTGCAACATGGCATAGTCAACGGATATATCCGGATCAAGCCCGGAGGCGGAGCTAGTCACCGCATCGGCGGGAATAGCAACTGTTGCACCCGCCGTCTTCAGAGATTCCACTGAACCCTTCACCCGCTCGACAAGTGCCGCCGAGGTCGGTCCGAGATTGGAGCCGCTTGACCCGGCAGCATTGTAAGGGTCCGGGCTGGTGGCGGAAAGGCGCGGCCAGAAATACTTGTCGCTGGTAAAATTTTGGCCGATCAGACTGGAGCCGACAATGACATCGCCGCGTTTTATCTGGCTTGAATTTGCCTGTGTCGCCAACAGGGTTTGCCCAAGCCCGGTTATTCCAAGCGGGTAAAGCAGGCCCGTCACAACCGTTAGACTGAGCGTGAGTACGATTGCTGGTCGAAGTTGGTTTAGCATCGCAATTTCCTTTAAACGAGATTAAGTGCGGCGACGATCATGTCAATCGCCTTGATGCCGGCAAAGGGCACCAGAAGACCACCAAGGCCGTAGACCAGAAGGTTACGTCGCAAGAGAGCGGATGCACCGACCGGTTTGTACGATACGCCCTTCAGCGCCAGCGGTATCAGCGCGATGATGATCAAGGCATTGAAGATGACGGCCGACAGGATTGCCGATTGCGGAGAGTTCAGTCCCATGATGTTGAGTGCGCCAAGCTGAGGATAGCTCACGACAAACAGGGCCGGGATGATCGCAAAATATTTTGCAACGTCATTGGCGATTGAGAATGTTGTCAATGAGCCGCGGGTCATCAATATCTGCTTACCGATTTCGACGATCTCAATCAGCTTTGTCGGACTTGAATCAAGATCGACCATATTGCCTGCTTCACGCGCAGCCTGCGTGCCCGACTGCATGGCAACCCCGACATCGGCCTGCGCCAGCGCTGGCGCATCATTGGTGCCATCGCCGCACATGGCGATAAGCCGCCCGCCCTGCTGCTCCTTGCGGATATAGGCAAGTTTCTGTTCCGGCGTGGCCTCTGCCATGAAGTCGTCAACGCCTGCTTCAGATGCGATCGCGGCGGCAGTAACAGGATTATCACCCGTGACCATAACCGTCTTGATCCCCATGGCACGCAGGGCGGCAAAGCGCTCCTTGATGTCAGGCTTGACCACATCTTTCAGATGAATCACTCCAAGCAATTTGCCATTATGGGTTACGCCAAGAGGTGTTCCGCCTACGCGAGCGATGGAATCGACCGCCTTCTGGAAACTTTGTGGGGCGGTGTCTTTTGTCAAACCTGCAACATTCAAGATTGCATCAATCGCACCCTTGCGAATTTGATCATGGCCGATATCCACGCCGGAAATACGGGTCTGAGCCGCAAAGGGAATGAAGGCCACCTCTTTGCCATCCAGTACCGTGTTTGAAAGTCCGTAATCGGCCTGAGCCAAAGCCACAATGGAGCGGCCTTCTGCGGTTTCATCGGAAAGCGAGGCTTGAAGTGCCGCACTTGCAAGCTCTTCCTCCGCAATACCATCAACCGGAATAAACTCCGTTGCCATACGATTGCCGAAGGTGATCGTGCCGGTCTTATCAAGCAGAAGCGTATCCACATCACCAGCAGCTTCTACTGCGCGCCCGGATGTTGCTATGACATTGAAACCGATTAGCCGGTCCATACCGGCAATGCCGATTGCAGAGAGAAGCCCGCCAATTGTCGTTGGAATAAGGGTAACAAACAATGCTGCAAGTACAGTCACCGTCATGATCGTGCCGGAATAGGCAGCAAGGCCCGAAACAGTCACAACTGCGATAAGGAATACCAATGTCAAACCGGAAAGCAGGATCGACAAAGCTATTTCATTGGGTGTCTTTTGTCTTTCCGCGCCTTCGATCAGGGCGATCATGCGATCCACGAAGGTTTCGCCCGGCTTTGTTGTAATGCGCACAATGAGCCAGTCCGAAAGCAATTGCGTGCCACCGGTTACAGCCGAACGGTCACCACCGGACTCGCGGATAACGGGTGCTGACTCGCCTGTGATTGCGCTTTCATTGACCGAAGCCACGCCTTCGATGATTTCACCATCTCCTGGCACAAGATCATTGACCTCGATATAAACAAGATCGCCAACCTTGAGGCTTGTGGCTGGCACGACATCATAGTCCTTGCCATTGGCAGATTTTAGTCGCTTTGCCACAAGGTCCGATTTCGTGCGCTTCAGACTGTCCGCCTGCGCCTTGCCGCGTCCTTCGGCGATTGCTTCCGAGAAGGTTGCGAAAATGACTGTAAACCAGAGCCAGGCGGCGATCTGTCCAGAAAACAATGGCGTTCCGCTTCCGCTTATCATGTCGCGCAGCCAGAGAAGCGTCACCATTGCAGCGACGACCTCGGTGGTGAAGATGACTGGATTATGCACCAGCTTTGAAGGATTGAGCTTGGTGAACGATCCCTTCAGTGCCTGAAGCAGAATGGCACCGTCGAACATGGATATTGATTTTGCCTTAGAAGACATTTTGCTTATCCTTAGAATGTCTGACCGGAGAGCATGAGGAAATGCTCGACGATGGGACCAAGGGCGAGCGCAGGAAAATACTGCAAGCCGCCGAGTATGATGATGATACCGATGAGCAGGCCAACGAAGAGCGGGCCATCAGTCGGGAATGTTCCTGCGGAAGCTGGAACCTTCTGCTTGCCGACAAGTGATCCGGCAATTGCAAGAACCGGCACGATATAGGCAAAGCGGCCGAGCAGCATGGCAATGCCAAGTGTCGTATTGTACCAGATCGAGTTAGCCGTCAGGCCAGCAAAGGCCGATCCATTATTGCCCGCAGCCGATGTGTAGGCATAAAGGATTTCCGACAAGCCATGCGGACCCTTGTTGAGCAGTCCGGCAAGTCCTACCGGCAATATTGCAGAGATTGCAGTAAAGCCGAGGATTGCCAGCGGCAGCACAAGAACAGCCAGCATCGCAAATTTCATTTCTCTCGACTCAATTTTCTTGCCGAGAAATTCGGGGGTGCGGCCAACCATCAGCCCGGCAACGAACACTGCCAGAATTGCGAAGATCACCATGCCGTAAAGCCCGGAACCGACACCACCCGGCAAGACTTCGCCAAGCTGGATAAGGAACATCGGAACAAGACCGCCAAGCGGCGTCAGCGACGCATGCATCGCGTTTACACCACCATTAGAAAGGCCGGTCGTCACAGCGGCATAAAGCGCGGTGCCAGCCGGACCAAAGCGAATTTCCTTACCTTCCATGTTCCCCTGCAAGGGGTCCACTCCCAGTTGGGTCAGGATAGGATTGCCACTTGTTTCTGCCCAGTAGACCGCACCAATACCAATGATGAGCAGGATCGCCATTGCCGACAGCAGTGCCCAGGCCTGACGGCGATTACCGGTAATCTGGCCGAATGCGTAAACCATTGCCGAGGACACAACGAGCATCGAGAAAACGCCAAGATAGTTGGAGAAGGCGTTCGGGTTTTCAAATGGGTGCGCGGCATTGACGTTGAAGAAGCCACCGCCATTTGTACCAAGCTGCTTGATGGCTTCCTGGCTGGCAACGGGACCGGTTGAAATGATCTGCTTTGCGCCTTCCAGCGTTGTGGCTGTAAATGAACCATCAAGCGTTTGCGGCATGCCAAGCGCGATAAAGAGCAGCGCAACAATGACAGCAAGCGGCAACAACACATAAAGCGTCGCTCTGGTCATATCGACCCAGAAATTGCCAAGTGTGGTCATGTTTGAACGCACAAATGCCCGTGACAAGGCAACAGCGATCGCCATGCCGGTTGCAGCCGAAAGGAAGTTTTGCACCGTGAGCCCGGCCATCTGGCTGAAATGGCTCATTGTGGTTTCGCCACCATAGGATTGCCAGTTGGTGTTGGTTATGAAGCTGACCGCCGTGTTGAAGGCAAGGTCAGGCGCAACGCCGGGAAAGCCTTGTGGATTAAGCGGCAGGATGTCCTGTAGTCTCAATATGCCGTAGAGAACCAGAAAGCCTGCAATGCTGAAAAGCAGGACGCCGAATGTATAGGCAATCCAGCTTTGCTCGCGGTTCTGGTTAATGCCCGCAACAGCGTAGAAGGCCCGCTCAACAGGATTAAACACCGGCGAAAGAAAGGTTCTTTCACCAGCAAAAACATGGCTCATATAAAGACCGAGCGGCTTGATCGCCAAAAGAACGGCGAGCAGCGTCAGGCTGATTTGCAGCCATCCGACAAGTGTCATTGGTAGTCTCCGAAATGGAAAATGGGGAATTCAGCGAAAGCCTGAAAATCGTTCGGGGTGAGCCGAAAATGGTAGGGTTTGAGAACCGGAGCGGAGCGTACTTCTTTGTACGTGAGCACCGGATCGCAGAACCATGCCTTTTGCAGGCCACCCTGAACGATTTTCAAGCCGCTAAAAGCGCTCGGGCGCAACAAGTGTCACGACCAGATAGGCGCAAAGCCCGGCGGCAACGCCAAGGCCGAGAACAAGCTCAAACACGGCTCAATGCCTGTGCGTAGAGGCCCAGAAGCAGCAAAATACCGCAACCAAGCACAACGAAGATAAAGTCCAGCATGTCAGATATCCAGTTGGTTTCGTTGGATCAAACATGCGCTTGTCGGCGTCATTTATCGATTGCGAATAGGTATGCAGTATATAAGGAAAATATAAGGATTGTGGTGACCTTGATGTGAGAATGCCGCCTAAGCAGGAATAATCCAGTCACGGCGGCATTCTTCGGCTTAATGTTCAGTCCAATCTATTTGGACTTTTTCGCGCCCACGAGTTCATCCCATTTTCTGAAAGCCACAACCATCTTATCCGGCTTCAAGGGAAGCTCGATTGGATTATTGGCAATGAGATCCGCATATTCGGGTCGCCCGAATTCCTTGATGACATCCTGGCTATGCTGCGGCGCGATTGACAGAGGGACATTCTTCACGGCTGGCCCCGGATAGAGGTAGCCTTCATCATAGGCATAGGCCTGTGCTTTTGGTGTCAGCAGGAATGCCATCAGATCAAGCACAACCGCAACCTTGTCTTCGGCTATACCCTTTGGGACGCACATGAAGAACGCATCCGATACCCAATGGAAGCCTTTAAGTGTTCCGATTTTTGCAGTCTCAGGCACGATGCCGAGCGCGCGCGGATTGATGTCCCAGCCGGTTGTACTGATGATGATATCGCGTGAACCTTCGCCGAATTCCTTCATCGTTACGCCGGTTCCGGCTGGATAATAATCGATATATTGACCAATCTCTGCCAGATAAGCCCATGTCTTTTCCCAGCCATTGACCGGATCGGTCGGGTCTTTGTCGCCAAGAAGGTAGGGCAATCCCATCATGAATGTGCGGCCCGGGCCGGAATTGGTCGGGCGGGCATACATGAAGCGTCCGGGGTTTTCCTTGGCATAGGCAAGAAGTTCATCGGCAGTCGTTGGAACCTTCTTTACCCGTTCAGGCTCATATTCAAGCAAAGGCCCGGACGGATAATAATTAATCACAACGCCATAGCCATCGCCTTGGGCCTTTAGAAGATTCAGTGCGGCAGGCTCGTAGTTTTCTTCAAGATTTGGGAAAGTGGACGAGAAATCCGGCAGGATTTTCATCCAGGTTTCGTTGATGAGACCTGCGGCGAGTCCGTCGCTTCCCGTCAGAACAAGGTCTATATCAACGCGATTGGCACTTTGCTGCGCCTTCAGTTTCCCCGCAAGTTCGGTGACAGGCGCTTTGGCAAAAATGATTCGGGATGCACGCTCGGGATAAGTCTTTGCATATTCTTCAAAGGCCGGCTGACTCAAGGCTAGGGCACCGCCAACATCCATCACCGTGATAAGCACAGGCGAAGCGGGCAATGCGGGTGCAGCGGCCCGTGCCCCGCTAATACTGGTGACAATAGTCGCTGCCATGCCACCAAGAACCGTGCGGCGATTTAATCGAAAAAAACCCTGTGTCATCCTATTCCCCTTTGTTTTTTTAGATTTGATTGTCAGAAAAACCGTTCTTCACTGCCAACGCGTATCCGCGTCACATTCATGGAGTCGGACCATTCCAGTTCGCTATCTGCCAAGATGACATCATGCGCCTCAAATACGGGAGAAAGCACTTGCAGCAGTCTTGTTGAGGCCATTTCCACTGCCTGCTCAAAACTGGCAATGTTCCAGCGCACAAGGTTGCGCACCGCATCATCAAGACAAAGCGCAGAGCCTGCCAATCCCGTGGCGTTGCTCTGGCTCACTGTGCCGTCTTGCGCGCGATCAACCTTCATCCCCGCAAAAGGATAAGTTCCTGCTGGTGCGGCAGCGGCTGCAACAGCGTCAGTTACCAACGCGGAGCGTTCAAACCCCTTGGCGCGGATCAGGCTTTTCAACGCATGAGCTGGCATGTGAATGCCATCGGCAATGAAGGTGGCCAGCAAACGATCTTCTGCCAGTTGCGCAAAGAGCGGATTATCCAGCTTGGGTAATATTTGTGGCAGACCATTACCCAAATGCGTGGAAAGCCCGGCACCAGCATCCGCCGCAGTTGCTACAACATGATTGTCAGCTGACGAATGGCCAATGGAAACGAGCCTGTTGCTGGCACGCATCGCCTTTATAAACTCAATCCCGCCATGAATTTCAGGTGCAACAGTCACCAGCAGAATTGGCCGCTCGATTATTTCCTGCAATGTGGTGACAAGCGCAGGGTCAGCCGCCGTCATGGCATTGGCTGGATGGCATCCGGAAAAACCATCGGCAGGATTGAGAAATGGACCTTCAAGGTGATAGCCGGGACACATGAGGGGCCCGAGACGACTTTGGCTCACTGCCTTGTCCAATGCCGCAAAACGAACTTCAAGCTCATTTCGATGCGCAGTGATAATGGTAGGCAGGCAAGTCGCAACACCTGTGGCCAGCATAGCCTCAAGCGCGTGGTCCAGTGCTTCGGGGGTGATCTCTGGATCGTTGAAATCCACCCCCGCAAAACCATTTACCTGAATATCGACAAGGCCCTTTGTAATCATGAAAGTTTCGATGCCGATGCGGGATCAAGGAAGAGCACGGTATGAGGGTGTTTCTGCACGATCGACGCCGGGTGCATCGGATTGATCTTGCCCTCTACAGCATCCTTGACCGCCTGCGCCTTGCGTTCATCCGGCACGGACAAAATGATCAGCCTGCTCTTCAAAATCTGCCGGATACTCATTGAGATGGCTTTTTGCGGCACTTCTTCCAAGGTTGGAAACCATCCCTCGCCCATTTGCTGTTTGCGACAGGCTTCGTCGAGCGTCACGACAATATAGGGCTTTTCTGTTTCAAAATCGGCGGGCGGATCATTAAAGGCAAGATGGCAATTTTCGCCGATGCCAGCAAAACACACATCAATGTCATGGTCTGCGATCAACGCACCGACACGCTCCGCTTCGGTTGCGGCATCGCCCTCCCCGTTAACAGGATGAAATGCAACTGCCCCATTCAGAGGGTCTACGAATCGCTCTTGCAGGAATTTGCGGAAACTTGCCGGATGGGTAATGTCCATGCCCACATATTCGTCGAGATGAAATGCAGTCACCTTGGACCAGTCAATGCCTTCAGCCGCTACGAGGTATTGCAAAACTTCAAACTGGCTTGCCCCGGTTGCCACGATAATCGAGGCTTTTCCTTTGGCAGCAATTGCTGCGCGGATCGCTTCCGCACCCAGTTTGGCCGCCGCTTCACCCAAAACAGCCTTGTTGGCTAATTGTCTTATATCGATCATATTTTATCCCTTGTGCAGGTGTCATCGGCTTGCTCTCATAGTAAGCACAGCTTTATATGACACAGCAAGGTATTTTCGAATATTAAAGTTCAAAAATAAAAACAGGCAGAAATTCCATGTTTTTGACGATAGACGAAACAGCTTATGACGACGCACATCAACGCGATTGCGCCCGTGTCGCTGCCCTGCTTTCCGGCCCCGGTCCGCATTCACGCGCCAGCGTTGCCGATCAGCTGAAAATGACATCTACGGCGACTTCACATGTGGTTAGCTATCTGACTGAACGCGGCTTGGTCGTTGAGCGTTTGGGTACGCGGATCGGACGGGGCCGCCCACCTTTTGAAATAGCTTTGAATTTTCAGCGCCTGGGTGTTTCCGTTATCCACATATCCAGCCGGACCCTTATCGGATTCCTTCTGGATCTGGGTGGAACAGTCCTCGAACATAAGGCGGTCGAGATTTCTGCCGATTCAGATAATGCTGGCATGGCCGAGGCCATGTGCCAGCTTGTCCAATGGCTGATCGACAAATGCCCTGTGGGAATGATCCATATGGGTACTTCAGTTGCGGTACCGGGTGTTGTCGATGTGAAAGCCCGCACTTGGCTTATAACGTCGCGCTGGCCCAAGGTGCGCAATCTCGATATTGGCAGCGCACTTGCTTCGGTAACGCCCGTCGCAACTGTTTGCAGGCATCTTGATGCCGAGCTTGATGCCCGCACGACACTGGAAGCAGACTATCGCAGTGGCAATATGCTGTTGCTGCACTGGGGTTGGGGCATTGGCCTGTCCTACAGTATTGCCGGGCAACCGCTGTTGCAAAATGGAGGACCTTTCGGCGAGATTGGACATTGGCGTTTCAACGCCTTGAATGATCGTGGGTGCGATTGCGGCAATCACGGATGTCTGGAAACAGGGGCAGCTCTATGGGCGCTTCTGCCGCTGCTGCGAACCTATTGGACCGACCTTTCGGATGAAGAGGAGCAATTGGCCGAGCAACTGGCGAGCCTTCCTCTCCTCGACATTCCTGAAGTGACGGAAGCGATAAAGCTCATGGCGCGCTCGCTAGCAAATGTGTGCCGCCTCCTCTTCCCCTCGCGCGTTATTGTGACGGGTCCGTTTGTGGCTAATGCGGACCTTTGGGAATCATTCACAAACGCCTTCAAGACAGAGGGGCTTATCGGTTCACTTGAACTACCCGCCTTGATCGCCGATAAATTCAGTCAGGACTATGTCATTCATGGTGCTTGCCTGCCGCTGTTGAATGCAGGACTGGAAACATTCATCAGGCAAAACAAGCGCGCCGCATAAGGCATGTTCATGGCCGGATGCGGAACAAAATCTCTTACCAGCTATTGTTCTTTGAAATCTCTATAAAGGAGTTTCCCAATGGGCCTGCCGATCACCATACATGCGTTTCCCGACCCAATGACGGTGCGATCCGGCTCAACTCATAACAATATCCAAGCGCGGCACAGCCTCTATCAATATGCGTGTTGCATTGGCCTGTGGATTTGCCAGCACCGCTTCGGTGTTACCCTCTTCGGAAATACGCCCCTGCTCCATGACAATCATGCGATCTGCAAAAGCGCGGACTACAGCCAGATCATGAGAGATGAACAGATATGCAACGCCGGTTTCCTCTTGCAGGTCCAATAGGAGATTAAGGATTTGAGCGCGTACAGACACATCCAAGGCTGATACGGGCTCATCCAGAACGATAAGCTGTGGCTTGGTTAGAATTGCGCGCGCGATGGCCACCCTTTGACGCTGGCCACCGGATAGTTCCAAAGGCAGGCGTTGCAGATGGTCTGCGCCAAGCCCCACCCTTTCCAGAGCGCCCAGGGCAATTTGTTCATATTCATTCTTTGCAGCAAGCCCATGAATTCGCAATGGATCTTCCAAAATGCGTTTTACATTCGCCCGCGGATTGAATGCAGCCAAAGGGTCCTGAAAGACCATCTGAAACCCCGGCCTGATCTTGCGCAAGGCTTCGCCGCCCATCCGCGAAATATCTTGCCCCAGAAGATGAATACTTCCCGTGTCAGGCTCTGCCAATCGCATCACAATCCGCGCCAGCGTCGTCTTGCCCGAACCTGAGCTACCAGCGATAGCCAGGGTTTGGCCGTGCTGAACTGAAAGATCGATATTCTTCAATCCATCATGACTGTGTTCGCCAAAGCGTTTGGCAATATTGCGCAGTTCCAGAACGGGGGATGATGACATATCCATCACTGCAATCCCGCCATATCGATCTGCGGAAGGCGTTTACTGCGCGGCCGATCCAATGAAATATGGGTATTGATCAATGCCTTGGTATAGGGATGCCGGGGTTCTCGAAGCAACTGGCCAGAGGCACCTGCTTCCACCACTTCACCTTGATAAATTACGGCAATTTGATCCGCTTGCTGCGATGCGAGCGCAATATCATGGGTAACAAACAGCAGCGTCAATCCGCCATCCTTAACCAATTCACCCAGCAGATCGACAATATGTTTTTGAATTACTGTATCGAGAGCGCTGGTGGGCTCATCCGCAATCAATATTGAAGGATTACCGGCAAGCGCTGCCGCCAAAGCGATGCGCTGCTTTTGCCCGCCGGAAAACTCATGCGGATAGCTGTTGAGGCGTGACAAAGCTTTTGGAATTTTCACCCGGTCCAGCAATTCTGCCGCACGAACCCGCGCCGATATCCAACTCATTCCAAGATGCGTCATCACCACTTCGGCGATCTGATCGCCCACTTTCATAACCGGATCAAGGCTGCCGCTGGCATCCTGAAACAGCACTCCAATATCGCTGCCAAGTTTCGGGCGACGCCCGGCAAAGTCTATTGTGCCTTCAATATGCGCCTGTTTTGGCAACAGACCGGCAATAGCCATCGCCAAAGTTGACTTGCCAGACCCGCTCATTCCGATCAAAGCAAGCCTGTCGCCTTTCGCCAATTGCAGCGAGACATTTCTGATGGCAATTGTCTTGCCATAGCTCACATTCAGATTCCGCACATTCAGATAAGTCTCTGTCATGGCTGCAACCTTTCAGTGTGGGAAAGCCCTCGCCCGATCAGGTGAATACTGAGTACAGTTACGACCAGAGCGATGCCCGGAACAATTGAAAGATAGGGTGCAGCCCGTAAAACCGTGCGTCCTTCCGCGATCATGCTGCCCCATGTAACCCGGTTTGGATCGCCAAAACCGAGAAATGACAATGCCGCCTCAATGAGAATTGCAGTTGCAACGGAAATTGCCGCCAGCGACGCAGTGGGGCCAAATGCATTTGGGAGTATTTCCCGAAAAGCAATTTCAAGCGGTCGCATGCCAAGTGTGCGTGCAGCAGCGACGAAATCGCGTTCGCGCAGCGACAAGACCTCGGCACGGGTGACACGCGCGGCTTGCGTCCAATTGCCAAGACTGATTGCCAGAATAAGAGTAGGAACGCTTGGCCCGGTAACACTGATCGTTGCAAGCGCCAGCAGAAAACCTGGCACAGTTTGAAATGCTTCCGTGATCCGCATGAGAACAATATCGGCAAGCCCGCCAAGAAAGCCGGAAAGGGTTCCCACAATGCTGCCGACGATAAGGGCCGCCGCCGCCGAAAAGAATGCGACCAACAGTGTTGTGCGCGTACCATGCACCAGACCTGCAAGCACATCGCGGCCAAGCCGATCGGTTCCAAGCCAATGCGCCTCCGATGCGAAAGGACGAAGCATGGCCTCCCCGCTAATTGCCAGCGGGTCCCCCGGCGCAATCAAAGGTGCGAATAATGCCATTAGAACCAGCAACACAAGCAGGATAGCGCCGATTTTGGCCTCAAGGTTCAGTGTCTTCATCGCCCGATCCTCACACGCGGATCAAGTTTGCCATAGGCGAGATCGACAAGCAGATTGGCAATAATGACCGTGATGGCGCTACACAGAAGAACGCCAAGCAAGAGCGGCGTATCGCGCCGCGCCACCGCCTCCGCCGCTAACCGTCCAAAACCGGGAATGCTGAAAACACTTTCGACGACGACGCTGCCACCAAGCATGGCGGCAGATTGCCAGCCCAACATTGTTATCACTGGCAAAACAGCATTTCGCGCCACGTGACGCCAGACAATCCGGCGGCGGGTCAATCCCCTTGCCTCAAGACCTTTGACAAATGGATCGCGCCAGATTTCCGCCATGCGATCACGCATAAGGCGCAGATAAAGCGCGAGATAAACCATCGCCAGCGCACATACCGGCAAGACCAGATGCACAGCAATATCGGCCATCCGGGCCAATCCTGCCTTGCCGGAAGCAATGCTTTCCATTCCCCCAATCGGCAACCACCGCAAATCAACCGCGAAAACCACGATCAGCACCAAACCCAACCAGAATCCCGGCACGGCATAAAGAGCCAGAGAGCCGGTTGATAACAGGCGGTCCCGCACTGATCCGGGCCGTGCGCCCGCTGCAATGCCGAGCAGAGAACCCAAAAAGAATGCCAACCCCGTTGCGATGCTCATCAACAGCAAAGTCACGGGTAATCTTTCTGCGATTACAGATGTGACCGGGCGTTCAAACGCCGTTGACCAGCCAAGGTCACCCTGAGCCAGCGCAGTTACATAGGCTTCAAAACGATAGAGCGGACCTTGGTCCAGCCCCCATTCCATGCGCAGCTGCGCGATTTGCTGGGCGTCCAAAGTGCCGGAGCGAGCAATATAGGCATCGACTGCATCGCCGGAAGCTGCCTCAAGCAGCAGAAAGCTGCCCACCAGCACAATGAACAAAACCGGCAGCGCAGTGAGCAGGCGTTTCAGGAAAAATGAGGCAAGAGGCGGCAAAGGGTATCCTTCAGCAAAAGTCTAAATCATTGTACCAAACTTAGGCGTGGTTCGACGAAGCTCACCGCGCATAAGAGTTATGCGGTTTTGTAATTTGCAATTTGACCACTTCAAACTTTCAATCAATCGAAATCTAGTATATACATATCCGTATATACATATCATGGAGGTTTGCATGCCACAAACTGCAAAAGTATTCCGATCAGGCAATTCGCAAGCAGTTCGATTACCAAAAGAGTTTCGGCTCGATGTTGCTGAAGTCGATATTTCCCGCGATGGAGATGCCATCATTTTACGCCCTCATAGGAGCGATGCGTGGAATTCGCTGAAAGCTGCGCTTGCGCGCGGTTTTAGCAACGACTTCCTGATTTCTGACAGGGATCAGCCACCAATGCAGGAACGACCTGAATTGGACGATCTGTTCAAATGATGAATTACGTTCTCGATACAAATGCGGTGATTTCCTTAATAGGGACAAAGTCTGATCGTTTGATTGCGAGGATTCTCGAAAAAACCATGGGCGAAATTGCAATTTCTTCAATTGTTGCACATGAGCTTTATTTTGGCGTTTATCGAAGCCAGAAAATCAATGACAATCTCGAAACACTTCGCCTTCTGCTGCACGATTTTCCTTTACTCGAATTCAATTATGAAGACGCGCGCATATCCGGTGAAATCCGCAGCAAACTTGCCGGCACCGGAACACCCATTGGCCCCTATGACGTGCTGATCGCTGGACAGGCAAAGGCACGCAATCTTACTCTCATTACAAATAATGTCAGGGAGTTTGTACGTGTCGAAAACCTGAAAGTGGAAGACTGGACCGCAGCGTAAAAGACTTGGAGCGTCGTTTTGAATCTATCAAAATGCAAACGCTCTAATGAGCCAACCAAACATCTGACCAGTTCGAAACCGCCCAGCGCGGATTGTCAGATACATTCCTCACCGTATCCCTTGCCACTGTGATGAATGAAAACTCAGCAACATTGATCAATGGCAGATCTTCGGCAACCTTCTTCTGCAACTCTTTGTACAGGCCAGCCCGCTTCCCGCCATCAAGCTCGGAAGCCGCACTTTTGATCAGCTTGTCGATTTCCGCATTGGCATAGCCATATTGATTGGAGAAGGGCACACCGGCAGGCAGGCCACCTTCAAAGAGGATCGTCGTCGAAATTGCCGGATCAGAACGATAGACCGGCGTTGCGACCGTGATGTCGAAATCATGATCGGTGTAGACTGCCTTGAGATGCGCAGGTGTATCATTGCTGACAACCACTGCATCAATACCAATCTTACCCAGAGCCTGACGAAGGTAATCGCCGAACTGCTTGGTTTCGTTGAAGAATGGCGCTGGAAGCAGTTTTAATTTAAAACGATTGCCATCGCTACCGCGCTTGTAGCCAGCCTCGTCCAGCAAAGCTTCGGCCTTGGCTGGATCGAAGGCATAGGTTGCCGATTCAGGCTCATAAAATGTCTTATCATTGGCCGGAACAGGCCCGGTCGATGATTTGGCAAACCCGAGGAAAATGGTTTTCACGACAAACTCATGATCAATCGCGTGGGCAATGGCCCGGCGCACCTTTACGTCTGCCAATTCCTTGCGCCGGTGATTGATTTCAACAATGAGCTGATAGGTCAGCCCCTCATAGCCATTGGCATAGACCTTCAGCCCGGAAGACTTTGAGATGCGGCCAAGATCGGCAAGAGGAACAGCCGAGAAGGCTGCCAGTTGAATTTCCTCTGCCTCCAGCGCATTTCCGGCTGCCGCCCTGTCAGGAAGAAACTGATAGACGATCTCGTCAAGCAACGGTTCGTCTTTATGCCAATAGGCATCGTTTCGCTTCAGCAGGAAATACTCTCCCGGCCTGTACTCACCAAATTTGAAGGGACCCGTTCCGACCAGTTTCTGATTGGCAGGGTTTTTGGCAATGTCAGTGCCTTCGTAAAGATGCTTCGGTATGACCGAAGTGACCACCGGCAGAGCATTGCGGATAAGCTGGAAAGGTGTGGGTTCTGAAAACTTGAAGATCGCCGTATGCACGTCCGGCGTCTCGACCTCGATCAGATTTTTGAACACGACGCGACCCAGATTTTGCAGCTTTTTCCACACCTCAAGCGCTGAGAATGCCACATCGGCTGAAGTGAATGGCTTGCCATCATGCCAGGTCACCCCTTCGCGCAATTTGAATGTTACCGAAAGCCCGTCCGCCGAGCCCTCCCACGAGGTGGCAAGCCGCGCATCCAGTCCGTCCTTGCCATCATATGATTGCTCTGCAAGAGGTTCGATTACCTTGCTGGCAACGAAGAAAACGCCATTTGATGCAACGATTGCGGGATTGAGGTTGGCAGGCTCGCTATCGCCCGCAACAACAAGGCGCCCACCTTTTACGGGCGTGCTGTCCTGCGCCCAACCCAATTCCGGCAGCAGCAAGAGCGCACCGGCGCTTGCGCTCAACTGAAGAAAATTACGGCGATTCAGCAGGATATGGGACATGGTTGAAACCCCTTTAATCGGTGGATCAGGATAGGATTGAGCTTAATGCCGCAACTGTCTTGCGGGCAAATTCAGGTTGTGCAGAGGCACCCATATGGGCGATGCGCAAGACTTTTCCTGCGGTATCGGCGCGGCCGAGCGAGAGCAATATGCCGTCCTCGTTCAAAAGCCGGTCACGCAGTTCCACATCGGTAAAGCCGCTAGGGATTTTAAAGGCCGTAGCCGTGGGCGCGCACCACGCCTCTTGCTTCGGCCAAAGCGCAATGTCCAGTTTGAGCAATCCTTTGCGGGCGATGGTAGCCGTCTCGGCGTGACGCGCCCAAACGTTTTCCGATCCCTCTTGCGCATATCGGTCAAGCGCTGCATCCAAAGCATAAATTTCGGCAATTGAGGGCGTCACCGGGAAAGTTCTGCCGGGTATCGACGCGTCTTTCCATGCGGCAAGACTGAGGAATGACCCGCGCGGCGCATCGTCATTGCGCTCAATTTTTTCCCACCCGCGCTTGCTCACACTGATCAAGCTAAGACCGGGCGTACTACCCAGACATTTGGATGGTGAAGTGATGAAAATATCCGCGTGAGCCGTCTGCGGGTGCACATCCATGCCGCCAAATGATGAGACAGCATCGACGATAAGATAGGCGCCGTATTCCGCAACAATAGCACCGATTTCGTTCAGCGGGTTAAGTGTACCCGAAGGCGTATCATGATGGCATAGTGAGACCACAGTGATATCGGGCCTTTTGCGAAACGCATCTCTGACGGCCTCAGGGTCGATAATCTCATCGAAGGGAACGGCGATTTCGATCACTTCCTTGCCATAGCGTGCCGCCCAACCCTCAAACCCCTTGCCATACACACCCGACACAAGGTTCAGAACAACGTCATTGCTGGAAATCAGTGCAGCCGCGGCAGCTTCAATACCAAGGATTGCCTCTCCCTGCATGATGACCGGCGCGATATCGGTTCTGAACGCAACTCGCAATTTCTCGATCACACCCGCGTAAAATTCCTGAAATGTCGGATGATAATCATAGAGAACCGGCGCACCCAGCGCTTTAAGCACTTCTGGATAAATCGGAACAGGACCGGTGGTTAGCATCAATGGGGGAACAGATAGGGGTAATGGCACTTTGAAATTTCATCCTAAATTTGGATGTTGATGGCTTGGAAGCTGAACCATATTCCCCGGACTGCCGAAACCCAAGGAAAACCATTCCAATAATCTTGTCACCGTAGCAAATCTGTTGTGGGTATGCAGCCGATACTGCTACGTCAGATTTTATAAGCCTCTGTGTCATCACCGATCTGAGGCATTCCTTCGGTGAGACCTGTGATCAGCGCATCTCGACCTTTTGTTCCCATGAAAGATGCGCCCCGCCTGATAGCTTCTTGCCATGAAGCTCCTCTTTTCCATGCTTCAGCAAATGCCAATGCCAGATCAGATTGTCTTCTGGTTGCAATCAATGCTTCAATCAACAAACCTGCTTGTTCGGCATCTTTATCTCGCTTCTGGATCCCATTGCTATCATTGCGCCGTCGCGCGCTGACAATAAGCTTATGTACGGCATATCGTTCTGGTGTTGGCACATTGACGACAATGCCGCTCTTGTGCAGCAAAACAGTTCTGACAGGCTCATAAATCAGATAATCCAGAAAGCGCATAGGCTCCGCCGCCGCACCACCAAGCGCAGGCATCTCGGCGGGTTTACCCGCAAGATCATCGCTTCCGATATTTGGGGTCAAAAATTCGACTTTATAGCGATCTGAGTTTTGGAACTGAGTCGTTCTTAGCGGATCATTTTGGTGGGGAACTTGACGAAACGACCCATCCACCTTGCGTAAAACCTCAAGAATTGGAGGGATCGTATCTTGCACATTCACCGAAATCGAGTGGAACTGGGCAAAATCCGCATCACCTGTCTGCATGACGGCAGATGGCAAACGTATACCGAGTATTCCGGAATAGGTTTGGAAAGCCACGGTTCCAATCAAGACTGCCCTGAGCCGGAAAATCCCCGCATTCGAGAGCGCTTCTACTATATCCCCGGTAAACTGCTCAGGCGCACTCATCCTTGCTTCACGTATCAGCGTAGAGACAAGTTTCCTACGCCCACGAATATCATTTTTGATTTCCTGAAAAGCATTGACCCTTTTTGCGATTTCTTCGTCTAGTTTGGGCCCGACATAAATGCGTTTGTCGCCTGTTTCTGTGGGATAGTCGAAGTACCAGTACTCATTACCTTTGACAGGCACAGAGACAAACCGGCCTTCAACTGGGAAGTCAGTTTTGAAGTTCCCGTCCAAGCTGCGCTGAACGAGTTCGGCAAACATGGTGCGGTAAACCAGGTCAATTTCTTTCATGACAGTTTCCGGTTATAATGTTTTCGCAAAAACATTATAACCGTTTGTATAATATTACTCAACTTATATCAGACGAACACAGCCGTTATAATATTTTCGCAAAAACATTATAACGCGCACGCTTATTCCAGCGGGATGACATCCACTGATTGCTTGCCCTCCTGCGAGCCGCTTGTTTTCAAAACGCCGACAATGGGCGAAACATCAGCATAATCACGACCACAGCCAATCGTAATGTGATCATTGCTTGCGGCCATATTATTGGTCGGATCAAACTCCAGCCAACCTGCCTCCCGACCGCACCAGGCGCGTACCCATGCATGCATGGCGTCAGCGCCTTCCAACCTGGCCTTGCCTGGCGCAGGTATGGTGCGCAAAAAGCCGCTGACATATCCCGCAGGAATGCCCAACCCCCGCAAACCTGCAATCATCACATGGCTGAAATCCTGGCAAACACCAGCCTTAAGATCGAATGCCTGCCGTGCATTCGTGCGCACATCCGTAGCATTGCCATCATATTTGAAATCCGTATGGATGCGGCGGTTCAAATCATTGACCGCTTCCGTAACCGTTCTGGTATTGGCAAGGCTCAATGCGGCATAGGCCGTCATATCCGGATCGATGGCAGCATGTTTGCTTGAGGTGAGGAAATGATATGGCGCATCCGGAGCAATCGACCACACGCTGCGAATTTCTTTGCCAAGGCCTGCAATATCCGGCGACACATCCAGCATGATTGGAGGACGCATGACATTGACCCGCGCAGTCATTGTCACATCAAGCGTCTCGTGCGGATTGCGATAAACGATCGAGGTGACCGAATTGGAGAAGAAATCGATAAATTCCGAGCGTTCCGCAGGCGCAGGCTCAAATGACAGGCTGGAAGCAATGACGCGTTGAATACCTGGCAGCGTCTGCGGCATCACCCGAACATGGTGCCGACCTCCAGCCGCTGACCGCGCATAATCATAATGGAGATGAAGGCGGATATTATACAGCATCAGGTCTGGACTCATTCATCAGGCGAAATATGTTTGGGAAATTGTGTCCGCAAGCGCGCCAATATCATAGGCGACCTTATGAAGTATTTCAGGCGTCAGTTCACTCGCTTCTGAAATTGCCAGCTGAGTATGCAGCCGCAGTACATCTTTTGAAAAGACCTGCATGCCCGCGGCAGTGTTTCGACCGGTATCGCGGATCGGCAGCAGGCTGAACTCTGTCTTCAACGCATCAATCTGAAAGATGATTGAGCGCGGATTAAGCGGGTCGAGCGCCAGAAGGTCCAGAATACTGATCCGTCCGGAATAAACACTATACTGCCGGCGATGCGTCATCACGCTGTCGCCAATCTCAAGCAGCATTTCGAGCGAGCCTTCCGCAGCGTCATGACGGGCAAGGCGCGCAAGAACACTTGCCATTTGAATGCTGCGCTCGATCCGGCGTCCGATTTCAAGAAACCGCCAGCCGGTAAAGCGATACATGTTCTCGTGAACGAGACCGGAAAATCCGGCAAGCTTGCGCAAGATAATCGTCATGGCGCGGGTGGCGTCATCACCGGGCGTTACCACATCGGAAAAGCGGTGCACGGTTTTTGACAGATCATGCAGCGCCAGCCAACCATCGGGGGAGAAACGGTCTCGAATGCGTCCGGCAGAGAGCATTGCTCCATCGATAGACCGTTGCAATCCTTGTGGTATAGCCTGATCAATGTCCACGCCAAGCGGTTTGAGATAGGCGCGCATCTCAGTCAGGAGTGGCAGTTCCTGATTGGGAGCTTCGGCAAGACGCGCATGACAAGCGCGCAATATGCGCGCTGTTCCTTCAGCGCGCTCAATATAGCGACCCATCCAAAGCAGGTTTTCCGCTGCGCGCGCAGGCAGGGTTCCAGGCACATTGCGCTGAAAAACATCATCCTCGCGCGGCAACAGCGTGTCTTTTGCAACCGGCCCCTTGCTGATGATCCAGACATCTGCGGCCTGTCCGCCGCGCTGCATGGCAATGGCCGCTGTATCGAGCGTAGAGCCGACACGGGCAAAACCGCCCGGCATAAAGCTCCAGCCATTCTTGTGGCGCGCTGCAAAAACCCGCAGCACAAAGGGGCGCGGCTCCAACTTTCCATCAACATAGACCGGGGTCGTCGAAAGTCTGACGGCTTCCTGCCCCACAAGCCCTCGCCCATCGCTTTGCAGCCGTGCCAGCAATTCATTGCGTGCGTCGGAATCGAGTTTTGAACCAAGCACCGTTGCATTCACGTCTTCAAATGGCAAACGTGTTGAAAGCGCTGGCCCCACCATCATCTGGTCAAGCCGGTCCATGACGTGTTTGCGTTCCTTTTCCTGCCCGCACCACCATGTTGCTATGCTCGGCAGAGCCAGATCGCGCTCATGCAATGCTTTGGAAATGGCTGGCAGAAAGGCCAAAAGTGCGCGGGTTTCAAGAATACCGGAACCCAGCGCATTGACCAGTGAGACGGAACGTCTTCGCAGCGCGCCCACCATGCCTGGCGTGCCAATCCACGAATCCGATTTGAGTTCGAGCGGGTCCATATAGGCCGCGTCCATACGGCGCCAAAGCACGTCAATCGGCTTTAATCCCGAAACGGTACGGACCATCACCTTACCCTTGGCTACCGTCAGGTCTTCACCTTCCAGCAGCATGAAACCAAGATAGCGGGCAATATAGGCATGTTCGAAATAGGTTTCGTTGTTTGGTCCGGGCGTGAGAATGGCGGCACGCGCCTGCGGATCAGTGATCAGCGACTGCATGGAGTCACGGAAATCCTTAAAGAAACCGGCAAGTCGGTGAACATTCATTGAGGCGGAAATATCAGACAGGGCGCGGGTCGTCGCCACGCGATTTTCCAGCGCAAACCCGGCACCTGACGGCGCTTGTGTTCGGTCGCCCAGCACCCACCATTGTCCGTTCGGGGCGCGGCCAAGCTCGAAAGCACAAAAATGCAAAAAGCGCCCACTGGCGGGTTTTACCCCGGCTACGGGATGCAGAAATTCAGGATTTGACGCAATCAGATCAGGCGGCAGCACGCCATCGCGCACAAGCTTCGCCTCACCATAAATATCGGCAGCAATATCCTCAAGCAGATCGGCACGCTGGGTCAATCCGGCAGTGATTATATCCCAGTCTTCCTGATTGATAAGCAGGGGGATGTGGGCAAGCGGCCATTGCCGCTCCTGCGTGCCTGTCTCGTCATAGATGCGATAAAATACGCCAGCGTCGAGCAGATACTGGTTTGCACGCGCAAAACGTGTTGCTAGCTTCTCCGGGCCGATTTCCTCAAGTGCCCCGAGCAGCTTTTCCCAGCCGGGACGAACAGCGCCCGTAGGGTCAACCATTTCATCGGCAATTCCCAGCAAAGGCTTGTAACCTGCCAGCAGGCCGGAAATGGCGGGTATCTTGGTTTTATTCACCTGCGACATCTTCGCTTTCGAGCAATCCTGCCTCATCGTCAGATAGCGGATTGATCGCGATGCGCCGCCCTCTGTAAAACAGACCTATAATTATTACTGAATCATCAATGACAGTGAACACAATACTGCCAATCCGCTTAAATCCCACCACACGTACACCCGTGGCGATATCATCACGAATAATTCCACGATGTGGGAACGTCGAAAAACCAAGACAATAGGATTGAATTTCACGCAAGAATGCTGTGGCTCGATCCGGCCCTGAATTATCGCTTATATAATTATACAAATTGAAAAGATCTTTTTCCGCACGCGGATGAAAATTAACTTTATATTCCATCAACTATCCGGCCTTTTTTCGATCGGGGTGCCTAGCCTCGATTCGAGCAAAAACCTCCTCGGCGGAAACCACTATCTCCGGATTGTTTTTGATTTCTGCAAGTCGCGCTGGAATTTCTTCCTTAAGCCAATTTTCTCGCGCATTTTCGAAGTCTTCCAACATGCGCAGACCAGCCCTCACAATTTCACTGGCATTGTTATAGCGGCCCGATTCCAACTGTTTTTTGATGAAACGCTCATAATGTTCGCTAAGTGCTATGCTGGTCATCGCAACACCTCTTTAATTTCTCCCCGCAAGACTATCAAATATTGACAATAGATAATACAAACTTTGTTAGCTACGGGGCCTTCTTAAATCCAGAGTCATCGGAAATTCGGGCGATGCCTGTTCTTTACGCAGCTCATAGGCTCCAGCCGTGTGACCGCGTGGCTCAAACCGCGCCAGTCTGCGTGCTTCCGCTTCGTTGGAATTGACTGGAAAGGTATCATAGCTGCGCCCGCCAGGATGGGCGACATGATAGGTGCACCCCGCGATAGCCCGCCCCGACCATTGATCGTAAATATCAAACACCAGCGGCGCATTGACAGGGATCATCGGATGCAGGCCAGAGCGCGGCTGCCAAGCCTTGTAACGAACGCCTGCAACGGCAACACCATTGGTCTCAGTCATTTTCAGCGGCACTTCGCGGCCATTGCAGGCAACGCTGTAACGCGCGGCATTATAGCCTTCGACCCTTACCTGCAAACGCTCGACAGAGCTGTCAACAAAACGCACCGTGCCACCAATAGCGCCCTGCTCACCCATCACATGCCAAGGCTCAAGCGCTTGCCGCAATTCCAGCTTGACGCCTTCATTGACGATTTCACCACAGAATGGAAAGCGGAACTCCAATTGCGCTTCAAACCATTCCGGCCGGAAATCAAAACCGTTCTGACGCAGGTCGGCGAGTACATCGAGGAAGTCTGCCCAGACAAATGCCGGCAGCATGAACCGGTCGTGCAATGTCGTGCCCCAACGCACGAAGCTGCCTTCGATGGGGCTGTTCCAGAAACGAGCGATCAAAGCACGTACCAGCAATTGTTGCGCCAGACTCATGCGCGCATTTGGCGGCATTTCGAAACCGCGAAACTCCACAAGACCAAGCCGCCCTGTCGGACCATCGGGCGAAAACAGCTTGTCGATGCAAATCTCCGAGCGGTGCGTATTGCCTGTCACATCCACCAAAAGGTTGCGGAACAGCCTGTCTACCAGCCAAGGTAGAGGCGGCGTACCACGACCCGGCAAAGGCACCTGCGCCATGGCAATTTCCAACTCGTATAGACTGTCATGGCGTGCTTCATCGAAACGCGGCGCCTGACTGGTCGGGCCGACAAACATGCCTGAGAACAGATAGGACAAGGAGGGATGGCGCTGCCAATGCAGCACAAGACTTTTCAAAAGATCGGGACGCCGCAAAAACGGGCTGTCATTGGGTGTTTCACCGCCGACAACCACATGGTTGCCACCGCCGGTTCCGGTATGCCGTCCGTCGATCATGAACTTGTCAGCGCCAAGGCGTGTCTGCCGCGCTTCCTCGTAAATCGCCTCGGTCGTCGCCACGCATTCGCGCCAGTTCGATGCCGGATGGATATTCACTTCTATCACGCCGGGATCGGGTGCAACGCGTATCACATTGATACGCGGGTCCTGCGGCGGGCTATAGCCTTCGATGTGAACAGGCAAACCGAGCTTGGCTGCAGCAGCTTCCGCCGCACCGACAAGCTCAAGATAGTCTTCAAGCGCCTCGACAGGGGGCATGAAAACACTTAACCGCCCATCGCGCGGTTCAACCGAAATGGCAGTACGCACCGCACCGCCAATCTCGCCAATTTCCTGCTCAACCCGCTCCTGCGTGCTGCCCCCAGAAGCAGTAAACGACGCCACAGTCTGCGGCGCTTCCCTCGTCTCAGCTTCTGAGCGAGCTGGCGAATCCGGCAGCGGCCCCCGCTCTACCGATGGGTCAACTGGCACAATAAACGGAAACTCGGAAGGCGGCACATGCGGCAGAGCGCCCAGCGGCAGGCGATAACCCACCGGCGAGTCGCCGGGCACCAGAAAGAGCTTGCCTCGCCGTGTCGTCCATTTTTCACTGCGCCAACGCGGCCCCTGTGCTGCCTGACTGTTCCAGCGCTGAACCGGAAGCACGAATCCTGTAGGTTCTGTCAATCCGCGTTCAAAGACCCGCGCAATTCGGCTGCGCTCTTCCGGGTCTTTCAGCTTTGAGTTTGAGGGGTCGACATTTTCCGGAAGATTGCCTTCCTTGACGATCCATTCGGCAGGGTCTTCGTAGGCGGCAGCCACCATGTCCTCTTCAACGCCAAGGGCGCCAGCCATCTCGACCAGCAGCTTGCCCGCATCTTCCGGCTTGACATCCGCCTTGCTGTCTTCCGCAGCGATCAGGTCCGGATCGACCCAGATCGGCTTGCCATCCTTGCGCCAGTAAAGCGAGAAGGTCCAGCGCGGCAGACTTTCCCCCGGATACCATTTACCCTGCCCATAATGCAGAAAGCCGCCCGGCGCGAACCGATCCCGCAGTCGGCGGATAAGCTTGTCGGCCTTTTCACGTTTGGTCGGGCCGACGGCATCGGTATTCCATTCGCCAGATTCAAAATCGTCAATTGAAACGAATGTCGGCTCACCGCCCATCGTCAGGCGAACATCCCGTTCCTGGAGCAGCGCATCGACCTTATTGCCCAAGGCATCAAGCGCGTCCCAAGATTCATCGGAGAACGGTTTGGTGATGCGTGGATGCTCCGACACCCGCGTCACGCGCATGTCAAAACCGAATTCGACATTGGCCGGTTCTGCCATGCCGGAAATCGGTGCAGCATTGCGATAATGCGGCGTTGCGGCCAGTGGAACATGGCTTTCGCCAGTCAGCAATCCGGATGTCGGGTCCAGTCCGATCCAACCTGCGCCCGGTAGATATACCTCGCACCAAGCGTGCAGATCAGTGAAATCCGTTGAAGTACCGGTCGGCCCGTCAAGCGCCACCAGATCGGGTTTCAACTGGATAAGGTAGCCGGAAACAAAACGCGCTGCCAAGCCGAGATGACGCAGGGTTTGCACCAGAAGCCAGCTGGTGTCACGGCACGAGCCCGTGCGCACATTCAGCGTCGTTTCAGGCTCCTGCACGCCCGTTTCCATGCGGATGACGTAACCGATCTCGCGCTGGATACGTGCATTAAGGTCCACGACGAAATTGACTGTATTGGTACTGGAACGATCAATCGTTGCCAGAAAATCCGACAAGAGCGGACCAATCGGATCCGGCTTCATATATATGGAAAGATCATCGCGTATATCTTCAGGGTAAACGAAGGGCCAGATTTCCCCCGCTGGCTCCACGAAGAAATCAAACGGATTATATACTGTCATATCGGCAACAAGATCGACCTCGATCTTGAGCTCCGCGACGGGCTCAGGAAAGACAAAACGGGCCAGAAAATTACCGTAAGGGTCCTGCTGCAAATTGACGAAATGGTTGGACGGACTGACCTTCAGCGAGTGGCTCAGCACTTTGGTTCTCGAGTGCGGAGCTGGTTGAAGGCGGATGATCTGCGGCCCGAGCATGATTGGGCGATCATATTTATAGTGAGTCAGGTGATAGACTGCTGCGTGAATTGCCATGTCGCCCCAAAATTCAATAAAACATTGATGTCGCCAAAGAGTACACGCGAAGCCTAGCCTACTCTATCGGCTTGTTCACGCTTAAAAAACTTATCCTGCCATTTATTTTAGCACTTGCGCAGTTTGCATCTTAAACGGGCTTGAAAAATGGAAGGCACAACCCGTGACCAAGGACGACCTTGATGATTGCAACTCTGCATTCGTTGCAGGCAAAAGCGAATAACGTCATTCATACCGGGTTTTGCAGGTGAAGCAGCATGCGCCGTGCCAGCGGCGCATCGAAAGAGACGGGCCTCTTCGACCTCGGCATAGGCCTTGCCGGTAAGACAGGAGGTGAAATCATGTGGTATCTACCGCTGATCATCACCCTGGAAGTGAAAAAGACCCGGACGAGCTGGACACTCACCATCCGGGTCTCAATTCACTAAAACCAGGAAAATGGGAGGTGGGCGAAAGCCTGCCTCTCACTCCTAGCCTGAATATAGCATTTCCGCTGATTTTTCCAAGTGCTATCTCTTTTAGGCCATTTCATTTTCGCTTCGTTTCAACTACTAATCAGCATGATGGTTTCTCCGGCCAGACAATGCCGGAGATGAAAAGGGAACACGGTGAGGCGTACCCAAAAGGGACCGAAACCGTGGCTGCCCCCGCAACTGTAAGCGGTGAGCGACGCCTGATGATGCCACTGATCGCAAGATCGGGAAGGCAAGGTGCCGCCAAGACCCGCGAGCCAGGAGACCTGCCATCACAATTTGAATTCGAACCGGACGGGGTGCGCCGGGAGCGATGCGATGACCTAACCGCATTAGCGGCGCCCGAATGCTTTGAGTTAGCTTCCGGTTCATCGTCTGCGTTCTCTGCCCTCCTTTTGAGAGTTGGACAGCTATGAACGTTCTACGCATTGTCACCTTCGTTAAGCGTCAAATTCTCTATCCAACCGCACAATGCGCATTGACGATTGTTATAACATTACTATATCGCAATCCCATGTCGAAATTATCGGAAGATTTCCAAGGCATGGAGGCGCGACCATGACTCATATTCAGCTTGATGCGAAGGCTGTGAGCTATCAGGCCGGAGCGCATATTCTGGTTGATGCGGCGTCTCTCAGTGTAAGATGCGGAGCGCGCCTCGCCATTATCGGGCCAAATGGGGCTGGAAAATCCACCTTGTTGCGCATGTTGGCCGGTCTACAGCAACCGACATCCGGCGATATCAGTTTTAACGGCAAAAATATCACCCGGATGATGCCGCTAGAGCGGGCCCGGCAATTTGCCTTTGTTGGCCAGGCTGACACGCCGGATCAACAGCTTCTGGTTGAGGATTATGTATCTCTTGGCCGCATTCCCCATCTGGGCGTGTTCACACGGGCGGTCGATCGGGAAATCGTCGAAGATTCCATGGAGCGCGCGCGGATCAGCCATTTTCGTCACCGCGGATTGGGTTCACTGTCGGGTGGCGAACGGCAGCGCATGCAATTAGCTCGCGCTCTTGCCCAGCAACCGGCAATCCTGTTTCTAGATGAGCCAACCAATCATCTAGACCCCAAAGCACGCAGTGAATTGTTGCTATTGGTTGCCGGATTGAATGTCACGACCATAGCCGTTCTGCATGATCTTCCGCTGGTCGCACCATTTGCAACCCATGTTGCGGTCATGCATAGCACCCGCCTCGTCGCGTCGGGCACCCCCGATGAAACCCTGACGCCTCGCATTGTCAGCGAAGTCTTTGACCTGGATGTGCTGCGCCTGCGGCACCCATCCCGCCAGCGCGACCTCATGGTGTTTGAAGCACCCGAACCGATCCACGACCATTCTCATTCACGGAGCATTTGATGAAAAGGACCACCCTCGCCCTTGCGCTTACCCTCTTATCGGCACCGGCTTTTGCGTTTCCGGTCACGGTAAATAGCTGCGGCAGATCATTGACATTCGACGCTGCTCCCAAGCGCGTTGTCGTCAATGATATCAACATGAGCGAAATGGCCTTTGCCCTTGGCCTCCAGCCCTCAATGGTGGGCGTGACCGGCATAACCGGCTGGTACAAGCTCGATGATGCCTTCATCAAAAAGCAGGGCTCCATTCCGGAATTGCCACCCAAAAACCCGACGCTCGAAAATCTCATTGCCGTACAGCCGGATTTCTTCTTCGCCGGTTGGAATTACGGCATGCGCGTCGGCGGCGAGGTCACGCCCGATACGCTAGCGCCCTATGGAATCAAAACCCTCGAACTAACCGAAAGCTGCGTCCATCTCGATAAAAACCGCCCTGCCGCTTCCATGGAGCTTCTCTATGGTGACATTGAAAATCTGGGCAAGATTTTCGGCAAGGAAGCAGAGGCCGAAGCTTTGGTCTCCGGCTGGAAAACGCAACTGGCTCAAATCAAGCAGAAGGTCGGCGCAAATAGCGGAACCCGCGTCTTCCTTTATGATTCCGGTGAAGACAAACCATTCACCGCCGGCAAGTTCGCCATACCTTCAGCCTTGATCCGCGAAGCAGGCGGCGTCAACATCATGGATGACCTCGAAACCAGCTGGGCCACCACATCTTGGGAAACCGTCGCCGCACGCAATCCGCAGTTCCTTGTCCTCCTCGATTATCAGGATGAAGCCGGATATAAGAAGCTTCTCAACTTTCTGAAAAGCCATCCGGCCATGAAGGAAACCGATGCCGTCAAGAATGAGCGCTTTGTCGCCCTTCGTTATGCGGAACTAACCCCCGGCCCGGCAAATATCGAAGCCATTGAAAAAATTGCCAAGGCCATGCATCCGGAAGCTTTCTGAGTGCAACTTGCAACCCGAACAAAACTGACGCTTGTGGCAAGTACGATGCTGGTCATCGTGCTTGCCCTGCTTTCCATTGCCTATGGCTCAACATTCATTGCCCTTGGCGATGTAATAAATGCCTTGGTGCATTTTGCCCGTCTAGGCGACCTGACGACGACCGTGCCCATTGAGAGAATTATCGTCGATCTGCGTCTGCCCCGTGCCATCCTTGGCATATGTGTCGGGGCTGGCCTTGGTATCATTGGCGCAATGCTGCAAACGGTCACGCGCAATGATCTTGCGGACCCCTTTCTCTTCGGCCTTTCCTCTGGTGCTGCCGCTGGCGCAGTGTCGGTGATCAGCCTTTTCGGAGATCGATTCGGCGTATGGACATTGCCCATCGCTGCATTTAGCGGTGGCATGCTTGCAGCCATCATCGTGCTATTGCTAGCGCGCCGCGTACAAGGACAAGGCCCTGAACGCATGATCCTTGCGGGCCTTGCCGTATCCTTTATCTTTAACGCGCTTGCCAATTACATGGTGTTTTCCGGCGACCAGCGCGCCGCCCATTCGGTATTGTTCTGGACGCTAGGCGGGCTTGGGCTTGCACGTTGGGATAATCTGCCGCTGGCATTGCTCGGACTGGCATCAATCCTCATTTTTGCACTTTACAATCACCGCAATTTAGATGCTTTTCTGGCGGGCGAAAATACTGCCGAAAGTCTTGGCATCCGTGTCAATCGAACCAGAAACATTGTGTTTATTGTATGCGCCTTTTCAACTGCGATCTTCGTGTCGGTATCAGGCGTTATCGGATTTGTCGGATTGATGATTCCGCATATTGCGCGGCGGTTTTCCGGCCAGCTCCATGCCGGATTGATTATAACCTGCGCACTTTTCGGAAGCCTCCTGCTGCTCTCAAGCGATCTGGCGGCCAGACTTCTGCTGGCGCCGCAAGAATTGCCGATTGGTGTCGTCACTAGTTCAATCGGCGCATTCTTTGTCGTCACTTTGCTGCTGCGCAAAGGATGAGATGATATTTATTGAATACTAAGGCCAAATGGCATTTGTTAAGGCATATGTCATTATGAGGTTCCATCATGCATGAACGCGAAGTCAAACTATTCCGCAATGGCCGCAATCAAGCTGTGCGAATTCCTGTTGAATTTGAAATGCAGGGGGATACGGCAATTATGCATCGTGAAGGCAATCGCTTGGTCATCGAGCCTGTGAAAAGGCAATCATTGAGCGCAATATTAGCAACACTTCAACCGCTAGATGAGGAATTTGACGATATCAATAATGATGACCTGCTACCACTTGGTGATGTCAACTTATGAGCTATCTTTACATGCTCGATACGAAAACCATCTCAGAATTGGTACGCCATCCTCAAGGTCATGTTGCGCAAAAAGTAATGGAAAATGAACATTTGGGACTATGCACCAGTATAATTGTGTCCAGTGAAATTCGTTTTGGCGTCGCTAAAAATAAGTCCCAGCGCTTGCGCCTTCAAGTCGATACAATCTTGTCCGGTTTCGATATCCTGCCTTTTGAACACCCCGCAGATTATCACTATGGCAGAATTCGTGCTGAACTGCATTCTACTGGCAAGATTATCGGACCAAATGACATTCTGATAGCGGCACATGCCTGTGCGAGAGGCACTATTCTTGTGACAAACAATCTAAAGGAGTTCAGCCGGGTTCCAGGTCTTAAAGCTGAAAACTGGCTATAGCCTGCCGCGCGCGACAAAACCGGGATTAGCGAAGTCAACATCATTTGCCTGATTACGGCGACCATAGGTCAAAGGCTCACCATCAAGCGTCAGCGTCACACCGCCGGCGGCCCGAAGCACCGCATCACCAGCAGCGGTATCCCACTCCATGGTGCGACTCAATCGTGGATAAATATCTGCCTCACCCCGTGCCAGCAGGCCAAACTTGATGGATGACCCCACCGAAACACATTTCTCAATATTAAAATTTTTCAGATGAGCATCGGTTTCCGGTGTGCGGTGCGAGCGGCTAGCCACCGCTATCATCTGCTCGGGCGCATTGCGGCAAGAAATCTGCCTGGCCGAAATGGTTTTGCCACTGCGATCCAGCGCGATTTCCTTTGCGCCATCCGGACCACCAGTAAATAACCAGCCACGCACAGGGGCGTAAACGACTCCCAATACAGGAATGCCATATTCGACAAGCGCGATATTGACTGTAAAGTCGCCATTGCGATTAACAAACTCACGTGTCCCGTCCAAAGGATCAACGAGATAGAACCTGTCGCCGAGATCACCCGGCACATGGCCGCCGGAAATTTCCTCTTCCGCAACAATCGGTATATGCGGCGTCGCCCGGCGCAATGCTTCCAGGATAATTGCTTCTGCCGCATGGTCAGCCGCTGTAACTGGCGACTTATCGTCCTTAAGCGCCACGTCGCAACCTTCTTCGTAGATGCGCAGTATTTCAAGTCCGGCGGCAATCGCTGTTTTCTCAAACATTGAAAGCAATGATGCATAATCGATCGTTGGAAGTACCGGATTTATTGTCACGTGCGACCCTGCTTAAATTGACCAGGAACTCTGATCAAAATTGAAGATAATTCCGCGATCAATGAGAAGCTTTTCCACTTCCGAGGCAAGCTCTTCGGTTGTCCTTCCCACGGTTTTCAGATGAAGCTCAGGATGCTCAGGCGCTTCATAAGGAGAATCAACGCCAGTGAAATTTTTGATCTCCCCGCGCAGGGCTTTTGCATAGAGCCCCTTCGGATCGCGCCGCGCACATTCTTCAAACGGTGTATCGACGTAAACCTCCATGAACTCGCCATCGCCAAGCAATTCACGAACCATGCGCCGCTCGGCGATGAAAGGCGAAATGAACGAGACAAGCACGATCAGCCCCGCATCCACCATAAGCTTGGCAACCTCGCCAACGCGGCGAATATTCTCCACACGGTCTTCTTCGGTAAAGCCGAGATCACGGTTAAGTCCATGACGGACATTATCGCCGTCAAGAATATAGGTGTGCTTGCCGAGGGCAGCCAAACGCTTCTCGACAAGATTGGCAACCGTGGATTTACCCGATCCCGACAGTCCGGTGAACCAGATTACCGCAGGCTTCTGATCCTTCTGGCTAGCGCGTGATGATTTATCCACGTCAAGCGCTTGCCAATGGACATTGGAGGCACGCCGTAGCGCGAAGTCGATCATCCCCGCACCGACGGTCGCATTTGTCAGCCTGTCGATGAGAATGAACGAACCGGTCGAGCGATTGGATTTATAAGCATCGAAGGCAATGGCCTCTTGCGTTGAAATATTAACGACGCCGACTTCATTCAGATCAAGCGATTTGGCCGCTTCCTGTGCGAAACTATTGATATCGACTCGATATTTCAGATCCGTGATCGTTGCCGTCACCTGATCGGTTTCGGTGCGTAGAATGTAGGAACGACCGGGAATCAATGGCGCCTCAGAAAACCAGACGAGATGCGCGGCAAACTGATCGGCAACATCGGGGCGACTGCCCGGAGAAACCAGCATATTACCGCGCGATACTTCAACCTCATCTTCCAGAACGATGGTAACCGCCTGCCCTTCGCCAGCAATATCCAGATCGCCATCCCAGGTGGCAATTCGTTTAACCCGCGAAGCCTTGCCCGATTTGGCGACCACAATCTCATCACCCGGCGCAACGGTTCCCGAAGCGATCGTTCCGGAGAATCCGCGGAAATCGAGATTGGGACGATTGACGAATTGAACCGGAAAGCGGAATGGGCGCGTAGTATCGGCATCGTCAAGAGCCACATTCTCCAGATGTTGCAGAAGTGACGGACCTTCATACCAGCGCAAATTTTCCGATGGACCGATCACATTGTCACCAAAGCGCGCGGAAAGCGGAATTGCCTGTATGGTTTTGAATCCGAGTTCGCTTGCAAACTCCTGATATTGTTTGACAATCGTCTCGAACACCTCTTGCGAATAATTCACAAGGTCGATCTTGTTGACCGCAAGAACAATGTTGCGAATACCCAGCAGCGAAGCAATGAAACTATGGCGGCGCGTCTGGCGCAAAATCCCTTGCCGCGCATCGACCAGCACAATGGCGAGGTCTGCTGTGGAGGCGCCTGTTGCCATATTGCGTGTATATTGCTCGTGGCCAGGCGTATCTGCAACGATGAACTTGCGCTTTGGTGTCGAGAAGAAGCGATAGGCAACGTCAATTGTAATGCCCTGCTCGCGTTCGGCCTCAAGTCCATCGACCAGAAGGGCAAAGTCGATGTCTTCGCCATTGGTGCCATGTTTGCGGCTGTCATTCTGCAAGGCTGCAAGCTGGTCCTCGAAGATCAGCTTGGTGTCGTATAAAAGCCGGCCGATGAGCGTTGACTTGCCGTCATCGACAGAGCCGCAGGTCAGGAAGCGCAGCAGCGACTTCTTTTCCTGCTCTGCCATGTAAGCGCTGATTTCCTCAGCTGCCGATTGTGCAACCGGGGTTTCGATATGGGCCAGCTTGCTCATCAGAAATAGCCCTCACGCTTCTTCTTTTCCATGGAACCGGCCTCATCCCGGTCGATCATCCGTCCTTGGCGCTCGGACGTTCGGGAGACCAGCATTTCGCTGACGATCTCTGGAAGAGTTGCCGCGTCAGATTCGACTGCCCCGGTCAAAGGATAACAGCCAAGCGTGCGAAAACGCACCATTTTCTCCTGCAAAACTTCGCCAGGCAAGAGTTGCATGCGTTCATCGTCGCGCATGATCAGCATGCCGTCGCGTTCCACCACAGGGCGCTTGGCGGCAAAATATAGCGGAACGATCGGAATATTCTCCTGCATAATATACTGCCAGATATCCAGTTCGGTCCAGTTGGAGATTGGAAACACCCGAATGGATTCGCCCTTGGCAATGCGCGTATTGTAAATCTTCCACATTTCAGGGCGCTGGTTTTTCGGGTCCCACGAGTGCTGCGCATTGCGGAATGAGAAAATGCGCTCCTTGGCGCGGGCCTTTTCCTCATCGCGCCGCGCACCGCCAAAGGCCGCGTCAAACCCGTATTTATCCAGCGCCTGCCGTAGCGCAACTGTCTTCATGATGTGGGTATGCGTGTTCGATCCATGCACAAAAGGGCTGATACCCTGTTCGATTCCCTCTTGATTGCTATGGACACGCAGGTCGAAACCGAGACGATCAGCTTCTGAATCACGAAAATCGATCATCTCCTTGAATTTCCACGTACTATCGATGTGAAGAAATGGAAAGGGCGGCTTGGCGGGATAAAAGGCTTTCATCGCCAGATGCAGCATTACGGAAGAGTCTTTGCCGATGGAATACATCATTACCGGATTGGCAAATGTGGCGGCAACCTCACGAAAAATATGGATCGCTTCGGCTTCAAGACGCTGAAGATGCGTCAAATTCTTGGTCATGAAATCACTATCCACTCATGTCGTCAGGAATCACACCTGTAACGAATATCGACCGGCCCCGAACGCAGTTCATCACGTTTGGGTAGCAACCGCAAACATAGTGTAGCGCGCCGGCTTAGGAAAAGGATAGTTTCTCAGGTCAGCACAAATCGACGCCAATTTGTTGCCCTGATCAGCCTAATATCAGAACATCGTTCCATTCGCCCGATAGCGGGCCGTCGACCTGTTTTAAAAGACCATTTCACTAGAAAATAAATCCTGGAGAAATTTTGCCCATACGGCGCAAATTCTTCTTTGCGGATAATGCGATATCACAGGATAGGCAGACAGGAAGTCTCTATGAATATTTGGCTGGGGCGGGAGGGTTCGAACCTCCGAATGACGGTATCAAAAACCGTTGCCTTACCACTTGGCGACGCCCCAACAGGTCTGCACCGGATCAAAAATCCCTATGCGACAGCGCGGCTTATAACCGTTGGTTTCCGCTTGTGCAACGTGAATGATCGGCCAGTTTGTCTCATCCCACAATTGTTTCCGCATTATTTTCATGACAAGGGTGCTGTATTGCACATCTGACCGGGGACCAGCAGTGAACACCATCCTATTTCCATTCGTCTGCGTCGCGGTCGTAAGCGTGATTCTTCTTTGGCTTGCTATTCGGGTTTTGCCATCAGGCTTCTTGGGCGCAGCAATTACCGAGCGGTCGAATCATAGCCAACCGGCGCGTCAGCTTGGCGGTCTTGCCCTCATTCCAGCCATTCTGGTTTCGCTTTGGGTTTTCGGCGCAGATGCGGGTCTTCCCCACCAGTTCCTTGTAGCGACCAGCATTGCCGCACTCCTCCTGTGGGTTGTTGGCTTTCTTGATGACCGCTATCACCTGCCTGAACTCATACGGCTCGCCGCGCAATTAATTGCATCCGTGATTGCCGTTTATGGGCTGGGCGAGAGCTTCCGCTTGCTGCCGGATTTGCTACCGTTTTTCATCGAGCGTGCTTTGCTTGTGGCTGCCCTGATCTATTTCATCAACCTGACCAATTTCATGGACGGTATAGATTTGATGGTCGTGGCAGGCCTCGGCCTTCCTCTCACTCTTATTGCGAGCTTTTCCTTGTTTGGTCTGGTGAGCTTCGCAACGGGAAGTCTTGCCATCTCCATTGCAGGCGGACTGGCTGGCTTTTTCTTTTTCAACCGCCCAAAGGCCAAAATATTTCTTGGCGATTCGGGTAGCCTTCCAATCGGCATGCTCAGCGGCGTTGTTTTCTTCATCGTGGCACGCGAAATGAACATCTGGGCAGGGCTGATATTGCCACTCTTCTTCATTGCCGATGCCACTTCAACTCTGCTGATGCGATTGGCTGCGGGCGAAAATATTCTCAACGCCCACTCCAAACACGCCTATCAACACGCAAAACGTTCGGGTTGGTCTGTCTGGGCGATCATCTCTGCTGTAGCAGTGCTTAATCTCCTCTTGGGAGCTTGTGCGCTGCTCACATTGCGTGAGGGCTGGGGCAAGGCGTTTGCCATTATCTTAGCCCTTGCCGCGGTCAGCCTGCTGCTCAGACGGCTAAGGTCAGGCAAGCCGTAATCGAGATTGATCCTCAGGAAGCTGCGATCGTATAAAGCAACTTTCTGATACCCTCCGCATCCTGCTTCTCTATCAGGCTGCGCAACTCCTCAATGGAACCCGGCAAATGGTCCAGAGCATTGACACGACGGTGCGCCTTGAGAATTTTCGGGTGGCGCGTCGTCGAAACGCTTTCCGGATCGTAAAACAGTTCCTCGTGCAACTTCTCGCCGTCACGAATGCCCACCGTGATAATCTCAATATCGCCCTCGGGATTATCCTTATCCTTGATCGAAAGACCTGCAAGAAGCACCATGTTTTCAGCCAGATCGCGGATTCGGACGGCTTCGCCCATTTCAAGCATCAATATATCGCCGCCGCCGGAAAGAGCCCCGGCCTGTATGATCAGTTCCGCCGCTTCACGCACTGACATGAAATATCGCGTCATCTCATTATGCGTCACGGTAATAGGCCCGCCATTGGCAATCTGCTCGCGGAACAAGGGCACCACAGACCCGCTCGACCCGATAACATTGCCGAAGCGGACCGACGCAAACACCTGACCCGTATTGAGTGCCTGCGCCTGATTGCCATAATAGCGAACAATGAGTTCTGCCCAGCGCTTCGTTGCACCCATCACATTGGACGGCCGCACCGCTTTGTCGGAGGAAATAAGCACGAAATTGCGAACGCCCGCCTCACGCGAGCTTCTGGCCAGCACTTCTGTGCCGATGACATTGTTACGTGCACCTTCAACCGTGTTCTCTTCCACAAGCGGAACATGCTTATAGGCAGCACAATGATAAACATTCTCTACCTTGTGCTCAGCAAGCACCCGGCGAATCAGAATTGCATCGCTGATTGATCCGAGAACCGGGACGACGACACAGTCACTGATTGCATTCAACTCGCGCTGCAATTGATAGATACTGTGTTCATTGACATCGAATATGACCAGTTTGGCCGGTGCAAGCTTCACAATCGTGCGGCAAAGCTCCGAACCAATGGAGCCACCTGCACCCGTGACAAGCACAACGCGCCCTTCCACAGTCTTGTCGAGCAATTCCGGGTCAGCCGGGACGGGCGAGCGACCGAGCAGATCGTCAATATCGATGTCGCGCAGATTGCTGACAATATATTTGCCTGCTGTAAGGTCGGAAATTGCTGGAAGAATGCGCACCTTCACATCGAGCGCCTTTAGACGACCCACAAGCCTGCGCCGCTCGATACCACTCAGGGCGGAGGTGGTTACGATCATCTCCCTGATACCGAAATTCTCGACCAGATATTCGATCTTTGCCGGTGGATAGACACGAATGCCAAGAATATCCATGCCCTGCAAGCTCTTGTCGTCATCGATGAAACCGGCGACAAAAACTTCCTTTTGGGTGCGCAGTGCATTGGCGAGCTGCCTGCCTGCATCACCTGCGCCGAAGATCACGCATTGGCGCTCCAGAAGCCTTCCATCTATGGGGCTCCAAAGCAGCCATTTTGCCGCAAAGCGGCTACCGCAAATGAATACTATGCTCACAACCCAGTAAAGGAAGGGAATAGCGCGTGGAACACCTCCCGCACCTGTCATCTGTGTGAGAAATGCCAGGCATACCCAGACAATCACTGCGATAGTCACGGCCTGAATCATGGTCCAGATGGCTTTGTCCGGCAGATAGCGGATGACAGCACGATACAAACCGAATCGAATGAAGATCGGTAATGCAATAAGAGGAGCCGAGATCATAAGCATGATCTGTTCGCCGTTCGGCATGAAAACGACACTGAATCTCAGCAAATAACTGAGCCAAACCGCAAATGTCAGTGCAACCATGTCGAAAATGACAAGCAGGGACTGCTTGTAACGACGCGGCATCATTGAGATGCTTTGCCGGAATGTTTCCAAATCGCTCTTCCTCGGTAGTCGCACTTGCCCAGAGCAGTAGCATAGGCCGTTATAATTGCAATCTCTGTCTTGCACAGCAGCCATTGTTCGCGGACTTATCCAACACCTCTCATTCGGCCTTAGACTTCAGCACTTTGGTGCATGGAAAAGGATCATCGAATGGAACGGACTGCAAACCTCAAGCTTCCCTATATTGCGCCCTCGCAAGCGCAAAAACACGTGACCCATAATGAAGCGATAAGAGCGCTCGACGCGCTTGTCCATCTGACTGCCATCAACAGAACCACGACAACACCACCCGAGACAAATAATGAGGGGGACTGCTACATTATCAGTGCGCCGGCAACGGGCCTATGGGAATACCGCGAGGGCCAGATTGCCGCTTGGCAAGATGGTGCCTGGGCGTTCTTTGCTCCTTTGGAAGGTTGGACGGTCTGGGTTGAAAACGAGAAAGGCTTCGTCGTTTTTCATCAGAAAAATTGGATCAGAAACGAAATCAATACCAATCCAGTGTCCCGTCTCGGGGTTGAGGCGACAGCCGATGATACAAACAGGCTTTGCGTCAAAAGCCCTGCATCGCTGTTTGACCATGCGGGTGCGGGCCATCAAATCAAGATCAATAAGGCCGATGACAATCAGGCGGCATCCCTGCTGTTCCAGTCGAATTATCAGGGCCGTGCAGAAATGGGGACCATGTGGGGCCGCGACTTTCGTATCAAGACCAGCGCTGACGGCGCGAAATGGTTTGAGGCGATGGTGGTGGACAGCGCAACGGGCCTTGCGCGTTTTCCAACGGGGATTGCCCATGCAACGACTGGAAAGAGGCAGTCAGGTCTCATCCTCCTGCCCGTCTGGGCCGGTACGCCGACCATCTACGAGGCTGCAACGGTTCCATCCACCGCAAACATCCTGTCCGTGTCAGCCAATCTCATAAATCTGAATAAGAATGATGCCACGGCAATCTTTGCAATGAGCATGCGCAATGCTGCGATGATCCGTATCTGGAATGTCACCCGATCTCCAGCGCAATCGGCTTGGGTGAAGTGGGATACAGCTGCCGATCAATTGCAGGTTTCCAACCCGGAACATATCAAGCAATGGCTCAAGAATGACGTGATACGGATCACCGATCCCGTCACGAACACCATTGCCATCGATATCTCTCCATTCATGCAAAAAGCGTTTGGCACAGTGTTTGCGCAGGATGGCGTTTTGCTCAACACAAACCTGACAGGAGACATGACATTGCTCTGCAATGAACAATCGCCTGTCTCATCAAGCAATCTGGTTTATTTCAAAGGTGATGAGAAACGCCGTTTCACGGTAACTGGGGTTTACGGATAGGCATGGCGTGATTTTTGACAATCGGTGTGCAGCGGACTTATTTATCTACGCGCACCGCAAGGGGTCCAGGAAAAACGGGAACCGTTTTTCCTGGACTTGCTCTAACTTCCCCGATAAGTCGAGTAGGACCAGGGCGTTACCAGCAGCGGAACATGATAATTGCCCTGCACATCCGAAATTGCAAAGCGGATTGGAATATCATCAAGAAAGACAGGCTCGGATAATTCCACGCCCTGCCCTTTGAAATAATCGCCGACATGGAAGGTCAGCTCATATTGTCCCGCCGCCATGTCGGAGGCCGACAATAAAGGCGCATCGGTTCTGCCATCAGCATTAGTCATGGCAGTAACGAGCAGTTGCCGCCCACCAGCGCTATTTATGCGATGAAGCGTCAGACGAACGCCTTCTGCGGGTCGCCCCTCGGCTGTATTGAGCACATGTGTCGATAGTTTGCCCATCAAAGCCTCCTCATGAAATCAAATCTTCAAGGCGAAAACGTGCGATTTGGCCAATCTGATGTAAAGCTTCCTGAACTTCCTCGCCGGAATTATTTTCCAGTCGCTTGCGAAATGCGGCCATGATCGAATGCTTGTCGTGACCACGCACCGCGAGAATAAACGGAAAGCCGAATCTGCTCTGATAGGCATTGTTTAAAGCATGAAATTCATCAAACTCTTCATCGGTTAACCGGTCAAGACCTGCCCCCTTCTGTTCGGATGTCGAGCTTGTCGTCAAATTCCCTTGGCGCGCAGCCTTGCCGGCAAGATCGGGGTGAGCGCGGATCAACCCAAGCTGCGCCACTTGCCCGGCCTTGTCGACAACGCCCACCATGGCTGCGTGCAATTGCTCAACGCTTGCAAAGGGTCGCATATCAGCGACCCCTTCCGGCACCCAGGGCGAATGTTCGAATATGCCGGCTAGCATATCGACAAAATTTTCAGTGCTGGCCGCGTTCAGTTCATCAAGCGTCATCGTGATCCAGTTCATCTCCCATTGGCAAATTCAGCTATGAGCCGTTTCACGATGCTATTGCGATTAAGATTAAAAGCGTACGCTCAAATCTGCTTTAATTGCGTTGTCCACACCTCGTTCAGATACAAGACCACTATAGGAAACGCCAACTGAGGTGCGTTTGCCAAAACCAATGTCGAAACCAGCTTCCAAAGCAAGCTCGTCTCTCGCCATGGCCAAACCCTTTATCGGGAAGGATTTGCCGCCGGCAAAAGCCAGATTTGCCTCAGGTACCACATCGCCAAGCACATGTTTCCAGCCTAGCATGCCGCGTGTTGTCAGTTGAACCGTATCTGCGAGACGGAAGTCCCGTGATGCACGCAAGCCGAGTGTCGTGGTGGTCAGGTCTGTACTTGTTGCCAGACCTGAAAGAGCCGCGATGTCTCCGGTCTCGGAAAAATCCTGTGTTTTCAAATGCGTGTAATTCACCCCTGCAAATGGCTCCAATCGCGCAAAGCTCGTATTGATGTCATAGGCAGCTTCACCGAAAAATTGCACACTTGTTGCGTTGTAATCGCCGTCAAAACTGGATGCCATATCGGCAAAATTTGCAAACCGGCTGGTTTCAATGGAGTGGTGTCCCAGATTGACGCCATAGGTCAGGTCAAAATTCTGCACCTTCGTCCCACCATAGGCACCAAGCTGTAGACTATCGACCGAAGCATTGGAGCCGGAGCCGTCCAGAACTGTCTGGCCATAACCCGCCAAAAGGCCAAAACGCCAATCTTCACCAAATGGTCCGCTTGGCAATAATCCATCCACACCGGCAACAAAACCACCAATATTGCGGTCGCGGGCGGTGGCGTTACCATCGCTATCGATCGAACTGGACGCGCCATAGATCTTTGTCCAGAAAGCATTGCTCTTCTGGTCGGAACTTGATCCAATGGGGCCAGTGGCATTGGTTTCAAGCACGGGCACTGGATTGATAGCCAAGCCGCCAAGAGCACCCCTTACGCGATCTGTCGCTGCTTCGCTTACAAACCTTTGATCCGTGGCAAGTGTTCCAGCGATGGAAGCATGAATGTCAGCTGCCGATGCCGCGTAAAATTGCGTAACAGCTGCAGCGTCAGTCGAAATTGTAATCATATCATGAAGCTTGTTGCCGCGCCCTAAAGCCTCCAGAGCACCGGCGGTTGAGCGTTCATTTATTGTACGGCCAAGATCAGCAAAAGATTTATCATTGCGGTAAAGCGTCGTGCCCACCTCATTGGCCCCATAGTCCAACCTATTATCAATGAAAAGATAATCGGACTTTTGAGATGCAAAATGACCATGAATTCCACCCTCAGCGCTAATAATGACAAGCCGCTGACCCAGCAAATTCAAGACGTCTGTGGAATTTTCCACCTTGCTGCCAATTTCCGGCATCAGGGTCAAAGCACCATCCAGTGACGCGACGCCACCGACAAAGAGCTGGTCCAGACCCGCAGGACTGGCTTCAAGTTGATATTCATTGTTCGCGCCAAAATTGACACTGCCAGGCACATGCATGACACCAACGGAGTTTCCGGGAGAAAACTTGCCACTGATCATGTTGATCCCGCCAACTTCCCCCGTACCGTCAAGCTTGCCACCGCCCCAATAGCCGAAAGGCCATACCGTATAGTGCCAGCCATCATCGACAACAACGGTACCGCCAAGCTTGCCATTCACCCGCAGCGTGCCATTATTGACATAGGTTTTGCCGCGATAGGATTGGCTGGAATCACCGGTCAATTTGAGCTGCGCCGCGCCTTCTTTGGTGAGCGTGCTGATCTCGCTGCCTGAAATAGTGCCTTCATAAAGCGTATCATGCGCATTATTCAGGATCAGAGGCTTATTGCCCAATTCAAGCGCAGTCCCCTTTTGTCCCGAAATATTCCGTATGGTGAGGCTGCCATTATGATCCGGCCCATAGCTCGTTGCGGCAATGTTCAGTTTCGTGCCTGGATTATACAGTTCAACACTTTCACTGGCAGAAATATCGCCATTGCCGCTAAGCGCCAATGTGCCGCCGCGAATGATGGTGCGGCCCGTATAGCTGTTACGGTCATTGGCGGCCAGTGTCAGCGTGCCGGCGCCATCCTTGATGAAATTGCCGCTGCCCGAAATAGGCCGGGAGGTAGCAACATTATTATCCCACGCATCCACATTGATCGCCCCGCCTACCCCTTCAAGACGCACGTCCCGATCCAGCAACTTCATCTGCGAGCCGCTGATTTTAAGCGTGCCATCATTCAAAGTCACAACGGGAAGAGCGGCATCAAACATGCCCTTGCCTGATTGGGTAAAGCTTCGGCCCAAGGCCGCATCTTCATCGACCCTTACCGTCAGCCCATCTTGAATACGCACTTCGTCGAAGATTGTGTGATCATCAAAGCAAAGAGCCTTGATGTTTGCCAGGTCAGCGGAGGTAAACCTTGAATCTGTTGAATAATTGCTTTGACAATTGAGCGGTGTCTTCGCCAGCGCCAGCCGGTCATTCAGCTCTTGCAAAAGCGGTCCTCTGCGAAACTTGTCGCCCAAGGAGAGCCACAACCACTGCCAACCATCCATGGGCTGAACGAGTGGATCATTTTGCCGTTCCACCAGATCAGCAAGATAGCTGAGATTGGGCTTACCGTTCTCATCGGAAACCTGGCCCAGATACATATCCTTGCGGTCATTATTTCTTGTCAGATAAAAGGTCTTGCCGCCATCTTCAGTCTTGACCGGATTTTTTTGCGCCTGTGCGCTCCAAACCAGCTTGGTCCAATCCTTGTTGCCCCAAGACCAATAGCTGGAACGCTCTATCTGCGGCCCCACCCACTGCAATCGATTGGCAACGGGTGTGTGGTCGGAAATATCGTGACTGACGGCCTTTCCATTTTCCATGGTCGTATAGGTGGTCAGGTCATTGCGGATTGCGCCCGAAACTTCCCCGTTCTGATTGTTGATTGCCCACCATTTGCCAAAGGGTCGCGCCGCAAAAATATGGTCAACCTTCTGCCTGTCCCAATGTTCAGAACTGGCAAATTCACCTGCTATATGTTTCAAATCCCATGATCTGTTGTAGGGATAGGTATAATTATTGTCATCGCCATGGGCAGGGCCGAATCGTTCACGCTCCGATTCTGATTGCAGCAAAACATATTGTTTTTTCAAAACATTCAGAGTGATTGGAAGGTTTGAGGGGACTTTCTCGCCTTTTTTGGCATAGGTTCCATCCTTATCGATATACTCACCGCGGGGATAGGATTGCGCTTCCTCGCTTCCATTTCGGTCGTGGAGACCTCTTTCCGATATATCGCCGGCGTTAAAATCACCCGCAAGGATCATTGGCGTGTTCATGCCGAGGGCAATCTGGTTAAAGCGCTTGGCATGGATGAGTCGGGTCTTGCCAAAATCCTGTAGATTCCAGTCTTTCGAGGGGTCATCGGCGGCACTGATATGCGCCGTTCCGATCAGCGTTTGCGGCAGTCCGTTTCCCGCATCGAGAAGGGTGTAGGGCATGGGATTGTTCCACAAATAGGGATCAACCACGCCTTGCGAACCGGGCAAGCGGGCCAGGACGCTGCGATCCCCACTCACCAAAAGATTGCGAATTGGATCAAGTAAATATTCGGCAAGGAGATTTCCTCCCGGCTGCGCATAGGTAATGTGTCTGTAATCGCCAATTTGCTGCCGCTTGAGCATATTGGCCAGTTCCGCGGTGTAATTATAATTGGCGGGCAACAGGGGAATGGGGAATATTTCCTGCAAGGCGATAACGTCTGGATCGACCGCCTTGTAGATACGGCTCAGCTTGTCGATATTCGCCCCATCCGAATAACCGTTAAAGTGCATATTATAGGTCATCAATTTGAACGAGCCATAGGGACGCTCGCTCGCCATTGCCGGATGGCACATGGCTGCGAAACTCAGAGCGGTGGCACTCAAACAGAGGGTTTTGGCACGGCCGGTGATTGACCGCGCGCGCAAATCTGCGCAATTTTTCATTGAAAAATTCCTTAATATATAAATTCAGATGGACCGGCATTTGCCACCAATCCATGTAAATCATATGACAATGGTTGTGGGCGGATTGTGCCTTGGTTGAAAATCCCGATCTTTTGGGAAAATTCCGCTTATCGGCCTGCCCCAACCTCGCTTACCGCCCGGAGCACGGCTTCGGGAGTAGCTGGACTATCCAGTTGCGGGGTTGATCCGGCGATGGATGCAATGGCATCGCGGATGGCCAGCCAGATGGAAATGCCAAGCATCAAGGGCGGCTCACCAATGGCTTTTGAGCGGAACACAGTTTCCTCGCGGTTGGGCATATTATCGAGAATGCGCACATTGAAAATTGGCGGCACATCGCGGGAACCGGGTATTTTGTAGGTCGATGGGCCAACAGTTCGAAGCCGCCCCGTCTTGTCCCACCAGAGTTCCTCGCATGTCACCCAGCCCATGCCCTGCACAAAGGCTCCCTCAATCTGGCCAAGATCGATTGCCGGATTGAGCGGCGAGCCGACATCCTGCAAAATATCGGCACGCAGGCAGCGCGTTTCGCCGGTCAGTGTGTCAATGGCCACTTCAGCCACCGCCGCGCCATAGCTGAAATAGAAGAACGGCCTGCCCTTCATGCTCTTGCCGTCCCAGTGGATTTTCGGCGTCGCATAGTGCCCTGCTTCAGATAGCTGCACGCGTTTCGCCCAAGCCATTTTTGCAAGTTCACCAAAGGAAACGGAGCGGTTATCCGCATGGACCCGGCCCTCGCGGTAGATGATCACCTCTTCCTCAACATCAAAATGTTCGGCAGCAACAGTGGTCAAACGCGCCTTGATCGCGGTCGCCGCCTTGAAGGCCGCCATGCCATTGAGATCGGAGCCTGTGGAGGCCGCCGTCGCGCTGGTGTTTGGCACCTTGCCTGTCGCGGTCGATGAAATGCGCACCATGTCCAGATCGACCTGAAACACTTCCGCCACGACCTGCGCCACCTTGACGAAGAGGCCCTGCCCCATTTCCGTTCCGCCATGATTGAGGAAAATCGAGCCATCCAGATAGACATGCACCAGCGCACCAGCCTGATTGAGCGATGTCAGATTGAATGAAATTCCGAACTTGACCGGCATCATGGCAAGTCCGCGCCGGATGGTCGGATTGGCCGCATTATGCGCATCGATTTCGGCCCGTCGCCGCTGCCAGTCCGCCGAGGTCAGCACCGCCTCCGTCACCTCAACAAGCCGATTATCCTCGACCTTCTGGCCGTAGGGTGTCATATCGCCGGTTGCATCGCCATAATAATTGATCGCCCGTACCGCATTGGGATCAAGCTTCAATTCGCGCGCGATCGTGTCAATCACCGCCTCAATGGTGATAATCCCCTGCGGTCCGCCAAAGCCGCGAAACGCCGTATTGGAAACCGTATTGGTTTTGCAGGCATGCCCGACAAAGCGCGCATGGGGAATATGATAGGCATTGTCCGTATGGGTCAGCGCCCGCGTAATCACCGGCCCCGTCAGGTCCGGCAGATTGCCCGCCCGCGCCAGATATTCCGCATCAAGCCCAAGGATGCGCCCGCGCCTATCCACCCCGACCTTCCAATTGACAATAAAATCGTGGCGTTTGCCGGTTCCGGCCATATCATCACGGCGTTTCAGCCGCATCTTGCATGGCCTGCCGGTTTTGGCAGCGACCAGCGCCGCAGCGCCGGCAATGATTGTCGGCTGGCTTTCCTTGCCGCCAAAGCCACCGCCCATGCGCCGTACCTGACATTCAACCGCATTGGCGTGGATGCCAAGAATGCCCGCCACATGATGCTGCACTTCCGTCGGATGCTGTGTCGAGGAATGCACCAGCATCTCACCATTTTCGCCCGGGAACGCATAGGCAATATGGGTTTCCAGATAGAAATGATCCTGACCGCCCATTTTCAGCTTGCCGGAAAAGACGTGGCGCGCACTTGCCAGCGCCGCATCGACATCACCGTCAATGACCTCCTGTACCGGCACCACATAGTTCTTGCGGCGATGTGCTTCCTCAATATCAAGCACGGCTTCCAAAGGCTCAATATCCAGCTTGACCTTTTTGGCAGCGCGATAGGCGGTTTCGAAATCACCTGCCGCGACCACCGCAATCACGCGGCCTTCGTGATCGACAATATCTTCGGCAAACAATGTTTCGCCGGTGTGGATCGGCCCAACCTCATTGTGACCCGGCACATCCTTCGCCGACCAGATACCCGCAACACCGGGCATTGCCAGCGCTTCACTTGCGTCAAAACCATTAAGCTTGCCATGCGCCACTGGAGACAGGACAAAGGCTGCATGCAGCGTTCCCGGCAGTTCGGGCATATCGTCAATGTAATTGGCCTCGCCTGCCACATGACGCGCCGCGCTATCATGGGCGATACCCTTGCCGACAATACTGCGCTGGACAATTTTAGGGTCAATATTCATAGCGCCATGACCTCAACTGTTTCACCTGCCAGATCGCGCCGGAAGCGCTCTACAAGATTTACTGCGACCTGCAATCGATATTCCGCACTGCCGCGCCAATCGCTCAATGGCTTGAACCGCGCGGTAATGGCAGCAGCGCAGCTCTCTGCCGCGCGTCTGTCAAGCGCGGTTCCGACGAGCACCTGTTCGGCTTCTATTGCCCGGGCTGGTATTGCCGCCATGCCGCCAAAAGCGATGCGGACACTGCGGACCTGCCCTTCTTCGCGGAAAACTGAAAAAGCTCCGCAGACTGTCGAAATATCCTGATCGTAGCGCTTGGAGATTTTGTAGACGCGAAATGCCTGGCCCTCTTTAGGCTTGGGTATGGAGATCGAAGCAATTACCTCATTGGGGCGTAGCTCTGTTTTGCGGTAATCGAGAAAGAAGTCTTCAAGTGACAAGAATCGATGTCCGCTCAGCGATGCCAGTTCAATCTCTGCGCCAAGCGCAATCATGGCCGGAGGCCCATCGCCAATGGGGCTGGCCGTGCCAATATTGCCGCCAATGGTACCCATAGACCTTATTTGCGTTGACCCGAACCGACGAATAAGTGTGGCAAATGAGGGATAATGCTCGCCTACCCGTGCCAGCACTTCTTCCCAGGTCACCGCAGCGCCAAAGCTCAAATGATTGTCGGTTTCCCGAATTTGGCGCAGTTCGCGCACGGAAGCGAGCGATATTACCTCGTTCCAGTCCGTATGATAATCGGCGAGCGCAACACCAAGATCAGTGCCGCCGCCAAGCAAAATTGCTTCAGGCTTCTCGCTGCGCAGGGTCAAAAGTTCATTCAGGGATGCCGGTTGGTGAAAAACCGCCCCTGCCTCCGATAATATGGCTTGCGGCTCAATGTGCGCAAAAGCGGCTACGGACGGCCCGGCAATCGTGGCTCCTCCAGCAGCAACAACCTTGCGCGCCGCCTCCACAATTGGCCGGTAGCCGGTACACCGGCAAAGATTACCCGCCAGCGCATCGTGAATGGCCTCGTCATCAGCGCTGCTGTTGGCTGCTGTCAAACCCGCAAGGGAAATGACAATTCCCGGCGTACAAAAACCGCATTGCGACGAACCGTTTTCCGCCATTGCCGCCTGTATCGGGTGCAGCTCGCCAGCTTTGAGTCCCTCGACAGTAACTATCGCCTTACCATTGATCTGCCCCATCGCCAGGATACAGCTATTGGCCGCGTGATACTTCACCTGATCACCGTCAACATCACCGATCAGCACCGAACAGGCGCCGCAATCGCCCTCGGCGCAGCCCTCTTTTGTGCCGGTCAGACGCGGCACATTGCGCAGCCAATCCAGCACCGTTGTATCGGGCCGCACCTTGGCTTCCTGAATTTGACCATTTAGAAAAAAACGAACAGAATTTGACATGATATCAACTTCATCCGCCGCGCCGCTTGCGTCAAGAGGGTGTCGCCAGAACGGGGTGGATGAATATAGTTGGAAATCATCCTAAACGAGATTGGCTCCACGACTAGAGCATTTCCGGCGAAAACGGAGTCGCCTTCAATGCTCTATCTCTTTGTTTTTTACGCAATTCCGGACACAAAACCGGTTCCCACTTTTGCTGGAATTGCTCTAGCTCAGGATGCACCCAGAGAGCTGATACTGCATCAGCGTGTTGCGGGGTTCGGTGAGGCTTGTCTGTTGTGATGATGTATAGTGAAGCGGTCCAGATGTCTTACATTACAGGGGGGGCTGCTGGACAGGATTCCGTTTCGACGGGAGGACTATGAAATCCGATGGTGAGCAAAGCCCTGCCCTTCGATGACACCCGAACAGTTGCAAGGATCACCTCGACATTCATTGTTTGCCCGATAGGTTGGAGCGGCATGTGGCCAATAGCCCGGATGGGATTGGCCAATTGCTGTAATGGATCGGTTCGGCTGCTGGCACCCCATCTATTCCCTCGTCAAGCCGAGCGCAGACCGCCAGTTGAGACATAGGCTTCCGTATCGGCCAAGGCGAGTTCGAAGCGGTTGAATAACTCGTTTAGCTCGTCCTCCGTAATGATCATTGGCGGGCAGAATGCGATACTGTCACCCACGGCGCGAAGCACCGCACCGTGACCTTCCAGAAAGCGCGCAAGCGCCGGGCCGACCGCATGGGCCGGATTGAAGGAGCGCTTGGTGGTTTTGTCAGCGACAAGCTCGACGGCTCCCATCAGGCCGCTATTGCGCACTTCGCCAACCAGAGGATGATCCTTGACCTTGGCAAGCCGCGCTTCAAAAAGCGGGGTTAGACCACGGACATAATCGACAATATTGCGACGCTGATAAATCTCGATTGCCTTTACACCAAGGGCGCAGCCGACAGGGTGGCCACCATAGGTAAAGCCATGACCGAATGTGCCGATCTGGGCACTATGATCCACATAGGCTTGATAGATATCTTCCGGCACAAGCACGGCACCAAGCGGTGAATAGGCAGCAGTCAATTGCTTGGCAGCGGAAATAGTGGTTGGCGTCATGCCGACGCTCTGGCTGCCCCACCAGTTTCCGGTGCGGCCAAATCCATTAATCACCTCATCGGCAATGATCATGATATCGTGCTCGCGCAGGATCGGCTCAATGGCAGCGAAATAATTGGCAGGCGGCACAAGCACACCGCCAGCCCCCATGACAGGCTCGGCAATGAAGGCTGCAATGGTTTCCGGCCCTTCACGCTCAATCATATCACGCAGTGATGTGGCCAGGCGCGCTACAAATTCTGCTTCGCTTTCGCCTTCCTGACCAAAACGATAATAATGCGGGCAATCCGTATGCAGAATGCCTTCGACCGGCAAATCCCAACCCTTGTGATTATAGGGCAGGCCGGTCAGCGATGCGGCCATGATTGTCACGCCATGATAGGCTTTGACGCGGGAAATGATCTTTTTCTTTTTCGGGCGACCAAGGGCGTTATTGTAATACCAGGCAAGCTTGACCTGTGTGTCATTCGCTTCAGAACCGGAGGACGTATAGAAGACCTTGGAGATCGGCACCGGAGCGATTTCCTTGAGCTTTTCAGCAAGCTCAATCGCCGGTTCCATGCCCTTGCCGCCAAATAGATGGTAATAGGGCAGAGTTCGCATCTGCTCATTTGCAGCCTCGATCATCTCCTCATCGCCAAAGCCCAGCCCCGCACACCACAGGCCGGACATGCCCTCAATATATTCCTTGCCTTGCGTGTCGTAGAGATAGACGCCCTTGCCATGCCCCATGACCAATGGGCCGTTTTCCTGCAATTTATGCAAAGGGGTATAGGGGTGAAGGATCGCGTTGACATCGCGCTGCTGGACATTGCTAAGGGGGCGGCTGGTCGCCATTTTATTACTCCGATTATTGAATGCCGGAGCTTAGCTTGACTTGGCGCGAGAGCAAGGGCTGGCGTGACGATTACGGCTTGAAATTAAAACTGTCTGATAGGCGCTAGAGCAAGGGCAGTTCGCCGCCAACATTAATCTCGGATTTGTCCGCGGTCACGGCAAAGGTGGTACCATCATTGCCAAGCGTAATGAAAACGGTCTGCTCGACCGAACCATCGGAAACGGAAATTGCTGCAACTCGCTGATAGTCGCTATTTTCAGGGGCTCTGATATTGAAAATCAATTTACCCGCGACCAATGCCACGGCCTTTTGCAATGCGCCTTCAAAACCATCAGCAACAATGTCCTGCGCACCAAGCGCCAGTTCAACTTCTACAACTTCAAGCGAAACCGCTTTGCCAGTTTCAGGCATCATTCCCGGCCTCGTCATGTTATCTTCTGTCAGCGGTTAAGTCTCCGCGCTCTGTTGCGCCAAATCACGTGATTCGATGATGGCAGGAGTGTGCCACCTGATACACTCATAAAATGTAAACGCCTTAAATCTGAGGAAAGTGGTGCCTTATCAACGGAAGCAGCGTTGTGGCAATTGCGGGTGGAAAACCGCAATATGATTTTTCTGTAACTGTTCCAATCTGTCATCGCGCCTTTACAAAACAACGCTACCCAAACCGCATTATCAGCCCTTTTATGCTTGTTTACTCCGGGAGCGAGGTTTTGAAGTATCGTTTTTACGTGTTACTACAACTTGATACCATTGCAGGTTGCAATAATAACCCGCAACCCGATAGCCTTGCGTCGACCTTTTGAAAATCAGATCAATGAGTTGAAGGTCAAAAATGCTGATCTTGTCACTGAAAATACCGACCTTGTTAAGAAGAATGGGGGGCTGAACTTCCTTCAAGGACGCACGGAAAACTTCCTCACACGCCGGGAGCGCCGCATAAACATGCAACGAATGTCAGCTCGGCAATTCCAGCAAAAGTGGGAACCGGTTTTTAGCAATCGCAATTGCGTAAAAACAAAGACTTAAGAAGCGTCGTTTTGAATCTATCAAAACGCTCTAACACTGCTTTCAATTTTATTTTTTAGTTTTGAGGATTATTATGGACAGACGCGATTTCATCAAAATGTTGGGCTTGGCGGGGACGAGTACGGCAGCTTATTCGGCTTGCTCGGCCTATATGAGCGAGGCATTGGCCGGTTCCAATCTGGTTGCAGAGTTGTTAACTTCTGACCCCTACGGCAAGGGCTCGCTGAAAGATATTGAGCATGTGGTGATCCTGATGCAGGAAAACCGTTCATTTGATCATTATTTTGGGACGCTGCGCGGCGTTCGTGGATTTGGCGATCCGCGTCCGCACAAGCTCAAGAGCGGCGAACCGGTCTGGTATCAGTCGCAACAGGACACGTCCTTACCCAAGGTGCCGCCCTATCGCCTGCCAAAGGGGGCCAGTGCCGATACGGATGCGGGCGATGTTTACCTGCAAGACCCTGCCCATGGCTACAATGATGGTATCGCCGCCTGGAATAATGGCCTTAATGACAAGTGGATTCCACAAAAAGATTTTGTGGCAATGGCACATTATGTCGAATCCGACATTCCACTTTATTTTCAGCTCGCAAAGGCATTCACAATCTGTGACGCCTATCATTGTTCGGTCAATGGTCCAACAGATCCAAATCGATCTTATTACTACACAGGTTCATCGTTCAGCCGGGTGGAAAACGAGAATTTCAGTGCTCAAGATGACAAGGTTTCCGATGATTCACCAGCGCGGCCAAATTGGAAATCTTATCCGGAAAAGCTTGAAGAACTGAACGTTGAGTGGAAATTCTATCAGGACGGACTGACCTGGACACAGGACCCTTTCGCGGGCAATTACGGTGACAATACGCTTGAATATTTCAAACAATATCGCGGCACAAACAAGCCTTTGGCGGAACGTTCGTCGATCAATATCAAGAACCAGACTGTCAACTCGGTGCTTAGAACCGATGCCAACAAGCCATCGCAATTTGAGCAGGATATCGTAGACGATAAATTGCCGGCGGTTTCCTGGATTGTGCCACCGGAAGCCTTTACCGAACATCCAAAATATCCGCCGCATTTTGGTGAGTTCTATTTGAGCGAAATATTGCGTGCACTTCTGGCGAACAAAAAGGTTTGGCACAAGACTGCTTTGATCATCACCTATGATGAAAATGGCGGCTTTTTCGATCATGTTCTACCGCCAGTTCCGCCATTGAGTGCAAATAATGGTCTGGTTTCGCCCGGCATAAATCTGAGCGCTTCAGGCAAGGATGGCGATGTGGATTCAGAAGCCTGTCTCAATTCGGCAACCGGCATTATCGGGTTTGGCATACGCGTCCCAACGCTTGTTATCTCGCCATGGAGTTCGGGCGGGCGCGTCTGCTCGGAAACATTTGATCATACATCCATCAACCGGTTCCTCGATGCCTGGCTGAAAGCCAAAGGAAAATTGGACGAGAATGATTCCCCGCTCAACGTTTCATCATGGCGTCAATCAATTGCCGGGGATTTGACCAGCGCATTTGATTTTGACCGCACGGACGTCCAGCCGATGGACAAGCTTGTCGACACATTGCAACCCACAAAAATCCATACCGCAGCTGAAAGGATGACGGCGAAGGACGCAGCTAAATTCGTTCCGACAATGAAAGATGTTTTGGCTGATCCAGATGCCAATCGGCCGATCTTAGTCAAGCAGGATCAGACACAGTGCGATCTCTTGCCAGTGGGCTATGACTTTCAGGTATTTGCCAGCTTTACCGACGAAACGCAGCCGAGGTTGAAGTTCATCTTCAAAAATCGCGGCAGACTGGGTGCGGCTTTCACGGTTCTCAGTTACGACCGCACCGATGGCGGCTGGTTCTATAGTGTTGAGGGCGTCAAGCCGGGTGATAAAGCAATACAGCTTTCCGATAGCTGGGACCTGCTTTCCGATAAGGGGCCAAATTGGAAAGAAGGCGAGTATTCTTATACGATCCACGGTCCTAACGGCTATCGCGCTGAATTTTGTGGTGACAGTAAAAGTCCGGCCGATGGGCTATTACCGGATCTGGTCGATGCTGTTCCGTCGGTGGATGGCACAACGATCACTTTTGAGTTCGGTAGATGGCCGACAGCTAATGGCAAGTTGAAGGTAATCAATGCCTATACGGGCGAGGAAACCACACTTGCTTCGGGTGCTGTATCAGCCACGCTTTCTACGAAGGATGGCTGGTACGACATATCGTTTACCGATGCTGCCAATACATCGACCTATCTGCGCCGCTATGCCGGGCATGTCGAAAATGGCAAGATCAGCAGGACGGATCCTGCAACGGGCATGAAATATGACGAAGCAAAGAGGATTTATGTAGCGGTACTCGCCTAGAGCATCGGACCGGAAAGTGGAATCCGGTTTTCGGATAATCCGATGCTAAAACAAGAAGATAGATCGCCATTTTGCGTCCGTCAGGATGTTCGGCGATCTAGAGCAATTCCGGCAAAAGTGTGTAGCGGTTTTACCAATCGCAATTGCGTAAAAACAAAGATGTAGAGCGTCGTTTTGAATCTATCAAAACGCAAAACGCCCTCGTTTGATGCGCTGAATAAAAGGGCTTCCTTTTCGTAAAGAAAGGGAAGCCACTCCCTGGTGCTTGTGTCCATGAACAAATGCGATTAGCTGTTTGGCTGTTATTGACTGGAATTTCAGGACACCATGCGACCGAAACACTCAAACCAATGGCGCCGGCGCCATTCGATTTCAGCAAAATGGTCGGTTCGCATTGCGTTTCTCAGCCTCATACTGTTCGTCGTCTCCGGATTAGGCCATCGCTTCGAGCAAATCGAGACACCGGAATTTCTCTGGTTGCTCGCCATTGTCGCAGCTTTGGCGGTGCTGGCATTGTTGCTGGCGCTAAAGGGCTTCACCAGCCTGTGGCGCCGCGGCGACATCGGTTTCACCCGCTCATTTTGGGGCGCCTTGGTCGCATTGCTGGTTCTGGCTCCCTTCATGACAACGATTTATCAGGCCATGGTTCTTCCGGCCATTTATGATGTTTCAACTGACCTGACCGACCCGCCTAGCCTTCTCGAAACCGGCAGGCGCACAATCCATATGAATCCGGTCATCAACGATCAGGCCAGCCGCAGTTTGCAGGCCAATGCCTATCGGGAAGTTACCGGCCGTCGTTATGACGGGTCGCCGGACCGGATTCTCGCCGCTGTCAAAACCGTTATCGCCAATAATGGCTGGACGATCATCGCCCAAAAGGGCGAGCCCGGCGAGACAGAAGAAATACTGGTCGAGCTCGTGGCCCGGACCTGGCTTTTAGGCTTCACCAGTGACGTGGTGATCCGCCTGAGCGATGAAAGCGAGACAACTTATGTCGATATGCGCTCGGTCTCGCGTTATGGCACGCATGATCTTGGCGAAAATGCCGACCGGATTACGGCCTTTATGGCGGCTCTTGATGCGGAAGTGCAAGCGGTGCAGCCTGAGGAAGAGACGACCGAAGTTCCACCCGCCGATGCGTCTTAAACCCAGTAAATTCCGTCAATTGCCGGATTGCCGTCTGTCTTGACCAGACCGCGCGCAACCATATCCTCAAGATGAGCCAGTACCGACAGAGCCGCAGCGCCATGCAGGCGCGGGTCGGTATCACGATAGATCGCCTTTACCATGGCGGCGATGGTTCGGTCGCCCGCGCGAACCCTTTCCAGAATTGCTCGCTCGCGCATTTTGCGATGGCTACGCAGGCCGCGCACAAAGGCTTTCGGTTTCGTCACCGCGCCGCCATGGCCGGGCAGGTAAACGCGCGAATCCTGTTCCAGCATCACCTCTAACGAGGCCATATAGTCTGACATGGAGCCATCCGGCGGCGCGACAATGGAGGTGGACCAGGCCATGATATGGTCGGCGGAAAACAATATTCCGGTGCCTTCCAGCGCGAATACCGCATGATTTGCTGTATGGCCCGGCGTATGGATCGTGCGCAAAGCCCAACCATCCCCATTTATGACTGTATTATTTTCCGCAATGATATCGGGCACAAAATCCGTATCGGCACTGGCATCAAGCAGATTGACCTCGCCAGTATGCAGTGGACGGGCTGCACGGTGCGAGCCCTCAGCCACAAGCGATGCGCCAAGCTCATCTTTCAGAACGGATGCGAGTGGAGAATGGTCGCGGTGCGTATGGCTGACAAAAATATGGCTGACGGGGCGCCCGGCTATGGCGCGCAGCAATGTTGCTTTATGTGCATCGTCAAGCGGACCGGGATCAATCAGCGCCAGTGTATCCTTGCCAACCAGATAGGAATTGGTCCCGTGAAAGGTGAAGGGGCTGGGATTATTCACCGTGATCCGTTGAACCAGCGGAGCAACATCCACAGCCTCGCCATAGTGGGGCGCAAATTTACTATCGAAACTTAGGGACATTGATGTGGGCTAACCTTTATGCGCCTATTGCAGTGCGGGATGAAGCTTAATATACCTCTTCTCCAAGATGGCGAAAGCCAGTATGGAGGATAGTTCATGATCACTGCAAAAACTCGTTCGCTCGCCGAAACATTCCAGCCGGAAGGCCAATTGGCTAAGGCCGTATGGTTCGTCACGCTTGCTTTCGTCGGTACGGCTCTTTTGACGCTTTCAGCCAAGACGAAAGTGGATATGGTGTTCGTCAATGTGTCAATGCAGACATTTGCCGTGTTTGCCATCTCCGCCGCCTATGGTTCACGTCTGGCAGTTGCCACCATTGCGCTTTATCTGCTTGAAGGTGCGCTCGGCATGCCGGTATTTACTGGAACGCCGGAAAAGGGCATTGGACTTGCCTATATGGTCGGGCCAACAGGCGGCTATCTCCTGTCCTATCTTGTCGCTGCCTGGGTCGTTGGCCGTGCAGCCGATAAGGGCTTTGCCGGAAATGCAATTTCCATCGGCCTGTCGATGCTGACTGCGGAAGTCATCATTCTTGGCATGGGCTTCCTTTGGATGGCCTATCTGTTTGGTTTCGAAACGGCTTTCACCTATGGCGTTGGTCCTTTCATCATTGCTGATCTGCTAAAGCTCGCTCTGGCAGCTGCCGCTGTTCCTGCTCTTGGATCGCTGCTTAAGCGCAGCTGATTTCATGGCAGATTATCCGCGCAATCTGGTTGGCTATGGCCGCAACACGCCCGACCCGAAGTGGCCGGGCGGGGCCAAGCTGGCCTTGCAGTTCGTGGTGAATTACGAGGAGGGCGGCGAAAGCTGCATCCTCGACCAGGACCCTGCCTCGGAAAACCTTCTGTCCGAGATTGTTGGCGCAGCGGCATGGCCCGGCCAGCGCAATCTCAATATGGAATCCATCTACGAATATGGTTCGCGCGCGGGTTTCTGGCGGCTGTGGCGACTGTTCACGCAGCGTAATATGCCGGTCACGGTCTATGGCGTCACGCTTGCCATGGCACGCAATCCGGATGCGGTTGCTGCGATGAAAGAGGCGGACTGGGAAATCGCCAGCCATGGCCTGCGCTGGCTGGAATATAAGGATTTTCCTGAGGAACGCGAGCGCGAGCATATTCTTGAAGCTGTGCGCTTGCATACGGAAATAACCGGATCGCGGCCTCTTGGCATCTATCAGGGCAAGCCATCGGACAATACGCTGAAGATCGTTATGGAAGAGGGCGGCTTTGTCTATTCCGCCGATAGTTATGCCGACGAGCTGCCCTATTGGGTGGAAGGTCCGAAAGGCCCCCATCTCATCGTGCCCTATACGCTTGATGCCAATGATATGCGTTTTGCCACCCCGCAGGGCTTCAATTCCGGCGATCAGTTCTATGCCTATCTCAAAGACACGTTCGATGTTCTTTACCGGGAAGGACAGGAAGGCGCAGCCAAGATGATGTCCGTCGGCCTGCATTGCCGTCTGGTTGGCCGTCCCGGACGCGCTGCGGCGCTGGAGCGCTTCCTCGACTATGTGCAGCAACATAGCGATGTCTGGGTGGCGCGACGCATCGATATTGCAAGGCATTGGCATGAACATCATCACCCTTGAGGTGCAGCCACTGACCAAGGTGGCATTTGCGCCATTCGGTGATGTAATTGAAACGGCGGGCGCAGAATTGCGCCTGATCAATGGTGGCACGACAGAGCGTTTTCACGATCTTGCAAATGTTGACGTGATTGGCGAACAGGTCCGCGTCCTGATCAATATTTTCCGAGGGCAGGCTTTTGCCCCTCCCATTGATATCCTCATGCTGGAGCGGCATCCGCTCGGTAGCCAGGCATTCTATCCTTTGCAGAACAGACCCTTTCTTGTGGTGGTCGCAGAAGATGAGGCCGGATACCCGGGAAAGCCGGTCGCTTTTTTGGCACAGGGTGACCAAGGCGTGAATTATCACCGCAATGTCTGGCATCATCCGCTCCTATCGCTGGAGCAAACTTCAGATTTCATGGTGGTGGACCGCGGCGGTGAAGGCAATAATCTGGAAGAGTATTTTTGGCCGGACCGTGTTTTTAGGATTGAAGAGATTTAGTACCTGCGCGCCGTGGCTCGTCCTTCGAAAGGCTCAGCATAGCTCAGACTGGTTGCTCCTGCGCTGTGCGTGGTTTGACAAGTATGTCGAACCACGCTGCATGATCGTGCCAACCACTTATAATGAGAACGCCAGAGTGCTGTGAAATTCGTGGCTTCCAAAAGGCCTAAAACTCTGCGATTAAAGTTGTAAAATGCGGGATTTTAATAACGGGCTTTGTTAAAGGTTGCCCATGCGCATAGTGCTTACAGGTAGTTCCGGGCGTGTAGGCCGCGCTATTTTCAGCGCCCTGTCGGAAAATCACGCGGTTATCGGGATAGACCGGTCTGCCTTTTCCACAACGCATATTGTCGGTGATTTCGCCAATGAAGCGCTGCTTCGCTCAACCTTCAAAGGTGCTGATGCCGTTATTCATACAGCAGCTTTGCATGCGCCCCATGTCGGAACGATACCGGACGAGGAATTTCAGCGTATCAATGTTGACGGAACCCGTCTTGTCGCAAAAGCGGCAATTGCAGCTGGCGTAAAACGCCTTGTCTTCACCAGCACAACAGCTTTGTACGGATATGCCATTTTCCCCGGTTCCTGCACATGGATCGACGAAAATACGCCGCCAGTGCCGAAAAGCATTTATCACCGGACAAAACTTGAGGCCGAGTGCCTTCTGGAAGACATGGCCTCTAGCGAATTGGCCGTGAGAATTTTGCGCATGTCCCGATCCTTCCCCGAACCGGGCGATGTCATGGCGACATACAGGCTGCATCGCGGAATTGATATCCGCGACGTGGCCGATGCCCATTTGGCCGCGCTGACAAATGGTGGACCAAACTTTCAGCGCTATATCATCTCCGCTTCAACGCCTTTTACGATGCAGGACTGCCAGGCGCTGGCGATAGATGCGGCTTCCCGGATCAGGCTGCGCGCGCCAGGTCTTGCCAACGCATTCGAGCAGCGAGGCTGGAGCCTTCCAAACTCAATTGATCGCATATATGATTCCAACCAAGCCGAACGCGCTCTTGCATGGAAGGCCCGCTTTGGCTTTAGCGAAGTGCTTGCGCAAATGGATCGGCGCAGTCTGGAAGTCTTGCCTGCGGGCGCTTTGATCAGCAGAAAAGCGGAGTAGACTTTGCAAGCGTTCTGCCGGGATTGATCGCTTGAATCGCGCGACCAATCCCGGCAGCGGCAATATCTATTACTTCGCTTTCAGCAGATCGCCGACTTCCAGAATGACAAATTCATTGTCATCGGCTTTGTCGACCGCACGGCCCGCTGAAAATGGCAGATTATTATCATTGCCGACGATGATGTGGCTATCGTCTACAATATCGACATTCTCGATGGTGACAAAAGGCATATCGTAGAAGCCTTCACCTCCGCCCTGACGCTTCTTGTTGTCGGGATCAGCGATTTTTAGCAAATCGATATATCCGATCTTGCGCACCGCCTTATCCACATTCGCGTCAGTCATTTCGATCTTGTAGATGCGCTTGTGCTTGGATGGTTTGTCAAAGCAATCGGGCGTTGGCGCCTTCGGGTCAGCGCAAGCCTTCGCGGCGGTTCCCGCGCCATTGTCACGCTCGATCACCAGTGCCGTGGTTGCATCAATCATATTGAAATCGCCAATGGCTTCACCACCAGCAGACAGTGGATAAAGCCAGCTGCGACCGGTCCAGCTTTTGGATGCAATGTCGAATTCGACAATCCGCAATGCTGGCTGGTCTTCAACCTTCTCAACGGCACCATCATCGCCGAAAAGCGGACCTTCAAGCAACCCATATAATTTACTGCCATCCTTGGATTGCGCCAGACCTTCATAGCCGCCTGAGCGCTTGAGATTGAAAGCCGGGTTCTTCAGCGTCGGGTTGGCTGGCAAGCTGATTGCAGGATTATCCGGCGAGCGAACCTCCTTGTCACCAACCTTGGTGGGGATGACATCGGTGACCTTGCCGTCCAGTGTCACCTTGACCAGATATGGTCCGAACTCTTCACCCAGCCAGAAACCATCGGTGACAGGCTGAATGGATTCAATATCAAGATCGCTACCGGTCAAATAACGCGTGTCGCTGCCTTCCATGACGATTGGAAACGGTATTTTCTTGTCCGGATCGGTCAGGAAGATCGTCTGCTTGCGGTCAACCGTTCCCTTGTCCCAATCAAAGGCCAGATGGTGCAGCATCAACATGGCATCAACGGAATTCAGTTTCGTTCCAAATCCATTATCTGACAATGACCAATAGGTTCCATCGCCGACCGCCTTGATCCCGGAGAAGCCCTGCAAGGGTTGTCCGTCAAAGGGCAGCGACAAGCCGGTCAGCCTTACCCCATCCTTGCCCGGCACCTTGCCGAGTTCTTCAGTTCGCCTGCGATCAGCGGTTGTAAATTTACCCGCCGTCTTCAAATGTTCCGGTGCATTGTCCGGTGCCTTCAACAATGTGTTGGCTGGAAGGATCGCATGGGAAACGAGCTTGGCAGGAAACTCCTGTTCAGTCGCGTGAACCGGCAGGGCCATCATGGCAGTGGAAAGAAAAAAAGCAGCGGATATTGAGCGCATGGGGCATCACCATTTTGAGTCGAGGATTAGGATATCCACGACGCATAGGCGTGCTTTGTGTCCGCAGTTTTATAGTTTCGTGACGAGCGGATGACGATCAGTAATTGCAACAAGTTGCGTTTTCACGCCTTTAAGACTGAATAAGCGTCCAATCAGCTCTTTAGGCGCAGTATTTCCAATAAACCGGCATATTTGCGAGCAAAACCAGAAATCTTGCGAGCACAATTGCAATTATCGATTGTTTTTAAATTGTACTAAGTTGAATTCAGGCATTCGGGCCAATTGGCTTCTCGCCTTCGACCACATCATTCAGACGCACGAAATGGAAGCCCTTTTGCTTCAGCGCGAGTATGCCTTTTACCACTCCAGCACCAGCTGCCCGTGTTGGCTGATTGATGTGCGCAATGATGACATCACCATCTTTGGCAGCGGCAATTCTCGTTTCCACCTGGCCCGAAAGCAGCGATGCTCCCATATCGGCATTGAGCGAATAACCTGCAACCCGATACCCCATTTCATGAATGAGTTTAATTGCATTGTCACTATAACGCGCGGTCGCATCTCGGTACCAAACCGGCTTTCCAGCGGTGGCGATCTGCATCGCATTTACGCCGCCCTCGACCTCTGATCGTATTGCGGGAAGTGATCCCGCAGTTTTCAATCCAAACATTTCCGATTGGTTATCAATGGCTGGCACATGGTTAAGCCCATGATTTTCCAATTCAAAAAGCTCCGGATGTGCCTTCATGATAGCAACGGAAGCGGCGTTGCGCTTGAGCCATCTGCCTGTCACGAAGATCGTGGCCGGTATTTGATTTTCAATCAAGGCATTGAGAATTCGCTGGTCGGTCTGGCCGGAACAGGCATCAAGGGTTAGCGCGACTTGCGGCGACGCTACCCCACCTTTTGCAATGAATAGTAGTGGCTCGACAAAATGCGCACGGCTCCCGGCATGAGCACCACCGCCAGAAAGGATAGTGCAACAGGTGATCAGAACGAGAGGCGTCAGGCGCATGATTTTTATCGCAGGGTAAGGAAAACTGCGAGGAATTAGCGCGCAGAACCGAGCGGAATTATGGCAATAAGCCTCTAATTTCCTTTGCTTTTTGCCGATGCTTGCGCCGCAGCGAGACGAGCGATTGGAACCCGGAAGGGAGAGCAGGACACATAGTCCAGCCCAACCTTGTCGCAGAAATGGATCGACGCAGGATCGCCGCCATGTTCGCCGCAAATTCCCAATTTGATATTGGGGCGGGTCGCCCTGCCCTTCTCCGTTGCCAGCCTGACAAGTTCGCCCACACCATCCACGTCGATTGACACAAATGGGTCCTGCTCAATTATACCCTTGAGCTGATAGGTCATCAGGAATGAGGAAGCATCGTCGCGGGAAATGCCGAATGTCGTCTGCGTCAAGTCATTGGTTCCAAAAGAGAAAAACTCTGCAACCTCAGCAATCGAATTTGCCCGGATAGCGGCGCGTGGCAGCTCGATCATCGTGCCGACGAGATAACCGATCTTGATTTCCGTCTCTTTCATCACATCCGCTGCTACCGCATCAATACGCGCTTTTACAAAGTCCAGTTCAGCTCTTAGACCAACCAATGGCACCATGATTTCGAGTTCAACCGGCGCGCCTGTCAATTTTGCGGCTTCTACTGCCGCTTCAAATATGGCGCGCGACTGCATTTCGGCAATCTCTGGATAGGAGATCGCCAAACGGCAACCGCGGTGTCCAAGCATCGGATTGAATTCATGTAGAGATTCCGTTCGCTCCCTAAGTTTATCAGGGATGATATTCATAGCAGCCGCGACTTCGGCAATTTCTTCGTCGGTCTTCGGCAAGAACTCATGCAACGGTGGATCGAGCAGACGAATAGTCACCGGCAGACCATGCATGATTTCAAATAATTCAATAAAATCAGCGCGTTGCATTGGTAATAATTTATCCAAAGCCGCACGGCGACCTTTTTCGCTTTCCGCCAGGATCATTTCACGCATGGCAATAATGCGCTCACCTTCGAAGAACATATGCTCCGTTCGGCAAAGGCCAATACCCTCCGCGCCAAATGATCGTGCTGTACGGGCATCATTGGGAGTCTCTGCATTGGCGCGCACTTTCATACGACGCGCACCATCTGCCCATTCCATGATCTTGCCGAAATCACCAGAAAGTTCGGGCTGAAGCATTGGCACTGCACCCTTTAAAACCTGACCAATTCCGCCATCAATCGTAATGATATCGCCCTTTTTGAGGGTAACGCCCATCGCCAGCAACGTCTCATTACGATAATCAACGCGAAGCGCTCCAGCGCCCGATACGCATGGCTTTCCCATGCCGCGCGCCACCACGGCAGCGTGGCTTGTCATGCCTCCGCGCGTCGTCAAAATGCCTTCTGCGGCATGCATCCCGTGAATGTCTTCGGGACTAGTTTCAATACGGACCAGAATGGCTTTGCGACCTTCTGATTTCAACTGCTCGGCATCTTCGGACGAGAAAACGATCTCACCAGTGGCAGCGCCCGGTGAGGCGGGAAGACCCGTTCCGATAACTTCGCGTTTTGCCTTCGGATCGATTGTCGGGTGAAGCAACTGATCGAGAGAAGCGGGCTCAATACGCAACACAGCCTCGTGCCGGGATATCAATCCTTCGTCCGCCATCTCTACGGCGATCTTTAGCGCGGCCTTTGCCGTGCGCTTGCCAGAGCGGGTTTGCAGCATCCACAATTTACCATTTTCAATAGTAAATTCAAGGTCTTGCATATCTGTATAATGTTTTTCAAGCTTATCTGACACCGCACAGAATTCGGCGAATGCCGCTGGCATGATCTTCTCCAGCGACGGTTTGTCGGAACCGGCAGCAATGCGCGCCTCCTCGGTAATATTCTGGGGCGTGCGGATACCCGCGACAACATCCTCACCCTGGGCATTGACCAGAAACTCGCCATAGAGCTTCTTCTCGCCGGTGGACGGGTTGCGTGTAAACGCAACACCGGTTGCGGACTTATCGCCCATATTGCCAAATACCATGGCCTGCACGCTGACCGCCGTACCCCAGCTTTCCGGTATGTTATGCAAGCGCCGGTAGGTCACGGCACGGGCATTCATCCAGCTCGAAAAGACTGCACCAATCGCGCCCCAAAGCTGTTGCTCCGGATCCTGCGGAAAAGGCTCTTCCAACTCTTCTTCAATCTTGGCTTTGTACTGCGCAACAACATTTTTCCAGTCGTCAGCAGTCAGCGCTGTATCGACGTCGTGACCGAGATTGGCTTTGGCATCCTCAAGAATTTCTTCAAAAACTGAATGATCCAGCCCCATGACAACATCGGAATACATCTGGATAAACCGACGATAGCTATCATAGGCAAATCTCGGGTCACCAGACTCGCGCGCAATTGCTTCAACCGTTTCGTCATTCAGTCCGAGATTAAGAACTGTATCCATCATGCCTGGCATGGAGGCGCGTGAGCCGGAACGCACTGAAACCAGAAGCGGCTTCTTGCTGTCCCCAAGGGTGCGACCGGTTACACTGGCAATATGCTCCAACGCTTTTGCGACTTCACTGGTAAGCGTATCGGGATAGCTGCGCCCATGTTCATAGAACCAGCTGCAAACTTCCGAAGTGATTGTAAAGCCAGGAGGAACAGGCAAGCCCAGCGAACACATTTCCGCAAGATTTGCGCCTTTTCCTCCAAGAAGATTGCGATCTCCCGCTGAACCTTCTGCCTTGCCATCTCCGAATGTGTAAACCCATTTTACCATTGCAGCCTCCCATGCCGCCAAAGATCAACAGAGGTCTACGCGATGAATGGCCGAATCGCCAGCACCAAATGCTGCATTGCAGCATTCAAATCGATTAGCAGGGTAAATCCGCGTTAATCCCTGAAATGTTAGGTCATTTAAGAACTTAGCTCGCCTCGCGCAATTGCTCCGCAGTCTGAAGATCGACTGAAACCAATTGGCTGACGCCTTGCTCTGCCATCGTCACACCAAAGAGCCGGTTCATCCGGGCCATGGTGATTGGGTTATGGGTGATGACAACAAAACGCGTGTCAGTCGAGGCAGCCATTTCATCCATCAGATTACAAAACCGCTCGACATTATGATCGTCGAGAGGTGCATCCACCTCGTCAAGCACGCAAATGGGAGCTGGATTGGTCAAAAATACTGCGAAAATCAGCGCCATAGCTGTCAATGCCTGCTCACCACCAGATAGGAGCGTCATTGTTTGCGGCTTCTTTCCGGGGGGGCGGGCAAGAATTTCGAGGCCAGCTTCGAGCGGGTCATCGGACTCAATCAGTTGCAGTTCGGCTGTCCCGCCACCGAACAAATGGGTGAAAAGCCGCTTGAACTGAACGTTGACCACTTCAAAAGCCGCCAAAAGACGCTCGCGTCCTTCACGATTGAGGCTCTGAATAGCCTGACGCAGCTTCTTTACAGCCTCTATAATATCTTCACGCTCAGTGATAATCGCTTCAAGCCGAACCGATAATTCTTCCTGCTCTTCTTCAGCGCGCAAGTTCACCGCACCCAAACGTTCACGCTCGATTTTGAGCCGTTCAAGATTGCGTTCTGTCGCCTCCACGTCAGGCAGTGGATCATTTGGACCAAGCCCGGTCAATTTCATCGTTTCATGCGGTGCGCAGTTAAGGGCCTCGAAAATGCGGGCCTCTGTATCTTTGCGCCGCTCCTGGGCTGCGGACAGGCGCTCTTCCGCCCGTGCCCTGCCCTCTCTCGCAGTGGCGAGTGATTGGATAGCTTCCGTAGCGGCGCGGTCAAGTTCCTTCTGTCTTGCCTCTGCTACTGCAAGTTTGTCACCGGCATTTTTGCGTAACTCCTCGGCCTCGGAAAGCTGCGATAGCAAGGCATAATTGCGTTCAGCAATTTCTTCGGGCGCGTCTGAAAGATTAGCCGCCTCGCGCTCCGCTTCCAAGCGGCGTTCTCCCAGAGACTTTATCTGACGATTGGCATTTTCCGCACGGGTAATCCAACTTTTTCGCTCAAGGCTGATCGATTCGAGGCGACGCATCCGCACTTCTGCTTCGCGTCTGAGCCCATCATAAATGGCACGGGCTTCTGCTAGAGTTGCGCGGTCAAGAGTAACCTCAGCTGTCAATGCGGCCAGGTGGCGATTCAACTCGTCAATATTGGCGGAGCCTTCAAGGCGCATCTGCGTCTCAACCAGATGTTCCTGCGTCTCTTCAAGTGTCTCGCTAAGCCTCGACTTTCCTTCATCAAGCGCAGCGCGGCGGCTGAACAGCTGACCTGAAGCACGTTCTGACGCCGCCAATGCCTCCCGTGCATCGTTCAAAGATCGTTGCGTGGAACGCCAGTGATCCCGGGTAGTCCGTTCAGTTTCAACCGCATCGCGGACTGCCTTTTCCGCTTCCGCTATTGTGGCTTCAGCGGTGCGCAATTGCTTAGTGGCTTCAATAACCTCAAGATCAAGCTCGGCCAGTCGATTTTTCTGCGCCAGTCGTTGAGCGGCCGGTGTCGGCGCATCGGCACTCGCCGTATATCCATCCCAGCGCCATAAATCGCCAGATTGGCTGACAAGACGCTGTCCTGGTTTCAAAACAGCCTGTATTCGCGCGCCATCAGCTTGATCGACAAGCCCGATCTGGGAAAGCCTGCGGGTTAACTGCCGTGGTCCGCGAACAAATTGGGCCAGCGATTTGATACCGGCTGGCAGTGCTGCATCCTCCTGAGAGATAGCAAGTTCCGCCCAGAAAACGGGCGCTGAACTATCAACCGGAGCATCCAAATCTTCACCCAGCGCCGCACCAAGCGCTGTTTCATAGCCCTTTTCGACCTTTATCGCCTCGACAATGGCGGGAAACAGGTCCGATACGCCAGAATTGATCATCTTGGCCAGTGTATTGGCTTCTGTCTCGACCCGTCCAAGATTGCTACGTGCTTCTTGCAAAGGTTGCCGCAATGCAGCTTCCTTCTGGCGTGCTGTCTCTACAGCTGCCTCCGAAGTAAGTGTTGCCTCTTCGGCTTGGGCAAAAACTGCTTCCGCTTCCTCGACCAATCGCTGCTTTTCAACTGGGTCGGCCAAGGTCGAGATTTGCGCCGCAATGGAGTTCAATTCCTGTTCAACGTCGCCTATTTGCCGCAAGAGACGATCGCGGCGTTCAGTCGTCTCGCGCAGGTTCCGTTCAGTTTGCACCCGTTCTGCCGAAGCTTCGGCACGCTCGGCAGTAATTTTTGCCAGCGCAGTTTCACTTTCTTTCAGTTTGGCTTCGGCGCGCACAAATTCGGCACGGGTCTCCAATTCACGCGTGCCTGAATTGGCATTTTCTTGCATGAGCAATTGCTCTTCCGCTACCAGACGCTCCAACACGTCGGCATTGTCAGCCACCATCTGCTCTTCGCGGGCAATATCCGCAGTGAATTGCAGCAATCGCTTCTCTACTTCAGTCTGGCGTGCACGAACGCGCTCAGCTTCTTCCTGCAATTGCGATCGGGCGATTGTCAGGCGCTGCAATATCGCAGCAGCCTTGGCCTCCGCCTCACGCAGATCCGGCAAGTGATGAGCACCGACAGCCTGTTCTTTAGCGGCATTCATCTGATGCTGGGCCTGCTCACCAACGACGGAGGTTGCAACTGCCAAAGCCGATTGGGCTTCACCTTCCTGAGCTTTAGCGACCGACCATTTCAGATGCAGAAGGATTGCTTCTGATCGTCTTATATCTGCCGAAAGGCTTTTAAAGCGATTGGCTTGGCGTGATTGCCGCCTCAAACTTTCAATCTGCGTCTCAAGCTCGCCAACGACATCTTCCAGTCGTTCAAGATTTTGTTCCGCCGCCCGCAAGCGTAGTTCCGCTTCATGACGGCGTGTATGCAAGCCTGAAATGCCTGCTGCCTCCTCAAGGAGAGCCCGGCGCGCCTGAGGCTTTGCTTGAATAAGCTCACCAATACGTCCCTGCCCGACCATAGATGGCGAACGAGCGCCCGTCGACTGATCGGCAAAGAGCAGTTGTACATCCTTGGCGCGGGCATCCTTGCCATTGATGCGATAGACAGAGCCTGCCTCGCGCTCAATGCGCCGTGAAACCTGCAACTCATCGGCATTATTGAAAGCCGAAGGCGCAGTACGGTCCTGATTATCGAGGAAAAGCGTCACCTCAGCTGTATTGCGCGAAGGTCTGGTGCCTGAGCCGGAGAAGATGACATCATCCATGCCGGATGCACGCATGTTCTTGTATGAGCTTTCGCCCATCACCCAGCGAAGCGCCTCCACAAGATTGGATTTGCCGCAGCCATTGGGGCCGACAACTCCAGTCAGTCCGCTTTCAATGACGAATTCTGCCGGTTCGACAAATGACTTGAAACCAAGCAGGCGCAATTTCGTAAAGCGCATCAGATGCCCTTTCCGAAAATTTCGACAGGAATCGAAACGGCGGACACAATTTCGCGCCCGCCGGAAAGTTGATCGCGGGTATTAGAGCAGGCCGTCAATGATCGCTGACATTTCGTCAACCGATAGGGCTCCCGAATACTTGGCACCATTGATAAAAAAGGTTGGAGTTGCATCCACACCGAATTCTTTGGCACCGCGCTCACGCACAGCATTCACATCATCCAGAAGCTTTTGGTTCGTCAAGCAAGCTTTGAATGACTCCTGTGTAAAACCAGCCAATTTGGAAATTTGTAGCAGTGGTTCTTCCGCATTTGCCGCCGCAGCCCACTGTAACTGCTGTTTGAACAGCACCTCTACCATGGGATAATAGCGATCTTCCGGTGCGCAACGTGCCAACATAAAGGCCGCAGCAGCGCGCGGATCAAATGGGAACTCCCGCAAGATCAACTTTGCCTTGCCGGTTTCGATGTATTTTTCCTTGATGGTCGGCAGAGTGGTGGTGGAGAAATGCGCGCAATGCGGGCAAGTCATAGAAGCATATTCGATAATTGTAACCGGCGCATCGGCCTTGCCAAGCACCATATCCTTCAAACCACTTGCTTCTACAAGCTTGGCAGGGTCGACCTTACCCGTCGAGGCCGGCACTTTTACATCCTTGGGTGCAGCAGTTTCCTGCGCCCAAGCGCTCGTTCCCACCGTCAAAGCAATGGCCGCTGTCGAAACAGCCGCAAGGCCAAGAATTTTTCTGCGATTTAGCAATTCAGTCATCAGGCTCACCAGTCTCCGGCGTTGATCATGCAATTACAAAGTATTGCAGCGTTAAGGCTCGATGACAGTCTCTTTAAGGCAGCTTTACCATTCTGTCTTTGAATTTTTCGTGATGAGAATGCAATCCCGTTTCAACGCCTGTTCTTTTCAGCATGAATGCTTTGACCAAGTTTTTGCAGCGCTTCGCGGAGATTTTCATCCTCAATATTCTCCACTGAATGGCTGATCCTGGCGCGTGTAGCAGCATCCACAGGTGGAGGCTCGCGGCGCTTTACAACAGGCAGTGCCACAGGCTTTTGCTCAATTTTGATACGTCCCACCGCTGCAAAACCGAGAAAGGCATTGACCCGGCTGATTATCTCGCCAGTTTCGTGGCTCATCCGCATGGCGGTAAAGCCTTGGCAGGCGATAATGAGCGTTGCAGGCTGAAAGGGATCATCCTCATATGCTCTTCGGGGCCAGAGCAGTTTGAGCGGGCGGGATTGCTGCCCGAGATCAGAGCCGACAACTTCTTCCCACGACTGGACCAGCTCTATGGTGATACCAGCACGCTTGCGCAGGACGGGGTCCAAAATGCCAGCGGCCGGATCAGCAAGAGGGCGAAATCCCTTTTTGCTGCGATCATTGCTCATGAAAACAGATCATACAAACAGGATAAGGTCATCGGCCATTATAGCCGCGAAACCACTCAACAAACAATGGCAAGCCATCCTCCAATGCCATGGTGGGAACAAATCCCAAATCCCGCGCCGCCAAGTCGATATCAGCGTAGGTACGCGTTACATCTGCTGGTGGCATCGGTTCAAATTTCTTGATAGCTTCCCGACCGCAAGCCTTTTCAATGATCTCAATGAAGCGCATCAGCGCGACGGGTTTGTTATTGCCTAAATTATAGACCGGAGCAGTTTCATCCGGATGAGATAATATCCTGCGTACCGCTCCATACACTCCATTGACGATATCATCGATAAATGTGAAGTCCCGCTCCATATTGCCATGATTATAGACTTTGATGGGCTCTCCCCGCAAAATTGCATCTGTAAAGAGCCACGGCGCCATATCCGGCCGACCGTAAGGCCCATAGACCGTAAAGAAGCGCAACCCTGTCGAATGCAATTTGTGAACATGTTTGTAAGAGTGAGCGAGAAGCTCCGCTGAGCGCTTGGTCGCGGCATAAACCGAAACAGGTTGGTCAACCGGATCATTTTCTGCAAATGGCACTTTTTTATTTGCACCATAAACCGAGGATGAACTGGCATAAACAATTGGTGGACGCTTGGCCATTTTGCGAGCCTGTTCGAAAACAGCCACCTGCCCGTGGATATTGGCATCGACATAGGCCGCCGGATTTTCGACCGAATAGCGAACGCCCGCTTGAGCAGCCAAATGCACTATAATGTCCGCATCAAGATCATCAGCGATAGCCGAGGTCAATTCTTGCGAATTGGCGATATTGGCCTGAACAAATCGACAATTCGCTTTACCTTGCAAGGCTGAGAGGCGGGTTTCCTTGAGAGCAACGGGATAATAATCATTGAGATTATCAATTGCCAGAACCTCAAACCCTTCGCTAACGAGACGGTTCGTGACGTGGAAGCCGATAAACCCCGCCGCACCCGTTACAATTGCCTTCATGTTATGATTTTACGCTTTCATAGATCGGACAGTAGCCGCATTTAGAACACCCATGAAAAGAAACACAGATGTGATCGTGCTTTCGTGCAAAAATGTACTGTGAAAGAAACCATATGCAAAGACAGTAATAACAAAATAGATCAAATTTCTCCTGATTCCAAAATTGTCCAGTCCATGCCAAATGAACCTTATTCCAAATACTCCCGTCAGAATCATTAAGAGCAAGCCAATTGCACCATTACTCAATAGTTCATCAAGAATGAAATTGTGAACGTGCAAAAATCCATCAAGAGCTTTCCCATCCTCACCCAATTTTGCACTGACAGCACTCATTTTAGCAATTGAGCCTACGCCTGTTAGTGGATTTTCTCTGATTACCTCCAACGCCCCAGACCACATCAACAAACGAATCGACACGGATGCCTTGGTGTTCAAATCACTCGTCTGGCCCGTATAATAATCAAACGCCATAACAAAGCGTTCCGATATGACCCGCTGAATGGGGGGAAATAAAACTGTTGCAATAATTACCGCCAGAAGCAGGCCATAGAGACGAATTTTTGCGCGTGTAGGAAAATGGCCAGAGAAAATTATGATCTCTGAAAGCAAGAATAGGGGTAATATTAAAATAATTGCTCTTGTTTCAGTCATCATAACCGCTAAGAAGCCAAAGAATAAATAATACGGCCCATTTGGTAGATATTTATTGAATTTTTTTATAGGAATTGATGCGCCGATAGAAGAAATCGCCATGATAAAAGCGAAAACTGCTGCATTCCCCCCCATGCCCAATCGTTGTTCAAATCTTATTGTTAAAATACCGCAAATAATGGCGGACAAGATAACGCCAATGCGTGACCCAATTACATAAAAGCGCAACGGATCTCGAATTAAAATCATGCCCGAGCCCGCAAATGCTGACAGGCCAAATAGAAGGCTATAGCCTACTTGGCGATTTTGTTCGAAAGCATCACCGCGCCATAAAATGAGCCCTAGCGACCATGCAGCGTATAATATTGCGAAGAGATAAAATTTATTAGATGAATAGCGCGCACTATTGTGCCTTATAGCAACCAGATAAATTCCCACCAAAGAAAATACAATGTTTAAAACGGAGCCTATACCAATGCGTAATGGCATGGAAACAGCGCTCAGAAACAAAGCCGCTGCATCAATGCGCCTGCGCTTAAGAAATATTTTCAAGCATATTTTCATTTTGTTTAGTCAAAAGCCTTGTGGGAGAAATTGCGAAAATCATACGTCGAAAATAGTCTTTGATTCTAAAGGTCAAAGCCCCTACACGGCGATAAAAGGGAAAATTTGCATCTCTATACCGACTGGGTCCTTCTACCCCCAAAATTGTGCTGGTTAACATTTCGGAGAGACCGACAAGGGCTTTATTTGTAGAAAATATTGAATAGCCACCGGACCAACCGCGCTCAAAAGCAACATCATAAGGAAGTTGCATCTGAAGCAAGGCGTTAGAGAGTTTCGCAGCACCTATGCGCGTCACAATATAAGCGGCCGCGCTTCCACAAGGACCATGCGCGCACCGGCCGATGGAGTAGTGATCGTTGATGGGCCTGTGGAGAACATATGCCCGCGTCCGGTGGTTGACCAATTTGATGGCATCCCAACCCGAAATTGCTGTGACTTGCGTGAGGAACGACTGAATCTCCGGATAGAATACGACATCGTCTTCCACGATAACTGCAAAATCTTCCGCTTGGTTTATTACGGCATCCAAAGCTTTAAGATGACTTAAATAACAACCAATTTCTGTCGGTAAAACCCTCTTTCCATGATTACGTTCAAAGAATCTTACATCGACTTTCTCTACGATTTCGCTTGCCGTTAACTCTTTACCGTCAATTGCGGCAACTCGCCTTAACCTAAGCTTCGAGTTTTCGGCGCTTTTTTCGATCAAAGCCAGACGCTCTTTAGAAGAGTCGAGATTAATAACATAAACAGGAATATCCAGAAGCATTCTTAATCTCATCCAATATATATAAATTATATAATTTGAAGTAATTGCACTATACAATATAAATTTATTTAATGATTAATAGCAACTCAATTAAAAAAAATAAGTAATTTTACTACGAGGTAACCATCCGAACCGTTATAGTATAAATAGAGAATACTCCACAAAAAAGAGTGAAGCTTCATCAAGATTCAAAATCTCAAACCCTTCGCTCGCCTAAAACAGCCTTATCAGCCTCCGCTAACTCAGCTGTTTGCGCAATAGACAGATAGGTTGAATCTCCCGCAATCCAACAAAGCACAATCGTAAGATAAATGAAAACCGCATCCGTAGCGTCGTGACCAAACATGATCCCGAATGTACCGGTAACAACATAACTGGTTATAAGCAGCAATGAAATCGCAATTGCGATATCCCGGCCAGGACCGGGCGTTTTGCGCCACGCAGCAACAAGCGGTGCTGCCAACAGAGCAAGCAAGCCCATCAGGCCTATAATACCCCCATCAACCGCAGCGTTAAGGAAGCCATTGTGCACATGGGTGAAGCGCATTTTCTTGCCGGCAGGCATATTCAGAGCGTTATTCACCATCTCCATACGGTTCTGAGGACCATGCCCGAACAAAGGGGCCTGCACAAATGCCTTGAAACCACCTTCCCACAAAAGCAAGCGTGCTTTTAGTGAGCTTAATTCATCTGGATTTGTGTCAAGTTGAGATATATCAATTTCAAGCGCTTGGTATCGCTCTTTTACCTTCATTCCAGCAGTCGCCAGGACAGCAACGACGAGGATCATCAACCCAATTTTGACCGATCTGCTGATTGTTGGAAGTTCTTGACCGCGCAAATACCAGAATAGTATTGCAAAATTGAACGGAATGACCAGCCATGCGGATCGTGTAGCAGAAAGAAATGCACATAGAAGCCCGCAGGCAAAGCCCGCTACCGCTATTATGCGCTCTGTTTTGCTTTCAGAATGCGCATTCAAGAGCGAGATGCTGCCAAATAAGACAGTAAAAAGGCCGAAGACAGCCGCATTACCCGCGCCGCCCTCTGCTCGAACCTGAAGAACAAAGACCTGCACCATACTCAAAAGGAAAGAACCAATCATTCCAATTCCAGCACCGGTAATAAGGAATGGAATCAAACGTCCCGGCATGCCGGCACGAAGGCGCGGGATAACGAACCAGACCGCCAGGAAAGGTACCATCTTCAACAGGAATGTCTTGTCAGCAGATGCATTGGGATGCATGACGACTGATAGTGTGGTCATCAAAACATATAATGTAATGCAAGCAGCAACTATTTTGTCGGTGCGTGTGAGTTCAAAAGGAAATCGCTTTGCGATGAGAGAAATCAAAGCCCAAACAAGCGCGCAGACTAATATTACTGAAGTTCCGCTTGCAAGAAGACCCGGGAAAAGCGCAAAAACAAACGTGAAAATACGATTATTACGATCAATCCCTACAAAATGCCCCTTCGAAGGGATCAGCAGCGCCTTGGTCAATTGGTCTGGAAACATGATGATTCCGAATTTGACTGAAACTGGCACAAGCATCCAGTTTATGGGTAACGTCGTTTTCCTACCCTGTAGCGCAGTTTGTGATTGATGCAACCAATAACGACAAAACTTTTAAAATGGTATGATGCCCACCACAGGATTTTACCGTGGCGCATTTCGCCAAGTGAGCGAGCAAAGGGCAGAATTGCTGATCCTTATCGCATCTGGCTCTCCGAAATCATGCTGCAACAGACTACGGTTGAAGCCGTAAAACCATATTTCAATGCTTTTATAAAAAAATGGCCGACCATAAAATCTCTTGCAGCAGCCAGCCAAGATGATGTTTTGAGGGCTTGGGCCGGTTTGGGCTACTACTCAAGAGCGCGCAATTTAAAGAAATGTGCCGACATGGTTTCCGACATTCATGGCGGACAATTTCCAAGTGCAGCTAGCGACCTGAAAACCTTACCGGGTATAGGTGACTACTCGGCAGCGGCTATCGCATCCATTGCATTTGACTTGCCTGTGGCTGTCGTTGACGGCAATGTCGAGCGCGTTATTACCCGGCTTTATGCTATAGCAACACCGCTTCCTTCCGCCAAACCAGCCATACGAGCGCAAATGCAGGCGCTTACGCCAAACGAACGTCCGGGGGACTTCGCACAGGCCATGATGGATCTTGGAGCGACTATATGCACTCCGAAACGACCTGCCTGCGTTATTTGTCCAGTCAATGATAATTGTCAGGCCTTAAAGACGCGCGACCCGGAATTTTTTCCCGTTAAAGCACCCAAAAAAGACAAGCCCGTTCGCCTTGGTGCTGCATTTGTCGCCATTTCGCCTGACAATGAAATCTATCTTCAAAGCCGGGCGGAAACCGGATTGCTGGGCGGCATGGCAGAAGTGCCAACGACAGCATGGACGGCGCGTATCGACGGCAACACGGAAATTGAGGCTGCCCCCTTCCCTGGAACATGGACACCAGCAGGCAATATCACGCATGTTTTTACGCATTTTGAGCTGCGCTTAAGCATCTATAAGGCCGATCATATTGCAATAAAGTCTGGCACGGGGGGCTGGTGGGTAAAACTCGACAATCTTCATGAAGAAGCGTTACCGACCGTCATGAAAAAGGCCATTGCTGCTGCAATCCCAGATGCTTTCACGAAAAGAAGGAAACCAGAATGACACCCGTCAAGCATATCGTATTCGACATTGGCATGGTTCTTATCGGCTATGAACCGGAGGAAGCATTTCGTGACCTCATTCCAGATGCCACTGAACGGAAATGGTTTCTCGACAATGTGTGCACAAGCGCCTGGAATATTGAGCAGGACCGTGGCCGGACATGGGCCGAGGCAGAGGCTCTTTTGATCGCGGACTACCCCGACCACGAAAATAATATTCGGGCATTTAGACAAAACTGGCACATGATGATTACCCATTCTATCGATGGCAGCGTTGAAATCATGCGCAAACTGATCGCCCATGGCCATGATGTGACGATGCTTACAAACTTTGCTTCCGATACGCTACGTGAGGCATGGGAACGCTTCCCGTTCCTGACCGAAAGCCGCGGCGTTACAATTTCAGGCGATATCGGACTTATTAAACCTGACAAGGCGATTTATGATCATCACGTCAAAACCTTTAATGTCGATCCTGCCGCAACATTGTTCATCGATGATAGTGCGAAGAATGTTGCCGGAGCACAGGCAGCAGGCTGGCAGTCCATACAATTTATCGATCCTGATACTTTAAGAGCGGACCTTAACAAACTTGGCATTCAGGTCTAACTCGGACTGATCTTCAAAACCAAAACGCCCGTGGCTAGCCACGGGCGTTGATGTATCGGAAAGGTGCTGGAGGTCACCACCGATCGAATTTCAAGCTCCGGCGGAAAGCATTCCGTTACGAACCTGTTTGCGCAATTCATCGATGGGTTTCAGTGAGCCTTCATCATCATAGTGCCAGAAAGTCCAACCATTGCAGGCATCAAAGCCTTGCACTTTGGCACCCATTCGGTGGATAGACCCCGCATCGCCGCCTGTTGTTACTGTTCCATCGGCCCGCACAATTGCAGCATGGCGTCCGCGTGCATCGCTCAGAATCGCGCCGGGCTTCAACATGCCTGACTCGACGATACTGCCAAAGGCAACACGCGGTTCTGCGCGCTTGCTTGTCATCACTTTCAGCTCGGTGCCTGCCAGCGGTTCCACAGAATCGATACGAGCCGTTGCAGCATCGATATATTTCTGCTCACGCTCAATGCCGACGAAGTGCCGCCCGAGCCGCTTTGCAACCGCCCCGGTTGTTCCGGAACCGAAGAAGGGATCGAGAATGATATCGCCGGGCTTCGACGACGCCATAAGTATCCGGGCCAGAAGGGCTTCTGGCTTCTGCGTTGGGTGAATTTTGTCGCCATTCTCATCTTTAAGACGCTCTCCTCCCGTGCAAATCGGGAAAAGCCAGTCCGACCGCATTTGCAGATCGTCATTGGCTGCCTTCATGGCCTCATAGTTGAAAGTATAGCCCTTGGCCTTCTGATCGCGCGATGCCCAAATCATAGTCTCATGCGCGTTCTGGAAGCGACGCCCGCGGAAATTGGGCATTGGGTTATTCTTGCGCCAGACGATATCGTTGAGCATCCAGAATCCGAGATCCTGCATGCTTGCGCCAACGCGGAAAATATTATGGTAGGAGCCAATGACCCAGATCGTGCCATTTGGCTTCAAGACGCGACGGCACGCCAGCAGCCAGGCCCGTGTAAATGCATCATAGGCCTGAAAGCTTTCAAACTGATCCCAATGATCGTCGACTGCATCCACCTTCGATTGATCTGGTCGGTGCAAATCACCTTCAAGCTGCAAATTATAGGGCGGATCAGCAAAAATCACATCGATCGAATGATCGGGCAAACGGTTAAGGGCTGCAACGCAATCACCCTTGAGAATCGTATCAAGCCAGGAAGCTTGCGGTGCGGACTGGGGAAGTTCATTCACGCGACGGACAACAGACATGGGATACTCGATTACTGGAGACGCTTTACTGTTCCTTATGGTTACCGCGTAGGGTAAATATTGCGTTAAGAGTGGCCATTTCAGTATCCCGTCACCAAGCTTTTCTTTGACGCATCGCCGATAAGGGTGTAGTCGATGCCCGTAATCCCCCCCAATTGACCCGAGGCGTGCATTTCTTGCCGCACATTATTCCGGACAGGTATAATTTAATGGAACCCCAACTCATAATCTTCGATTGCGATGGCGTGCTCGTTGATTCAGAATTCCTCGCTGCTGAAGTTGAATCACAATTGCTCACCCAATCGGGTTATCCGATTGATCCAGAGACAATTGCTGAACGTTTCGCGGGCCTTACATGGACAGACATTCTGTTGCAGGTCGAAAAAGAATCCGGAATTCCGATTTCGGCATCCCTGATTGAGGAATCTGCGCGTCAGATGGACCACAAACTCCGCAATGAACTTAACGTCATTGAGGGAGCCGAAGAGGTCATCGCCTCATTGCGCTATACAAAGTGTATTGCCTCCAACTCAATCAGCGCATCACTAAAGATGATGCTTGAACAGAGCACTCTTTACGACTTGTTCGCACCACATATTTTTTCAGCCCGCGAAGTCGGGACACAAAAGCCAAAACCTGCGCCGGATGTTTATCTGTTTGCAGCCAAGCAATTCAATGTGAATCCAGCCAATGCCATTGTGATTGAAGACTCCACCCATGGCGTGCACGCCGCACACACAGCAGGCATGCGCGTCATTGGCTTCACCGGCGGCTCACACACCTATCCCGGCCATGCCGATAAGCTCACGGACGCCGGTGCTGAAACCGTCATCAGTCGTCACAAGGATTTACCTGCCACGATCGAAGCCATGTCGATCTGGTCAGAAACTGTATAACGGGAAAGAAAAGTCGAATATATTCGGCTTTTCTTACTTCTTTTTCGATTTCTTGGGCGCATCACCCGATTCATCGAAACCGATAAAGACTTGGATATTTTGAGCTGAAGGTTTTGGGAACGAAACATTCGCATCATTGAAAACAAATTGCGTTGCAGCACTACTATCATTAGCGGAAACTGCCTGATGATGCAGTTTCGAATAGAGAACATCCGTCCCCTGCACAACGGCGACGCGGATTGGCACGTTAACGGTGTTTGGCGCGAATTTTGGACCGGGGACAATCTTGCCGGCTATGGCAACATCCATAGTCATGGTGCCATCAACGGTCTTGCAGGATCGCGTCTCATTGGAGATTGAAGCTTGGTAAATCAGATTATCCGGAATTTTTTCGGCTTTTCCGTAGTTCGTCAAAACGGATGTGCCCTCACGAATAGTAACTTGCGGACAGAAAGCCAATAGTTCTGAAGCTTTGATACGCTCCTGGGCCTGGCCCAATGCCTGGGCTTTCGGACTATTGGGATCTTCCGCTTTTGAGCCACTTGTAGAACAGGCGCTCAGTCCCACAGCAAAGACCAAGGCACAAACTGGGGCGTAAAGTTGATAGAAAGGCTTGGAATTATATGTTTTTGACTTCATGAACAGAACTTTCCCCGAAGAACGAAGCTTGACGAACCGACATGTTCTATACCAACGGTAAGCAAATAATGCGACGGGCATCATCAGCTTTTTTACCGGTATGTGATCGGCTCCCTTAGACAAGGTACACAAGGCAAAAATATGAAATACATCAGTACCCGCGGCGAGGCTCCCAAACTTGGCTTTTCTGACGCGCTTCTGGCCGGTCTGGCACGGGACGGAGGCCTCTATCTTCCCGAGCATTTTCCACAGTTTTCCGCCGATGAGATTCGCTCGCTTCGGGGTAAAACCTATGCGGAGATCGCAATTCATGTCCTGACGCCATTTATTGAAGGCGATATTGACCAAGCGGATTTCGAACGCATGGTGCATGAAGCCTATCAGACATTTCGGCATGATGCGGTTTGCCCCCTAGTTCAGACTGCGCATAATGAATTCGTTCTTGAGCTTTTCCATGGCCCGACCCTGGCCTTCAAGGACGTGGCGATGCAGCTCTTGGCACGGTTAATGGATTACATCCTGACCCAGCGAAATGAGCGGGCCACCATTGTGGGAGCAACGTCGGGCGACACGGGCGGCGCAGCTATTGAAGCCTTCGCCAATCGTGACAGGACTGATATTTTCATCATGTTCCCACATAACCGGGTATCCAAAGTACAGCAGTTGCAAATGACAACATCTGCCGCGCCCAATGTGCACGCTTTGGCGATTGAGGGAAATTTCGACGATTGTCAGTCATTGGTCAAAGGCATGTTCAATGATTTGAACTTCCGTGACACCCTGTCCCTTTCAGGAGTCAACTCGATCAATTGGGCACGGATCATGCCCCAGATCGTCTATTATTTCACTTCGGCGATAACTCTCGGCAGTCCTGACCGAAAAATATCCTTCACAGTTCCAACGGGTAATTTCGGGGATATTTTTGCGGGTTATGTTGCCAAGCGTATGGGCCTCCCGATTGATCAGCTGATCATTGCGACCAATGATAATGACATTTTGACACGAACGATCGAGACCGGCATTTACGAAACACGCGGCGTTTTTCACACAACGTCACCTTCTATGGATATTCAGGTGTCATCCAATTTTGAACGCCTGCTATTTGAGGCGCATGGGCGGGATGCTGAGGCTGTTCGGCGATTAATGGCCAATCTGAAACAGTCGGGAAGCTTCGTGATTGGTGACGCCGCGCTGAGTAAAATACGCAGCGAGTTTGATGCTGGCCGGTCGACGACCGCTGAAACTGCCGAAACAATTGGGCAAGTGCTGCGGTCTACGGGTTATCTCATGGATCCACACTCCGCCATTGGGTTGAAGGTTGCCCGTGAAAAAGTTGCGTCAGATCAGCAGAGCGTCGTTCTTGCAACAGCTCATCCTGCAAAATTTCCTGATGCTGTAGAAGCCGCCAGCGGTGTAAACCCTGGCCTTCCGGCATGGCTCGGCGATCTGATGGAACGAAAAGAACAATACACGGTACTTCCCAACGACCTGAAAAATGTGGAAGAGTATATTAGCCGACATTCGCGCGCGTCACCCCATAAGCCTTGATGGGGCAGACGGCAGATGAGTAACAGTTAAGTGCTGATGCGTCCCATGTGTGTCCAGACCGGATATACGGCGCAGCAGAGCGGCAAGTGAGGAGTATTGCATGGGCGTTGAAATCAGTCGCCTCTCCAACGGTTTGACGATTGCGACAGAGACAATGCCGCATGTGGAGAGTGTAGCACTTGGTATCTGGGTAAAAGCAGGGTCGAGAAGTGAGGCGAAGAACCAGCATGGTATGGCACACCTCCTCGAACATATGGCTTTCAAGGGCACGGAGAATCGCTCCGCATGGAAAATCGCGGCCGATATCGAGGATGTTGGCGGTGAAATAAACGCCGCTACCAGTGTTGAAACAACATCATATTATGCGCGCGTTCTGCGCGATGACATGCCGCTAGGTATTGATATCCTCAGTGATATCATGACGAGTTCCAAGTTCGATACGGACGAACTTGAGCGCGAAAAGAACGTCATCATGCAGGAAATTGGCGGCGCGCACGATACGCCCGATGATGTCGTTTTTGATCGCTTTACCGAGGCATCCTTCAAAGACCAGACTATCGGCCGTACTATTCTCGGCACGCCCGAAACCGTTCAATCATTTTCTTCTGCGGACCTGCGCCGTTATATGGATGAGCAGTACAGCGCCGAACGCATGGTTGTTGTTGCCGCAGGTGGCGTAAAGCACGACGAATTTGTACGCGAAGTTGAAAAACGCCTCGGTTCATTCCGGTCCAAATCCACTGCGCCCGAGGCTGATTCAGCCCATTATGTCGGCGGCGATTTCCGCGAAGAGCGTGAATTGATGGACGCCCAACTGATAATTGGCTTTGAAGGTCGCGCCTACCATGTGCGCGACTTCTACGCTTCGCAATTGCTGTCCATGGTGCTTGGCGGGGGAATGTCATCCCGGCTTTTCCAGGAGGTGCGGGAAAAGCGCGGACTTTGCTATTCCGTTTATGCTTTTCACTGGGGTTTTTCCGATACCGGAATTTTTGGTATTCATGCCGCTACGGGTCGGAATAATCTTAAAAAGCTTGTTCCCGTCATTATCAATGAGTTGCATGAAGCGGCACGCAATATTTCTCAAGAAGAATTGAACCGGGCTCGCGCACAATATCGTGCCAGCCTGCTCATGTTGCATGAAAGCCCCGCCAGCAGAGCAGGACAAATTGCAAGGCAGATCATGCTCTATGGTGAGCCTGTCTCCACGGAAGCCCTGGTGGAGAGACTGTCAAAAATCACTGTTGAACGTCTGACAGATCTTGCAGGCAGGCTGTTTCTCGATACGACACCGACGATTGCAGCAGTTGGGCCGGTGAGTTCTCTGATGAAATTTGATGATGTACGCAGTGGTTTGACGTCCATACCGGCAAGCCCGCGAAAAATCGCTGTATAGGCGCGATGATCGCCCTGCCCTTCCTGAAAAGTGCTGCGCCGCCCCTTCAGGGCGAGCGGCTATATTTACGTCCGCCCCAGCTTTCAGATTACAAGGCTTGGGCCACGCTTCGCGCGCAAAGTCGTGACTTTCTGGTGCCGTGGGAGCCGCTTTGGGCCGTTGACGATCTGGAGCGAAGCGCATTTCGCCACAGGGTCAGGCATTATGACGAGGAAGCTGCTGCTGGTACCGCTTACCCCTTTTTTCTGTTTCGCAACACGGACTCCCGCCTGATCGGCGGCATAACGCTTGGAAATATCCGCCGCGGTGTTGGACAGAACGGCATGATTGGTTATTGGATCGGCCAGCCATTCGCCGGTCAAGGCTATATGTATGAGGCTCTACAACTAATTATACCCTATGCATTTACCAAGCTCAGGTTGCACCGACTGGAAGCGGCCTGTATTCCAAGCAATGAAAGATCAATCCGGCTTCTCGAAAAAGCCGGATTTCAGAGGGAAGGACTATTACGCTCCTACCTCAAAATAAATGGTATGTGGCAAAACCATCTGCTCTTCTCGCTTATTGAAGATGACCGGTGGCGGTAACCAAGCAAAGGTATTATCGGTGGCTTTATTGACTGGACATATGCTGAAAAGCTTGTTGCGCATGTGTGTCCTTATCGTTTCGCTGTTGTCTCTTCACGCGACTGCCCAAGCATTCGAAACCATCAAGATCACCAAAGAGAGTACCGCGCTCGACCTGTCCAAAGCGGTGGAAGTTTACAGGAACCAGGGCGAGACTTTTCAAGTCTCCACCGCACCCGGCACTGATGGCATTGTTCGCCGCATCGAAGTGCCTGCCAATGATAAACGGGCAACCGGTGACTGGGCGGCCTTTGCTCTGGCAAATCCGACGGATGAGCAGATCGATCGCCTGATTGTTGCCCCGCATTTCCGGCTCGTCGGCTCCGGCTTTATATGGCCGGATTTGGGCTCCACCCGCATCACCTCAATCACCCCCAGCGAAGGGTTTGCGCTTGACCGGCAGGCCAGCGAAGATGCGGATATCTTTCTGATTACACTTAACCCGGGCTCGGTCATTACCCTGGTTGCGGAATTGGCTTCTCCCAATCTGCCACAAGTCTATGTTTGGGAACCGAATGCCTATAAGGATACGGTCAATTCCTATACTCTTTATCGAGGAATTCTGCTCGGCATTGCTGGCCTTCTCGCCTTGTTCCTCACCATTTTGTTTGTGGTGAAAGGGACGTCGTTGTTTCCTGCGACCGCCGCTTTGGCATGGGCTGTGCTGGCCTATATCTGCGTGGATTTCGGCTTCTGGAACAAGCTGATCGAGATAACACCCGGCAATGAGCAGATGTGGCGCGCGGGAACTGAGGTCGCGCTTGCGGCCACCTTGGTAATATTTCTATTCACTTACCTGAACCTCAATCGCTGGCATGACAATTTCAGCTATGGTGCGCTGACCTGGATTTTGGGTTTGGGTATTGTCTCAGGCGTTGCCATTTTCGACCCTCCCATTGCCGCTGGAATTGCCCGGTTTTCATTTGCATTAACGATCATCTCCGGCACATTGCTAATCGGTTTCTTCTCATTCCGAAGCTATGACCGGGCGATCATGCTGATACCGACATGGATATTATTGTTGGTTTGGCTGCTGGGAAGCTGGCTCACCGTATCTGGCCTTCTGTCTAATGATATTATTCAACCGGCCCTTGCAGGAGGCTTGGTGCTGATCGTGCTGCTCATCGGCTTTACTGTCATGCAACACGCATTTTCCGGTGGAGCACTGCAACAAGGCTTGTTCTCAGACGTGGAGCGACAGGCTTTGGCCATTATCGGCTCTGGTGATATAGTCTGGGATTGGGATGTGCCGCGTGATCGCGTCGTGACCACGCCTGACCTTACAAACTTTCTCGGCGCGTCTGCCAGTTCGCTGCATGGCGCTGTCCGCAACTGGTTGCCGACCTTGCATGCGGATGACCGCGACCGCTTTCGCACAACGCTTGATGTTATTCTTGAAAACCGGCGAGGCCGCATATCGCAGACCTTCCGACTGCGCGCAAATGATGGCCATTATTATTGGTACTCCTTGAAGGCGCGACCAGTCATCGGCTCTGACGGAGAAATCGTCCGTTGCGTCGGCACGCTTATTGACGTGACCGAGCAGAAAAAAGCGGAAGAACGTCTGCTCCACGACGCTGTTCACGATAACCTGACGGGTCTGCCCAACCGCGAACTGTTTCTTGATCGCCTTGGCTCAGTCATCGCCATGGCACAGCCTGAAAGCAAACTGCGCCCGACAATTTTCATTATAGATATTGATCGCTTCAAGCAGGTGAATGATGGTCTTGGCATGTCGGCCGGTGATACTTTCCTGCTTACCATATCGCGCCGTCTGCATAGACTTTTGCGGCCGCAGGATACTCTAAGCCGTCTCTCTGGAGATCAGTTCGGCCTTATTCTTGTCTCGGAAAGCGAGCCTGCAAAAATCGCGGCCTTTGCTGAGGCGATCAAACAGGCAATTCGTGCGCCTATCGCGTTCTCAAAACGTGAAATTGTGTTGACTGCCTCGCTGGGATTAATCACCTGGACCAGCGGCAGTTCCGCTTCACCGGAAGACCTGATCAAAGATGCAGAGCTTGCCATGTACCAAGCGAAACGATTTGGCGGCGATCGTATTGAGCCTTTCCGCCCTGCTTTCCGCGCTGTCGGAAGTGACAGGCTTCAACTGGAATCCGATCTGCGTCGCGCGCTTGAACGACGTGAGATTCATATGGCCTATCAGCCTATTGTGCGTCTTGAAGACAATAGCATTGCTGGTTTTGAAGCCCTTATGCGGTGGGACCATCCCCGCCGTGGATCTATACCACCATCAGAATTCATACCGATCGCAGAAAGTTCCGGTCTGATTGTCCAACTCGGCTTGTTCGCCATGCAACGTGCGGCTGACGATCTGATGAATTGGCAACGCAATATTGGCGCATCGCCATTATTCGTATCGGTGAATATTTCCAGCAGCCAATTGATCCGTCAGGATTTGATTGATGATGTACGATCTGTCTTGCTGCAAACGCAGATCAATCCGGCCAGCCTCAAGCTGGAACTCACAGAGTCGCTGATGATGGAGAATCCGGAGCGGTCTGCCTATGTTCTTTCCAGCATCAAGGCGATGGGTGTCGGCGTTTCACTTGATGATTTTGGCACAGGTTATTCTTCCCTGTCCTATTTGACGTCCTTCCCCTTCGACATGATCAAGATAGACCGATCCTTCCTCAAGGCCGAGCAGCCGCAAAAGGTTACATTGCTACGCTCCATGATCAGCATGGCTCATGATTTGGGACTATCCGTTGTAACGGAAGGCATCGAGAATGAGAGCGACGCTCTTCAGCTGCGACAGATGGGATGCGAATTTGCCCAGAGCTTCATGTTCAGCCCGCCGCTGACGCTTGACGTCGCAACAAAGCTGCTACGCGATCAATTCCAGCAATCCAAGGCATCTTGATCAATACGGATACTCTAGGCGTGACCAGCCACAGTTGCCAGCCTTGATGGGTCCACACCCATATGGCTAAGAATCCGATCATATTTACGATCCATATCGGTATCGAAGAGCAATTCCTGTGGTGCATGGCACGTCAGCCAGCCATTATTTGCAATCTCGGTTTCCAGCTGACCGGAGGCCCAACCGGAATATCCAAGCGTCATCAGAGCTTTGCGTGGACCACGTCCGCCAGAAATCGCCCGCAGAATGTCGATCGTTCCAGTCAAGCATATTTCTTCGGCAACCGGCATTGTTGAATCCGTAAGGTAATCGTCTGAATGCAAGACAAACCCACGCCTCATCTCAACAGGTCCCCCGCTGCGGACCAGGAAATCACGCGTTCTTTCCGGCATGACAATGGCCTGCTCCTCGTCGAGCACGCCAAGTTGGACCAGAATATCTGCAAATTCCATTTCCTGTGCGCGGTTTATGATCAAGCCCATTGCTCCTTTTTCGGAGTGAGCGCAAACGTAAATCACCGAACGCGCAAAACGGCTGTCATCCATTCCCGGCATAGCGAGAAGGAACTGTCCATTCAGAAATCCTGTATTTTTACTGGCGTCTCTGAAAATCTCCATGTCGTTAAAAGTATCAAGGAATTTACAAATGACAACGGGCATGGATGACGAATCGTAACCATAAGCATAATTCCTAGCTAACGGAAAGCTCACGCAGAAATGATGATGTGCGACGTAAGCCTTCTTGCTCACGCCCTAAAGGCCTGTAATGGTTGAGATATGAAGATCAAACTTTTTATCGTGCTGGCTGTGCTGGCCACTGCTTTTCAAGCGCATGCCGGAAGTTCAGAGTGGACAAAAACTCCCGGTGGCAGCGTTCGACTTGTCGTTGACAATCCCCTTCCCAATGCTGATGAGGTAAGAGGGGTTATCCAGATCAACCTTGATCCGGGCTGGAAGACCTATTGGCGTGAACCCGGTGATGCGGGTGTGCCGCCTGAATTAAGTATCTCGGGCAGCACGAATGTGAAAAACGCAATATTGGGGTTTCCCGCACCGCATCGTTTCGATGATGCAGGCATGCATTGGGCAGGTTACAAAAAGCCTGTGTCTTTTCCCGTAACGCTGACCTTGACGCAGCCAAATCAGCCCGCCCGTTTAAAGGGGCATGCATTTCTAGGTATTTGCGAGACTATCTGCATTCCGGTTATGGCAGACTTCGACATAAACATTGACCATACGCAGTCTGATGCTCTTTCGAGGACATTGATAGGCACAGCTTTTGAACAATTGCCTGCCAAGCCCTCAACGAATTTTGGAGCGGTTTCCGCCTCCAGGGATGGCGATACGATCAAGCTGGCGGTCAACCTGCCTACTGACGACCCTAACACAGATATTTTTGCTGCCGGAAACGGGCCGGTCGCCTACGGAATGGCCAAGCTTGAAAAACGTGACGCTAATCGCGCTGTCTTCTCTGTGCCCGTCACCTCCGGCAAGCACGAGAAATCAATGATAGTGAATTACACGCTTGTTCAGGGCAATCAGGCGGTTTCCGGAACCATTGATGTACAGGAATAGCTCGTAAAAACACGGCATAGGCACTATGTCTTCACCGTCATAATATTTACCCAAGGAGCCAGTTCATGACGATTAAGGTAGGCGAACGTTTGCCCGATGCAAAATTTAAAACCAAGACGGATGAAGGAATCAGTGAAGTCAGCTCCGACACACTGTTCAAGGGGAAGAAAGTTGTGCTGTTTGCCGTACCGGGTGCATTTACCCCGACTTGCAGCATGAACCATTTGCCCGGCTATCTGGAAAACCGCGATGCCATCCTTGCAAAGGGAGTGGATTCGATTGTGGTTGTGGCCGTCAACGACCCGCATGTCATGGGGGCTTGGGCCAAGGCGACCAATGGCGAGGGCAAAATTCAGTATCTTTCAGATGGAAACGCAACCTTCACCAAGGATGTCGGTTTGGACATTGATCTTGGTGCGGGAAATATGGGCGTGCGGTCCAAGCGTTATTCAATGCTGGTTGAAAACGGCGTTGTAAAGCAACTCAATATAGAGGAATCGCCGGGGCAAGCTGTCACCTCAAGCGCAGCGACAATTCTCGAACAGATCTAAACAAATCGGGCAGGACCGGATCCCGGATCTTGCCCGTCACTTTCGCTTGAAGGGTGCCATTCCGGCGCGGGCCAATTCGTCGGCCCGTTCATTTTCCGGATGCCCCGCGTGGCCTTTTACCCAATGCCAGATAACTTTATGTCGCTTGCGCGCTTCATCAAGGGCTTGCCAAAGTTCGGCATTTTTCACGGGCTTTTTGGCCGCTGTTTTCCAGCCATTTCTTTTCCAACCCTCAATCCAGCTGGAAATGCCATCGCGCACATAGACTGAATCCGTATAGACATCGACTTGGCAAGGCTCCTTCAAAGCATTCAGAGCTGAGATCGCCGCCATTAATTCCATGCGATTATTGGTGGTATCCGCCTCACCGCCAGAAAGTTCTTTTTCATTGCCGTTCCAGCGCAAGACAGCGCCCCACCCCCCGGGACCGGGATTGCCTGAACAAGCGCCGTCAGTGAAAGCTTGGATCTCCTTCACGCTTTTTGCCTCTCGCGTACCAGCCCATATTCTTCTGCAGACTTTATCTGGCGATGGAACCGCATGCGGCGCAAATATTCCCGTGGGTCTTTTTTGACTACGAAGCTTCCCTCAGGGGTATTCAGCCAGTCATAGAGTCTTGTGAGCATAAAACGCAGTGCAGAACCACGAGCCAAAACCGGCAGACTTGCCGCCTCTTCTTCCGATAAAGGTCGGACAGCATTATAGCCTCGAAGCAATGCCGTGCCTTTGGTCAAGTTGAACGAATTGTCTTTCTCGAAGCACCACGCATTCAGGCAAACAGCCACATCATAGGCGAGAAGGTCTGTGCAGGCGAAATAAAAGTCGATAATCCCCGACAACTTACTGCCGAGAAAAAAGACGTTATCGGGAAACAGGTCGGCGTGAATGACACCAGAAGGAAGATGGGACGGCCAATTCTCTTCAAGAAAGAGCAGATCTTCTTCGGCTTCCTTCGCAAGACCTGTCTCAACGCTGTCTGCGCTCGCTCTGGAATTGTTCCATAGAGGTCGCCATCCTTCCACAGAGAGCGCATTCTTTCGACGCAGGGGGGAATCTGTGCCCGCAAGATGCATTCGCGCCAGCGCCTCGCCTAGCGCCGCACAATGCTGAACTGTTGGTCTGCGCATCCACATGCCTTCAAGGAAGGTTACAATGGCTGCCGGACGACCTGCGAGTTCGCCAATATTGGAACCTGATTTTTGAACCACCGGCAAAGGACAGTTGATCCCTTTACCGGCAAGATGCTGCATAAGCCCCAGAAAAAACGGCAGGTCATTGCTGTCAACGCGCTTTTCATAAAGCGTCAGGATAAAGGCGGCCTTGCTCGTATGCAGAAGATAATTTGAGTTTTCGACACCCTCGGCAATACCCTTATAAGAAAGCAGTTCTCCTATATCGTAATCTTTCAGGAACTGCGCGAGATCGATTTCATTGATATCGGTATAGACAGCCATCGTCAGTGGGTCCCGTTGACAAAAGCCATGTCATGACTTGTCAGTTCCACATCCCGCAAGTCGCGCATGACGTGAAAATTCTCTGTTTCAACTGTAGTCTCGGCCAGTTCAATCGAGACGCTATACCGCTCTGAAAATGATTGGATAATTTCATCGACAATAATTTCCGGGGCAGAGGCACCTGCTGAAAGACCAACAGTGGCAATTTCGCCGACGCTCTCCCAGTCAATATCGGATGCCCGCTGAACGAGAAGTGATTGTTTTGCCCCGGAACGCTCAGCCACCTCGACCAGCCGCTTGGAGTTGGAGGAATTCGGCGCACCCACGATAAGGAATAAATCGCATCCGGGAGCCGCAGCTTTTACTGCATCCTGGCGATTGGTCGTCGCGTAGCAAATGGACTCAGCCGCCGGTGCGGTAAGTAAAGGAAAACGTTCCTGCAAAGTCGCAATTATCCCGGCCGTGTCATCCACTGATAAGGTGGTCTGCGTTACGAAGCCAAGATTTTCTGGATCTTCAGGCATATAGCTTGCAGCATCTTCAATGGTTTCGATAAGCGTGACCGCTCCCTCAGGCAACTGGCCCATAGTCCCGATCACCTCCGGGTGGCCGGAATGGCCCACAAGAACCACATGACGTCCAAGTCGCTGATGGCGCATCGCCTGTTTATGCACTTTGGAAACAAGAGGGCACGTGGCGTCGAGATAAAACAGGTTCTTGTTTTCAGCATCGGCCGGAACCGATTTTGGAACGCCATGGGCAGAAAATACGACCGGCTGATTTCGGTGTTCAGGTGGAATTTCATCAAGCTCTTCCACAAACACTGCACCCCGTGCCTGCAATCCTTCGACAACATAACGGTTGTGCACGATTTCGTGGCGGACATAAACTGGTGCGCCATATTTCTTAAGCGCCAGAATAACGATCTGAATAGCCCGATCCACTCCGGCGCAAAATCCGCGCGGTCCGCAAAGGCGGATTGTCAGTGCAGCTTTCTCGGTCATCATCACATCTCAGCCAAAATTTGTTCTTCTTGGAATTGGGCGGCAATCAACGCGAAGTCAACCCCGAACCTGATTGATCAGGCTCATCTTTTGGATGCGTGCGTCGCCAGATCGATATTCCTGCAATAGCCAGCAATGTGGCTGCGAGCCCATACCAGGTAACGGCATATTGCAAATGACTGTTTGGTAAATCAATAATCGTTACGCCGCCAATTGGCAGGCCACCTGGATTAGGCGTCTTATCCGCATCAATGAAGAATGGAATAAGCCTGCTTTCGGGCACGCCAGACTGAGCCGCCATTGTTCTTAAATCTTTCCAATAATAAATATTGGCCTTCAAATCATTATCGGGAACAAGAGAAGATGGCTTGGCATCAAGCGGATTTCGCGCAAGTCCTTTAATTGTGACCGGTCCATCCACACCTGCGCTGCGAGTGGCTGGCTCCTTCTTGTCATAGGGAACAAACCCACGATTGATGAAAATAATCCGGCCATCGGTTAATTGAAGAGGCGCATAAACATAAAAGCCCGACATTCCGGCAAATGTCGCTAAATAATGCCGTTCTTGCCCGTCCATAAATTGGCCAACAACCGTGACGGTGCGATAGTCCACATCATGTTGTTTTGCCCATAGGTCTTCAATTTCGTTCAAGGATGCGGGCGCCGCGTGCGTTCTTTGTTCAATTTCCGCAAGCAAATTTTCTTTCCATTGCAGACGCTCGACCTGCCAGGTGCCAAGCCCAACAAGAATGGCAAAAACAATGGAACCAAGGATCAATGTGATCCAAGGGAAGCGTCGTTGCTTCACAGCAATCGGACTAGTGTTCATTTGATGATGGAATATCCAGTTGGCCCTCTGCCGCCTTGTGCTTGTATTGAAGGGCGATCAATACGCCCTTCATCCAGCGAAGAGCGGTCAAGCAAAGTATCAAAGCCAGCGGTATCCATAATATGAAGTGCACCCACAGGGGCGGATCAACATTGACTTCCATCCAAAGCGCAAGGCCAACGACAATGAAACCGATCAGCAACATGACAAGAACTGCGGGCCCATCTCCGGAATCAATGAACGAGTAATCCAAACCGCAGCTTGTGCAACGCTTGGCCGGGGTAATGAAACCATCGAAGAGCTTCCCCTGCCCGCAACGAGGGCATTTCGCCTTCACCCCTGCAACGAAAGGATCAACAGGAGGAAAAAAAGCAGAATCTTCATTCATCACATATCACTCAAGGAAAGATTTCGATTGGCGTTCCATTTGGGACAAGAGCCCAAATTTCATCCATCTCTGGATTAGTGACCGCTATGCACCCATCTGTCCAGTCGATAAGTTGTAGCACCCAACCCCACCAACCATATCCATTGACTGCGCCGTGGATCATAATCGCATCGCCCGGCGACATCCCTAACGCCTTTGCCGCTGCTTTATCCTGCCCGTTCGGATAAGAAATGTGGATGGATTTATGCGCCATGCTCTTAGGATTTCGCCAATCGAGAACGTATCGGCCCTCAGGCGTGCGTTCATCCCCCTCCCATTGTTTATGGCCAACGGGACGGGCACCAAGCGCAATCTTGTACTCTTTTACAACCGAACTGCCAGATAGAAGCTGCATCTTGCGTTCGGACTTCTCCACCCGAACAAGATCAACCTTTTCCACCGCTTGAGTGAGCAATATGCTCGCCGACAAGAAGCTCACCACAAAGACCAACATCGACATAAATCTAATGACCATGGCCATTCCTGCCGCAGCATTATGCCCAAATAATGAGAGCGGCCGCACGCATGCGACCGCTCTCTCATTATCAATACTGCCAGTTTTTAATGTCCAGCAGCGATCGGCGCACCCCACGATGCCCAGACATAGATCGTGAAGAATAAGAACAACCAAACCACATCAACAAAATGCCAGTACCAAGCAGCAGCTTCAAAACCGAAATGTTTGTCGGGAGTGAAATCACCACGTATGGAGCGAAGCAAGCATATTGCCAGGAATATCGTTCCGATAATCACATGGAAACCATGGAAACCGGTCGCCATGAAGAAGGTCGCGCCATAGATCGAATCTTTGAACGCAAATGGCGCATGGATATATTCATAGGCCTGAACGAATGAAAACAGGAGACCAAGCACTACCGTAAGCGCAAGACCTGTTATCAAACCTTTGCGATCATTGTGGATCAAGGCGTGGTGCGCCCATGTGACAGTCGTGCCCGACAAAAGCAGGATGACCGTGTTGTAAAGCGGAAGATGTAGAGGATCGAGAACCTCAAGTCCTTTTGGCGGCCAGACGCCGCCCGTAAATGCGGTACGCGCTACCTGTTCAACTTCCCCGGGATAAAGGCTGACGTCGAAAAATGCCCAGAACCAAGCGGCGAAGAACATCACTTCGGAAGCGATGAACATGATCATGCCATAGCGCAGATGCAGCGACACAACGCGGGTATGATGCCCTTGCTTGCCTTCTTTAATCGTGTCTGACCACCAGCCATACATTGTATAAAGAACGATAACCAAGCCGATAGCGAAAAGCCAAGGGGTTGTCAGATTGGCTTTGAACAGGATGAACTCGCCACCCTTATTGTACTGCATAAAGCCAATGCCGCCGAGGGCAAGGATGAATGCGCCCACCGAGGCAAGGAAGGGCCAAGGACTTGGATCGATAATGTGATAATCGTGGTTCTTTTGGTGCGCTTCGGCCATGTTAACCCCCGCAAGGTCTGTTTATTGCAATAGACATCGACATCTCCTCAGAGCTGTCCCGATGTCGCTGTCTTGTTCACCTCTGCACTGGCCGCAACGGGCGCAGGCATTGGTATCGGAAAGAATGTGTAGGATAGCGTGATCGTATTGACGCCTTTAAGCTCTGGCGCATTTACAATCTCTGGATCGATGAAAAACACCACTGGCATTTCAAGATCTTCACCCGGCTTCAAGACGGTATCGGTAAAACAAAAACATTCAACTTTGTTGAAATAGGCACCGGCCGCCATAGGTGTCACATTGAACAGAGCGCGCCCCGACGTTGGCTGTGATGTGATGTTTCTGGCTTCATATTTGATCAGTTTTGTTTCGCCGATTTTCAGCGATACCTCACGTTGCACAGGCTTGAAATCCCATGGCAAACCGCCAGATGTATTTGCGTCAAACCGCACAGTGATCGTCTTGTCGAGGATAGTATCCGACATCTGTTCGACGCGCTGCGTTGTTCCGCCATAACCTGTAACCTGGCAAAACATTGCGTAAAGCGGAACGGCAGCGAAGGCCATACCAACCATACCAAAGAAGAAGGCCAGACAGGAAATAGCAATCGTCCGGTCCGAGACCTTACGTTTTGCCACTCGAACTTCTTTATCGAGGCCCGTTTCCATGCTCATCACATAGGCCTGTTCAAGATATTGGCGCCGAGCTTCGCCCATGTGCCGACATAAACGATGATGACAAATGCTGCGAGCGCGAGGGCAAGGGCAAGCGAGCGGCTGCGTTGAGCACGCTTCTGCTTGTCACTGAGGGTTATACGGTCATCACTCATTTCACACACCCAATACCAGAAGTGCTTTACGCACGAGTATCTCGCCGAGAAGGACGGCATAGAGACTGAAAAGATAGAAGATGGAAAAGGCGAACATTTTCTTTGCGGGCTTGATCATCGCTTCGCCAACTTCCGCACGCCAAACCGTCCAGGCGTAAAACAGAAACGCAATGCCCATAATGATTGAAAACACGCCATAAACCGGACCTGCGAAGCCCATAGCCCAAGGCAGGACAGCCACCGGAGCAACCAGAATCGTATATAGCCAAATCTGGAACTTCGTCGAAGCCTCGCCCATGACATTTGGCATCATCGGAATATTGGCCTTTTCATAGTCATCAGACATGAATAGCGACAGCGCCCAGAAATGCGGTGGCGTCCACAAAAAGATGATCAGGAAGAGAACGATACTCTCCATGCTGACAGAACCGGTTACCGCAGCCCAGCCAATCATTGGAGGGAAAGCACCGGCTGCTCCACCAATAACGATATTCTGCGGCGTAGAGCGCTTCAGCCACATTGTATAAACGACGGCATAAAAGAAGATGGTGAAAGCGAGCAGAAACGCCGACAGCAAATTGACAAAGAGGCCGAGCGTTAAAACGGAGAAAATTGAGAGCAGCAGACCAAAGGTCAGCGCTTCATCGCGCGAGAGGCGTCCTGCCGGAATGGGTCGCTTGGCAGTGCGCTTCATGATCGCATCAATATCGGCGTCGTACCACATATTGAGAGCGCCGGATGCGCCAGCGCCAACTGCGATGCAAAGAATTGCAATAGCTGCAATGACAGGATTGATGTGGCCAGGCGCTGCCATCAGGCCAACAAAGCCCGTAAAGACGACGAGCGACATGACGCGGGGTTTGAGGAGCGCAATATAATCTGACGCACTGGCTTCCGAGAGGCCAATGTCTGTGTCCAGTGTTGCGTGTTTCTCAATCAGGGCCATGTGCTCAATCTTGAACGTTCAGTTTTATTCAGGAGATAACCGGGCCGTTTTCACGGCCCGGTTATCGTGATCATTACTTGATACGCGGAAGCTGTTCCCACTGATGGAAAGGCGGAGGCGATGAAAGCTGCCATTCCAGCGTCGTTGCACCTACACCCCATGGGTTTGCACCAGCTTCGCGCTTCTTGGCAAATGCCTCGAACACGCCGAAGAGGAAGATCAGAACCGCAACACCGGAAATATAAGAGCCGATGGACGACACTTCATTCCAGCCCTGGAATGCATCCGGGTAGTCAATGTAGCGACGTGGCATACCGGCAAGTCCAAGGAAATGCTGCGGGAAGAATACGAGATTAACGCCAATGAACGTGACCCAGAAATGTGTGTGGGCAATCGTGTGGTTATACATGTAACCGGTCATTTTCGGGAACCAGTAATACCAACCAGCGAAGATACCAAACACAGCACCGAGCGACAGAACGTAATGGAAGTGAGCAACAACGTAGTAGGTGTCGTGCATCGCACGATCCAGACCCGCATTGGCCAGCTGTACGCCTGTCACACCGCCGACGGTGAACAGGAAGATAAAGCCGATCGCCCAAACCATTGGTGGCTTGAACTCGATTGAGCCGCCCCACATGGTCGCAATCCATGAGAAAATCTTAACGCCTGTTGGAACAGCGATAACCATCGTTGCGAAAACGAAATAGCGCTGCGTGTCGAGCGAAAGACCGACCGTATACATATGGTGCGCCCATACGATAAATCCGACGACGCCGATGGCGACCATGGCATAGGCCATGCCGAGATAGCCAAAAATAGGCTTTCTCGAGAAGGTCGATATGATGTGACTGACGATGCCGAAAGCTGGCAAAATCATGATGTACACTTCAGGATGCCCGAAGAACCAGAAAAGATGCTGGAATAGGATCGGATCACCGCCACCTTCAGGTGCGAAGAATGTCGTGCCGAAGTTGCGGTCTGTCAGAAGCATGGTGATACCACCAGCCAGAACCGGCAAAGCAAGCAGCAACAGGAACGCAGTAATCAACACAGACCACGCAAAAAGCGGCATCTTATGCAAGGTCATGCCAGGCGCACGCATGTTGAAAATCGTGGTGATGAAGTTGATCGCACCAAGAATGGAAGAGGCACCCGCAATATGGAGCGAGAGGATAGCAAAATCCATCGCGGGACCGGGCTGGCCTGTAGTCGAAAGCGGCGGATAGATTGTCCAGCCGCCACCCGTACCAAAACCACCGGCAGGTCCGGGAACGAACAAGGATAGAAGCAGAAGAAGCAAAGCAGGCGGGAGCAGCCAGAACGAGATGTTGTTCATACGCGGAAATGCCATATCCGGCGCGCCGATCATGATCGGCACCATCCAGTTGGCAAAGCCACCAATGAGCGCTGGCATAACCATGAAGAAGATCATGATAAGACCATGCGCCGTCGTGAACACGAGATACATATGCTTGCCGGCGTCGATAGCCGCATCACCCTCAAAGCCGTAAACCATGGCAGCAAGACCATGGAAAATCTGAATGCCGGGCTCCTGAAGCTCCGCACGCATGGCAATGGAAAGAAGGCCACCAATGATACCCGCAATGATTGCGAAAATCAGATAAAGCGTCCCGATATCCTTGTGGTTGGTCGAATAGACCCAACGAGTCCAACCACTTGGTTTGTGGTCGTGATGTTCGTCGTGGGCTTCGTGAGCAGCTGAACCTGCCATGAGATAGCTCCCGTTCCTCAAATGCAAAGCGCAGCTGGCTTAGTTGCCAGCCACATTGATATTCTTGCCACCATCGACTGATGCGGCGAGTGTCTTATAGGCGCCCGGCAGATCACTGCCAGCTGCCGCGTACCATGCGTTATACTGCTGCTCTGATACGACCCGGATAGCGATAGGCATGAAAGCATGATCCTTGCCGCAGATTTCCGAGCACTGACCATAATACAGGCCTTCTTTGTCCGCCTTGAACCACGTTTCATTCAAGCGACCCGGTACAGCATCGATCTTCACGCCGAAGGCAGGCATTGCAAAAGCGTGAATAACATCAGCGCCAGTCGCAAGGATGCGAACAGTCGTATTGACCGGAACGACCATTTCATTATCCACAGCCAAAAGACGCGGATAGGCCTTAATGTCCGCCTTACCGGCTGACCCGCGGTCCGCATCCTTGAGAATCAGGGAATCAAATGAAAGCGGTGCTTCATTAGCCTGATATTCATAGCCCCAATACCACTGATATCCCGTCGCCTTGATCGTCAGCTTGGGATCTTCAGGCGAGTATTGCGCCGTCAGCAACTGGAATGATGGGATGGCAAGGAAAAGAAGAATGACGACAGGACCGACAGTCCAGACGATTTCCACAGCAGTATTATGGCTCGTCTTTGACGGAACGGGATTGGCACTGGCGCGATAACGGAACATCACCCAGACCAGCAATATCATCACAAAAATCGTGATTGGAATGATAAACCACAGCGTATAGTGCTCAAACCAGACGATCTGCTCCATAATGCCGGATGCAGCTGGCTGGAATGTCATTTGCCATGGCTCTGGCTGCGCCGCGATGGCCGTACCGGCACACAGGAAGCCACCCAGGATACCGGTCAGCTTGACAATATTCTTCTTCACCTAGAGATCTCCCGAATGAAGCATCAGTTCCATACGTTAATGCCGAGCGTTTGAGGCCCGGTCGCATGCCGCGTTCAAACCACACATTAGCCTACATCGCAAGGAAGGCGAACGTGATCTCATGCGGCATTTTTGCGCGCAGCTTGTCCTCGAAATGCGTGAACCTATGAAAGTTGCGGTTTTTATCGGTCTGCCCAGCATTTTTAGGGACAAGTATGAAGCAGGCCCACAATGCAGCCATTTTTACGTTACAACACAACAAAGCCTGCCATACCCTGGGGAGTGTTCGTGCAGCATTCTTTTCATCCGGTTCCCGGCGGTCTAACGTCTGGATGATTCGTTTTGGAGCCACCATGTCCATTTTAGCCCTTCGCCATATAGCTGCCGGTATTTTCGCTCTGTCCCTGACTGCCCTTTCCGGCAGCGCATTGGCAGCCCCGCAAAGTGGAACTGTCAAATCCACCCATGGCGCATGGTCTATTCTTTGCGATACGCCAGCTGGCGCGAAGTCGGAACAATGTGCGCTTATCCAGAATGTCGTCGCCGCAGATCGCCCCGAGATGGGCCTTTCGGTGGTGGTGCTGAAAACTGCCGACAACAAGGCAAAAATATTGCGCGTCCTTGCTCCGCTCGGCGTGCTCCTTCCAAATGGCCTTGGTCTTAATGTTGACGGTAAGGATATTGGCCGCGCCTATTTTGTGCGTTGCTTTGAAGATGGCTGCTACGCTGAGGTCATTCTGGAAGAACAGCTGGTTCAGACACTCAAGACCGGCAAGGCTGCAACCTTCATCGTCTTCCAGACACCTGAAGAAGGTATCGGCATTCCCGTGGAACTTAACGGCTTTGGCGAAGGCTTCGACGCCCTCCCCTGACCTTTTCGGCAAGATAGCGGTTGTCGCGCGCAGCCCGAAGGCTTACATCCGGTACACACAAATAAAACCGGACCGGATATAATGAAAAGCCTGATCGACAGTTTTGATGCCCCGCGCGAAAAAATTCTGAATACCGTCAAGCAGTCCCTCACGAGTGCGGATGATGGTGAACTGTTCATCGAATATCGTGAGTCAGAAAGTCTTGTCTTCGACAATGGCCGGCTGAAGAACGGCGCTTTCAATCAGGATCAAGGCTTTGGATTACGTGCCGTAGCAGGCGATGCCGTGGGTTATGCCCATGCTGGCGAACTATCGCTCGGCGCGCTCAAACGCGCAGCCGATGCGGCCTCTGCGGTGACATCAGGCTATGCGGGCGCCTATACGGTTGCGCCACCTGGAACCAATAACAGTCTTTACAGTGATGAAAATCCGCTCGGATCGCCCGGTTTTGAAGCCAAGGTAAAGCTTCTTCAGGAAATCGATGCTTATCTACGCGCCAAAGATCCAAAGGTTCGGCAGGTCTCTGTATCGCTTGCCGGATCATGGCAACAAGTTGAGATATTGCGGGCTGATGGCCATTTTGTTCGTGACATCCGCCCTATGGTGCGCCTGAATGTTTCTGTCGTGGTCGGAAACGGCGATCGCCAGGAAAGCGGCACTTATGGCGCTGGCGGACGCAAGGGGTTTGGCGAATTCATTGCCACCGATAAATGGCAATATGCTGCAGATGAAGCACTGCGTCAGGCGCTGGTCAATCTTGAAGCCATCCCTGCGCCAGCCGGCACGTTCGACATTGTTCTTTCAAGCGGATGGCCGGGCGTTATGCTGCATGAGGCTGTAGGTCATGGGCTTGAGGGTGATTTCAACCGGAAGAAGACATCGGCGTTTGCCGGTCTGCTTGGCCAGAAAGTAGCCTCCAAAGGTGTGACTGTCGTCGATGACGGTACGATTTCGGAACGCCGAGGCTCGCTGACTGTAGATGATGAGGGCATGCCGACCAACAAAACGGTTTTGATCGATGATGGCATTCTTGTCGGATATATGCAGGATCGTCAAAATGCACGATTGATGGGAATGCAACCCACCGGCAATGGACGACGCGAATCATATGCGCATGCACCAATGCCCCGCATGACCAACACCTATATGCTTGGCGGCGATAAGACCCCGGACGAAATTATCGCATCCGTGAAAAAGGGCATCTATGCGGTGTCATTCGGTGGCGGGCAAGTCGATATAACGTCAGGTAAATTCGTGTTTGGCTGCACCGAAGCCTATATGATCGAAAACGGAAAAATCGGCGCGCCTGTTAAAGGCGCAATGCTTATCGGCAATGGTCCCGATGCGATGCAGAGGATATCGATGATCGGCAATGATCTGCAACTCGATACCGGCATCGGCAATTGCGGCAAGGGTGGTCAGTGGGTGCCTGTTGGCGTTGGGCAACCCCATTTGCGCATGGACCAGATGACTGTTGGCGGAACCTCCGTCTAAACTCTCAATCGATTTTCAAAGAACGCGGGTGTGGTGATCCCTTGCCACGCCCGCTTTCCGCGTCTGGCTATTGCTTGTGGTGGGAAAGACGGGCGGTCATCGAAGCGCGTCTTGTAGTAGGTTAAGCGATCCGAAGACCGCCCGTCCGGCGATTTTACATTCTGCCCGTTCCGCTTGGGAGGCCTCGGCTACCCAAGGCGTGCCATTTACGGCACGCCATGCGTTCGCCTTGCGCCCCTTAAAGTGNNTTTTTGAAAAGCCTGATTTGCTCAAAAGAACCCCTCCCTGACGCTTCGCGTCAGGGAGGGGCATTTTGTGCAGGACTGTAAACCTGCCCCCTGTATATTGAACGCAACCTATTTCTTGCTAAGCAAAGCCACAGCTTCCACATGTGACGACCAGAGGAATTGATCAACCGGCACAACGCGATCAATCTTATACCCGCCTTTGACGAGAATGCTCAGATCACGGGCCAGGGTAACGGGGTTGCAGGAAACTGCGGCTACCTTTGCAACCGATGATTTGGCGATTTCGATTGCCTGCGCTTCGGCACCGGCGCGCGGCGGATCAAAAACGAGACCGTTAAATGGAGCAAGTTCGCGCGCAAGGAACGGTCTGCGGAACAAATCGCGTCGCTCAACGCTAACCGGCTTCAATCCCTGTACAAAACGGATACTGCGATCAATTGCAGCAACAGCGCCCTGATCGCTCTCTACCGCATGAACAGAGGATTTCTCTGCGATTCTAAAGGCGAAAGTGCCGGACCCGCAAAACAGATCCAGCGTCTTTTTCGACTTGGCAAGGTGTCCGGCGACCAAATTGCACATAGCTTCTTCGGCTTCCGCTGTTGCTTGCAAGAAACCGCCTGGCGGCAAAAAAACCGGCACCTTACCAAAATGGACAAGCGGCTTTCGCGGCTCAACAATGATCTCGCCTTCAAAAGAGAGGCGCGCGAAATCCTTTTTGATGACCAGTGCCGTTAGTGCCTGACGCTTTGCAGCATCGGGCGCGCCACACCCGGAAGCGGTGATATCAAGGCCGGATGCTGTTGACGTAACAGTAAGCTTGAACGGCTTCATACCGCCGCCCAAAACCGCAACGAGATCGCGCAGATCATCAAGGCGGGATACAATTTCCGGCACCATAATGGGGCATTCAGCAATGTCGATCAGTTCGTGGCTTTGATGCTTGTTAAACCCCAACATGGCGCCTCGCTCGCTGGTGCGAACGGCAAATACCGTCCTGCGGCGGGTCTGCGGTGCGCAAGTGACGAGTGGTTCAAGCTTGAACACCAGTCCCCGGCCACCGAGTGCATCTTGGACAAGTGATCTCTTCCATGCCTGATAGGCGCTATCCTGCCAGTGCTGCAATGTGCAGCCGCCGCATTCTTCGAAATGCCGACATGTGGGCGCAACCCGCTCCGGGGACGGTTCGAGCAAGGCCATCATTGTGGCGCGGCCGTTTTCCAAGGCTACATTGGCAACCTCGCCCGGCAGTGAAAATGGCACATAGGCGCTACCCGCAGCAGTGGCAGCAATGCCATCGCCCCCGGCGCCCATCCGTTCGATTGTTACGCGCGTGCTCATTGCTTTTGTCTTTTCAGGTTTTGCTTTTAATACCGGCCAGAAGAAATTCACGATTGCCATCGCCACCCTCTATGGGTGAAAGGCAAAGCCCCAATGCTTTCCAGCCCGGCAATTGATCCAGCCAGTCTCTTAGATCATTTGCGACACGAATCCCATCCTCTGGATTGCGCAAAATGCCGCCCTTGCCAATTGCATCGCGGCCAGCCTCAAATTGCGGCTTCACCAGCAGCACACAATGAGCGCCATTTTCGGCCAGATCGAGCGCAGGGGGCAAAGCCAGCTTCAGGGAAATAAAGCTTACATCCGAGACAACCAGATCAATATTCCGGCTATCAAGGTGCTCGCGCGCAAGAGCACGCGCATTGAGATTTTCGAGGTTGGTAACACGCGGATCAGAGGCTATGCGAGGATGAAGCTGGGCTGTTCCAACATCAACCGCAATCACATGCTGCGCGCCACGCTCCAGCATGACCTGTGTGAAACCACCGGTTGAGGCACCTATATCCAGAGCAGTTCCCGTACAAGTAATGGCGAAATGATCCAGTGCTGCAATAAGTTTCAATGCTGCACGGGAAACATAAGCACTTGCGGGATCATCGACTGCAATCACTGCGGTTTCAGCCACCGCAGTGCCCGGTTTGGAAACGACAGAGCCATCAATCATGACGGTGCCGCGCACAATAGCGTCTCGTGCACGCGACCGCGTGGCAAAGAGCCCGCGCTCCACCAGAAGTTGATCGAGCCGCATCAACCGAAATCAGGCACGGGCAGGCGCAACCATGTGGTTACGGCCGAGTGCACCAAACACTGTTTCCACAATTCCAGCGCTATCGAGACCCGCACGGGCATAAAGCACTTCGGGCTTGGCATGATCGAGGTAAATATCAGGAAGCGTCAATGTGCGAACGCGCAATCCCTGATCAAGAAGACCATCGCGGCTGAGGAAGTGCAGGACATGCGAGGCAAAACCGCCAATTGCGCCCTCCTCGACAGTGACAAGCACCTCATGTTCCCGTGCCAGACGGCGGATCATATCCTCATCCAGCGGTTTGGCAAACCGTGCATCGGCTACCGTTGTAGAGAGGCCCGCAGCATTCAGTTCGTCCGCTGCCGTCAGGCACTCGGCCAGCCGTGTCCCAAATGACAGAAGCGCAATTTTGCTTCCTTCGCGGACAATGCGTCCCTTGCCGATCTCGAGAATGCTCCCTCGCTCTGGCAGGTCGATACCGATACCGTCGCCGCGTGGATAGCGGAACGAAATCGGGCCTTCATTATACTCAGCAGCGGTGCGGACCATATGGCGAAGCTCTGCCTCATCCGAGGCGGCCATAACGACAAAGCCGGGAAGAGCAGCGAGAAAGCCAGTATCGAAGGAACCGGCATGGGTGGCACCATCAGCGCCAACCAGACCTGCCCTGTCGATGGGAAAGCGTACCGGCAGATTTTGCAATGACACATCATGCACAACCTGATCATAGCCGCGTTGCAGGAAGGTTGAGTAGATTGCCGCGAATGGTTTCAACCCTTCACTTGCCAAACCCGCTGCAAACGTAACCGCATGCTGCTCGGCAATGCCCACATCAAATGTACGATCAGGAAACACTTCGCCAAACAGATCAAGTCCTGTGCCGCCAGGCATGGCTGCCGTCACAGCGACGATACGGTCATCGTGACGGGCTTCCTCAATAAGGCTGGTGGCGAAAATTTTGGTATAGCTTGGCGCATTTGCCGGTGGCTTTGCCTGTGCACCGGTGATCACATCGAACTTGTTCACACCGTGATATTTGTCAGCGGAAGCTTCCGCCGGGGCATAGCCCTTACCCTTCTGCGTCACCACGTGGATAAGCACAGGCCCATCCATCGTGTCGCGCACGTTTTTCAAAACCGGCAGCAGATGGTCCAGATTATGACCGTCAATAGGCCCGACATAGTAAAAGCCCAGCTCTTCGAACATTGTGCCGCCCGTCCAGAAGGCACGCGCATATTCTTCCGAGCGTCGCGCTTTTTCCTGCAAAAATTTTGGCAGTTTTTTTGCGAGTTGCTTGGCTGTTTCGCGGAAAGAGCGATAGGCACGCCCCGAGACAAGGCGTGCAAGATAGGCACTCATTGCGCCGGTAGGCGGCGCAATGGACATATCATTGTCGTTCAAGATCACGATAAGCCGGGCATCAAGCGCACCCGCATTGTTCATTGCTTCATAGGCCATACCGGCTGACATGGCGCCATCGCCAATCACAGAAACAACATTACGCTTTATCCCCGCAAGGTCGCTGGCGACCGCCATGCCGAGGCCCGCTGAAATCGAAGTCGAGGAATGGGCTGCGCCGAACGGGTCATATTCGCTTTCGCTGCGCTTGGTGAAACCGGAAAGCCCGCCTTCCTGCCGTAGCGTCCGGATGCGGTCCCGGCGCGCGGTCAGAATCTTGTGCGGATAGGCCTGATGACCGACATCCCAGATGATGCGGTCGTGCGGTGTATCGAAAACATGATGTAAAGCGACAGTCAGTTCAACAACGCCAAGACCTGCACCAAGATGCCCCCCTGTCGTCGACACAGCGTCGATCAATTCTGTACGCAGCTCTTGTGCCAATTGCGGCAGATCGGATTCCGGCAAAGCACGTAGCTGTGAAGGAATGGTCACGCGATCCAATAATGGCGTTTCAGGCTTGTTGTTCACTCTACAAATTCCAGTTTAGCGTCAGAAATCGACCGGATGCGAGCTGTTGTCCTAGAACAAATCACCAGAACCGGCAAGCAGCTGGATTTAATGAGGACTCACGTCAATTTTCAGGCAAAGGAATGAACTCTTCTTCGTCGCCCGGCACGATATCGAAGCGGCCAGTGCGCCATTCCTCTTTCGCCTGCTCGATACGCTCCTTCGAGGATGAGACAAAGTTCCACCAGATATAGCGCTTGGACGACAAAGTAGCACCACCAAACAGCATGAAATGTGCACCTTGCGGAGAGGAAATGATAATCTCATCACCGGGACGAAAAGCCAGAAGCCGGTCTGACGGAAAGGCCTGCCCTGCAATCTCAACCGACCCATCCAGCGTATATATGGCGCGCTCTTCCGCAGCATCGGCAGGAATCTGAATATGTGCACCAGGCTCCAGGCGAATATCGACATAAAGCGTTTCGGCATGCTGTTTTACGCTGGAACTTGCACCATAAAATTGGCCCATGACGACGCGTGCGTCGAACCCCGATTCTTGAAGCATGGGTAGTCGGCTCGCCTCGGTATTGGCGAAGGTAGGATCAATTTCTTCCAGATGATCCGGCAGGGCGAGCCATGTCTGCAAGCCTGAGATGGGCAGCGGCTGCGTGCGCAGTTCTTCAGGCGAACGCTCGGAGTGGACGATGCCCCGACCTGCGGTCATCAAATTAACGTCGCCTGGCTTGATGACCATTTCCGTGCCAAGACTATCGCGGTGACGGATATTTCCATCGAACAGATAGGTAACTGTCGACAAGCCGATATGGGGATGCGGGCGTACATCCAGCGGATCGGTCGGACGCAGGATCGCCGGCCCCATGCGATCAAAGAATATGAAAGGACCGACCAGCCGACGCTTGGCTGTGGGCAAGGCACGGCGCACCTCCAATCCGCCAATATCGCTTGTGCGCGGTATGATCATCGTTTCGATTGAATCCACGGCGCTAGCATCGCCGGGCTCAGGATCGCTGCCAGGAAAAAAGCTCATAAGAAGCGGCTCCAGACCATTTGAACGTTTTCGGAGTAAGCTCGGTGGACTATCCTAACCAGTGTAAAAGAAAAAGTCCTTCCTTTCTTTGGCTCAAGGCGACGGGCAGCGTTCCACACTTTGTAAAGCACCGCGCTCAGCTATTTTCCGATTTTTTCCGATGGGGCAACCGGCTTTTCCGCTTGTTTTTTCTTACCAGCATCTTTGGCGACGCCTGCTGTTTCGGGAGCTGTGACAGATTGCTTCTGGAAGTCGACGCCTATGGAGAAAAGCTTCCAAAGCCGATCCTGGGGAACAAAGGACATTGAGAATGTCAGTTGCAGCGGAGTTGATGGAAAATATCCCTCTACATGCAGCTTGCCTTCAGCATCGACGAATGGCTGAGGCGTGAATGCCGGTTCCAGAACGATTACACCGTTCATGTCGATTGCGTCTGCCCGCTGTTGGGCAAAGATTCCGGCAAGGTCAGATGCAGTGTTCTTCCGGAAGGCATCAGATGAGAGGTCCCTGAACACAGTATAATTGCCCGTCTTGTTCGCCTGATCGAGAGCGATCAGGGTACTTTTAACAAGAATGACAATCCCAGATTTATCAATGGGGGTGTTTTGGGCTGAAGCTACTCCCAAGAGTGGATAAAGCAGACAAAGAAAAAGGAAGAAGATGAATCTCGGTAAGTATCGTGTCAGCATGAGATGTCCTAATAAAAACAGTCTGCTTGAGTAAGCTCAAGCAGACATCGATAGAAACAGGTCCCTGCCCGCTCAAGAAAGCGGGCAGGGTAAAATTTACATTACCATTGATAGCTCAGGCCAGCGCCCACACCAACGGAACCTCCAGAGAAGTCACCACCGGCATTGAGTGAGCCCTTCAGATTGTCATTGAAGCGCGCTGCAAAGCCGACCGCCATGGATTGTTCGGAAGCATAAGACCCCAAACCCAGACCAATCGCGAAGTTCTTGCCGGTATCGAGAGATGGGTTGGCGTTCATCATGGCAATGGATGTTGCCGTGCCACGATAAGCCTCCCGCTTGGCGGATGCCACCCCCCTATTCAACTGACCCATCGTTGCAGCATCGGAATCCGAGATACCATTGGCCAGATTTGTGAGTCGACGTGGCGCATCAGGCGTGCCGATTGATACCGTATAGGGTTCGCTTGCGATTGAGCCTTCACCCAATGCAACAGATCCCTTTACTGCTTTGGTATTTCGGCCGATAGCAACCCCGGCTCCACGTGCTTGCGCATTGGTACCAATTGCAATGCTTCCGTCGTCAATGGCGCTCGCCTTCGCTCCGGCAGCATAGGCTCCATTGCCAGTTGCAACAGCACCTTGACCGTAGGCGTAGGCATCATTACCGGTCGCTGCCGAGCCATCGCCTGTCGCATAGGCAGTCAGACCATCTGCTTTGGCACCATCGCCAATCGCATGGGAATTCTTCCCTTTTGCGGAGGCATCATCACCGCGCACTTCATTATTTTTGCCAGACGCAAACGCCTTAAGGCCTTGCACGTCATTATTCTTTCCAGCGGCTCCGGCTCCGGCACCGGTTACGCGGTTATAGTCACCATCAGCGGTGTTTTCTTCACCTCGCAGTTCATTGCCATTGCCAACAACCTTGTTCTGATTGCCCACAAGCGAGTTGTTGTTGCCG
>UCNP01000125.1 GCA_900473335.1 Hyphomicrobiales bacterium | reverse complement strand
GCGTACCTGTGAGCCTGACCATGTTTAGCAAAAAGTTTCGCAATTTCCTGCTGTTCGGCTGCATCGCGGCGATTTTCGCTGCGGTGGGCTACTGGAACATCAGCCCTGAGCGCTTCCTCGACAAGCCGCCGGTCTCGGCCGCCGAGAATCCGATCGACTGGTACGCGACCAACACGCACACCATTCAATACCTGCCCGACGGCAAGGTGCAGTACGAGATGACCTCCGACAAGGCCGAGCACGTCAAGGCCACCGATGTCACTCTGGTAACCAAGCCTGATTTGAACATGTACCGCGGCACCGACTTCCCGTGGCACGTGACCAGCGAGCGCGGCGAAGTGAATTCGGGCGGCACCGAAGTTGAATTGATCGATTCGGTACGCGTACAGCGCACCGATGAGAAACAGCGCGGAACCCTGATCACCAGCACCCGCATGACCGTGTTCCCGCAGCAAGAATATGCGCAGACCGCGCAACCCGTTAGAATCGAGGGCGCTGGCGGCGTATCGACTGGCGTCGGAATGAAAGCGTACCTGAAGGACAGCAGGATACACCTGCAATCGAACGTAAGAGGACAGTATGAGGCTCGTTAAAACCCTCCCTATTTTGCTCAGTCTGGGCGCAGCACTGGGAAGCGCGAGCGCCTGGTCCCTGCCGAACGATCAGCAGCAGCCTATCCGCATTCAGGCCGACGACGCCCAACTGGACGACAAGAATGGCATCGCCACCTATAAAGGTGACGTGATCATTACCCAGGGCTCGATGATCGTTAAAGGCAACACCGTGACCATGACGCGCGCGCCCAATGGCGACATCGACGTGGTGACATCGGTAGGCAACCTGGCTTACTTCGAGCAGTTGCAGACCCAGGGCGACGCCAACCCGGTCAAGGGCTACGGCGTGACGATTCAATACCACGCCCAGCAGAACCGGGTGGTGCTGATCGACAAGGCCAAGGTTATCGACAAGGATAACAACGTCACCCAGGGCGAAAAAATCGTCTACGACACCGTGAAGAAGCTGGCCAGC
>UCNP01000031.1 GCA_900473335.1 Hyphomicrobiales bacterium | reverse complement strand
TCGTTCTTCACGGTCGACTATCTAATTGCTGAAACTGCGGACGAATTCCTGACGAAACCTGTCCATAGGCTCAGCTTGCTGCGCTCCCGGTATCATGCCCGGACTCCATTGTTTTGCGTCAAGCTTTTCCAGCAAAGCCGGATCAGCAGACACAATATGCACAGGAACAGCGCGAGAAGCATTTTCGCCTGTGATGATTGGCGCTGGTTGATGATCACCGAGCAATATGAAAACCGTATTGCTTCCATATTTCGCCATATATGATCCAAGCGTCTCCAAAGCATAATCAATTGAACTCGCATATTGGGCCCGCACCCGTTCCTGATCCTGCCAGACCACTTCCGGCGCATCGCCCGCGATTGCCTGCTCATCGAAAATCGTTCCGCTGCCAATTGCCGACCAATCAATCAACCTTGGAACAGGGGTCCAAGGCGCATGACTGGAAATAAGCGCAATCTCCGCCATGATGGGACTGTGCGAACCAGCGCGCTCGAATTTTTCAAAGGCCGCAAGCGTGTACTGATCCGGCATGGTCACCCAATTAAACGGCTTGCCGCGATAGCCAAGATTATTTGCTGCATAGACAGTATCGTAGCCGAAATATTTGCTCTCCGGCCAATCCATTGTAATTGCCGGCATGACTGCCACACTACGCCAACCGCCCTGTCTAAACAGTGAATTCAGACTTGGACGTTTGCTCCCGACCAATTGATCATAACGCTGTTGGCTATCCACCCAAATGCCCGATAACAGGGTTCCGTGGGCTAGCCAGCTCAATCCGCCCGATGTGGGAGAGACGAGCCAACTGCTCTTCGACGCCAGTCCGGCAGCGGAGATTTGCTGCTCAACCTTTGCCAATCGCTTTTCTATGAGCGGTGAATAATGTGGATCGCGTACCGCGCTTTCCCCGTAGGATTCAATAAAAATTACGATGACATCCTTGCCTTTGAGCGCATCCAAGCGTCTTTCCGGCGGAACATCCACTATGGGGTCGCTATCGAGCAAGGCCATAAATGCGTGTTTGTCCCTCAGCGATCCTTCAACGAGCGCAACACGCTCAATGATCATGTTTGTCGTGCGCATCTGCACGAAACGGTTATTCGGATGATAGGAGGCAATGACGGGAATTATGAGCAAGCCTATCCCTGATGCCACCGCCAAAGGGCGGCTGGTATGGATCGACTGGAGAGCCCCCAAAGTCCAATAGATGAAAGCAGCAACCGACAGGAGGCCAAGCACTATGGCAATCAAGATGAAAGAGGCCTCAATCGTGCCAAGGGCTCCCGATAGAATATTCCAGCCGTCAAACAGTATTTTCGCGTCAAATAGCGGGTTAAATGAGCGCGAAAATGCAGTATAGGTGCCGATATCAGCCAGTTTCAGCAGAAGGACCAACATTAGGGCGAGAGAAATCGCCAGCCGCGCAACTTGAAAAGCCCTGCCCCGCACAAGCGCCAGAAGCAGAACAACGGCCAACAACTCAACCGGCAGCCGGATAAAATATGCAAAACGCAAATCCGCTGGATTGCCCGGCAGATTAAGAATGAGCAGAAGAGCGGCAATAGCAAAAACGCCCCGCAGCCGCTTCGCAGCATTATACAGAGATTCAGCGATCTTGCGTGTGCGATGCGTCATAGACGTGATACCAATATTTCCCGCCAGCGAGATCGCCGGACGCCCTTACAGGCAAAGCGGTGACCAATCTTCTTAGCTTACTTTCTTTGTACCGAAGGCAAGACAGGCTCATGACTTCCGGCAAATATAGAAATCTTATCACACCCATATTTGGCGTCATCTTGTTCGTGCTTGTCTTTTCCCTGTCAGACAGGAAGGCGATTCTAACCAGTTTGAGCAATGCAAGGCTGGAACTCATTTTCCTCGAACTCTTCCTCGTACAGATCCAGATCATATTATCAGCACTCCGTTGGTCCTATACGGCGGCGCGTCTGGACCACCCATTGCAACTCAAGAGTGCCATTACTGATTATTATCTTGGATCATTGCTCAATATGGTGCTGCCGGGCGGTGTGGCCGGTGATGTGATGCGCGCAGCGCGGAGCCGCGCATTGGACCGGAAATGGAGCATCCCGGTTCTGGCGGTTGTGCTAGAACGCTTTGCCGGTCAAATCGCGCTGTTTTTCATAGGCGGACTGGGGTTCATCCTGTGGCCTTTCGTTGATGGCAGTGTGGGGCCATCCGAGGCGCTGATATTCATGCTTGTTGCAATTGGCAGCTTCGCTTTCATTGCAGCCATTACGCTTATCATATGGTTTTCCGGCTCGGTGTGGTGGCGAAAATTCATTCGTAAAATTGGCCGAAGCCTTTCAGTTTGCTACGGCCTTCCCTATGCATGGCTTGTTCAGACTGTGCTTAGTCTGGCAATTGTCGCCAGCTATATCGCTGCCTTTGCTGTGGCCTCCGCTGCAATCGGCGCTCCGGTGCCGATGATAGGTTTGGTGACCGTCATCCCCTTATGTCTTTTGACCATGGCAATTCCCATAAGTGTCGGCGGTTGGGGAACACGCGAAGCGGCAGCATCTGTGCTTTGGCCGCTGCTCGCATTGAGCGCGGATCAAGGGGTTGCCGCCAGCATTTTATACGGCGTAATCGTCACTTTGGGGACGCTGCCGGGTTTGATATTGTTTATCTTGCCCGCTGCTCGATCACGTTGACCGGCGATTGACCGAGCAAACAGGCAATATCCCTACCAAAGGAATAGCTCAATGTGGCAAGGCTGAGGGCCGCGATAACCGTTGAAACGGGTGGCTGAATGATCGGTAAAAGGATGATCCCAAGCGATATGATCTGCAGGACGCAAATTGTCTGTCGCCTGAATGAGGGTGTCAAAGCGCCCTGAAGCCGGGTAACAAAATATTGCAAGATAACAAACATATAGCGCATGCCGCCGATGATGATGACCCACCAGCCTGCCTTGTCAAAAAGGAATGCGAAAAGTGACAGGCAAAGGATCAACGCCGCATCCACTTCCATATCGTAGCGCGCGCCAAAAACGGAATTTGTACCAGTGCGCCGCGCAATATAGCCGTCAATTCCATCAAGACACAACGCAATGGCGGCGGCACCCAGCAATACCAGCACCATATGGGATTTCAATAGCCAGTCCGTTTCGAACAGCGCACCGGCGATCAAACAGCTTATCCCGGCTCTGATAGCCGTGATGGCGTTTGCTGCACCAAAATATGCATGGGGATGGGTTTTCAAATGGGCCAGCACAAATGCGCTGGAAAGCAAATAGGGCCCCATCGAAAACACCGAGAAATGCCAATCAAGATCGCTTGCATAAGTAAGCCAGATGGAAACGACAGCGACAGCAGCGCCGACAAGCATCAGGGTAACAAGCGCGCTTTTAACAAGCTGCGAAGCCTGGTTGGAGCTTCCCCGGTTTGTAACGCCTAACGTGGCGGAAAGCGTTTCGCTTCCGGCATAAATGTTCTGAACGCTCTCTTCCGATAGGACCGTCATTCTTTGCTCCGCAATCAGCATTAGCTGGCTATAAGTAATCTACAACACCCGGGTGGGCGTATAAGTTTCAATTAAATGTGACGACCGCGCTTTTATCCGGCGCTGCAAATGAGTAGTTTGAACGCTGATAAAGGGATGGATGGGCCATGAAGCATAATTACCCGGACAAATCGCCCCGTGCTTTATGGATTGAAAGACAGGGCATTTGTGCATTCCGAACAGAAGAACTGCCAGCTTTGGACAGCGATAGCTTATTGGTGCAGGCGCGCTTCGGCTCGATAAGCCGCGGGACAGAGGCACTCGTCTTCAATGGCAAAGTGCCGACAAGTGAATATCAGAATATGGCCTGTCCGTATCAGAAAGGCTCGTTCGCCTTTCCTGTAAAGTATGGCTATTCGATCGTTGGTGACATTCAGGCGGGACCGGAAGAATTGCTCGGTCACGCCGTATTTTGTCTTCACCCCCATCAAACGCATTTTGTAGCAAAGAGGACTGATCTGCATCTCGTTCCGGCTGGCGTTCCCCCGCAACGTGCGGTGTTGGCCGCGAATATGGAAACTGCTCTCAACATAATCTGGGATGCCGGGATATTGCCGGGAGATCGAGTCGCCATATTTGGCGGCGGTGTTGTTGGCCTTCTCACCGCCTATCTCGCAACTGGAATAATTGGCACTGAAACCGTTCTTATCGACATAAATGCCGACAGAAGGGAGATTGCGACGCGGCTTGCAATTGCCTTTGCCGCGCCTGAAGATACGCCACGCGATTGTGACGTCGTCATCAATGCCTCCGCCTCTTCCGCTGCCCTCAATCAGGCGCTTGAATGTGCCGGTTACGAGGGGCGAATTATCGAAGCCAGCTGGCACGGCGACAAAAAAGTCGAGATTAATCTGGGAAGACAATTCCACTCCAAGCGCCTTTCCCTTACCAGCTCCCAAGTGGGCGGCATCAGCAATGGACGGCGGTCGCGCTGGACATTTGCAAGGCGTCTCAATGCTGCAATGTCGCTGTTGGCAGACGACAGACTCGACGGATTGTTTTCCGGAGAAACATCATTTGACATGCTTGATCAGGACTATGGTCGAATTATCGCCTCACCTGACACCCTATGTCATCGCATCATTTACTGAATCTTTCAGAAGGAACATCCATGTTTGCAATTGAGGTCCGCGATCACGTCATGATTGCCCATAGTCTGCCGCGCCCCGTTTTCGGTCCGGCTCAAGCCATGCATGGCGCGACATTCGTTGTCGATGCCGCATTCTTTACCAAGGAGTTGGATGAAGATGGGCTGGCCGTCGATATTGGATTGGCGACCGCCGTCCTGTCGGCGATTCTAAAGCCGCTGAACTACCAGAATCTCGACGAGATGGAGGTATTTTCCGGCAAGGTTACAACGACAGAAGTTCTGGCAAAACATATATTCGACCAATTGGCCGCAGCCGTTCAGGCAGGTGAATTCGGCAAGGGAAGCCAGCGCATCTGTAAAATTCGGGTGCTGCTCAACGAATCTCACATTGCACGCGGCTGGTATGAGGCAGACCTTTGACACGCTCCGTCTATTTTGCCTATCCGGGCGATCTTTCAGCAAAAACCGGTGGCTATGGCTATGATCGCCAGATCATTTCCGAGCTTCGAAAACTTGGATGGCAAGTAAGCCTGGTTCCCCTTAGGGCCGGGTTCCCATTTCCGGGTGATGAAGTGCTCCAACAGGCTGAAGAGACGCTGGGTGCTTTGGCAGAAGGGGCGCTCGTGCTCATCGACGGCTTGGCCTATGGCACCTTTGGCGATATCGCCGCCCGACTGGCAGCAAAGCTCAAAATTATAGCGCTCGTCCACCATCCGCTTGCTTCCGAAGGCAATATGCCGACGCAGCAGCAAGTCTTGCTTATGAATTCCGAACGAGAAGCTTTGGCTCACGCGAAAGCCATTGTGGTAACCTCATCGGCAACGCGCCAGCAACTTGTCCGCGACTACGGGGTTCCTGAAGACAGGGTCGTTGTCGCCATTCCCGGTACAGAACGCGGCATTCGCTCCAAACGAAACTCAAAAGTCCCTCAAATTTCAAGCATTGGCTCGGTCATACCGCGCAAAGGCCATGATGTGCTTATCGCTGCCCTTGCCACAATTACTGACCTTGCTTGGGAATGTTCCATTATAGGCAGCCGCACAATGGATGTGGATTATGATGCGGCGCTTCAAAAACAGATCAGCGATACTGGGCTTGAAGATCGTATCCGCCTGGCCGGGCCAGTTGATAACACGCGCCTTGAGCTGGCACGCTGTGATGTCTTTGCGCTGGCAAGCCGATATGAGGGCTACGGAATGGTCTTTGCCGAGGCACTTTCTCACGGTCTGCCGATCATCGCCTGCCGCGCCGGTGCTATTCCGGAGGTCGTGCCGGACGATGCTGGCATACTTGTTCCTTCCGATGATCCCGCAGCATTTGGTGCTGCCTTGCGGCGTGTGCTTGAAGACAAGAGGCTGGCCGATCAAATGGCAGATGCCTCCTTCCGTCACGGTCAGTCACTCCCGCAATGGGCAGACACGGCGAAACTGTTTGTCACTGCGTTAACAAGGGCGACAGATGAGCGGATTTGATCTCCACTGGCTTGATCTGCGTGAGCCTTTGGACAAAAGGGCGCGTGATCAAAGCCTGCTACAAAAGGCAGGAGAATTTGTTCAAGCTTCAAAGCGGCAAACAATCATTGACCTTGGAAGTGGCACTGGCTCAACCTTTCGAGTGCTTGGGCCTCACGCGCCCGATGCCCATTGGAGGTTGATAGACCTTGACGAAAAATTGCTTAAAGAAGCCGAGCGACGGCATTTCCAGGACCAGAACATCACCTATCAGCGGGCCGATCTCAACGATCTGGCTTCACTGTCCCTTGATAAAGCCGATCTTGTCAGCGCATCGGCACTTTTCGACCTCTGCTCAAGACCATTTGTTGAAACTCTGGCGGATCGTATCGGTGGTTCCCACAGCGGCCTCTATGCTGCCTTGAATTACACAGGGGAGATTGTGTTCGATACTCCCCATCCAGATGACGATCTTATGATCCGATTATTCAATCACCATCAAAAGTCCGATAAGGGATTTGGCCCTGCCCTTGGCCCTGACGCTTCCAATGTTCTTGCGTCCATATTTACCAATATGGATTACAGGGTCGACCTTGCTCAAAGCGATTGGCTCATGGATGAAACAGCAATCGAGCTTCATCGATTATTCGTTGATGGATTGGCTTCTGCTGTTGCAGAGACCGGCATGCTGGCGCAGGGCAAAGTCAATGAATGGCGCGGATTTCGCGTTGCACAAGCTGAAACATCGAAATGTCGCGTGGGGCATTGCGATGTCCTCGCGCTGCCTCAAAGCATCCGCTGAAAAACACCATCTCTGCGGATTATCCGATGGAAAAGTGCGCCCGCTATATGAAGCGAAACAAGCGCGAGAATGAACCACGCCATTACCGCGTGAATGACACTGAAAACAGGGGCGATTTGCGGTGCGCGGCCAATCGGGCTCCACACAGGAACAAGGCCAAACCATTGCAAGGGAAAGCCGTGGGCATTTGTGGCCAAAAATCCGCTGACCGGCATTACAATCAACGCAACATATAAGAGGAAATGGACAATCCCGGACACGGTGCCGGTCCAATCCGCCTCTCGCTCTGGCCGACCCTGGATCAATCGCACCCCCACCCGCAGCAACATGAGCCAAAGGACAAGGAACCCGAAGGATTCATGCAGGAGATAGAAGTCGAGTTTAACGTCTTCCTTGAAATATTTAAGCAGCAAACCAAGCGGCCATATTGCGAAAACCAGCATCGCAATAATCCAATGAAGAATACGAAGTGAAGCGCTAAAGCCTTGCGGTTCAGTCAGCTGGTTTTCCCTTTCCTCAATATATTCAATAATAAGAATGATGCCGCAAACTCTTGGCAACTGCAATGAATGGATAGGCTTATATTGGTAAACGCCCGTCTTCCTTAAGTGTTTCCAGAACAATTGCGGTCTTTACATTCTGCACCGATTCATGCGGCAACAAGACCTCGTTGACGAAAGCTGACAATGCCCGCAAATCCGGCGTTACGACTTTTATAAAGTAATCCATTTCGCCGGTCAGCGCGTGAGCTTCCATGACCTGCGGCAGTCTGGAAATAAGATCGGAGAAGCGCCGGGCATTGTCTCGATTATGCGTGGCAAGCGTCACTGAAATAATGTTGACGATTCCAAGCCCGAGTTTTTCACGGTCGATTTCCGCGCGATAGCCACGAATAAAACCGTCCTCCTCAAGCCGCGTTCGACGGCGCGAACATTGCGAGGGAGACAGGTTAATTCGCTCCGACAACTCATTATTCGTGAGTCGTCCGTCCTCTTGCAAGCAAAAGAGTATTTTGCGATCTATCGCATCAACTTGATCCATTTCATGCACCATCATGGCATAATATGCACATATCATGTAAATTATAATGCCAATGAGCGTCAGAATGCAAAGATATTGCGGGCGATTTGCGCAATAATTCGTGCAACCTATGGAGGATAAAATGGGTCCATTTCCGCACGATGCGCCGAAGGCCACAATCAGCGAAAAAAATCCGGCAGGAACTGACGGGTTTGAGTTCGTCGAATTTTCCCATCCGGAACCCGAAAAGCTGGAAGAACTTTTCACGCGCATGGGCTATGTGGCTGTAGCCCGGCACAAGACAAAAAACATCACCTTGTGGCGCCAGGGCGATATCAATTATGTGCTGAATGCAGAGCCCGGTTCGCACGCCATGAAGTTTGTCGGGGAGCATGGTCCCTGCGCGCCTTCGATGGCGTGGCGCGTGGTCAATGCACAACATGCTTTCGATCACGCTGTAGCGAAGGGTGCCATCCCCTATGAGGGGAATGACAAGACCATTGACGTGCCCGCCATCGTTGGCATTGGCGGGTCGATGCTCTATTTTGTGGATCACTATGGCGATGGCGCATCAGCCTATGATGAAGAATTCAACTGGCTGGGAGAGCGGGACCCCAAACCCGAAGGCGTTGGCTTTTACTATCTCGATCACCTGACCCATAATGTCTATCGCGGCAATATGGATAAGTGGTGGGCATTCTACCGCGAGCTATTCGGTTTCAAGCAAATCCACTTCTTTGACATAGCTGGCAAGTTTACCGGCCTTGTCTCGCGGGCAATTACATCGCCCTGCGGCAAAATCCGCATTCCATTGAATGAATCGACCGACGATAAGAGTCAGATCGAGGAATATTTACGCAAATATAAGGGCGAAGGCATCCAGCATATCGCTGTTGGCACGGAAGCAATTTACGATGCCACGGACAGGCTGGATCAAAATGGCTTGAAGTTCATGCCAGGCCCGCCCGAAACCTATTACGAAAAATCACATGAGCGCGTCCATGGTCACGATGAACCACTTGATCGCATGAAAAAGCACGGCATTCTGATCGATGGTGAAGGCGTTATAGACGGTGGCATGACCAAGATATTGCTACAGATATTCTCCAAGACTGTGATCGGCCCGATCTTCTTCGAGTTCATCCAACGCAAGGGCGATGAGGGCTTTGGCGAGGGCAATTTCCGGGCGCTCTTTGAATCTATTGAAGAGGATCAGATCCGGCGCGGGGTAATCAAGATGGATGCTGCTGAGTAGGTGTGGAGCGCTTACTTCACTCGGTCAGGATGAGCGGCCGCGAAACCGGGCAGATCATTACAGCGTTCGGCGATCTCATTGATACGGGAGAGATTGCCGATCTCTGCACCCCAGCGTTTGGCATTATAGATCTGCGGTATTAGGCAAAAATCGGCCATTCCCGGCGTGTCGCCATGGCAAAACAGCCCGGTGTTGGAATCTTGCAGCATTCGCTCAACGGATAGCAGTCCCTCAGAAATGAATTTTCGCATCCATTCTATCCGCGCATTATCGCCGCCGCCGGTCAGGGATAGGACATGCGAAACGACACGCAGATTGCAAACCGGATGAATTTCCATGGCTATTGCATAGGATATGGCGCGGACACGTTGCCGGCCTGATGCATCAGCGGGAAGAAAGCGGGCTTGCGGAAAAGTCTCGTTCAAATATTCGATCATGGCCAATGACTGGCTCATGGAATGGCCATCCATAACCAATGTAGGCACCAGTCCTTGCGGGTTTCTGGCCAGATTTTCATTGCCCTTATGCTCGGCCTGGAGCAAATCAACCGACACTGACTTATATTCTATCCCCAAACTATTGAGCGCGATGCGAACGCGATAGCTCGCCGATGAACGCCAGTAATCATAGAGGATTGCATCAGTGCTCATATTTCTCGACCTTCTGCTCGATTGCGCCAAAAATTGAATGACCGTGCTGGTCGCGCATTTCGATGCGGACAATATCGCCAAACCGCATGAATGGCGTTTGCGGAGCGCCGCTTTGAATGGTTTCGATCATGCGCACTTCAGCAATGCATGAGTAACCTGCACCGCCTTGATCGATCGGTTTTCCCGGCCCGCCGTCGAGCTTGTTTGATACGGTACCCGATCCGATAATTGTGCCTGCGGATAATGGCCTTGTCTTTGCAGCATGAGCAATCAATTTTGGAAAATCGAATGTCATGTCGACCCCGGCATTTGCGCGGCCAAAGGGCTTGCCGTTAAGATCAACATTGAGGGGCAGGTGCACCTTGCCACCATCCCAGGCATCACCCAATTCATCCGGCGTAACCGCTACCGGTGAAAAGGCAGATGAGGGTTTGGACTGAAAGAAGCCAAACCCTTTTCCCAGTTCTGCCGGTATGAGCGCCCGCAGGCTGACATCATTGACCAGCATGATGAGACGGATTGCATCACGCGCTTCATCAATGGTTGCACCCATTGCCACGTCATCAACAATGACAGCGACCTCGCCCTCCATGTCGATACCATAGGCCTCATCCGCCATTCGAATTGGGGCCCGGGGTCTGAGGAAACTGTCTGATCCGCCTTGATATATAAGGGGATCTGTCCAGAAGCTTTCCGGCATTTCAGCGCCGCGTGCCTTCCTGACCAGCTCAACATGATTGACATAGGCCGAGCCATCCGCCCACTGATAAGCACGCGGCAAGGGCGATAATGCCTCATGCTCGTGAAACCTTGCCGTTGGCACTGCGCCATGATCCAGACTGGTAGAGAGCGCTTGCAGATGCGGGGCGATCCGCGCCCAATCATCCAGTGCCGCTTGCAGCGTGGGGGCGAGAAAGGAAGCATCGGTGTAATACGCCAAATCCTTTGACACGATGACGAGTTTGCCATCACGCGTGCCATTGTTGATTGTTGCCAGTTTCATTCTGACCAGTCCCCTTCCACTGTACCGTTAAATCGCTTTTTAAGGCCCGTCCAGCAATCGGCATAATTGTCCTGCAAGCTTTCCAATTCAGCGGCAAAGCGGGTGAGATGCTGGGGAAACCGCGTTTCAAACATGAAAGCCATGGTGTTTTCCAATCGTTGCGGTTTCAACTCCACAGATGAAGCCTTGTTGAAGCCCATTGCGTCAGGGCCGTGAGCCAGCATCATATTGTGCAAGCTCATGCCACCCGGCACAAAACCTTCCTCCTTGGCATCATACTGCCCATAGATCAGGCCCATGAACTCCGACATTATATTGCGATGATACCAGGGCGGACGAAAACTATGCTCTGCCACCAGCCAGCGCGGGGGAAAAATCACAAAATCCACATTGGCCGTTCCTTCTTCGCCCGATGGGGCTGTCAGCACTGTGAAAATGGATGGATCTGGATGATCGAAAAGGATCGCGCCAACAGGCGAGAAAGTCCGCAGATCATATTTATACGGCGCGTAGTTTCCATGCCATGCGACAACATCCAGCGGGGAATGTCCAAGCGTGGTTTCATAAAATTTGCCACACCATTTTACATGCAGACGGCATGGCGTTTCCTTCTCTTCAAACGCCGCGACAGGCGTTTTAAAATCCCGTGGATTGGCAAGGCAGTTTGCACCGATAGGCCCACGATCCGGTAAAGAGAATTTCGCGCCATAATTTTCACAGATATAGCCGCGCGCCTCACCGTTGAGCGCTGTAACTTTGAACATCATCCCGCGGGGAATGATACAGATTTCGCTCGGTTCTATTTCTATAATGCCCATTTCCGTAAAGATGCTCAGCATTCCCTGCTCGGGTACCAGCAGCAACTCTCCATCAGCATTGAAGAAATAATCATCCACCATGTCTTGATTGAAGGCGTAGACATGTGCGGCCATACCCGCCTGCCCGTGAACGTCGCCCGCCGTTGTCATGGTGCGAATACTATCGATAAAGTTTACAGCGCTTTCCGGCATCGGCGTTGGGTTCCAACGCAATTGGCCGATTGGCAATTCATGATCATCAAGGTTGGGGGCTGTCTTCCAATGCTCGCGCTTTACCGGAGTGAACCGGCCACTATGTTTGACGGAGGGACGGATGCGATAAAGCCACGACCGCTCATTTATACCTCTGGGAGCGGTGAAGGGTGAGCCCGATAATTGCTCCGCATAAAGACCATAAGCGCAGCGTTGCGGCGAATTTTGGCCTTGAGGAAGCGCACCTGCAAGCGCTTCTGTTTCGAAATCATTTCCGAAGCCCGGCATGTAATTGAGTGTCATGATGAACCTCCATCTATTTCGTTGCATTTGTGACGATCTTTTTTGTAACTATCAAATGCAAAGAGAGATTTGGCACGATGACGAATAAAAGGCTTGAGCGGGTTCCCCTCATTCTGGAGGACTTCACCCCCTACCGACTAAACAAGGCGGCAGAGGCGATCAGTCGGCGTTTCTCCAACCAATATCGAGAGCAATATGGCCTGACACGTCCAGAATGGCGCACTTTGGCAACGCTTGGTCAGTTTGGCGCTCTAACCGCCACGGCTATTGGTGTACATTCCTCAATGCATAAAACCAAAGTCAGTCGCGCTGTTTTCTCGCTGGAGCAACGCCGGTGGCTGAAACGAAGGCGCGATGAGGCAGATCGTCGAACCGAGCATCTGGAACTGACTCCTGCCGGGCTCAAGGCCTATGAGCATTTGGCCAGGCTCGCCCACGAGTTTGAGACCGACCTGTTTGCCAAGCTTGGCGAGCGCGGTGCCCGCGACTTGAAAGCCGGGCTTTCCGCGCTCGAAACATATTACCGGCAATATGTGGCAGTCACTTCGACCGATGATGATTAGAGCGTCGTCAGATTCACCCCTCGCGTCTCACGTGACAAAAGCACGCAAATAATGCCGGGAATTACCATCACTGCCGCATAGATTATGACTGCATGCGGCGACCCTGTTGCATTAAGCAAAAGCGTTGCAATCAAGGGCGCGACAGAGCCACCCACAACCGAAGCGACCTGATAACTGATCGACATGGCTGAGTAGCGAACATGCGTCGGAAACAACTCGGTGAAAAACGGAGCCATGCTCCCGACTATAATCCCGTGGAATGTGAGCGTTAGCAGCGTTGCCATCAATACTGTTTGCGGATCGGCACCATGCGGCAGACTGAAAAGATAAGCGCCCGCAGCCAGGCCACCCAGAAGGCCGACAAACATTACGGGCTTGCGTCCAAACAAATCCGACGCATATGCCGCGACCATGATCACGATGACTTCAGCAATAGATCCCCAGAACAGGGCTCCAACGCCGACTGATCGCGCCAAACCAAGAAACTGAACCGTCAGTACCAGGAAGAACGTCGTGAACAGGTAAAACAATGTGTTCTCGGCCGTCTTGACCAGAAAGACCTGTCCCATTGGTTTGCTAAAGTGCTTGAAGGCTTCAGATAAAGGCGCAGCCGGTATCGTCTTTCGCTTTTCGACGAGTTCGATGAAAGCAGGAGATTCTTCGACCCGGCGGCGCATCCAGAAACCCAGAATGACCAGCACGATCGAGAAGAGGAAGGGTAGCCGCCAGGCCCAGTCGATAAAAGCCTGTTCGCCAAAACGTATCGTGAGGAAGCTTATCGTGGCTGCCGCCAGCACATTGGCAGCAGGACCACCAACCATGGGAAAGCTTGTCCAGAACCCGCGCTGTTTGCCGGGCATCGATTCAGCAACGATCAACAAGGCACCCGTTGCCTCGCCGCCCACGGCAACACCTTGCACGATACGCAGCGCGACCAGCAAGACCGGCGCCAGAACGCCAACTGACGCGTAGGTCGGCAGAAGACCCATGGCGAAAGTTGCTCCGCCCATCATGGCAAGACTTACAACCAGCGCGTTTTTTCGGCCTATGCGATCCCCAAGAACTCCGAAGATTATGCCACCCAGCGGGCGGGCGATAAAACCTATGGCAAAAGTGCTGAGGCCGAGCAAAACCCCTATCATTGGGTCAGCTGTCGGAAAGAATGCCTTGTCAAAAACCAGAACCGCGCAGGTGGCAAAGATAAAGAAATCATACCATTCAATAATGGTGCCCACAGAGCTGGCAAACAGAAGCCGCGCCCGTTTTCCGAAATTATTTTGGTGCATTCCACCCTCCCGATAGCGTTAAAGCGGGAGGGTTCTAACGGCTCATTTTGTAACCATCAACGCAGCGGTATCTGTGAATATCCTCATAAAACAAGCCGGAACTTGGCAAAACCCTCGGCCCCATCGCCAGCATCTTCAATCTTGACGCTTTTCACATCGCCAAGAAATTGCCTTGCCTTGGGGCCGCTTTCAAAGGTCGCCGTAGTGCCCGGAAGAGACTTAAACCTCCAATTAGCATCCGCTGATGGGTTGATCGTCCCTTGGTCAACAATGTAGCGGACGATAACATCGCGGTTTGTATCGGGGGCAACGAAAATCACCTTGTCGGCAGCAATGTCGGGAAATTTTCCACCGCCGCCAGCGCGATAATTATTCGTGACGACGACAAATTTTTGGGCGGGGTCAATCGGCTTGCCTGCGAACTGAAGATTTTGAATACGGTTTGCTTGAGGATTGATAAGCTTCCCGTCATTGTCGAATTTGCGTTCCTGCGACAGGTCGATTTCGTAGGTCACGCCGTCGATAACATCAAAATTATAGGACGGAAAACTCGTATTGAGCAGGGCTGCGTCTTTCGATCCTTCCGGAATATGATTGAACATGCCTGCCGACATTTCCAACCAGTTCTTGACCTGCTCGCCAGTGATGGCAACTGCCTGCACCGTATTGGGATAAAGGTAGAGATCAGCAACATTCTTGATGGCAATGTCACCAGCGGGAACATCGGTATAATAATCAGCACCGCCACGCCCACCAGCCTTGAAGGGGGCAGCCGCTGATAAGACAGGCAAATCCTTATGCTCGGTTTCCTTGAGCATTTCCTTTATGTACCAGGTCTGCGCCTGTGACACGACCTGAACCGAAGGGTCGTCAGCAACCAGGGCAAAATAGGAATAAAGCGGTGCGGCTGTCTTGCCAACGGGCGTGCGGACATAGGTCAGCGTTGCCTCATGTTCAGCTTTGGCCGCCTCAATCACGTCGCTCTTGTCCGCGACATCAGCCACAACTTTTTTCGCATCATCGCGGTGGTAAATCGGCCGTGCCTCCGCCGTGAAATCGACGATCCTCCACTTCCTTCCATCCTTTTCGAGCAGCAGATCGATCAATCCGAGATGCGAGCCCCAAAAACCAGCCATGACTGCCGGTTTGCCTGACAATGTGCCCTTGACCGGATCAGCCCCTGCAATACCGTCCCAGCTTTTCGGTCCCGGGAAAACGAGGTGCTGATGGCCAGTGAAAATTGCATCAATGCCTTCAACACCCGCAAGATAAAGCGAGGCGTTTTCCATGCGATCAGACAGCTTTGCACCATCAATGCCGGAATGAGACAATGCGACAATGATATCCGCGCCTTCTTCCTTCATGACAGGAACCCAGGCTTTGGCGGCTTCAATAATATCGCGCGTCTGAGCCTTTCCTTCCAGGTTTTTAACGTCCCACAGCATGATTTGCGGCGGCACAAAGCCAATAAACCCGATCTTTATCGGGCTTTCCGCACCCGCCCCGTCCTTGATGATCTTCTCGATAATGACATAGGGCTTGAAGAAGAGTTCGTCTTGCTTGGGGTCGGAGGCGAGCTGTCCCTTTGTCAGATTCGCACAGACATAGGGGAAATTCGACCCGCCAACGACCTTGAACATATAGTCAAGACCGTAGTTGAATTCATGATTGCCGAGCGTTCCAACATCATAGCCAAGGACATTCATGGCTTTGATCACAGGGTGGACATCCCCCTCCTTCATACCGCGCTGATAGGCGATGAAATCACCCATCGGATTACCCTGAAGGAAATCACCATTATCGATGAGCAGCGCGTTGGTGGCCTCAGCGCGGATTGCATCCATGATTGTCGCCGTTCGCGCCAAGCCCATGGTGTCGTTGGGTTTGTCCGCGTAATAATCATATGGAAAAACATTCACATGAATGTCTGTGGTTTCCATCAGGCGTAAATGCGCCTGATTGGTCTCTGCCCGCGCGGAAAACGGATGAAGCAAAAAGAGCGCTGAGGTTGCGGCCATGCCACTCAAAAGCGAACGACGCGAAATCGGGTGCAAGGCAGAAATATCAGACATGGAAATTTTCCTTCATAAGATTCTGACCGAATCTAAAAAAGACTAGAATGCTTCGATGGAAAATGCATCCGTAAAGGATCAACATGAAAGTCTGTTGACGGCACTTTTCCGACGCTATTATTTAAGAGAAACATCAAGAAAAACGCTGGCGATACGATAAGTGACCAATTCAGGGCTTGCGCCGCAAACCAGCTTCTGATTCTTTGCCGCCGCTCCGGTATATCGCCAATTTTGATTCTCACGGACGCGATGTTTTGAGATTTAGACCTGTACGCCGATGATAATAAGCGGCGCGGAACAAGGATTGCACCATGTCCATCAACCTTCAAAAACCGGAAATTTCCGAGATGAAGCCGAATATTGCCGTGTTCGGTGTTGGGGGTGGCGGTGGCAATGCGGTCAACAATATGATCCGCGAAAATCTGCAAGGAACCCAGTTCATCGTTGCAAATACGGACGCGCAGGCATTGTCGATGTCCAAGGCAACGAGACTTATCCAGCTGGGGGCAAATGTCACGCAGGGTCTTGGCGCTGGCTCACACCCCGAAATCGGGCGGGCTGCCGCCGAGGAAAGCATTGACGAAATCATGGATCACCTGACAGGTGCCCATATGTGCTTTGTTACAGCCGGCATGGGCGGCGGAACCGGAACCGGCGCAGCACCGGTTATCGCGCGCGCAGCGCGTGCCGCGGGCATCCTGACCGTTGGTGTCGTGACAAAGCCGTTTTCCTTTGAAGGTACGCGGCGCATGCGCATGGCCGAGGAAGGACTTGAGGCTTTGCGCGAAAGCGCCGATACGCTGATCGTCATTCCCAATCAAAACCTTTTCCGCGTCGCCAGTGCCAATACAACATTTGCCGATGCTTTTGCCATTGCAGACCGGGTTCTGTATTCAGGCGTTGCCAGTATCACCGACCTGATGGTGCGCGAGGGCCTCATCAATCTGGATTTTGCCGATGTTCGCTCCGTTATGCGCGATATGGGCCGCGCCATGATGGGCACCGGCGAAGGCACCGGCCAGGGGCGCGCGCAGGCAGCCGCAGAAGCGGCCATTGCCAATCCTTTGCTTGATGTTGAATCGATGAAAGGCGCAAAAGGCGTTCTCGTCTCCATCGCCGGTGGCCGCGACATGACATTGTTTGAAGTCGATGAAGCCGCTACCCGCATTCGGGAAGAAGTTGATGATCAGGCGAATATTATTCTTGGCGCAACATTTGACGATGCGCTTGAAGGTGTTTTCCGCGTTTCAGTGGTCGCAACCGGCATAGATGGCGTTAACAATGCCGCGCATTCATCTTCCACATTGCTGCAACGTCAGGCCTGACGCGCCGGGCAAAGTACAAAATTTCAATATTTGATCCCATCCCGGAACCTCGCGTTCCGGGATTTTTTTTGCGTATGGAACGGTGAGAAAGTGATGCTCGGTAGAGAGTTGTTAACCTTCGTTTTCTATTCCTAGAGCAGTAGAGTTCCGGTCACTTCATCCCGTTTCGTTCGCAGGCATCATGCACATTTCAAGAACAAATTTCCCAATAAAATCAGATGACTATGACACGAGAGAGGTAAATTCCGCGCCGCCTGCACCGACCCGTCAACCAGAACCGTCACCAGCGCCTGTCTATGAACCTGTCAATGTTCGCCGCCCTGCCCCGCCTGTTGCGCAAGCACCTGCGCATCCTATCGAGCGATTGCAGAACGCAGGCTATGTTTTGCCGGACTGTGCAAACGCGCCAATTTCTAAGCGCATGTTTTCCTTATCTGAAAATGTCCGCTTTACCCGCACGCCGGATAGTGAGTTGCTAAAAGGTAAAGAGCAACCTGCCCCAAAGCCCGCACAGGTTTCCCCTGCGCCCAAGGCTCCTCCTGCCATGAGTGTGAAGGCACCTGTGGCTCCGCCGCATGCCCCCCTTCCGCCCATTCATGGCCAGACTGGACGTCTTCCCGTTGCTGCAGCAAGCAATGTTCCACCGGTTAAAACCGAAGAGAAAAGCGTAGCTGTCGTTGCAGCGCCGTCACCGGCTGCGAAAATAGATAGCTCTGCCTATGCCTATGTGTCGGATTTCGCGTTCTGGGAGACTTTGGGCGCAACAGCGGATATTGCGCCAACCACGACCACCTATGTGCGGCCGAAAAAGATACACTATAGCCCTGACGAGATCACGGCCCGTTTCCGTATTGTGGAATATAATAAGACACCTGCCGTGGAAACCGCTGCCACTCAGCCGGTGGCACTGCCCGAACCTGTTAAAGCAGAAGAGCAGGCACCAATTGAAACTGCCCCAAATGATGTGATTGAGCTGGTTGCTGAGATCTTGCCGGAAGAGATTCCTGCTGCCCCTGTCGTCCAGCCGCGCACTATCGTGCAGCAGCACGATAGTGTTAAGCCAGCAGCCGCGCCTGTTCCCGCACCAGCGCTTGCGCCACAAAGGCGCCTTGCCATTGTGGGCGGTATAGAAACACGCATGGCGCCACCAAGCCATGTCGGATATGAAAAGCCGCCAGTCGAATTGCTGCAAGAGCCGACTACGCAGGATACGATCACCATTTCGCAGGAAACGCTGGAGCAGAATGCGGGCCTGCTCGAAAGCGTGCTTGAAGATTTTGGTATCCGCGGCGAGATCATCCATGTGCGCCCCGGCCCTGTGGTCACATTGTATGAATTTGAACCTGCGCCGGGCGTAAAATCCTCGCGCGTCATCGGTCTTGCGGATGATATTGCGCGCTCCATGTCGGCATTGTCTGCCCGTGTCGCAGTGGTCCCTGGCCGTAATGTCATCGGCATTGAATTGCCAAATACGACACGCGAAACCGTCTTTCTGCGGGAAATGATTGAATCCGACAGTTTCGACAAAACAAAGTTCAAGCTTGCGCTCTGCCTTGGCAAGACAATCGGCGGCGAGCCAGTAATCGCGGAACTTGCAAAGATGCCGCATCTGCTCGTTGCAGGGACAACGGGTTCCGGCAAATCTGTTGCGATCAACACGATGATCCTGTCCCTGCTCTACCGACTCACCCCGGATGAGTGCCGCTTGATCATGGTCGACCCGAAAATGCTGGAACTGTCGATCTATGATGGCATTCCGCATCTGCTTACGCCTGTCGTCACCGATCCCAAGAAAGCCGTCATGGCGTTGAAATGGGCGGTACGCGAGATGGAAGACCGCTATCGCAAGATGTCGAAGCTTGGCGTGCGCAATATTGATGGCTTCAATGCCCGCGTCGCCACTGCCCGCGAAAAGGGCGAAACGGTGATGTGCACGGTTCAAACCGGCTTCGACAAGGGCACAGGCACGCCTGAATATGAGCAGGAGGAAATGGACCTGACCGCCATGCCTTATATCGTCATCATCGTCGACGAGATGGCTGATCTGATGATGGTGGCCGGAAAGGACATTGAAGGGGCTATCCAGCGTCTGGCACAGATGGCGCGCGCCGCTGGCATCCACCTCATCATGGCAACCCAACGTCCTTCTGTCGACGTGATAACCGGCACCATCAAGGCAAACTTCCCGACGCGCATTTCGTTTCAGGTAACATCGAAAATCGACAGTCGCACCATTCTGGGCGAACAGGGCGCTGAACAATTGCTGGGCCAAGGCGACATGCTGCATATGATTGGCGGCGGACGGATCGCCCGCGTTCACGGCCCATTCGTTTCCGACGAAGAAGTCGAACAGATCGTGACACATTTGAAGGCGCAAGGTCAGCCGGATTATCTCGATACGGTCACCGCGGATGAGAGCGAGGAAGAAGAGGTCGAAAACGACGACAGCGCCGTCTTTGACAAAGGCAATATGGCCTCCGAAGATGGAAACGAGCTTTATGAACAAGCGGTCAAGATCATGCTGCGCGACAAAAAATGCTCGACATCCTATATCCAGCGCCGTCTTCAAATCGGTTACAACCGTGCTGCTTCTCTTGTAGAGCGCATGGAGAAAGAAGGGTTGGTCGGTCCCGCAAACCATGTCGGCAAGCGCGAAATCCTGAGCGAGAATAATTAAGATCAGGAGCCGTAGGTTTTGCACGGATGCGGTACGTGCGTCGTCCATTTACCGATGGGGAATGTCACTTTCGACCTTCCCCAGGCCGCACCACTATTCTTCCGGATAGCTTAAACTTTGCAATTCGCGTGCATCCACACCTTCAATACGACGCAAAACAGCGCGTGCCAATTCGCGCCCGGCATGGCGAATATCTTCGTTGAAGACGATGATTTCCGGTCTGAACCATTTCAAAATATCGGTTGATTGCTTCGACACGAGATCGACATCCCTGCCGATTTTGAGTCCAGCGGCCTCGATACCTGCAACCAGAGCAATAGCAGCACTGCCGCTACAGCAAACAATTCCATCCGGACGATTTCGACCGGACATGATTTCTTCCATTCTATCACGAATACATTCAAGTGATGTATCAACATCAATATCAGGCACGAGAATGGCTTGCGCCCCGCCCTCTTCGATTGCCCGTGAAAATCCTCGATCCAGATGCCTGTGATAGGTTACAGCTGAGGTGGGACCAGCCACCATCGCAATTTTCTTGTGGCCCTTTATCAGCAGGCTCTTTGTAGATTTGTAAGCAAATGCCTCATTATCGAAATCGTGAAATGGATGCTCTATGCCCATTTCAGTACGGCCATGTGTAGCGAACGGAATACCATGTTCGGTAAGGTAACGAACGCGAGCATCGTCTGGCTCGGTGCGCGACATGATTATGCCATCGGCTGAGCCCGTTTCGACGATATAGCGAATGGGCTGCATCGGATCATTTTCAACTGAATATGGCGTCACGGTCAGATGATAGGGCGTCTGCGACAATATCTCGGAAATTCCATAGACCATATTTGACGTCAGGCCCATAATTTCAGACTGCGCGTTAAGCACCAGACTGATGACATTGGTCTTGCCTGTCCGAAGCCTGACGCCTGCGCGGTTTGGCCTGTAACCAATCTGTTTAGCGATGAGTTGCACACGATTTTTGGTGGCCCGGCCAATTTCCGGCGCATCCTTCAATGCACGCGAAACAGTGGTCACTCCCAGCCCTGCCATAAAGGCTATTGTCTTTAGCGTTGGCCGCTCGCCTTCGGGAAGCTCCACTGCTTCGCTACCTGAAACACGTTTCAAATCTTTTGTGCTCATGTTTTGCTGGCCGATTAGAGCCATCCTTCATCAGGCCCGATTCTGTATCGTTTCAGAAATATTATGTTTCCTTATTGTTTATATATAGCTCCATGACAATCAATTTTACAACCAAAACTGGCAAAGCATTGTTCTGCGCCGGTATTAAATTGTCTAGAACTTCGAAAATTGGCTATCTTTAGCTAGTTTTCAACAATGAAACGCCTGCGCAAGAAAAAATACCAAGGGGAATTGCGTCGGCATAAAGTTTGGTTTAGCCTACCTGTAACGTTTCAGACTGGGAGGAAAAGATGCGTTACAATACAGCTCTTGCCATATTAGCCACTTCAACATTTCTGCTTACGGTCAATAATACCAAAGCCGCAGATCTTGAGGTCACCCATTGGTGGACCGCTGGCGGCGAAGCGGCAGCAGCAAAAGTTCTCGCAGATTCCTTTGACAAGCTCGGCGGTGACAAATGGGTCGATGGCGCTATCGCTGGCAGCGGAAGCACGGCAACACCGATTATTATCAGTCGTATTCTTGGCGGCAATCCAATGGGGGCGACACAGCTCAATACGGGCCGGGATGCGGAAGATCTGGTGAAGGCCGGACTGATGGCCGATCTTACCGAGATTGCCGAAAAAGAAGGCTGGGCTGATATCATTCGACCATCCAAGCTTTTCGATGCCTGTAAGTATGAGGGCAAGATTTATTGCGTGCCGGTCAACATCCATACCGAACAATGGATGTGGTTGAGCCCAGCGGCATTCAAGGCGGCGGACCTGCCTGCTCCAACCAATTGGCAGGAATTTGTCGCCACCGCCCCAAAGCTTAAGGAAAAGGGTCTTATCCCCCTTGCGACCGGCGATGCGTGGCAAGTCTTTCTCACCTTCAACGTTATGATCTCTTCCATTGGCGGCAAGGATCTGTACCTGAAAGTCTATCGTGACAAGGACGCTGCAGCCGCAGCAAGTCCGGAGATGAAGGCGGTCTTTGAAGCTTTCGCGCAGGCGCGCGAACTGGCTGATTCGGGTTATGTCGGCCGTTCCTGGAACGAAGCAACCAATCTTGTCATTAGCGGCAAAGCTGGTGGCCAGATCATGGGTGATTGGGCGCAGGGCGAATTCAGTGTGGCTGGAAAGGTGGCCGGCAAAGACTATGACTGCCTACTTGGCCTTGGCAACCATCCTGTGCTTCATACGGGTGGTGACGCCTTCTATTTCCCAAAAAATCAGAACCCCGAAATTACCAAAGCCCAGCTTAAGCTCGCCAGCCTGCTCATATCAAAAGAAACGCAAGTGGCATTCAATCTGGCGAAAGGATCGCTTCCGGTCCGCGGCGATGTTGATCTTGCCACCGCCAATACCTGCATGAAGAAAGGCATTGAGGCGCTCAACAAGCTCGACAATGTCGCTCCGGGGGCGGGCCAACTGCTCGCTCCTGACTCCGGTCTAGAAATTGAGGACCTGTCAAAGGAGTTCTTTGCCGATAAAAACATGACAGTTGAGGATGCGCAGGCGCGCTTCGTCAGCATTATCGAGCGAGCCCAATAATTAGTATCAGTGCCGTTTGCTGCCATCTGCCATCTGCGTAATGCAGGTGGCAGCAAGCAATTGGCCGGTGGAGAATCCGATGAGCGAGACAGTGCGCCCCAATAGTCTTTTTAAGAATCTGAATGCGAAGGTTGCAGCCATACCCATGATTGCAACAGTTCTCATCGTCTTCATTGGCTGCACTCTTTGGACCGCCCTCATTTCCTTTACATCATCACGCACGCTGCCAGAACTCACTTTCGTTGGGTTTGACCAGTATGCGCGTCTCTTCAATACACCGCGCTGGAATATTTCAGCGATAAATCTGGGTATTTTCGGCGTATTTACGCTGGTCTTCTCAACTGTGATCGGCTTCGTGCTTGCAGCACTTCTGGATCAGAAAATCCGCTTTGAAGGGGCATTCCGCACCATTTTTCTTTACCCCTATGCGCTTTCATTCATTGTTACCGGCCTTGTCTGGCAATGGATTCTCACGCCCACATACGGCATACAACGTGTCGTTCGCGATTTGGGGTTCGAGACATTCACCTTCTCAATCCTGAATGATCAGCGCTTTGCCATTTATGCCATTGTTATCGCCGGACTCTGGCAGGGCACCGGCCTTGTCATGGCGCTCATGCTGGCAGGTCTGCGGGGCATTGACGAGGATATCTGGAAAGCCTCGCGTGTCGACGGCATCCCCGTCTGGAAGACATATCTTTTCATCGTCATCCCGATGATGCGCCCCGTTTTCATTACAACTATTGTGTTGATCTCGACTGGCATTGTGCGGGTTTACGATCTTGTTGTCGCCTTGACCGGCGGTGGGCCAGGCAATGCCAGTGAGGTACCTGCCAAATATGTGTACGAATTCATGTTCCGGCGCGCCAATCTCGGCCAGGGCCTTGCGGCCTCCACCATCATGCTGACGACCGTTCTCATTATCGTCATTCCTTGGGCATTAATGGAATATCGTGGAGAAAAGCGCAAATGACAGCGATCACCCCTCTGTCCACAGGGCCGCACGGCAAGCGGCCAGCACGAATATTCACCCCGGCAAGGATTATGATCTACAGCGTTTTGCTGGTCGCGGCGCTCTACTATATTCTGCCGCTTTATGTGATGATCATAACCTCGCTCAAAGGCATGCCTGAAATCCGGCTTGGTAATATTTTCTCGCCTCCCGTCGAGATCACGTTCCAACCCTGGAGCACAGCATGGTCAAGCGCCTGTACCGGTCTTTATTGCGAGGGGCTGAAAGTCGGCTTCTGGAATTCGGTCCAGATATTGATCCCCAGCGTGATCATCTCAATCCTGATCGCCTCCGTAAATGGCTATGCGCTGGCAAACTGGCGTTTCAAGGGATCGGAGATATTCTTCAGCATCCTGCTCTTTGGAGCCTTCATACCCTATCAGGTCATGCTCTACCCGCTCGTCATCATTACGCGTGAGCTGGGTATATTCGGAACACTGCCGGGTATCATCATGATCCATACCATTTTCGGCATGCCGATCCTGACCCTGCTTTTCCGCAATTATTTCGCGTCACTGCCGACCGAACTTTTCAAGGCGGCGCGTGTCGACGGAGCAGGATTCTGGCAAATTTTCTTCCAGATCATGCTGCCGCTTTCCTTGCCGATCTTCGTCGTCGCAATCATCATGCAGGTCACCGGAATCTGGAATGACTTCCTCTTCGGAGTCATTTTTGCGGGTTCCAAGAACGTGCCCATGACGGTGCAACTCAACAATATCGTCAATTCAACGCAGGGCGTGAAAGAATACAACGTCAATATGGCAGCCACCATTTTGACGGGCGCAGTTCCGCTACTTGTCTACTTTTTCTCGGGCAAATACTTCGTCAGGGGCATAGCCGCTGGCGCGGTTAAAGGGTGATTACCGTGCATAGTGTTTTGATCAAAGACCTTTCTGTCAGCTTCGGTTCTGTCAATGTTTTGAAGGACCTTAATATAGAGGTAGCAGACGGTGAATTCCTCGTCCTGCTCGGTCCTTCCGGCTGCGGGAAGTCGACCCTCCTCAATTGCATTGCCGGATTGCTCGACATTTCGGAAGGCCAGATATTCATCAAAGGCAAGAACGTAACCTGGGAAGAACCGAAAGACCGTGGCATAGGAATGGTGTTTCAATCCTATGCGCTTTATCCGCAAATGACCGTGGAGAAAAACCTCTCTTTCGGCTTGCGGGTCGCTGGGCTGCCAAAGGCGGAAGTACAGAAGCGCATCGCCAATGCGGCCGAGATTCTGCAACTGGAACCCTTGTTGCAACGCAAACCCGCCGCCCTTTCCGGCGGCCAGCGCCAGCGTGTCGCCATTGGACGCGCACTGGTGCGCGATGTCGATGTTTTCCTGTTTGACGAGCCACTCTCCAACCTTGATGCCAAGTTGCGCTCCGAACTGCGTGTGGAGATCAAACGCCTGCATCACAAGCTCGCCAATACGATGATCTACGTAACCCATGACCAGATCGAAGCCTTGACGCTAGCAGACCGCATTGCCGTCATGAAGGGCGGATTGATCCAGCAACTGGATGAGCCGCTGACCATCTATAACAAGCCGCGCAATCTTTTCGTCGCCAGCTTCATCGGATCACCTGCGATGAACTTTCTTAAAGGCAAGATCACCGGAACAAGCAGCGCGCCATCATTTACAGCGGCCGATCTTACCGTCTCCTTGGCGGACTATAAGGCACAAGGACCGCTGACAAGCGGCCGCGATGTGATTTTCGGTTTCCGGCCAGAGCATATCACAATCGACAATAAGCCCGGCGCAGCAGGATTGTCCTGCGAAGCGACGGTCGATCTCGATGAGCCGATGGGGGCAGATAGTCTCGTTTGGCTGACCGTTGCTGGCAAGCCTGTGTCTGTCCGCACTGATTCAGGCCGCCGCTATATGCCCGGCGAAAAAGTATTCCTCCATTTCAATCCCGCAATGGCGTCCCTGTTCGACGCGGCGACTGAAAACCGTATCTGAAAATCCCGAGACACTATAAAATTACGGAGACCATGATGACCGATTTTTCCTACCAGCTCTACAGTTCCCGCGAATTTCCGCCACTCGAAAAAACATTGGAAATGTTGAAGCGCCATGGATATGCGCAGGTTGAAGGCTATGGCGCTGTTTATACCGATGTGAAAGCCACGAAAGCAGCACTTGATGCAAACGGCCTTGCCATGCCGACAGGCCATTTCAGCATTGAACTGCTTGAAAGCGACCCGCAACAGGTGATCGACATTGCAGGAACGCTTGGTATTCAGGCCATTTATTGCCCATATCTGACCGAGGAAGAGCGACCCGTTGATGCTGCCGGTTGGTCGGCGTTCGGACAGCGGCTTGAAGCAGCTCATAGCGTCTACAGCAAAGCGGGTTTCAGCTTTGGCTGGCACAATCATGATTTCGAATTCATTGCCCTTCCCGATGGCTCAATTCCGCAAAAACTGATTTTTGATGCCGCGCCAAGCATTGCCTGGGAGGCAGATATTGCCTGGATCATACGTGGCGGTGGCGATCCCTTTGAATGGATCAAGAATTATGGTTCGCGCATTGGCTCTGTGCACGTCAAGGACATCGCGCCAGCTGGCGAAAATGCCAATGAGGATGGCTGGGCCGATGTCGGACATGGAACTGTCGACTGGAAAGCACTGATGGCCGCATTGAAGACCACACCGGTCCGCTACTTCGTGATGGAACATGACAAACCGGCGGATGATGAGCGGTTTGCTCGTCGCTCGATCGCAACTGTTAAAGCATTTTGAAATTAAGATATCAGGAAGAAAGACCAAGAAAATGGCCAAAACACTAGGCGTCGGCATTATCGGTTCGGGCAATATTTCCACAACATATCTTGGATTGGCACCGCTGTTCAAAGGTATTAAGATTCGAGCAGTTGCGGATATTAACAACGAGGCGGCAACTGCCCGCGCAGCAGAATTCGGCGTGGAGGCTCGAAGCATTGATGCATTGCTCTCCAGTGACGATATTGATCTCATCGTAAACCTGACCATCCCAGATGCGCATTTCGACGTATCGAAGCAAATTCTATCAGCGGGCAAGCATCTTTATTCAGAAAAGCCTTTGACACTTTCGCTGAAGGACGGGCTGGAACTTCAAAAACTCGCTACCACGAAAAACCTGAAGGCAGGCTGTGCCCCTGACACTTTTCTCGGCGGTGCCCACCAGCTTGCGCGTAAACTGGTGGATGATGGAGAAGTTGGAACACTAACTTCAGGTACAGCGCATGTGATGAGCCACGGAATGGAGCATTGGCATCCAAATCCGGATTTCTTCTTCCGTCCAGGTGGCGGGCCAATCCTTGATCTCGGACCATACTACATTGCCAATCTTATCAATCTGATTGGCCCGGTAAAACGCGTTGCTGCGCTGACATCCATGGCCACGCCAACACGCACGATTTCAAGCGCGCCTCGCGCTGGCGAGAAAATCGATGTGACGACCCCGACTACGATTCAGGCTTTGCTTGAATTTGAAAGCGGTGCATCCATTACCCTGTCTGCAAGCTGGGATGTGTGGGCGCATAATCATCCCAATATGGAGCTTTATGGCACGGAGGGCTCTTTGTTCCTCCCTGATCCCAACTTTTTTGGCGGCAAGGTCAAGCTTGCAAAGCCTGGCAAGAAAGCCAAAGCGGTCAAGGCCTGGGCGCACCCGCTCGGTATCCCCAACCAGAAACATTCCGAAGGCATGATGGCGAATTATCGCTGTGCAGGCCTTGCGGATATGGCTGTGGCAATTCTTGAAGACCGGGACATTCGCTGTTCGCTGGAGCGGGCATTGCATGGCGTCGACGTCATGGTTTCGATCCTCCGATCAGGCGAAGAAAAGAAATTTATCGACATTCAAACGAGCTGCTCACGCCCGCAAGCCTTAGGCGTCAAGGAAGCCAAATCGCTGTTGAAAAAGCAATAAACCATCGCTCCCAAGCGATTGCGGTCATGGTCGGGCGCCACTATGTTGGTCGCCCGATCATGATTTTATGGATACAATGTGATTACCAATACTGCCAGCATCGCCCGCCTTATCGCCTCAGAAATCAATGCGCGCCCTGAACAGGTCAATGCCGCGATTGAACTGCTGGATGGTGGAGCAACAGTTCCTTTTATCGCACGCTATCGTAAGGAAATGACCGGCGCACTCGATGATACGCAGTTGCGCACGCTTGATGAGCGGTTGATCTATTTGCGCGATTTGGAAGCGCGTCGTAACACGATCATCAATGAAATTCGCAGCCAGGGAAAGCTTACGCCAGAGCTGGAAGGCAAGATCGCCGCAGCGATCACCAAAGCCGAACTGGAAGATATTTACCTGCCCTACAAGCCCAAGCGGCGAACAAAGGCTGAGATTGCGCGTGAACGGGGCCTTGACCCTCTGGCAGAAGCAATCATTTCTGACCGGCGGACAATTCCGCATGAACTTGCGAAAAATTTCATCACTGCTGACGTGGCCGATGTGAAGGCTGCGCTTGATGGTGCGCGCGATATTCTCGTCGAGAAGTTCTCTGAAAATGCCGATCTTATCGGTCGCTTGCGAAATTACATGAAAGACAGGGCGGTGCTGCGTGCCAAGGTCACGGATGGAAAGCAGGAAGCAGGCGCAAAATTCTCAGACTATTTCAACCATTTCGAGCGCTGGGCAACCACGCCCAGCCACCGCGCATTGGCCATGTTAAGGGGTCGGAACGAGGATATTCTCTCCCTCGATATTGAGGTCGATGCTGACGATACCGCTGCTATCAAGCCGGTTGAACGGATGATTGCGGAGGCCTATTCGATTTCAGGCAATAGCGCAGCGGATATTTGGCTGATGGATGTGGTGCGCTGGACATGGCGCATTCGCCTGTCTCTCAATCTCTCGGTTGATCTGATGACAGCATTGCGCGAGCGTTCTGAAGAAGAGGCAATTCGCGTATTTGCCCGCAATCTTAAAGACCTGTTGCTGGCAGCGCCTGCTGGCTCACGCGCAACAATGGGCCTCGACCCCGGCATCCGCACGGGCGTGAAAGTTGCTGTTATTGATGGCACGGGCAAGCTGCTCGACACCACCACAGTATATCCATTTCCGCCACGCAATGATGTCAGAGGCACGCAAGCCGAGCTGGCTAAGCTCATCACGAAGCACAAGGTCGAACTCATTGCCATTGGCAATGGAACGGGTAGCCGCGAAACCGAGAAACTCGTCGCTGACATGCTTGGCGACATGCCTGCGCCAAAGCCGCTCAAGGTGATCGTCAGCGAAGCCGGCGCGTCGGTTTATTCGGCATCGGCAACTGCTGCCGCCGAGTTTCCCGATTTGGACGTTTCATTACGCGGTGCTGTGTCGATTGCCCGGCGTCTGCAAGATCCGCTGGCTGAACTGGTCAAGATCGAGCCAAAATCCATTGGCGTTGGCCAGTATCAGCACGATGTTGATCAATACCGGTTGGCACGATCATTGGATGGCGTCGTCGAAGATGCCGTCAATGCGGTCGGCGTCGATCTCAACACGGCGTCGGCACCTCTATTGGCGCGCATTTCCGGTCTGGGAACCTCGCTGGCGGAGGCTATTGTTGCTCATCGCAATGAAATAGGTCCGTTCAAAACGCGCCGTGAGCTTTTGAAAGTGTCTCGTCTCGGACCCCGCGCCTTTGAACAATGCGCCGGTTTCTTGCGTATCAGCGATGGCACTGAACCACTTGACGCATCTGCCGTGCATCCGGAAGCCTATGGCGTTGCAAAGAAAATCGTCAGTGCCTGCGGGAGGAATGTCCGCTCCCTGATGAATGACAGTGCTGCTTTGAAGGCGCTTGATCCACGACTTTTCGTTGATGAGCGTTTTGGCCTTCCCACGGTGCGCGATATTATATCAGAGTTGGAAAAACCCGGCCGCGACCCAAGACCAGAGTTCAAGACGGCAGCTTTTGCGGACGGCATTGATAATATCAAGGATTTGAAGCCAGGCATGTTGCTCGAAGGCACAGTGACAAATGTCGCTGCCTTTGGTGCCTTTGTCGATATTGGCGTTCATCAGGATGGCCTTGTCCATCTTTCCCAACTGGCAGACAGATTTGTGAAAGATGCTCATGAAGTCGTCAAAGCTGGTGATGTGGTTAAAGTTCGGGTTGTCGATGTCGATCCGAAACGCAATCGCATCAGCCTGACAATGCGCAAGGACGGCGGTGGCAATGAAAGTCCGCGGGGTCCACGTCCATCCGACCGCACGTACCAGCCGCCCAAGCCATCGCCCAAACCGCAAGGCGCCTCGCAGGGTGCGTTTGGTGCGGCATTGGCCGATGCCATGCGTAAAAAGTAGTTACCGCTCTTTGTCTTTGGGCATTATCGATTGTAGCAAGGTGTCGCGTGCAGATTTCAAATGCGCGCGACACGCCTTGTTGACCCTGGAAAGGTTGCGGGAGCGCAGCGCCTCGATGTAAGCCAGATGTTCTTCAACAGCACGCATATTGCGCTGTCGTGCATGCTGCTTATTCCACTGATAATGATAGTGAAACACGATTGCGATAATGTCGTAAAAATCATCGACAAACCGATTATGGGAAGCTGAGTGGATCAACCGGTGAAACCGTTCATCCAGTTCAGAAAACTCTGTGTACCTACTATCGATCTCGTCCAGAAGCTTCCGGTGCTCGACTTCAAGAGCGTCCAGTTTCATACGTGCCGGATGGTCATCTGGCAACCTGGTGAATGCAACAGCTGATCTAAGCTCAAACACTTCACGAATTTCAAAAAGCTCCAGCGCAAATGCCCGCGTAAAGCCTTTCAGTATCCAGTGACTGTTCTTGCGCTTTTCGATCAGGCCGAAACGACTGAACCGTATCAAAAATTCCCGAACGCTTGAGGTGCCGACGCCAATGTCCCGCGCCAGCTCCAGTTCGTTGATCTGCATTCCCGGCTGCGCGCCGCCGGCGAGAATGCGCTTCATGAAACTTCGCTCGATAATTTCAGCAAGAGAATCGGTCTGATCTTCCGGGAAGAAATCTTTGGCTACCGGTTTGCGCAGGACCGCCTTACCCGGTTTTTCCATTTCGACCAGTCCGGACTCCGCCAGTCTTTTAAGGATTGCCCTCACGGTCGTCCGGCTTATTCCCAGTCTCGCGCCAAGCTCGGCTTCGGATGGCACAGATTCCACATCGTGCAAAAGACGCAGGCATCTATTATACCCTTCCTTGAAAACCGTATTCTGTTTTGACATCCTGCCCCTCACGCGCCAGTTTGCGTGCTCCATAACATTTAGGCACAAAAGCGATTGACTGAAAAGGTTTTTTGTCGATAAAAGACAGTGTAGACTTTGCGTGTCTGGGAGGAACGCTTTGGAACACCGTAAAATTGGCACAACCTCGCTTGCCCTGACCGAATTTGGATTTGGCGGCGCGGCGATTGGCGGACTTTATAGAGACTGCCCGCGGGAAGATGCCATGGCTGCGCTGCAGGCTGCATGGGACGCAGGCTTGCGCTATTTCGATACGGCACCGTTTTACGGATTTGGCCTATCAGAGCGTCGGACAGGTGATTTTCTTCGCTCCAAACCACGCGACAGCTATGTGCTTTCAACCAAAGTCGGACGATTGCTGCGGCCCGTGCCCGAAGATCAGGTTCCCGACCACTCCTACGTTAATCCCCTGCCCTTTACCGTCGATTATAATTACAGCTATGACGGGATCATGCGGTCGTTCGAGTTCAGTTTCGCCCGTCTTGGATTGAACCGAATAGACATTCTATATGTGCACGACATTGGCGCATACACCCATGGAGCTGAAAAGAATGCCGTCTATCAGAGGCAGCTTCTGGACGGTGGCATAAGGGCACTGGCAGAACTGAAATCATCAGGCGCAATAGCGGCTTACGGCCTCGGGGTAAACGAGGTTGAAGTCTGTATGGATGTCATCGCACATAGTGATTTAGACTGCATCCTTCTGGCCGGGCGCTACTCGCTTCTGGACCGTTCGGCCGAGCGTGGCTTACTCGAAGAATGCCGCAGGAAGACGATTTCCCTGGTCATTGGCGGCGTGTTCAATTCCGGCATATTGGCGACTGGGCCTGTACCGGGGGCCAATTTTGATTATGGACCCGCATCCGACGATATTTTGAATCCCGTGCGGTCCATGGAGGCTGTTGCCAAATCCTATTCCATACCGCTCGCCGCAGCAGCAATGCAATTTCCTCTGCGTGAGCCGGTCGTTGCAAATGTGCTCATCGGAACAGCCAAGGCCGCCAGCCTTGTGCGGAATATGGACCTTCTGGACGTGACGATACCAGACGCTTTTTATGCTGAAGTGGAGCAGTTCACGATCCGATAGACTCTCTAAAAGGCAAGGTCGCGTGCGCCACGATCCTGCTGGTAATCAACCAAGAAAGGCGCTTGGAGAGGAACTTGGAAATGATACCTTTTGGAAAATGCTTCAATCGCAGAACTTTGCTTGGTGTCGCAGGTGTCGCCATCATGGCAGGCATGCTGGGTACTGCGCCCGTGCGTGCACAGGAAGTAACCATCCCGATTATCGTTAAAGATACGACATCCTTCTACTGGCAGATCGTGCTTGCCGGAGCGCGCAAGGCGGGCAAGGATCTTGGCGTTAAAGTTCCAGAACTTGGCGCGCAGGCAGAGTCGGACATTAATGGTCAGATCTCTATTTTGGAAAATGCCGTTTCCGGTGCACCGGCAGCAATCGTTATTTCCCCAACCGAGTTTAAAGCACTTGGAAAGCCGATTGATGAGGCTGCCAAATCGGTCAAGATCATTGGCATTGATTCCGCAGCGGACTCGCAGGCATTCACCTCGTTTCTGACAACCGACAATGTTGAAGGGGGCCGCGTCGCCGCAGATGGTCTGGCCGCTGCAATTACCGAAAAATACGGCAAGGCTGAAGGCGATGTAGCGATCATTACCGCTCTTCCGGGTGTTGGTTCATTGGATCAACGGGCGAAGGGCTTCAAAGAGCAGTTGGCTGCAAAATATCCGGGTCTGAAGCTGGTGGCCGATAAGGTTGCCGACGGTCAGGCGACAACCGGCCTGAATATTACAACTGATTTGATCACTGCCAATCCTGATCTGCGCGGAATATTCGCATCCAATTTGATCATGGGACAGGGAGCCGGTCAGGCAATTGCAGAAAACAAGGCTCAGGACAAGATCAAGGTCATCGCCTTCGACAGTGATGAGAAACTGGTCAAATTCCTGAGCGACGGCGTTCTTTACGCGCTCGTTGTGCAGGATCCATTCCGCATGGGCTATGATGGCGTGAAGACCGCACTTGCAGCTTCAAAAGGTGAAGCAGTTGAAAAGAATGTCGATACTGGCGCAAATCTGATTACCAAGGCGAATATGAACGAGCCGCGCGCGCAGGAGTTGTTGAACCCGAAACTTGATTAATCGGGAATAGACACGCCAATAAAAGAGGCCGCCATGACCCATCAGGATTTTGCGTCACAGTCCGGGAACGGAATAAATGCAACTGCTGCGATGATGGCGGCCGACTCCCCAATCCTGGAGTTAAAAGGACTGGAGAAGCAATATTTCGGCACTCATGCCTTGAAGCCGACTGATCTTGCATTCAAATCAGGTGAAATACACGCCATTGTCGGTGAAAATGGCGCGGGCAAATCCACCCTCATAAAACTTCTGACCGGAGTCATTCCCCGTACAGGTGGTAATGTTTATTGGCGGGGCGAGCCTGTAGCGCTTGGCACGCCAGTTGAAGCCATCAAACATGGCATTAATGCCGTGCATCAGGAGGTGGTCCTTTGTCCGCATCTGAGCGTTGCTGCCAATATATTTCTGGGTGAAGAACATCAGCGCTTCGGTCTGCTCAGACATCGCAACATGGTGCGTGAAGCACAGAAGATTCTCGATGATTTGGGCTTTGATCTTCCTGCCCATGCCATGCTTGGCGATTTGACGATTGGCCAGCAGCAATTGATTGCAACCGCGCGCGCTGCAACGAGAGGGGCGCGGTTTTTGATATTTGATGAACCCACCGCCTATCTCACGCGCAAGGAGGGTATGCAGCTTTTTGCTCTTATCAGGCGCATGCAGGCAAGCGGCGTAACGATTGTCTATATCAGCCACAGGATGGAAGAAGTTTTCGAACTTGCCGACCGCGTTTCAGTTTTACGCGACGGAACATTGGTCGGCACACGAGATATTGCCGATACCAACGAGAACGAACTGATTGCGATGATGATCAATCGCTCCATCGAGCAGATTTATCACAAGGACAGTTTTGAGCTTGGCAAGACCATTTTGGAAACGCGCAACCTTTCCGGCAAGGGCTTTGAAAATATCTCGCTCACAGTCCGGGAAGGCGAGGTCGTTGGACTTTATGGCCTGATCGGCGCGGGACGAAGCGAATTCGTCACCACTGTTTTTGGCCGTCATCCCAAATCCTCCGGCACAGTTTTATGGCAAGGCGAAGAGGTTAATATTCGCCGCGAAAAAGATGCTATCAAACTTGGCATTGCACTGGCTCCCGAAAGCCGCAGGGATCAGGGATTGTGCCTGTCATTGCCGGTGAGCCTTAATCTCAATTTACCCGTTTACTCCAGATTGAGCCATGGCGGGCTCATTTCAAAAACGGAAGAATCGAGTCAAGCTGATCGCCAGATTGCTGATCTGCGCATCAAGACATCAACACGAAGTGCCAGTGCGGCCAGTCTTTCCGGTGGCAACCAGCAAAAGATCGTCATTGGAAAATGGCTCAATCACGGGGCGAAGCTTTTCATCTTCGATGAGCCTACCGTTGGGGTCGATGTTGGCACCAAAGCTGAAATCTACCGCTTATTTTCAGCGCTGTTATCACAGGGCGCAGGGATCATCCTGATATCTTCCTATCTGCCCGAAGTCTACGAATTGGCGGACACATTGCATGTGTTCCGGCGCGGCGAGATGGTTGCCACGCATCAATTCAAATCTGCAAGCCATGAAGATATTTTGACACGAGCGCTTGGTTCGGCTCCGGCCAACCCGATTTCATCCGGAGAGTCTTGATCATGAGTGTTGACGTCAAAGAACCAGTTATTTCACCCAAGAAGCGGTACAATATCCTTTTCGGGCTGACATTGCTCGCTCTCCTGCTTGTTCTATGGCTGATCCTCGGCCTGTCGACCACGACCTTCTGGACGACAAACAACATTGCCAATTTGCTGCGCCAAGGCGCCATGATTGCGATCCTTGCAGTGGGTCAGACCTTTGTCATCATCACCGGCGGGATAGACCTGTCTGTTGGCGCAATCGCGGGATTTGCCAGCACAATTGTTGCATTGCTTCTGGCCAATGGATTTCCAATCTGGGCAGCCGTGCTCATTACCCTTGGCATTGGTCTTGGCATCGGGCTCTTCCATGGCTTTGGTATCGTAAAGATGGGATTGCCACCATTCATCATCACATTGGCAACGCTTACATCACTTCGCGGTATTGGCCTTCTGATTACAAATGGCGCGACCATTTCGATCAATAATGACGACTTCACCAACTTTTCCCGCAATGATTTCCTCGCTGTTCCCAACCTGTTCTGGATGGTGATCCTCGTCGGCATCCCGGCCTATATTTTACTCCAGCACACACGCTGGGGCCGATACCTGTTTTCGGTCGGCTCCAATGCCGAAGCATCCCGCCTCTCGGGAGTTAACGTCAACCGAACCATCTACCTTGCTTATACCCTGTCCGCCGTCTGCGCTTCCTTTGTCGGAATTCTGCTTGCCACCCGCATCGGCGTTGGCAACCCGACGCAAGCCGAAGGTTGGGAACTGCAAGCTATTGCATCATCCGTTATTGGCGGCACCAGTCTGTTCGGGGCTGTAGGCTCCGTCCAGGGACCATTGCTTGGCGCCTTCATCCTCGCCACCATTAATAATGGGGCCAACCTGCTCAACGTCAACTCATTCTGGCAACGCGTTATCACCGGCGTGCTGATCATTGTGATCGTCTATTTTGACCAGTTGCGGCGGCGAAGAAAATAGCTCCATCATTTTGTCGTATACACAAATTTGCGCTGGACTTGATCCGCTGAAGAGGTTCCACTCACTCCATTGAAACAATGGAGAACGTCATGAATATTCGTTTCATGAAGGCTGGAGCCTTTGTTACAGCGCTTGCACTGGCGCTTGCCCCTCTAACGCCGATTTATGCTGCATCGCCAGACCCTGTTACCGCAGAACATGGTATGGTTGTCACAGCGCAGCATCTCGCATCCGAAGTGGGCGTCGACATATTGAAGAAAGGTGGTAATGCCATCGATGCCGCCGTTGCTGTCGGCTATGCTCTGGCTGTTGTTTATCCAACGGCTGGAAATATTGGCGGCGGTGGTTTCATGACAATCCGCTTGAAGGACGGAAAAACGACCTTCCTCGACTTCCGCGAAAGAGCGCCGCTTGCAGCAACCAAGACCATGTATCTTGATGATCAGGGCAATATCGTCAAAGGCAAGAGTACGGATGGATATCTGGCCGTGGGCGTACCCGGCTCTGTGGCCGGCTTCGAAATGGCCCGCGAAAAATATGGCACCAAATCGCGCGAGGAACTCATCGGCCCGGCAATCCGCTTCGCGCGTGATGGGTTTGTGCTTGATCAGGGCGATATCGCCTCACTGACCAATGGCGCCAAGAAACTGGCAAAGGACCCAGCCGCCTCGGCTATATTCTTGAAGGCCAATGCGCAACCTTACGCCATAGGAGAAACATTGGTTCAGGCGGACCTGGCCGCAGCGCTTTCAGCAATTTCTGATAAAGGCACAGACGCCTTCTATAAGGGCGCAATCGCTGACGCCATCGTCAAGGCGAGCGCGGCTGGCGGCGGCGTCCTCGCCAAAGCCGATTTCGAGCAATATAAGGTTCGTGAACTCGAACCGGTCAAATGCAATTATCGCGGTTATGATATCGTGTCTTCACCTCCCCCAAGTTCGGGCGGTGTGATTATCTGCGAAATCCTGAATATACTTGAAGGCTATCCCCTCGGTTATCTTGGCTATGGTTCTGCTGAAACAGTGCATGCCATGATTGAAGCGATGCGTTATGCCTATGTTGATCGCAATGCTTCACTGGGCGATCCGGATTTTGTTGAAAATCCCGTCTCCAAACTGCTCGACAAAAACTATGCCAAAGATATCCGTGACAAGATCAGCCCCTATAAGGCTGGAATATCGAAGGAACTGACGCCAAAGGGCTTTGGCGAAAGTACAGAAACGACGCATTATTCGATTGTTGATGATGAGGGCAACGCTGTCGCCGTCACTTACACACTCAATGGTTCATTCGGTGCAGGCGTTGTGGCCGCCGGCACTGGCATTCTGCTCAACAATGAAATGGATGATTTCACCTCAAAGCCGGGCGTGCCAAATCTTTACGGCTTGGTGCAAGGCGAAGCCAATGCCATTCAACCGAAAAAGACCCCGCTTTCATCGATGAGCCCCACAATCATTTCCAAGGACGGCAAGCCCTTTATGATTATTGGAAGCCCCGGTGGCTCGCGCATTATCACCATTACGCTTGAGGCAATCATCAATGTGATTGACCACGGGATGGATATCCAAGAGGCGATCGATGCGCCGCGCATTCATCATCAATGGTTGCCCGACCGGGTCTATATGGAGCCCTATGCGCTATCCGCCGATACGATGAAAATCCTGACTGAAATGGGCCATGATGTTGGTATCGACAAGGATTGGACGATTTGGGGACAGGCGGCAGGCATTCTTGTCGGCGGCAAGAGCCTTGGCGAAATTACCAAGGGCGGTGGTGCCCGTTATAATGGTGCTATGGACAGCCGCTCCGGTTCCGGTTCAGCGCGTGGATATTAAATCGTGAAACCTGCCAACCTTCCCCGAATCTCGCGGATGGTTGGCGCATCGGCATTGGCAAAGGCAAACCTCAAAAACTGGGTTTGCCTTTCGCCGAAATATTCGCCGGGAATAGTAAGAACCCCGGCGCGCTTTGCGAGTTGCTCCGCTATGGCGACCGAGCTGACCCCTTCAAACGGGTGCCTGACAAACGCAAAATAGGCGCCTATCGATTCCAGTTTCCATCCATTCAGACCATCCATTGCTTCTCGCAGTGCCTTTGCCCGCACTTCGATTTCCAGACGGTTTCCTGCGCGCCATTGCGCCAATGCAGGCAGGGCACGGGCGAGCGCCGCTTGCGGAGCGCGAGGCGGACAAATCTGCAAATTATCCATGATCTTGGCAACCTGCTCGACGACTGTGCCCCCAGCCGCTATTGCGCCCAGCCTGTGCCCAGGAATGCAAAAGGATTTTGAAAAACTATAGAGCTGGATCAGATTATCTTGCCAATCTTCTGTGGCAAACAGACCGTGCGGAGCGCCAGCACCTTCTGGCAAGAAATCCCGATAGGTTTCATCAAGAATGAGCCAAATGCCTTTATCCCTGCAAAGGTCGAAAATCGCCTGTAACCGATCCGCGGGATAGATTGCGCCGGTGGGATTATTGGGCGTAACCAATGCCAATGCGCGAACATCCGGCGTTATCGCCATTTTGACCGCATCGACAGTCGGAACAAATCCTTCTGAGGCAAAACATTCTACAGTCCGTGTTTTGATCCCAAGCATGGACAAGGTGGTCTCATGATTGAAATAGAAAGGATCCGTCACAAGAATGGTCTCGTTCGCAGAAGCCGCAACCAAAGAGGCACAGACGAATGCCTGATTACAGCCCGAGGTGATATGAATATTGCTCGGCGCTAATTTTGTGCCATAGACCTGCGAAACATGCGCAGCATAGGCCTCGCGCAATATTCCCTCCCCTTCAATCGGGCCGTAATTTGTATAGGCCAGTGAGGATGCGGCTTCTCCAAGCCATTGCAGCATCATTTCATGTGCCGGATAGCCGGGAACAGCCTGAGACAGGTCTATCAACGCACCTTGGCTACGATCATAGGATTTCCCCCAGGACTGAACTGCCGGTATGGGCGGAGGCGCCAATCTGGTAACAAGGGCATTGAGTATGGCCGCAGTCATGGGTCTTTCCTGCATTGCTTCATTTCATTCTGATCCATTACTTAATTGCCAATGGCATTGAAGTCATCTGTGACTATTTCGCATGACCTGTTGACCGAATGACAATTGATTTCCCCGCAAGTTTAGGGTGTGTTGAAGCCACTATCTGCGACGCGAATTCGGGAAGCATAGATCATGTCATCGTGGAACGAGAATAAACTCAACGAGTTGCGCGCCAAATATGGCGAGAACCATGGCGGTGAATTGTTCGATGAACGATTTCGGAAAGTTGCTGACAAGATATTTTCCAAGAGCGGGACACGACTTGCGCCCTATGCAGGTGTGCCGACATTTCTGACCGCTCCCTACATGCCGCTCGATGCCGTCAATCCGGATTTCGGCAATCTTCAGGTTGCCATTGTCGGCGTGCCTATGGACCTTGGCGTCACCAATCGACCGGGTGCACGTTTCGGTCCGCGCGCCGTTCGTACGATTGAACGCATCGGCCCCTATAATCATGTTCTCGATTGCGCGCCGGTGTTTGACCTTCGCGTGGCGGACATTGGGGACGTGCCATTTGCCAGCCGATACCGATTGGAGAAAAGCCATGATGATATTGAACGGCGCTTTAACCAGATTGTCGATGCGGGCGTCCTGCCGCTCGCAGTCGGCGGCGATCATTCGATCACCCACCCTATCCTGAAAGCGGTTGGCAAGAACGGCCCTGTGGGAATGATCCACATTGATGCCCATTGCGATACGGGTGGCGCTTTTGACCAGACCAAATTCCATCATGGCGGCCCCTTCCGCAATGCGGTTCTGGATGGCGTTCTTGATCCAACCAGAACAATTCAGATCGGTATTCGCGGCTCGGCGGAATATTTATGGGAGTTTTCCTATGAGTCCGGTATGACCGTGATCCATGCGGAAGAAGTTACAGGATTGGGCATTCCGGCAATCATCGAGAAAGCCAAAGCTATAATCGGCGATGGGCCGACTTATCTATCCTTTGATATTGATAGTCTTGATCCAAGTTTTGCTCCGGGCACGGGCACGCCCGAAATCGGCGGACTGACAACGCGTGAAGTCCTCGAAATCATTCGTGGTTTGAAAGGGATCAATCTCGTTGGTGGCGATGTGGTCGAGGTCGCGCCGCAATATGACTCAACCACCAACACCGCCCATGCGGGGGCACAAGTTCTGTTCGAAATTCTGAGCCTGATGGTGTTCAGCCCATTCTTGCAAAAGCAAAACAAGTAAGAGACGATAATGAGTGAAATAATCGAGACTGAAGTCCTTGTCATCGGCGCGGGCATTGCCGGTGCAGGTGTCGCCGCTGCTCTGGCAGACACACACCGCGTCATTGTTTTGGAGCGCGAGAGCCAGCCCGGATACCATTCAACAGGGCGTTCGGCGGCAATCTTCATTCCCAATTACGGAAATGATGTCATTCGCGGCTTAAATCGCGCCAGCGCACCAATGTTTCATAATCGTGACACCGGCTTTTTCCCGGAACCACTGCTGACATTGCGGGGATCATTGACCGTCGCCGACGAGAATAGCGTCGAGGTCTGCGAGAAGTTTATCCGCAATGGGATCGGCGTTGAATCAATTTCCATTGACAGTGCCATCTCCATGGTTCCCATCCTTAGCCGTGACTATGTGAAAGCAGCAGCCTATCAGCCCGATGCGCAAGACATTGATGTCAACGCGCTGCATCAAGGATGGCTGCGCAAAGCATCAACATTGGGTGTCCAACTTTTTACAAATACTGAAGTCACCAGTGCCAAGCGGGTTGCTGGAGGGTGGATCGTCGAGACGCCAGAGAAGGTTTTCAGCGCAGGGATCGTCATTAACGCGACGGGTGCATGGGCGGATCTGACCGCTGCAATGTTTGGCGTCAAACCACTTGGCCTGACACCCCTTCGCCGCTCTATTGCGGTTCTACCGGCACCTGAGGGTCACGATACGCGCAATTGGCCACTCGTCGATGATATTAACGAGGCGTGGTATTTAAAGCCCGATGGCGGGCGCATGTTTGTCTCTCCTGCCGATGAAATTCCCGTCGAGCCTCATGACGCCTATGTTGACGACATGATCCTCGCCGAGGGCCTTTATCGCTTCGAACAGGCCGTCACCGTTCCGGTCAATCGGGTTGAACGAAGTTGGGCAGGCTTGCGCACTTTTGCGCCCGACAGAACCCCTGTTGCCGGTTTTGATGCAACTGTGGACGGCTTCTTCTGGCTCGCAGGACAGGGCGGCTACGGTATCCAGACTGCCCCGGCTTTGTCGGCACTGGCAGCGGCACTCATTCGTGGACGTGCTCCGGACCCAACCGTTGAGCCTCTGCTTTCCCTGTTGTCACCAGCGCGCTTCACATGATCCATCCATGAGTGGTTGACCTGCAAAACTGGCAGCCTGACTTTCAAGTTCGGATTTGATGAAATTGCTCAGCACTTTAATGCGCGGCGTGCTGACTATATCCTCGTGGCAAATGAGCCAATAGTCACGATTAAGGTGAAGCTCCTTCGGAAGGACGGGGATCAGTTCCGGATAATTGCAAGCGATGTAATAGGGCAAAATGCACAGTCCAAAGCCGGTACGCGCAGCGCTGAGCTGAGCAAAAATACTTGAACTTTGATAGGAAGCGCGCAAACCGGGGAGTATCTCCCGCATATAATCCAGACCCGGTGTAAAGATCATGTCTTCTATGTAGCCGATAAATCTGTGCTCCGATAAATCCGCCTGTTGTTTGATCGTTGCGTGACGTGCCAGATAATCCGCCGAGCCATAGACAAACAGCCGGTAAGGCATCAGCTTTTCCTGGTGATAGCGTCCTGTCCGGCTGGCGTTGAGCGTTATTGATAAGTCCGCTTCACGCCGCGACAGGGACACGATCTGCTGGATTGTCACCATTTCCACGGAAAGTCCGGGATAGGACTGCGTCATTAATGGCAAGCGATCGGCCAGAAAGAAATTGGCGAAGCCCTCCAATATACTCAATCGGACCACGCCGCTAAGTGATACAGTTCCCCCCGATGCCTCATTCTGAAAACGCTCAGCCTCGCGTTCCATGACTTCGGCAGATTCGATCAGCTTTTCCCCAAGCGCGGTCACAATATAGCCACGCGGATTCCGCTCAAACAGGCGCGCCGACAAGGCTTCTTCCAATCGCTCGATCCGGCGAGCCACGGTGACATGATTGGTGCGCAAACGGCGCGCTGCCGTGGTCAATTGGCCTGTCCGGGCTACAGCCAGAAAGTACTGAAGATCATCCCATGTGAATTGCCGCATAGGGCACAATTTCCTCTCATGTACATTTTCGTACAGAATATGTGCGAAATTAGGTGCTTGTGTACTTATTTGTCAATGCTAGACTTTTTTGAACAAGATGGTTGCCGGTCGGGAGAAACAGAGCAATCATGGGAAGAATGATGTTCGGCGATAAAGCTGAACCGAGGGAGGAGCGCAACAAGCGACAGGCGAGCTAATCGCAAACCGCGATCAGCAACCGGCAATTGCACTATTCATCAATGGCGGATCATCCTGTGATGTTCAGCCAGCGATTAATCTTTGGGAGGAGACAAGAATGAAGCTTTTAAGCGTAGTGACCGCAGCCTTGATGGCAGCCACAGTGATTCCGGCAGCGAGCGCGGAGATTTCCGACGGCAAGGTTAAAATCGGCATACTCAATGACCAATCCGGGGTTTATGCGGATTTCGGCGGAAAATGGTCGTTTGAGGCGGCCAAAATGGCAGCGGAAGATTTTGGTGGCAAAGTTCTTGATGCACCAATTGAAATCATTTCGGCAGACCATCAAAACAAACCGGACATTGCCTCCAACATTGCCCGTCAGTGGTACGATACAGAGCAGGTCGATTCCATCATGGAACTGACCACATCGTCGGTGGCTCTCGCCGTTCAAGGTATCTCCAAAGAGAAAAAGAAGATTGATCTTGTCACAGGTGCGGCAACAGCCGAACTTACGGGCAAGCAATGCTCACCCTACGGCTTCCATTGGGCTTATGACACCCATGCCTTGGCCGTTGGCACAGGCGGCGCGCTCGTGGGCGCTGGCGGTGATAGCTGGTTCTTCCTGACAGCTGACTATGCGTTCGGCTATTCACTGGAAGAGCAAACGAGCAAATATGTGACCTCCAAGGGCGGCAAGGTCTTAGGCTCGGTGCGTCACCCACTGGCAACCAGTGACTATTCTTCATTCCTTCTTCAAGCGCAGTCTTCGGGTGCAAAAGTTATCGGCCTCGCTAATGCCGGTCTTGATACTGCCAATGCCATCAAGCAGGCTTCTGAATTCGGTATCGTTGCAGGCGGACAGCGCCTCGCCGCTCTATTGTTCACACTCGCAGAAGTTCACGGCCTCGGCCTCGAAGCGGCGCAGGGCCTGACCCTGACTGAAAGCTTCTATTGGGATCGTGATGACGAATCGCGTGCTTTCGGCAAGAAGTTCTTCGACCGCACCGGCCGCATGCCCAATATGATTCATGCCGCCACCTATTCTGGCGTAACGCAATATCTCAAAGCCATCCAGAAGGCAGGGACGGACGATACGGAAAAGGTCGCTGCGGCCATGCATGAAATGCCGGTTGACGACGTTTTCGGACGTGGCGCGAAGGTTGGCGCGAATGGCCGTCTGATCAGCGATGTGTATTTGATGGAAGTCAAGAAGCCGGATGAAAGCAAGGCACCTTGGGACTATTACAAGGTTCTGGCCACAGTGCCTGGTGATGAAGCCTACATGAAACCAGCCGAAAGCGGCTGCAATCTGGTCAAGTAGTAAGCATGACCAGTTCTACCGCAACTGCGTTCGGGGGAGGACAATCCTCTCCCGGCACACCGGATAACCAGACGTCACGAGTGGTTCTTTCCGCTCGTGGCCTGCGCCGTGATTTCGGTGGATTCATCGCGGTCAATAATGTCGATCTTGATGTCCATCACGCCAAGGTTCACGCGCTGATCGGGCCAAATGGAGCTGGCAAAACCACTGTCTTCAATCTTTTGACAAAGTTTTTGCAGCCCTCCAGCGGCACCATCATGTTGCTTGATCATGATATAACGAAAACCGATCCGGCACGTGTTGCGCGGATGGGTCTGGTGCGTTCGTTCCAGATATCGGCCGTCTTTCCGCATCTTACAGTGCTCGACAATGTGCGCGTGGCATTGCAACGCCCTGGACATCTGTCGACGCAGTTCTGGCTCCCCCTGAGCGCGCTGAACAAGTTGAACGAGCGCGCCAACGAGCTTATCGAAGCGGTTGGTTTGTCAGATGCCCGCAACAGGCTTGCGGCAGATCTGTCCTATGGCCGTAAACGAGTCCTTGAAATCGCAACCACGCTGGCGCTTGATCCCAAAGTACTGCTGCTTGACGAACCTATGGCTGGCATGGGGCATGAGGATGTGCACATCGTTTCCGACATTATCCGTGAGGTCGCCAAGGACCGCGCCATACTTATGGTTGAGCATAATTTGAAAGTCGTTGCGGATCTTTGCGATCAGGTCACCGTGCTTCAGCGCGGCGAAATATTGACTTCAGGCGATTACAAGACAGTCAGCCAGGATGAGCGCGTGCGCGTTGCCTATATGGGGACAGAGCATGACTGACAAAAAACCTCTTCTCACAGTCCGCAATCTTCATGCCTGGTACGGTGAAGGTCATGCGCTGCATGGCATTGATCTCGATATTCATCAGGGCGAGACCGTAACCTTGCTTGGGCGCAACGGCGTTGGCAAAACGACCACCTTGCGTTCAATCATGGGCATTATACGCAAGCGCACAGGTACGATAATTTTCGACGGCAAAGATATGATGCGCGTGCCGCTTCATCGCGCAGCGCATGCAGGCATTGGCTTTGTGCCGGAAGAACGTGGCATCTTCGCAACGCTTTCTGTTGATGAGAATCTCAATCTTCCGCCCGTTGTCGCTGGCGGTGGCATGTTGATCGAAGAGATTTATGATCTCTTTCCCAACCTCAAGGAACGCCGCAACAGTCCAGGTACCAAGCTGTCTGGCGGTGAACAGCAAATGCTGGCGATAGCGCGCATTCTGCGCACCGGTGTAAAACTGATCCTGCTGGACGAACCGACAGAGGGCCTTGCGCCCGTCATTATTCAGCGCATCGGCGAGGTACTCGTCACTTTGAAGCAGCGGGGAATGACCGTTTTGCTGGTTGAACAAAACTTCCGCTTTGCCAGCAAGGTCGCCGATCGTTTTTATGTTGTCGATCACGGCAAGATCATCGACAATTTTCCGGTTCAGGAATTGCCGGACCGCATGACCATGCTCAACGAAGCATTGGGGGTTTGACATGACAATGATCTTTGGCGTGCCGCTTCAAGCCTTTCTCGGCCAGTTGCTGATCGGCCTCATCAACGGCTCTTTCTATGCAATGCTCAGCCTCGGACTGGCGATCATTTTCGGCCTCCTTCGCGTGATCAATTTTGCCCATGGCGCGCAATATATGATCGGCGCATTCGTTGGTTATCTGCTTCTGGCAGAGCTTGGCATTGGTTATTGGCCAGCTTTGATACTGGCTCCCATTATTGTCGGGCTTGCTGGTGCATTCATCGAGCGCGTCGCGCTCTCGCGTCTTTATAATCTCGACCATCTCTATGGCTTGCTGTTCACCTTCGGCCTCGCGCTCGTTCTTGAAGGCATGTTCCGCTATTATTATGGTGCAGCAGGTCAACCCTATGCCGTACCAAGCGCTTTGGCCGGCGGCTATAATCTCGGCTTCATGTTCCTACCCAAATATCGCGGCTTTGTGGTTCTTGCCTCGCTGGTGGTTTGCCTCGGCACCTGGCTGCTCATCGAAAAGACAAGGCTGGGCTCGCAACTGCGGGCCGCAACAGAAAATCCAACGCTGGTCCGCGCATTCGGTATCAACGTTCCTTTGCTCCTCACCTTTACCTATGGGCTTGGCGCGGGACTTGCGGGTCTGGCCGGAATATTGGCAGCACCAATCTATCAGGTTAGCCCGCTCATGGGCTCAAACCTGATCATCATCGTGTTCGCAGTTGTTGTCGTTGGCGGCATGGGTTCCATATTGGGCGCTATCATAACCGGCTATATGCTCGGAATATTGGAGGGACTGACAAAGGTCTTCTATCCGGAAGCATCCAACATCGTCATCTTCGTGATCATGGCAATCGTTCTGCTCGTGCGTCCTGCAGGTCTTTTCGGAAAGGATGCGTGACATGACACAATCCGTCCTCACCGCACCGAAACAAAAACTTCTGACGTTGGAAGTCACGCTGATCGTCGCAGGCATTGCGCTTCTCGTGCTTGCACCCTTCTTTTTCTATCCAGTTTTCCTGATGAAGGTGCTGTGCTTTGCCTTGTTTGCCTGCGCTTTTAATCTCCTTCTTGGCTATACCGGCATTCTTTCTTTCGGCCATGCAGCCTTCTTTGGCGGCGCTGCCTATTTCACCGCCCATTCGGTAAAGGAGTGGGGATTTTCGCCCGAATTGGGTATTCTTGTCGGCGTTGCAGGAGCTGCGTTTCTAGGTTTGATTATCGGCTTTTTCGCCATCAGGCGTCAGGGCATCTATTCCACCATGATTACCCTCGCCCTCTCGCAGATGTTCTTCTTCTTTTGCTTGCAGGCATCATTTACCCATGGCGAAGACGGTATACAGGGTGTGCCGCGCGGCCACCTGTTCGGGTTCATCGATTTGAACCAGTCGCTGAATATGTATTTCTTCGTGCTTGCCGTTTTCCTGATTGGCATGTTCATCATCTGGCGCATCATCAATTCGCCATTCGGCATGATCCTGAAATCTGTCCGCGAAAATGAACCTCGTGCCATCTCGCTTGGTTATTCCGTGGCGCGCTACAAACTGGCAGCATTCGTCATGTCAGCGGCACTCACGGGGCTCGCAGGTGGCGTCAAAGCAATCGTCTTCCAGTTTGCCACATTGACAGACGTGAGCTGGCAAATGTCAGGTGAAGTGGTGCTCATGACCCTGCTTGGTGGCATAGGTACTCTGGTCGGCCCGGTATTTGGTGCTGCCCTCATCTCGGCGCTTGAGAACTATCTGGCAACTTCCGAATTCCCCGTCACCGTGATCACCGGCATCATCTTCATGATATGTGTCCTTGTGTTCCGCCGCGGGATTATCGGTGAGCTTTATGCTTCGCGTTTCGGCAAAAGGCTGGAAGGCAAGCCGGAAAACTGATCATGAGCGACATCTATGATTATGTCATTGTCGGTGCCGGCACGGCAGGGTGTACGCTCGCAAACCGTCTATCCGAAAACAAAGATGTCTCCGTATTATTGCTGGAGGCAGGCGGCAGGGATAATTATCACTGGATTCATATTCCAGTGGGCTACCTCTATTGTATCTCAAACCCGCGCACCGACTGGTGTTTTACGACCGAGGCTGAGGCGGGATTGAACGGGCGTTCCCTCGCCTATCCTCGCGGCAAGGTTCTTGGCGGATGCTCATCCATCAACGGCATGATTTATATGCGCGGTCAGGCCCGCGATTATGATCTTTGGCGGCAGGACGGGTGCACGGGATGGGGATGGGATGATGTTCTTCCCTATTTCAAGAAATCCGAAGATTACTATCTCGGCGCAGACGAGTTTCACGGCGTAGGTGGCGAATGGCGCGTGGAAGAAGCGCGGCTTCACTGGGATATTCTCGACGCCTTCAGAGATGCCGCAGAAGAGGCAGGAATTCCGCGAACCGATGATTTCAACCGCGGCGACAATGAAGGCTCGTCCTACTTCAAGGTCAATCAGAAGCGCGGCATTCGCTGGAACACATCAAAGGCATTTCTGCGTCCTGCAAAGAATCGCCCCAACCTTACTGTGCAAACCGGCGCGCATGTCCGCAAACTTATTCTTGATGGTTTGAGCGTCAAAGGCGTTGAGTTTGATCAGGCAGGCATGGTGCGCACAGTGCAGTGCCGGCGCGAAGTCATTCTTTCCGCAGGCTCAGTCGGATCGCCGCAAATCCTTGAACTATCCGGCATAGGCCGAGGCGACATTTTGCAGGCAGCCGGTATCGAGACGGTATTGGAGCGCCGCAATGTAGGGGAGAATTTGCAGGATCATCTGCAATTGCGCTGTGCTTACAAAGTAACCGGTATTCCGACACTTAATGAGAAGGCAAACCGGCTGATGGGTAAGGCTTCAATTGCTCTGGAATATCTTATCCGCCAATCAGGGCCCATGTCGATGGCGCCTAGCCAGCTTGGCGTGTTCACCCGTTCGGATCCGTCATTCGCCACTGCCAATCTGCAATATCACGTGCAGCCTCTCTCCTTGGAAAAATTCGGCGAAAATGTTCACGCTTTCCCGGCTTTTACAGCGAGTGTATGTAATTTGCGTCCCGACAGTCGCGGCACTGTCCACATTAAATCGCCTGATCATCACGCCCATCCGGCGATACGCCCGAACTACCTGTCCACCGAAAGCGACCGGCGGGTCGCAGCCGACTCCATTCGCATCACACGCAACATAGTCGCGCAAAAACCGCTGCAAAAATTCAAGCCGGAAGAATTCAAGCCCGGACCGCAATATCAGACTGATGCCGAATTGTTTGAGGCTGCTGGCGCGATTGGAACCACAATTTTTCACCCGGCAGGAACATGCCGGATGGGGGCTGATACGGACTCGGTTGTGGACCCGCAATTGCGGGTGCGCGGCATTCAGGGACTTCGTATTGCCGATGCTTCGATCATGCCATCAATCACCTCAGGCAATACGAACTCACCGACAATCATGATTGCCGAAAAAGCCGCTGACATGATTGCGCGTGGTTGATCAAGTCCGACCGCCTTTGCTCAGCAGCCATATCATATAGGGCCCGGAAATCAGCGATGCGAACAGCCCAAGTGGCAGCTGATACGGGAATGCCACCATGCGGGCGAGCCAATCCGACAAGACCATGAGACAAGCCCCGATCAGCATGGCACCGGCAAGGCCCATCAATGGTCTATGCAGCCCGATCAGACGCGCAAGATGCGGTGCAATCAAACCGACAAAACTCAAAGGGCCAACGAAAAGCGATGCAACTGCGGTCAGGCTCGCCGATAATATGATCAGTATGCCGCGGCTCATCCGAATAGGCAGACCTGTTTCTACGCCTATCGGGCGACCCAATGGCAGCATATCGAGCCAGCGCGTCGTGAAGATAAGCGGCAACACCAGAATGAAAAGCACAGTCAGCGCCATCCACACTTCTTCCGGCTGTCGCTCTGTCGACGATCCGCTGACCCAGCCGAGGAGCATGAAAGCCTGCGGGCTTCCTGTTGCGATAATGGCCGTTAAGATGGCGCTGCAAAGCGCGCCCATGGCGATACCGGAAAGCAGAAGACGTTCAGGCCCAAAGCCGCTGCGCACAGACATGGCCAGCATAAAGGCCAGCACCGCAATTGCGCCGAACATGGCACCTGCCAATAGGCTCAACTGACCTGGTGCAGACAACAGAAGAAGCGGGATCGCCATCCCGACGCCAGCACCGGTGCCGACACCCAGTATTTCCGGGCTGGCAAGCGGATTGGCTGTCACACGCTGCATGATTTGACCCGCCGCCGCCAGCATTGCGCCAGATAGCGCGGCGATCGCCGTCCGTGGCCAGCGCCATGGGAGAAGATCAGCGAAGAGTTCGCCGCGAGCGATGACCCAACCTTCTGCCCCACGCCCCAACACAAGCGCAATACCGAATGCACAAACCACAAGAGCGAAAAGAACGACAAGAAGCGACGAGGGCTTGCGTGCGCGCGGGGATGGCGCAGGTTTGGCGTTGAGCGAAGGCCATTCAAACATCCGCAATCGCGGCAGCAGCCAAAGCAACAGCGGACCACCAAGCAGAGCCGTTGCAGCACCTGTTGGAATACGCTCGCCGCCGGAGCCTGCCGCCAGCTGCACGAAACCATCCGCCAACCAAAGCAGGATCGCCCCGATAATGGGAGCGGCAACAAGCATTTGCTGTTGGGATCGCGCGCCTGTCAGCCGCGCCAAAGAGGGTGCGGCCAGCCCGACAAAGCCTATAATGCCTACCTCGGCAGTCACGCTCGTCGCAAGCCAAACAGCAAGGCCAATGACCAGAAAACGCGTCCCATGGAGCGCCACGCCAAGATTTTTGGCGCTGGCGTCGTCCAGACCAAGAATGGAAAGCGGGCGCAGCAGGATAATGGATGCAGCGCCAGCGAGCACAAGTTTCCAGACGATGCTGAACACCGGCTGCCAGCTTTGTTGCGCCAGCGACCCACCACCCCAGATAAAAAGTGAAAACATATATTCGCCATTGGCAAGGATAAGCGCCGCACTTGCCGCCGTTGCGGTCAGCGAAAACATCATCCCAGCAAGAACCACAGAAACAGGCTCAAGTCCGCGCTGCCATGTCAGGGATAAAATAAGCAAGACAACGACAAGACCGCCTGCCAAAGCGACAGCTTCACGGCCATTTTCCATCAGCGCTGGAAAGTAGAGCATCGCTACTGCCATGGCCAATTGCGCGCCCGCTGAAATTCCAAGCGTCGAAGGTTCCGCCAAAGGGTTGCGCAAGACCCGCTGGAGCAATAATCCCGAAAAGCCAAGGGCAGCGCCACAAAGAATAGCCATTGCACTGCGCGGCAAGATGGAATCCTTCAGAATAATACTCTGCAATCCGGCAAATTCCGGGGCGGCACTTGTAGCAAGGCTGAACTGCGCCGCTATCTGTCCGGCAAAGAGTGCCGCTGCAACAATCAGCAAAGCACCCCAAAGGAACAAGCCTTTTTTGATCGCACTTTTCTCAACCATTATTTCTCTCGCCCGAAAAAAGCGGTGAATCCACCAACAGGCGCGCGAACCGTCTTGCAGCAGGCAGGCCACCAAAATGATTGATCGGAGCGAGCGTTGTCACCCTGCCCGCCTTCACCGCAGGAAGAGCATTCCACAAGCCGCTCTGCGGCAATATCTTTTCCGCTTCCGGCGGGACAGGCCCCACAATAATGATCGAAGCCTCCGGCACGCGGGCCAATGCTTCCATGCCTACCGGCGCGGCTGCGGAATAGCTGCTTTTATCCACCCATGCATTGGTAAAACCCAGCCGCGAGGCAACATCCCCAAACATGCTGTCGGCGCCGAAGGCCCGAAAATGTCTCGCATCGCCAATATTGATAATAAAGAGCGGGCGGCTGGCATGATCCTTCAGCCGCATCCGCAAGTCCAAGATCAGCGCTGCTGTCTGCGCAACATAAGCGGCGGCTTGCTCCGTGCGGGCGAGCTTGTCGCCAAGTCCCAATGCAACCCTTTCGGCAAGTTCGTAGGGCGGGGTTCCGGGCTGATACACTGTCATGGAAAATACCGGCGCAACCCTTTCAAGACTGGCGCGGCGATATTCGTAAAAGTTGGAGCTGAGAATAATATCTGGTGCCACCATACGCAGCATTTCAAAGTTGGGCGTGCCGCGCAAACCCAGATCAGCAACATTGTCTGGAATGGGTGGTTCGACCGCAATCGACCGAAATTGAAGAAGCTCCGTAGCGGCAACCGGCACAATACCGATGGCTAAAGCCGTCTCCAACATTGCCCAATCAACGACAGCAACGCGCTGTTCCTTTGCCCAGGCCAATTTGGCAGGCAAGATCGCGGCCAGCGAAAGAGCCAGCATGGCACGTCGGTTTATGGGGCGGTAATGCGAAATCATGAAATAGCTTTGTTAAAAATCGGGACCACCAGCCTATCCGGTGATCCCGCATGCGCAATCAATAAACTGCGCTTACCACGTCATATGCGCTTTCAGCAGAGCTTTGCGTCCCTCGCCGTAAGAGCAGACATTCACGCCTCGACAACCGGAAACAAATTCCTTGTCAAAGACATTGGTAACATTCAGATCAACGCCCCAATTGTCCTTTTTATAGCCGATCTTCAGATCCAGCAAAGCTACATCAGGCACTTTCAGCGTATTCGCATTGTCGGCATAGCTGGAACCCACGTAACGAACACCTGCGCCAAGCGCAAGCCCCTGAAGCTTTCCGGTCGGAACCGTGTATTGAGCAAAAACAGAGGCTTGCGTTTCAGGAAGAAGGAAAGGGCGTTTTCCGATAATACGCTGGTCGGCATCTTCCTTTACTTTCAGATCATAAGCGGTGAAGGCAGCTGTCAGCTTCCACGCATCATTGATGTTCGCTTGCGCTTCAATCTCAAAACCGCGAGAATTTACCTCGCCAATCTGCGTTTCCTGTCGGAATGGCCCCGTTACGACGTTCTTTTTGGTCAGATCGAACAATGAAGCAGTAATCAGCCCATCAAATCCTTCGGGGCGATATTTCACGCCAACTTCATACTGCTGACCTGTTTCAGGTTTGAAGAACTCAAGATTGCGGGTTACGCCAATCTCTGGACTGAAAAAAGTTGCAATACTGGCATAGGGCGTAATGCCATTGGCAAAATCATAGGCAATTCCAACCCGTCCACTCGCCCGACCTTCATTGCCCTTATAGGCTGGAAGGCCGGTGGCATCCGTGTCTACATAGTCATAACGCCCATTTAATGTGACCAGCCAGCCATCGCCGAACCGCAACTGATCCTGAGCATAGATTCCAACCTGATGCTGCTTTAGCACCTGATCGATATAGGGCGCTCCAAGTGGTGCTTGTGGAGCACCGTGGACCGGATCACCTGCGCTGATCGGCGTACCGCTACCGCTTGTCTGCACCTGATCGATATTGAAATATTTATACTCCGCGCCGAACAGTAGGGTGTGTTCTATCGCACCCGTATTGACAACGCCCTCCAGCTGATTGTCGATCAGGAAGTTGTTTACAGTCGTATCGTGTTCGAAATCTATCCGCGACAGATTATCGGTGAGGTCTGGCTGTTCTGCAAAACCGAATGGGCCACTTGCATAGCCAAACGCATATAACGAGTGCTCTTTGACACTGCTATGGCCGTAGCGGGCATTTTGACGGAAGGTCCAGTCATTGTCGAATTCATGCTCAAACTCGTAACCGATTGAGGCTTGCTCCCGATCGTATTGATCAATTGACGGTTCCGTGAAATTTGATTTCGGGTCAATTTTCCCGAATTTGGTGGGTACGACAGTGCCATAATAGGGCAAGAACCCGCCGCCATCATGGGTAGCATCAAGGTGGGTGTAATTGCCGGTCAATGTCAGCTTGGTTGCGTCATCCGGCTTCCAGCTAATGCTCGGATTGATAACACCGCGAAATTCCTCGGAAAGATCCGTGTAATTGTCGCCGCCGCCGATCTTGCCATTGATCCGGTAATCAACCGCGTCGGAAGCCTTATCGCCAATATCAAAGCCAATATACCCGTTTCCATAGCTGTTAATGCCGGTTTCGACATAACGGATACGCTCGCCATTCGGCCGCTTGCTGATATAATTGACGATACCACCGGGATTGCTCCCGCCATAAAGAACAGAAGCGGGGCCCTTCAAAACTTCAATGCGCTCGATACCAAAGGAGTCGATGAGGAACCCTCCAAAGCCATAGCTGAAGTTCTGTAGACCATCGAGATAAGTGCCCTTCGCGGTCGCATCGAAACCGCGAATGTAAATCCAGTTCGTATCATTATCGACACCGAATGGCTGCGCAAATACACCTGCACTGTAGCGCAATGCCTCATCGATTTTCTGGGCGCCCTGCGCGTCAATCTGGTCTCGTCCAACAATCGAAACTGACTGAGGTATATTCTCGATTGATGTGCTTGTCTTTGAGCCTGTTGCGGTGCGCTCTGGAACAAAACCTTTAAGCGGACCTGTCGCCGTACCATCTCCGGCACCATCAATAACAATCTCTTTCAGGCGGATGGAGGAATCGGCTGTCTGAGCAATGGCTGACGATAAAAATACCAAGGCCGCCGAACCGCTCAGCAATAATAGAAGTGTTGATTTGTATGTTCCGCGCATGAAAAGCCCCTTGTAATAACCCGCCTGCGCGATCCGGCTGGTGGGAGAGTCAATCGTCATCGCGCAGAATATAAGTTGAGTTCATACCTCAACTTAACGCCGCAGGATTGATTGTTTCCGCTGTGTTTTGAATGTTTTTGGTCCGTAATTCAGGAATGTCTAAGAAGCACGCTCCCGCTGCCACACCGCTGGCGTCACCCCGACCAAGCGCTTGAACACCCGCGTGAGATGGGCTTGATCTGAAAATCCCGTGCTTGATGCAACATTTGTCAGTGACGATCCTGACTTGCTTAACAGTAACTGCACTTTCCTGATGCGGGCACGCATTTGCCATTGGTGCGGAGCCATCCCTGTCGACGCCTTGAATGCATGGCTGAAATAGGATTGCGAGAGTCCGAGTAAATCAGCAAGTTCCTGCAAACGTATATTGCGCAAGCAATGCTCTTCAATAAAGCTGGTGACATTGCGCAGTTGCCGCGGCGAGAGTTGGCTGCGTTGGCGTTTCTTCGCCTCGCCAATCTGAAAAAGTTCGACAAAAAGCGCCGTCGTCAATCCATCGCCATATAAGGCATGGAGAGGCCGCGCGCTGACACATTCCTCGGCAATAAGCTGCGATAATACGGCGATCTTGTCATTTGAGAACATGATGCGAGGAACCAGAAGCTGATCTCCGATCAATTCATCAGCAAAGCGACACTGTAAAGCCTGCACATCAAAATGGAGATCCAAATGGCGAAGCGTTTGCACATTCTCAAGGTGCCCCCAAATGGGCAAACCAGCAGGGATATAACTCATCGAATGGGGCGCAGTTGCGTGACTGCTGCGCCGGTTTGCCGGATCGAGAGACAGATTGAAATTGCCACTATCCGATTTGTCGAGGATGACAAAGAGGCGTGGGTCTTCGGATACATATTCTCCCTTAGCGACGGGATCACACCGGACCGACCAGACGTCGGCAATTACACCGGTCCAGGAACGCCACTTTAGCTCCTCGACCAGTGAAACGCCTTCAACCCGGCTCGTCATGCGTGGATGGAATGTCATGTTGGTTCGCTAGTCGTCGGCAACGCCGCGCCGCCAATATGAGACAACCAGATGCTGTGTGCGTTCCAACTTCAAATCTTTGCGTATATATTTGCGAATGGCCTTGAAGCCATCAAACTCACAACCTGACCACACAAATATCCGCTCACCATCTGAAGGAAGTGGAACAGCCTTCACCGCATCCTCCAACAATGTCGTTGTCCCGGCTTCAGCGCCATTGCGATGGAGCCATTGAAGGTCAAGAAAGCATTGCGAATTGAAGCTTTGTTCCTCCGCTTCATCGTCCACCTCTATACGAGCAATCACCTTGGCGTGGCTTGGCAGACGCTCAATGATCCGGCCAATGGCGGGCAGTGCTGTTTCGTCGCCTGCGAGCAAATACCATTCCGCATCACCCGCATCGCCTCCACCCGGCCCTGTCATGCCAACGACACCGCCCTTATCCGCATTGAGCGCCCATTCCGATCCCGGCGTGCCATCGTGAATGACCACATCAATATCGACCTCTCCACTTTCCGGATCGATATTGCGAATTGTATAGATGCGGGAAGTCAACTTCATCTCGCCCTCAGGCCAAACCGGGCGGCCATCCTCGCCGGTTATGGGCCATTGCGGCACATCAATATTCGCAGGTGGGATAAGGATACGAATATGCATGCCGCTATGGGAAAATCGATGCATATTCTCACCGCGCAAGCGTACGCGCCGCATCTTTGGGGAGATATTGTGGGCCGAAAGAACCTGCATCTGCCGAAAATAGGGTAATGGACTTCCCGCCGCCCCATCACCGGCCCATTTGATTTTCGGCTCTTCCTTGCTGGCAAACTCAATAATGTGGTTGGCAATGGCAAATTTCATATAGGCAAGGCCCGTCTCATCGTCGCTTTCGGCTCGAAGTAACAGACATTCATCATCGGCTTCGATGATCGCTGTGCCGTAGTCCAACTCAATCTGACCCTTACGCTCCGTGCGTAGAACCTCGCCATGTTCGGTGAAGTGATCAGCCAATTTATTGAGATAATGGATTGGTGTCGGCAGATTGACCCGCGCCGTTGCAGTCAAGCGAATATCCTGCATTATAACTCCTGGCCCATCCACAGACAAAATCAGCAATTTAAGAACCCAATCTCATTAGCTCAGTTTAATATGAGTTATCAAGTCATATTAAACTGAGGATTGAATTACTGACTTCTCGCCTCGCGGATGCTCCAACGTCGGGAAGAAATAAATTATTTCAACCTTAAAACTTCATACTTGAAATAATTCTGGGCTGTGTCATGCTGTCCATCATTCAGCTTGGAGAAGTCGCAGTGGCTACAGCAAAGCACGGCATGTTCGCAGATCGCGTTGCCTTTAAAGGAGGTAGCCGATGAACGATACTGGCGCTTCTCGTTCCTCCGACCAAAACGACTTAGGCAATAAAGAGCGACTACGCCTATGGATCCGCTTGCTGCGCGCATCAAGAACAATTGAAAACGAATTACGCCTGCGGCTGAAATCCCGATTTGATATGACCTTGCCACGCTTTGATGTCATGGCAGCGCTTAATCGTGAGCCGGAGGGCCTGCTGATGAGCGATCTTTCGCGCTTTTTGCTGGTATCAAATGGCAATGTCACCGTGATCGTAGACCGGCTGGTAACGGACGGACTTGTGGTTCGGTCCAGCCGCGAGGGGGATCGCCGGACGTCTATCGTCAGGCTCACTGATGCAGGATTGACCCTCTTCCGGCAGATAGCGACCGAACATGAAAAATGGGTAGGCGAAATGCTTGGCGGCATTGGCGATGAAGAGGCACGCCATCTGGCCACCATACTCAAATCTTTCCGTAGCAATTGGGAAACATGAAACAGGAAACATGCCGGACAAAGAAGCCAGGCATGACCGAACGCAGGCAGGGGAAGCCGCAAAATGCTAGGACCGACAGCGCATATCGATACATTTACGCGGGATAATCTTCCACCGAAGGACCAGTGGCCGGAATTCTGTCTTGATGGGTTTGATTATCCTGACCACCTGAACGCCGCCGTCGAACTTACCGACCGCATGGTGGAAAAGGGATTTGGCGACCGCACTGCCTTGATAGGCAATGGCCGCCGCCGCACCTATAAGGAACTTTCCGAGTGGACGAGCCAGCTGGCCCATGCACTCGTGTCCAATTATGGTATTAAACCTGGCAACCGCGTGCTGATCCGTTCCGCCAACAATCCAGCCATGGTGGCTTGCTGGCTCGCCGCGACAAAAGCCGGTGCAGTTGTGGTCAACACAATGCCGATGCTGCGCAGCGGTGAATTGACCAAGATCATCGACAAGGCAGAAATATCGCTGGCGCTTTGCGACACACGCCTGATGGATGAAATGATCGCCTGCGCCAAGGACAGCGCCTTTCTCAAACAGGTGATCGGCTTTGACGGTACTGCCAGTCATGATGCGGAACTTGACCGGGCAGCGCTTGATAAGCCCCATGCCTTCAACGCTGTTGAAACCGGGCGAGATGATGTTGCGCTGCTTGGATTTACTTCGGGCACGACCGGTGTGCCCAAGGCAACGATGCATTTTCACCGCGATCTTCTCATCATTGCGGATGCCTATGCGAAAGAAGTGCTGGGGGTTACGCCGGACGACGTGTTTGTAGGTTCCCCGCCTCTCGCATTCACCTTCGGCTTGGGCGGGCTTGCAATCTTCCCGCTGCGGTTCGGAGCCGCCGCCACTCTATTGGAGAATGCCACTCCACCCAACATGATAGAGATTATCGAAACCTATAAGGCAACGATAAGCTTCACCGCTCCAACGGCTTATCGAGCCATGCTGAAAGCTATGGATGCGGGAGCGGACCTTTCATCCCTGCGGGTAGCAGTTTCGGCGGGTGAAACCCTTCCCGGTCCTGTTTTTGAGGAATGGACTGCCAAGACCGGAACGCCAATTCTGGATGGTATCGGCGCCACGGAAATGTTGCATATTTTCATTTCCAATCGCTTTGATGATCTTATGCCTTCTTCCACCGGGAAACCGGTGGGCGGCTATATTGCCCGAATTGTCGATGAGGAAATGCGTGAAGTGCCGCGCGGCACCATTGGCAGGCTTGCGGTGCGCGGGCCGACAGGATGCCGTTATATGGCCGACGACCGTCAGACCGAATATGTGCGCGATGGCTGGAATCTCACTGGCGACGCCTTCTACCAGGATGAGAATGGCTTCTTCCACTTCGCCGCACGATCGGACGATATTATCGTGACTGCCGGATACAATGTGGCAGGCCCGGAAGTTGAGGCAGCTTTGCTCTCGCATCCAGAAATCGTTGAATGCGCGGTGGTAGGCAGGCCGGATAATGAGCGCGGGCAAATTGTCGAAGCATTTGTCGTTATGATTGAAGGAGCATCGCGCGACGATGTGACTGTCAAGCGTTTGCAGGATTATGTGAAGACGCTGATCGCACCCTATAAGTACCCGCGTTCAGTGCAGTTCATTGATAGTCTGCCAAAGACTGCGACCGGCAAAGTGCAGCGCTTCAGACTTCGAACGGGAGAGCTATCGTAAAGACGAAACCGGCAGGCTGTCAGAGGTTGAAGTGAATTATGAATTCTGAAAAGTTCACACACTGCTACCGCTGCAACAACAACAAATAACGGGAACACCTTAAAGGGGAATAACATGAGAAAAATTCTGGCGACAAGTATTCTAAGCCTTGGATTGGCAAGCGCCGCCTATGCGGAACCGGTGAAGATCGGTGTCATAACGACATTGTCTGGCGGCGGCGCAGGTCTTGGCATTGATATGCGCGATGCCTTTACCCTGGCGATGAAACAGTCTGGGAACAAGGACATTGAACTTGTTATTGAAGACGATGCGCAAAAGCCGGAAATTGCCGTGCAGCTGGCGGAAAAAATGATCCAGAGCGACAAGGTTGACCTGCTGACAGGTATTATCTGGTCCAACCTTGCCATGGCCGTTGTGCCAAATACTGTGGCGCAGGATATCATCTATCTTTCACCCAATGCCGGTCCGTCTGCATTGGCAGGTGCGAACTGCAACGCAAACTATTTTAACGTCGCCTATCAGAATGACAATTTTCATGAAGCCATGGGCCAATACGCCAACAAGGACTACAAAAAGACCTTCATCCTTGCGCCCAACTATCCTGCCGGCAAGGATGCGCTGACTGGCTTCAAACGCTTCTATAAGGGCGAGCTTGCCGGCGAGGTCTATACGCAAGTTGGTCAGACCGACTATGCGGCCGAAATCGCCCAGATCCGTGATTCAGGTGCTGATTCCGTATTCTTCTTCCTGCCAGGTGGCATGGGTATTTCCTTCATGAAGCAATATGCGCAATCAGGCGTTAAGACACCCGTTATGGGACCGGGCTTCTCATTCGATCAGGACGTGCTTGGCGCAATTGGCGATGCAGCGCTCGGTGTGAAGAATTCAGCCACATGGTCGAAAGATCTCGACAATGATGCCAACAAGAAGTTCGTGGAGGCTTTCAAGACTGAGTATAAGCGCCTGCCTTCCATTTATGCCGCGCAAAGCTGGGATACGGCAAACCTCATTCTTGCAGCCCTGTCGAAAGCCAGCGTGAAGGATAAGGACGCGTTCAAGGCAGCGCTCAAGGCAGCAGACTTCAAATCAGTGCGCGGCAAGTTTGTGTTCAATAATAATAACCATCCGATCCAGAACGTCTATGTGCGCGAAGTGGTGAAGGAGGATAACGTTTTGACCAATAAGATCGTGGCGACTGCCTTTGAAGACCACAAGGATGCTTACGCAGACAAGTGCAAGATGTAATCCGCATCTAGCACATTGAGCCCGCCGCGCTGCGGCGGGTGTCCTGTTTAACCCTGCGCTGAATCCGGGAACGCTGCCTTGTCCACTGCACTCCTCATCGAGCAACTTCTCAACGGGCTTCAGCTCGGAGTGATGCTGTTTCTCATGGCGGCTGGCCTGACGCTGATCTTCGGCGTGATGGGGCTGATAAATCTCGCCCATGGCTCGCTTTATATGATTGGCGCCTTCGCCTGCGCGGTTGTAGCCTCGCTGACAGGTTCGTTTTGGCTGGGACTCATTGCCAGTCTTGCTGCGGCAGCAGCGGCGGGCGCCATTATGGAAGTGGTGGTCATACGTCGCCTTTATGACCGCGACCATCTTGATCAGGTCTTGGCTACCTTTGCTCTTATCCTGATTTTTTCGGAAGGCTCGCGGTGGGTCTTTGGCTCCTTTCCGCTTTATCTGGATATTCCGCCGGTTCTGCAGGGAGCTGTTTCTCTGCCCGGTGGCGGGCAATATCAGCTTTACCGCCTTGCCATCATCGCGGTGGGCATTGCTGTCGCGCTTGGACTTTATCTCCTCATTTCGCGCACCAGGCTTGGTATGAGGATAAGGGCGGGCGAGTCTGACCGCGAGATGATCGCAGCGCTCGGCATTGATATCCAGACGCTCTATACCATCGTCTTTGCGCTTGGAGCAGCATTGGCCGGACTGGCAGGCGCATTGGTCGGTGCTTTGCAGTCAGTTCAGGTCGGCATGGGCGAACCCGTTTTGATCCTTGCCTTCGTGGTCATCGTCATCGGTGGTATCGGCTCCATCAAGGGCGCACTGATCGGCGCTATTCTTGTCGGCCTCATTGATACAATGGGGCGCTTTCTCCTGCCCAAGACTCTCGCATTGATCCTTCCCGCCGCACAGGCCGGAATGGTCGGTGGCGCACTCGCTTCCATGCTGATTTATATCGTCATGGCCCTGATCCTCGCATTCAGGCCGCGCGGCCTGTTTGCGGCATGAGGATCACGAACTCATGATTGCACGCGAAACCATCATTAATACCATTCTGGCCCTGCTGTTGCTGGCTGTCCCGCTGATCGCCATGGCTGTCGGCGAACCATTCTATATCACACTATCAACCCGTGTTGCCATTCTGGCACTTGCTGCGGTCGGGCTGAATATAGCGCTTGGCCTTGGCGGACTGGTGTCTTTCGGACATGCAGCTTTTTTTGGTATTGGCGGCTATGCGGCCGGTATTCTGGCCACCCATGCCTTTAACGCGGAACCCATGCTCTTTGGCGTTGAGGGCACCACTTCAATGCCGTGGATATGGCTCGTCGCGCTCACTGTCTGCGGACTGGTGGCACTGCCTATCGGCGCGATCAGTCTGCGCACCTCAGGCGTTTATTTCATCATGATCACTCTCGCCTTTGCGCAAATGATCTATTACTTCGCTATCTCATGGCCCGCCTATGGCGGCGAGGATGGCTTATCCCTATCCGTTCGCAACTCATTTCCGCTGATCAATACGGCAAAGCCCCTGCCCTTCTTTCTCATCTGTTACGCATTGCTGCTTCTGGCGATGAGCCTGTTTGCGCTCATCCGCGGCTCGCGTTTCGGTGCAGCGCTGCAAACAGCAAGGCAGAATGATACGCGGCTTGCTGCGGTTGGCATTGCACCTTTCAATATCAGGCTCATAGCCTTTATCATCTCGGCCATGGTGACCGGTCTGGCAGGCGCACTCTTTGCCGACCTGAACCGGTTTGCCAGCCCTTCAATGCTGTCATGGCACATGTCCGGCGAGTTGATTGTGCTTATTATCTTGGGCGGCAAAGGCAGGCTCTTCGGGCCACTTGCCGGTGCCATGCTTTATGTTCTGTTCGAATATACGCTCGGCGGCATTACAGAGAGATGGCAATTCTTTCTCGGGCTCATTCTTCTCGGCGTTGTCCTTTTCGCACGCGGTGGTTTGCTCGGCCTTCTTGCAGGAAAGGCGCGTCATGGTTGAGCCCATCCTCGAAATTAGAGAGCTGCGCAAGAGCTTCGGTGCCTTGAAAGCGACCGATGGCGTGAGCCTTGATCTGCGCCCCGGCGAAATCCATGCCCTGATTGGGCCCAATGGCGCTGGCAAGAGCACACTCATCCACCAGATATCCGGCTCCATCCGGCAGGATAGCGGCACGATCCGCTTTCTCGGCGAGGATATGGCAGGGCTTGGCATGCCGGAGCGCGCCCGTCGCGGCCTTGGTCGCAGTTTCCAGATATCGTCGCTTGCTCCGGAATTTTCCGCTTTGCGCAATGTCATGCTTGCCGTGCAGGCGCGGCAGGGCTCAAGCCTTCGTTTCTTCCGCCCCGTGATGACTGACAAGAGTTTGACGGAGCCTGCTATGGCAATGCTGGAGCGCGTTGGCTTGGCCAAGCGTGCAAACCTGCCTGCGGCTGAACTGTCCCACGGTGAACGCCGCCAGCTTGAAATTGCCATTGCGCTGGCACTCGGATCAAAAGCATTCCTTTTCGACGAGCCAATGGCGGGCATGGGTCCGGAAGGCTCCAAGGCCTTGACCGGATTTCTCGACGCCCTGCGTCACGAGGCCCCGATTCTACTCGTCGAACATGATATGGACGCCGTATTTGCCCTTGCCGACCGCATATCTGTTCTGGTTTACGGGCGCATCATTGCGTCAGGAAAAGTCGACGATATCCGCAACGACCCGGAAGTGCGCCGCGCCTATCTTGGAGAAGCCGCATGACACTTCTCAGCATTAAAGGTCTTGAAACTTTCTATGGCGCTTCGCAGGCATTGTTTGGTGTTGATCTGGATGTGGAGGAAGGCGAAGTCGTCGCGCTGATGGGCCGCAACGGAATGGGAAAGACCACAACGATCAATTCGATCTTTGGTCTTGTCAAAGCGCGTTCCGGTACCATCAGCTTTGCTGGCAAACAGGTAACCAGTCTGCGACCCCACAAGATAGCCCGGCTCGGGCTGGGACTGGTGCCGGAAGGCAGGCGCTGCTTCCCCAATCTGACAGTGCTTGAAAACCTTTTAGCTGCCGCAAGGGGCAATGAGTGGACTGTACAGAAAGTTGGCGAATTATTTCCGCGATTGAATGAGCGCCGCGACCAGTTTGCCAATACATTGTCCGGCGGTGAACAACAGATGCTGGCTATCGGCCGGGCGCTTATGACAAACCCCAGTCTGCTTGTGCTCGACGAAGCCACGGAGGGTCTTGCTCCGGTCATCCGGCAGGACATATGGGCAGCCATTAGAAAGCTGAAGGCTGCGGGACAGTCGATCCTCGTCGTTGACAAAACGCTTGCCGAACTTCTTCCCGTAGCAGATCGGTGTTTTGTACTGGAAAAAGGCACGACGGTTTTTGCAGGCACGCCCGAGCAACTCACACCGGCACTTCAAGACAGATATCTCGGCGTTTGATTTGAGCAAGATCGTAAGCACCAAAGACTACACCGCACAAATATATTTTAAGCTTGAAATTTATTTGCAACCGGTTCATTTTGATTAACAGCCAAGATGACGCGAAACGAAGAGCATCATCTGGCCAAGTGGAGGAACAAGCATGCGGATTGTCTGTATTGGCGGCGGCCCTGCCGGCCTCTATTTTGCTCTTCTCATGAAACGCCAGCATCCAGCGCATCACATCACCGTTGTGGAGCGTAACCGTGCGTTTGATACCTTCGGCTGGGGGGTCGTTTTCTCCGATGCAACCATGCAATCAATGCGCCAATGGGACCCGCAAACAGCGGAGACAATTGAAGTAGCATTCAATCATTGGGATGATATTGAACTGGTGTTCAAGGGTCGGAAAATTCGCACGAGCGGTCACGGTTTTGTCGGCATCGGCCGCAAGAAAATGCTGAACATCCTGCAGGATCGCTGCCTTGAACTTGGTGTGGAACTCCTCTTCGAAAAAGACGTGAATGGCGATGAGGAATTTCCGGACGCCGATCTGATCATCGCCTCTGATGGGGTGAATTCGCGCATTCGCACAAAATATACCGACATCTTCCGCCCCGATATGGTGGTTCGGCCCAATCGCTTTGTCTGGCTGGGAACGGATAAGCGTTTTGACGCCTTCACCTTCGATTTCCAGAAAACCGAACATGGGTGGTTTCAGGCGCATATTTATCGGTTCGACGAGAACACATCCACCTTCATTGTTGAAACCACCGATGAAGTATTCAAGGCCCATGGCCTCGACAAGATGGATCAGGACCAGTCGATTGCGTTTTGCGAAAACCTGTTTTCCGAGACTCTTGATGGTCACAAATTAATGACCAATGCGCGCCACATGCGCGGTTCCGCCTGGCTTAATTTTGGCCGTCTGATCTGCGAGAAATGGAGCCATTTTAACGGCAAAAGCCATGTGGTTCTCATGGGCGACAGCGCCCATACGGCCCATTTCGCCATTGGCTCTGGCACCAAGCTTGCCATTGATGATGCCATTGAACTGACCCGGCAATTTGATATTGCTGGCCATGACAAGGCCAATATTCCTGCGGTTCTCGCCGCCTATGAGGATGTGCGCCGCGTTGATGTTGCGCGTATCCAGAACGCCGCGCGTAATGCGATGGAATGGTTCGAGGTGGTCGGCACACGCTATGCGGATACTCTTGAACCAGAACAGTTCATGTATTCCATGCTGACCCGCTCGCAGCGCATCAGCCACGAAAATCTACGGCTACGGGACAAGAACTGGTTGGAGGGTTTCGAGCGCTGGTTTGCAGAACGCGCCGGAGTTGATCCCGCCCCGAATGGTTCCGTGCCCCCGCCCATGTTCACACCTTTCAGAATTCGGGGCCTGACCTTGCATAATCGCATCATGGTTTCGCCCATGGCAATGTACTCAGCCACTGATGGCCTACCCAATGATTTCCATCTGGTGCATCTTGGCGCGCGTGCCATGGGCGGAGCAGCCCTGATTTTCCCGGAAATGACCTGCGTTTCCGCCGATGCGCGTATCACTCCCGGCTGTCTCGGCCTATGGAACGACGCGCAGGAAACCGCCTGGAAGCGCGTTGTCGATTTTGTGCATCAGCAGACGCCTGCGAAGATCGGGATTCAGCTTGGCCATGCGGGCCGCAAGGGTTCTACCAAGGTCGCGTGGGAAGGCATCGACCAGCCTGTCACCGAAGGTGGCTGGCCGCTCATCTCTGCATCGCCCCTGCCCTATCTGCAAAATTCCGATACGCCGCGTGCCATGACACGCGATGACATGAACCGCGTCAAAGCCGACTTTGTGCAGGCTACGGAACGAGCGCGCAATCTTGGTTTCGATATGCTCGAACTGCATGCCGCCCATGGCTATCTCCTGTCGAGTTTCCTGTCGCCGCTGACCAACCATCGGGACGACGAGTATGGCGGCGATCATCAAGGTCGCGCACGTTTCCCGTTAGAAATATTTCACGCCATCCGGAAAGTCTGGCCGGATGACAAGCCCATATCTGTGCGCCTTTCGACCAATGACTGGTTCGAAGGCGGTAATACGCCCGAAGATGCGGCAATTTTTGCGCAGATGTTCAAGGAAGCCGGGGCCGATATGATCGACTGCTCGTCAGGTCAGGTCGTCAAGGAAGAGCAACCGGTCTATGGCCGCCTGTTCCAGACGCCGTTTTCTGACAAGATACGCAATGAGATTCAAATTCCTACAATTGCGGTTGGCGCAATTTCCGAAGCCGATCACGCCAATTCAATTATCGCCGCAGGGCGTGCTGACCTTTGCGCTGTGGCTCGTCCGCATCTGGCTGATCCATCCTTCGTCATGCATGAGGCTGCAAAGATCGGCTATGCCGATCAGCCTTGGCCCAAGCAATATTATTCGGCCAAGGCGCAATATGTGAACAATCTCGCCCGGGCAGCCAAGCCATGAGCGACACAAAAAAACATGCTTTTGTCACGGGAGCTGGCACTGGCATCGGCCGGGCCATAGCTCTGACCTTGGCTGCGGAAGGTATGCGTGTAACGCTTGCCGGGCGGCGGCATGCGCCGCTTGCCGAGGTCAAAAACCTGATCGTCGATAAGGGCGGTGAAGCCTTGGTTCTTGACGGTTTCGATGTGACGGACGCTGCCTCAGTCGAGCAAAACATCGCAAAATCCGTTTCTTTTGCGGGTGAAATCGGCGTGCTTGTTAACTGCGCCGGTGAAGCGCCCTCAGCACCGTTTGACAAGACCAATCTTGATCTATGGAACAGAGTTCTCGGCGTAAATCTGACAGGTACATTTATCGTAACACAGGCGGCACTTTCCTCACTGCGCCTTTCCGGCAATGGTCGGATCATCAATATTGCCAGCACGGCTGGGCTAACCGGCTATCCTTATGTTTCGGCCTATTGTGCAGCCAAACACGGGGTGATCGGCCTGACACGATCGCTTGCGCTGGAACTGGCGCGAACCGATATCACGGTCAATGCCGTCTGCCCCGGCTTTACCGATACGCCCTTGCTCGACAATGCGGTCGAAATGATCAGCGGCAAAACCGGTCGTTCAATTGATGATGCCCGCGCCAGTCTTGCCCGTTCCAACCCGCAAGGCAGGCTCGTCACACCGCAGGAAGTCGCCGATACGGTGCTTTGGCTGGCATCTGAAAAAGCAAGCGCAATAACTGGCCAGGCAATCCCTGTTGCCGGCGGCGAAGTGATGGGAGGCTAAACAGAATGAACAATCCAATGCAGGATAAAAAGCGTCCCTTCAAGGATCACAAGGCCAGGCATTTTCTGTTTGAGACGGATGATGACGGCCGCGTTGCCACAATTACGCTCAATCGCCCGGAAAAGAAAAATCCTCTCACCTTTGAAAGCTACGAGGAATTGACCGAGCTGTTCCGCTCCCTTGCCCGCGCAAGCGATGTGCGTGCAATTGTGTTGACGGGAGCAGATAATAACTTTTCTTCCGGCGGCGATGTCTTCGACATTATCGAACCGCTGACGCGCATGGCAATGCCGGACCTTCTAGATTTTACCCGCATGACCGGGGATCTGGTGCGCCAGATCAGGGCCTGTCCGCAACCCATTATTGCGGCAGTTGACGGTATCTGTGCCGGAGCGGGCGCGATCCTTGCCATGGCCGCTGATTTCCGCATCGCCACGCCCGAAACCAGAACGGCTTTCCTGTTTACCCGTGTTGGCCTTGCCGGTGCGGATATGGGCGCTTGCGGCATTCTTCCGCGCATTATCGGGCAAGGCCGCGCCAGCGAACTGCTCTTTACAGGCCGTGCGATGACGGCAAATGAAGGCCATGCCTGGGGCTTCTATAATGCCCTGCATGAGCGCCCCAAATTACTTGGGGAAGCGCAGCGCTTTGCTCGAACAGTCGCTGATGGCCCTTGGTTTGCCCATGCCATGACCAAGAAGATGCTGGATCAGGAATGGGCCATGGGCATAGACCAGATCATCGAATCCGAAGCGCAGGCGCAGGCAATCTGCATGGCAACCGGTGATTTCCGGCGGGCCTTTGAAGCCTTCGCAGCCAAGACCAAACCGCAGTTCGAAGGGAACTAGGTGATGGTTTCCAAACCCGCAGGAATGCTGACCCGCGAACATTTGCAATGGCCGTTCTTTGGCGAGGATGCACGCATACTGGCGAGCGAACTCGATAGCTTCATCTCCGGCGGCGGGTTGGGCGAAATCGATCATGCAAATACCGACTCCGCATGCAAAAAACTGGTCGCTCAGCTAGGCGCAGCCGGAATATTGCGCCATTGCGTGCCAAAGGAATTTGGCGGCGTCTGCGAAGAAATCGACAGCCGCTCACTTTGCGTCATCAGGGAAACACTAGCCTATCAGGATGGGCTCGCGGATTTCGCCTTTGCCATGCAAGGGCTTGGCACTGGCGCGATAAGCCTCGCCGGTCCGCATGAACTGAAGCAGAAAATCCTGCCGAAGATTGCGCAAGGCGAATTGATATCCGCCTTTGCATTATCAGAGCCGGATGCCGGTTCAGATGTTGCAGCGCTCAGTTGTTCCGCCCGCCGCAATGGCGAAGATTTCATTCTGGATGGCGAAAAAATCTGGATTTCCAATGGCGGGATTGCCGATATCTATACGGTTTTCGCCCGTACCGGAGAAGCTCCCGGCACGCGCGGGATTTCGGCGTTCGTGGTCTTTGCCGATACGCCAGGTTTTTCCATTGTCGAACGCATTGAAACCATTGCACCCCATCCGCTGGCCCGCATTCGCTTTGATAATTGCCGCATCCCCGCTTCGCAAATTCTGGGAACATCTGGCGAAGGCTTCAAGATCGCAATGCGAACACTTGATATTTTCCGCCCATCTGTTGCTGCCACCGCCATAGGCTTTGCCCGGCGGGCACTTGATGAGGCCGTGGCCCATGCCAGAAACCGCAAGATGTTTGGGGCAACGCTTTCCGATCTGCCTACGGCACAGAGCACGCTGGGCGATATGGCCACGGCAATCGACGCTGCCGCGCTACTGACATTCCGTACCGCATGGCGGCGTGATGTTCAGAAGCTTCCAACCACAAGCCAAGCGGCAATGGCAAAGCTGACGGCGACGGAAAATGCCCAATGGGTCATTGATCAGGCGCTGCAACTTTTTGGCGGGCGCGGGGTAAGGGTTGGCGAAATTACCGAGCGTCTTTACCGCGAGATTCGTGCCCTACGTATCTATGAGGGCGCAACCGAAGTTCAAAAACTCATCATCGGCCGCGAGCTGATGAAGAGCGCTGGCAAGAAGGCAGGATAATTCCCATGCATGGATCAAAAGCATATTACGACTGGCAGGACCCGTTTAATCTCGACGCACAATTGAGCGAGGAAGAGCGGATGGTGCGCGATACCGCACGTTCCTATGGCGAGGACAAGCTGCTGCCCCGCGTGCAGGAAGCGTTCCGCCATGAAAAGACCGACCCTTCCATTTTCGCTGAAATGGGCGCGCTTGGACTGCTTGGGCCAACAGTGCCGGAGGAGTATGGCGGGGCGGGGCTAAACTATGTTTCCTATGGCTTGATCGCACGGGAAATTGAGCGGATTGATAGCGGCTATCGCTCCATGATGAGCGTACAATCTTCACTGGTTATCGTTCCGATTCATACTTTCGGCAGCGAGGATCAGAAGCAGAAATATCTTCCGGGTCTGATTGCAGGCACAAAAATCGGCTGCTTCGGACTAACCGAACCGGACCACGGTTCTGATCCCGGCTCCATGGCAAGCCGGGCGCGCAAGGTCGATGGCGGCTATCTGCTGAATGGCTCCAAGACATGGATTTCCAATTCGCCGATAGCCGACGTGTTTGTCGTCTGGGCCAAAACGGAAGACGGTCTGATCCGAGGCTTCATACTTGAAAAGGGTTGGAAAGGGCTTTCCGCGCCTGCCATTCACGGCAAGGTTGGCCTGCGCGCTTCCATCACCGGCCAGATCGTGATGGACGATGTGTTTGTGCCGGAGGAAAACATGCTCCCGCATGTGACAGGACTCAAAGGACCATTCACCTGCCTCAATTCAGCGCGGTTTGGAATTGCATGGGGTGCACTGGGTGCTGCGGAGTCCTGCTACGAGACTGCGCGCAGTTACGTAATTGACCGCAAACAGTTTGGTCGCCCACTCGCAGCAAATCAGCTGATCCAGAAGAAACTCGCTGATATGGCAACTGAAATTGCGCTTGGATTGCAAGGATGCCTGCGGCTTGGTCGCATGAAAGATGAAGGATCACCTCCGGTCGAATTAACGTCCATCCTGAAGCGGAATTCCTGCGGCAAAGCTTTGGAAATTGCCCGCAATGCCCGCGACATGCTGGGCGGCAATGGCATTTCCGACGAGTTCCCGATTGCGCGCCATCTGGTCAATCTTGAAGTCGTCAATACCTATGAAGGCACGCATGATATCCATGCCCTAATTCTCGGCCGCGCCATAACCGGCATTGCGGCATTCTCCAATTGACCGGAAGCAGCAAAAGCATGACCAAGACCGTTGAACAGACCAGTGTGAAAACACCACATCGCGTTTTGCAGCCGGAAAGCTGGGCGCGGCCAATCGGCTATTCCAACGGAATGGAAGCCCGAGGGCGAACCATCTTCGTCGGGGGGCAGATCGGCTGGAATGGCCAATGCAAATTTGAAGCAAAAGACCTGCCGGGTCAGGTGCGGCAAACGCTCGAAAACATCGTTGCGATTTTGCGCGAAGGGGGTGCCGGACCCGAACATGTCACCACTATGACCTGGTATGTTTTGGACCGAAAGGCATATTCGGCAGCGTTGAAGGAAATTGGCGCCGCCTATAAAGCCACCATGGGACGGAACTTTCCGGCTATGGCCGTGGTGCAGGTCTCAGGCCTGATCGAAGATGAAGCGCTTGTCGAGATTCAGGCGACTGCTGTCGTACCGGATTGATGATGTCTGTTAGCTGGAACCGTCAAGACAATATCGCCCTGATCTGGATCGATAATCCGCCGGTAAATGCCACTTCCCATGCGGTGCGGGAGGGTTTGGTTACTGCATTGGCACAAGCAAATGCAGATGCAGCAATCGAAGCTATTATCATAGCGTGCAAAGGCAAGACTTTCGTCGCTGGCGCGGATGTGAAGGAATTTGGCAAACCACCTCGCCCACCATTCCTGAATGATCTGGTGCAACTGATCGAAGACTCCGCAAAGCCTCTGGTTGCCGCCATTCATGGAACGGCTTTAGGCGGGGGACTTGAGATCGCACTTGCAGCCCATGGCCGCATTGCGTCGCTTGATGCGCAGCTTGGCCTGCCAGAGGTAAAGCTTGGCATCATACCAGGGGCTGGCGGAACACAGCGGCTTCCCAGACTGATTGGCATGTCCGAGGCCATTGATATGGTGGCAAGCGGCAAGCGTATTTCAGCGCAGAAAGCTCTTGATTTGGGGTTGGTTGACCGCATCTCGGAAAATGACCTGATTACAGATGCACTGACATTTGCAAAAGTGCTCGCCCAGACAGAGCCACGCCGGACCGGTCACGTGCCTGTGCGTGACTTCGACAAGGCGGCAGTAGAGGCACAGATCGTCGCTATAGAACGAAAGGCCCGCGGGCAGATATCGCCGGGAGAGGCCGCGCGAGCAGTATATAATGCTGGCAATTTGCCAATCGTAGAAGGTCTGAAATTCGAAAGAGAAAAATTTCTTGAGCTGGTCAGCTCAGAGCAAGCGCTTGCGCTTCGTCACGTCTTTGCCGCAGAGCGCCTTGCGGCAAAACTACCCGATCTTGATGGCGTGACGCCCCGCCACGTCCAAAATGTCGGGATTGCCGGTGCCGGACTCATGGGTGCCGGCATAGCTGTCGCCTTTGCCGATGCAGGATACGCTATTGTCATTGTCGAGCGGGATAAGCAGTCCATGGATTTGGGCGCCAAGCGGATTGAGGCAATCTATGATCGCTTGGTGAAATCCGGGCGGATCAATGAAGCCGCAAAAGAAGAAAGGCTTTCGCGTATTGGCTTTCATTTTGATCGGTCTGCCTTTGCGCAATGCGATCTCGTTCTTGAAGCAGTCTTTGATGATCTGGACGTGAAACAGGAACTCTTTGCGTCACTTTCTTCCATTGTTCGCCCAGATACTATTCTGGCAACAAATACCAGCTATCTGAATCCGGATAGCATCGCTTCGGTAATACCAGACCCAGGTCGCTTCATTGGCCTTCATTTCTTCTCCCCGGCCAATATTATGCGCCTTGTCGAAGTGGTGCGGACCAAGAATATCGCTCCTGATGTGCTCGCCGCTGGACTTGCTGTTACAAAGCGCCTTGGCAAGTTGGGTATTGTCAGCGGCGTCTGTGAAGGATTTATCGGCAATCGCTTGTTTACCGCCTATCGCCAGCAATGCGACTTCATGCTTGAAGATGGCGCACTGCCCCATGAAATTGATGCGGCTGTCGAGGCCTATGGTTTTCCCATGGGCCCCTATGCTGTGACCGATCTGGCGGGGCTGGACATTTCCTGGGCTCGCCGCAAGCGCGATGCGGGAAAACGCGACCCTGCCCTACGTTATGTGGCTATTGCCGATCGCTTATGTGAAGCCGGACGCTTTGGTCAGAAAACAGGTAAGGGCTATTATGCTTATGATGGCGGCAAAAGATCAATCGATCCAGCTGTAACCACGCTTATCGAAGCCGTGTCGCAAGAAAAGAACATAGCGCGCCGCTCATTCGAACAAGGCGAGATCATGGCTAAGATTATTGACACTCTGGTGGCCGAGGGAGACAGGATAATTGCCGAAGGCATAGCCTTACGCGCTTCGGACATCGATCTTGTTCTTATTAACGGCTATGGCTATCCCGCTTGGCGCGGCGGACCCATGTTTCAATCCGGCAGGAGCTAGCGAGCCCCGTCTCACTTCGTTCAACGAAACCATTTAACCGCCGCCATTCCAATGGCAGCGCCTGCAATTTTTACCAAAAAATTCGCAATATCCGCATGTCTGTTCTGCATGAAATGCTGCGCATATTCAAACAGTCCGCATGACACTATTATAATAATCGCCACAAAAATCAGCCGTTTCGGATAGGTCAGGCTGAATGCGATGCCAAGCAGCAGAAATGCGGAAAACCGCTCGACATTTGGCCCGATCCAGGTTGCAGGACGCAAGGTAATCGGCCCCACTGTCATCACCATGATTAATAGCAATAGCACCCAGGCAAGGGCATGATGTGTTGCCGGATAGTCAATCAGCCTTTTCAACATCCAGTACGCCCGAGGGCGAAATCCTTCCGCGGAGAAGATCGAAGAGAGCCAATCCATTTCCCTTTAATCGTCCTTTCCGGTCTATCCACGCTTCCGGTGAGATGCTGCCGACAATATTGGCAATCAGGTTCCTGGAGGCCATCGCCAGCGCCTTGGAAAATACCATAGTGCCTTTTCTGGCCAAATAGTAAGGATTGGCAATTTGCGAATAACCAAGCTTGATGCCGGAGGTCCGACCGCTCTTCACACCAAGATGGATACCCCGCTGTTTGTTTGATTTGACGATCCGGCCATGTTTGGCAGCCAAGCGGCTCAGATCGACGTCTTCAAGCCAGCAATAGAGCGGAAGATTCTCATCGAACCAGATATTATTGCGCCTTATCATATCAAGCCGCACCGTCATGTTGCAGCCATATCCATTATATACCTCCTTCAACCCGTCGGGATGCGAGGCCGGATCCGCCAAAAGCGCCTTTAACAGAACGGCGCCCTCCTTCACCTGAATTCCCGGAGTTCCAATTCCATCGACAAGAACATTGCCGGTCGATATGACGATATCATCATGTTCGAGGAACAGCTTTTCGACCTCGGCGACATAATCAGGCGCCATGAGAAAATCATCGTCAAGAAACAGCAGCAAATCGAAATCTGCTGACACCTTGATGATATCATTGCGCTGTTTGGCCAGACCGGAGGTTGATTGCATCAATTGCAAAGGGGTGCTCAATCCTTCACCCAGATTTTCCGGAAGATCACTCGGTTTGAGCGTACTGATAATAATCTGATCGGGCAAACGGCTCTGCTGGTCAATCAAAGGCACCATTTCTGCCAATATATTTGCCCGCCCGGTTGACGGAATCCCCACTGCAATTTTAAGTCGCTGTTTCGGTTCACACATCAGGATTTGCTCCACCGCACAGGCATCATCCAGCCTGCAAGTTTGGAGAAGTTTCGCCGAAATGACGCGCAAGAATTATCGGCCTGGTTTGTCCATGCGCGTGAAGCCTTCGGCGCGGTTGTGCGTGGATGGCGCGGCGTGTTGAAAACGACACCGATTGCATCCGGATTGATGCCGCTGCAACTGCCAATTGCCGCCCCAAGCACATCAAGCGTTACATTCTGCCGGTCGCCTACTGTGAGAATAACGCAGTCCACGATAACGCTGACGATTCTGGCATCTGCACTGGTGGTCAGGTCAGGCAGATCGAGAATGATAATATCGTGCTGGTCGCGCAGTCTGTCGAGATGGTTCTCAAGCGCCTGAAGATTGAGATAGCGATAGGCCTGACTCGAATTGTGGGTTATCTCGTCCGCTCCCATCAAAGCGGGCGGCGTGATCACCGATACGGAAGGATAGGGTTCTTCAGCTCTTACATTTTCGACTTTCCGCAGCGTTCTTTCATCACGGCGGGTTTTATCCTTGGGCAGGTCAATCTTGCGGTGGCTTTCCACCACATCGGTTGAGATTATCTGCTGCGGCTGGGTAACCGTTGTGAAAAGCCGGGTAAGTGTCGGGTTGGCGGCGCATGTATCAATCAGCATTGTTCTTGAGCCAGTCGCGGCATAGAGCTGCGCAAGATTGCTGGCAACTGTTGTCTTGCCTTCCCCCGGCAGCGCCGATGTTATGCCAACGACTTTCGCGCCCTGCCGCCGCATGATCAGATCAAGCGAAGCTTTGGTGTTGCGTACAGCGTCTGAAAAGAGATGATTTGGATGATCGAGAACGAAGTTCAGCAATTGATATTGATCTTGCGGCCCTGTCTTTGAAATCGGTCCCGCTGACACGAATGGCAATGTTCCAAGGCTGCTCAAACCCAGTTCGCGCCGCAAACGGCCTTCCGTCTTGATGCGGCGGTCGCTGACTTCACGAATGGCTGAATAGGCAAGGCCCGCAAGTCCGCCAAGCACGCCAGCCAGCGCGAGAACCAGCGATCCCTTGGGCCATGTCTTGCCAAGCGGTATTGCAGCCGAGGAGACCAGCCGGGAGTCGCCAACAGGGAAAGACTCCTGCTGCAAAGCACTGATCAACTGCTGCATCAGGCTTTGATACATTTGCCGATAGGTATTTGCCCGGCTTTCAAGCTCCCCCAATTGAACACGTGCCATGCCCTTGCTGAGACCGGACTGAATCGTGACCTGCAATTGATCGTTCACATATTGCTCGCGGCGCTCGGCCGCTTCGACATTCGATTTATAGACCTGTCCGATCCGCACGAGTTCCTGCCGCACTTCCCCTTTCAGGCGTGCGATCTCCTGCTGTGCCGCTTGCACTGCTGGACCATTTTCACCATACCGCCCTTTCAGCTCGTCAAGCTGAGTGGAAGCGGTGTTCAACCGCTCACGCAATGCCGTAATTTGCGGACTGCGCAATGCTTCATCGACATATCCGTCCACATAGGTTTCCGATTGAAGGAACTTGTTGATCATCGCAAGCTTGGCTCGCTCTGCCGCAGTATCGGCTTTCGCTCTGGAGAGCTGAACATTGGCCTCGGTCAACTGCTGTTCATCAAGCGAGGTTGCGCCCGCCTGCGATATCTGGTTCTGATTGCGGAAATCCTCTACCGCCCGCGCTGACGCATTGGCCTGTCCGCTGATTTCCGCAAGTCTGGTCTCAAGCCATCCGGCACCGCTTTTCGCTGCGGATGCTTTTGCATCAAGACCAGATTTGATATAGGCAAGCGCCGTAGCATTTGCGACAGCCGCAGCTTTAACCGGGTCTGTGGAATTATAGGCAACATCAAGCACGTAGGATTGCCCTACCCGCCAGACACGCAATCGCTCCAGGAAACCGGCAACTGTCTTGCGCATGGCAAATTCAGGTTCAACAACCTTTACTTCATCCGATCGCCAGAAGGCAATTTTGGAAAAGAGGCTCTTATCGTCCTGAAGTTCAGGGTCTTCGGTCAGGGAAAGTTGCTCAATGACGCTCTTGGCAATGGCCTCAGAGCGGATAATCTCCACCTGACTTTCGACCTCTCCCGTTTCGATCACGATCGTCCCTGCAACAGCATCTTGCGAGGCGATGCGCGCCTGTTCCGGATCAATGACGATGCGCGCAGTGGCGGTAAAAACCGGCTCCGCTACGGCAAGATAGCTGATAGCGACCAATACTGACCCGATAATGGACGCGCTGATAAAGCGCCAGTTCCGCCGCAGAAAACCAACTATGTCACTCATTCCAATCAAATTGGCATCGGCCTGAAATTCATCGGCCTGTCCGGTATTTTGTTTTTGTTTGACCATTTTATTGTCCACGATCTCTTATTGGGTCGTTTTAACCTGTGTCGATGCAGCGTTGAGCGGATTTGGCAAAGCAATGGGTCCGCTTGTGTCGACAGAGCCTTGCTTTGGATCATTAGCGGCGGATTTTTGGGCAAACCGAACGTTGAGAGCAGCCCGCACAACATCCCCCGGAACCAATATCGTATCCTCATTTGCTGCAATCTCGATTGGTTGAGCGGCAGTCGTCCGGGTGATGGTGAAAACCAGATCGGGCTCTTGTCTCTCACCCGGCTTCGTCTTGCCGGACAGGATTGATCCTGCTGCAACGAGCAGCCGTTCGGCTGTATCTTGCCTTATCTTCAGTTGATCCAAGGCAGCCTTCGCTGTCTGAAGTTCTGTCGTTGCCGTGGTCTGACGCAGATTGATCAGATTTTGAGCGTCGCGGCTCGCCTGGCTGATATTTTGCCTTGCACGCATGATTGCAGTTACCTGATCAAGCCTGTCGGCCTGCAAGGTGGTAAGAATTCGCTGCAAATCCGATTGGCGGGAGGTCGTGGCAATGCCACGCTCGACCAGCGGTTTGACCGCTTCAAGTTCAGCATCTATCAGCTTTATCTGCTTTTCCTGGCCGGTCACTTTTTCCTGCAAAACCTCAATTTCAGAGGAAAAAAGCGCCTGTAATTCGTCGAGATTGGTGAGTTGGCGCTTTAATCCATTCGACTGTGTGTCAAAAATCGCCCGTTCTTCGGCAATGATGGATTGCACGCTCGGTCCATCGGCCAAGTCGGAAAGAGTGTCGGGGAATTGAATTTCCGCAGCCCCCGCCACCTCAGCTTTGAGGCGCGCAACACGGGCGAGTGTTCGCACCATTTCGCCATGAACGGTTTGCAATTCGCCGAGATATTGAATCTGCTCAACCGTGCGCGCCTCTTCCCTTGGGCGATACCGGCCACCGGCCAGAGCAACGGCCTGCAAGACCGTAATACCCGGTCTGAACCTGTATTCGCCGGGACGCTCGACATTGCCAACGAGAAAAATTGCAGGGTAGTCCACGACCTGTAAGGCCACGTTCGGCATGGTGACCAAGCCAGTGACTTTCTGAATCCGCTTGGAAATTTCGGTTGCCGCCGAAGACGCATCCAGTGCCGAAACCTCCATCGTGCCGATCAGTGGCAGGAGAACAGTTCCCTGGTCCGACACAACATATTCACCATTGAGGGCGGTCCACTCCCGGTACTCTCCCCGTGAGGCAATCCACTCCAGAACAGTCAGTCGCAATCGCGTATAGGGAGCGAGTTTGTAGTCACCATCGGCATAGACTGGGAACGGCACTGCAACGACCGAAAAGATCATTGCCGCCGCTGCGATTTTGCGCAATATCCTCTTGATCGCCCACGTAAACTCCGCGCCCATTTTGCTGCCCCACAATTTATTATTTCACACTATTATCGTGTAGCTGCGGGTAGGTGGCAATTAATCAATCATGGATTTATCGTAATAAATTCGGCGTATTTGGCGCAGTTTTCCACAAGTTTACAGTCATTTTTCGATGTTCGGAAGCATTTATGAGTGTTATACTTTAATATCGGATCTGCGCTTTGAGAAAACACGAATATACCTCCTACAATCCGAATATAACTAGTATTGGCCTGCTCTTTAAATCCAATTATTTATTGACCCAAGAGGACCATATTATACGCTTCAATGACTGTATTCAAAGCGGGGAACATACCTCGCAGCTACGGTCATTGGGGGCCAATTATGTGTGGAATTGCAGGCTATTTCGCCTCAACAGGCGCAGTTCAGAACGGGCGTTCAGTCCTTGGTCCGATGATCGGCGCAATCTCACATCGCGGCCCTGATGAAAACGGAATTTATACCGATCACAATGCTGGTCTTGGTCATATGCGTCTCTCGATTGTAGGGCTTGGCGATGGCCAACAACCCATGAAGAATGCCAGCGGCGATCTTGTCATCAGCTATAATGGCGAAGTCTTCAACTATGTAGAACTGCGCGATGATCTGATTGCGCAAGGACATATATTTCGCACAACCAGCGATACAGAAGTTATTCTTCATCTCTATGAAGAAATGGGCCCCGATTGCGTCAAGAAGCTTAATGGTGATTTCGCCTTTGCGCTTTGGGATCAAAAACGACGCCGGATGATGCTCGCACGTGACCGCATGGGCGTGCGGCCCCTATTCTACACCTGGCACAATAGCACTATGTATTTCGCCTCTGAAGCCAAGTCACTTCTCACCATTCCTGGTATCGAAGCTGAAGTCGATGAATATGCTTTGGATCAGATTTTCACGCTCTGGGCGCCGATTGCTCCGCGTACGATCTTCAAGAATATTTTTGAATTGCAACCCGCGCATTTAATGCTCGTGGAAGGTGAAACATCCAAAACTGTGCCCTATTGGCAATTGCAATATCCTGATCATGACAGCATGGCTTTGTCCCGGTCCGAAGATCATGTGTCCGAAGAACTTCTGCATCTCCTGACCGATGCTACACGCATTCGTTTAAGGGCAGATGTTCCTGTCGGCTCATATCTTTCAGGTGGGCTGGACTCCTCGGCAGTCTCTGCCATCGCTGCAAAGATTGTACCGGGTCGCTTGCGCACCTTCTCCATCGGCTTTGACTCGGCAGAGCATGACGAGACTGCGTATCAAACACAGATGGTCAATGCGCTGGGCACGCACCATTCCGCGCTGACATGCAGCGGAAACGACATAGCAAATATCTTTCCTTCGGTAATTGCCCATACGGAGCGGCCTGTCTTGCGTACAGCACCCGCGCCGCTTTATCTTCTGTCGCATCTTGCCAGCAGCGAAGGCTATAAGGTCGTTCTAACAGGCGAAGGCGCTGATGAGGTCTTTGCCGGCTATGACCTGTTTCGTGAAGCAAAGGTTCGCCGTTTCTGTGCTGCCCAGCCAAAATCACGGATACGCCCACATCTGTTCCGCAGGCTCTATCCTTATCTCAGCGGTTTGAAGCAGCAATCGCCGGAATATCTGGCGGCATTTTTCGGCACTGGCCTTGATGCTGTCAGCGACCCTTTATACTCGCATCGTCCAAGGTTTCGGGGCACCGCGGCAACGAAGATGTTCTTCTCCCCGGACCTGCGAGCCGCGTTGAAGGGGTATGACGCTGCCGACGATCTTGCCTCGGGACTGCCGAAGGAATTCGCCCGATGGCATCCGTTGCATCAGGCGCAATATCTGGAAACATCACTCCTCTTGCCTGGCTATATTCTCAATTGCCAGAGTGATCGAATGGCGATGGCCCACGGGCTTGAGGGCCGCTTCCCATTCCTCGATCATCGTCTGGTTGAATTTGCATCACGCATTCCCGCCGCGATGAAACTCAAAGGGCTTGTGGAGAAGCATATTCTGAAACGGGCTGTAAGCGATCTTGTGCCTGAAGCAATCACGGCACGGCCCAAACAGCCCTATCGCGCACCCGATAGCCGCTCATTCACGGCGGGCAAAATGCCCGATTATGTTCGCAATTGCATGGGCACGGAAACCATTGCGGATACGGGCCTGTTTAACCCGGCTGCTGTGGCAAAACTCGTTGCGAAAGGCACAGGCGGCGGCCTGGAAGGATATCGGGACAACTCCGCCTTTGTTGGAATTCTCTCGACCCAATTATGGCACCAGATATTTACGGCGCAAACGCAGCGGCACGCTGTCGCCGCTGAATGAAAGGAAAGAAAATGACACCGAACCTTAAAACTCAGATCAGGGATTTCATCATCGAAAACTACCTGTTCGGCGACACCAGCCATCCACTTGATGACACGACATCCCTTATCGAAACCGACATTATCGACTCTACCGGCGTCCTCGAACTCGTGACCTATCTGGAAGATACATTTCACATCAGTGTTCAGGACGCAGAGATCGTTCCCTCCAATCTCGATTCGATCTCCAGCATTGCGCGCTATGTGGCAAACAAAACCATTCTGCATCAGTCGGTTGCTTGAGCGGAAAGGGTGAGCCAATCATGCGGATCGAGGACATTCTTCGCCAAACGGCGAAACGATTGGACCAAAAAACTGTTCTCGTCGCAGGCGACAAGCGACTGAGTTATGCGCAACTTGATGATCTTTCTGATCGCCTGGCTGCATCGCTTTGGTCACAAGGGGTTATGCGCGGTGATCGTGTGCTGGTCTTTATGAATAATTGCTGGGAGGCAACGGTCGCCATCTACGCGATCTTGAAGGCAGGCGCTGTTTTCAGTCCGATCAATGCCTCAACAAAGGCAGATAAGCTGGCCTATATTATTGAAAATTGCCGAGCCAGAGCAATTATCGCACAGGAAAAACTGGTCCCCATCGCTCTTGAAGCGATTGGATCAAACACCGCATGCGAGCTGATCATCGCCAGCCGTAATGACGAATCCGTTCAACCAGGAACGCACTCATTCACGCAAATGTTGCAAGTCGAGCGGCATCCGGTTGTTCATGGAGGTATCGATGTGGACCTTGCAATGCTCATTTACACGTCAGGATCGACGGGGCGGCCCAAGGGCGTGATGATGAACCACCGCAATATTGAAGCTGCCGCCACTTCGATCACCACTTATGTGCAAAATGTCGAAGACGACATTATCCTCAATGTCCTGCCCCTTGCCTTTGACTATGGACTTTATCAACTGTTTATGACGATACGCAGCGGCGCGACGCTTGTTCTTGAAGCATCGTTCAGTTTCCCGCAGGCGATTTTTGATGTCATGCGCCGCGAGCATGTAACGGGCTTTCCTCTGGTGCCGACCATGGCCGCACTCATCCTTCAAATGCGGGATATGGAACCCGGATTTCTGCCGGACTTGCGCTATATCACCAATACGGCGGCAGCACTGCCGCCCGCCCATATTGCCCGTTTGCGCGAGCTTTTCCCCGGCGTTCGCCTCTACTCCATGTATGGCTTGACCGAGTGCAAACGCTGCACTTACCTGCCACCTGAACAGTTGGATCATCGCCCCGGATCAGTCGGCATTGCCATCCCGAACACTGAAGCATTTGTCGTCGATGATGAAGGCAAAGTCGTGGAGCCGGGCACTGTCGGTGAGCTTGTCATTCGCGGCCCGCATGTCATGCAGGGCTATTGGGAAAATGAGGAAGCAACCACCCGAATGTTACGCCCCGGCCCCAACCCATGGGAAAAAGTTCTCTATACGGGCGATCTCTTTTCCATGGATCGGGATGGCTATCTTTATTTTGTCGGACGCAAGGACGACATCATAAAAACGCGAGGTGAAAAGGTCGCTCCCAAGGAAGTCGAAGCCGCCCTTCACGCTTGCCCGGGCATCGCCGAAGCCGTGGTTATTGGCGTGGATGATCCCGTGCTTGGACAAGCGATAAGGGCGATTGTAGTCCTTGGCGATTCAACGCTAACCGAGCGTGAAATCATCCGTTTCTGCGCCAAAAACCTTGAAGATTTCATGGTCCCGAAATCCGTGGAGTTTCGTGCAAGCCTACCGAAAACCGACACTGGCAAGGTGAGCCGCAGGCTGGCTGCCGAAGCACAGGAGAGTTAAACATGAACAATCATGCAAACCCGGCAAAAAGCGGTGTGTCGCTTATTTCGCTGACTATTGATGCGGAAGCAGAAACAAACCGGATCGTTGCTGCCATGCGCGAACAGGTCAGGCATAATTTACGCCGGCGCGGATTTGTTCTCGGTCTGTCAGGTGGTGTCGATTCCAGCATCTGTGCGGCGCTTGCTGCAAGAGCTGTCGGCGCACAAAATGTGCTTTGTCTGTTCATGCCTGAAAATGATTCCGATCCTGATAGTCTGCGCCTTGGCAAGCTGGTGGCTGAAACTTTTGGTCTGGAAAGCGTCACAGAAGATATCGGGCCTGCGCTGGAGGCAATGGGGTGCTATGCGCGGCGTGACGCGTTCATCAAAGAAATCGAGCCGGAGTTTGGTCCGGGGTGGGCTTCCAAGATTGTGATTGCCAATGCGCTGGCGAATGAAGGCTACAATATTTCATCACTGGTTTTGCAGCGCCCAGACGGAACCACTGAAAAGTTGCGAATGCCAAGCTCGGTCTATCTCGGCATTGTTGCCGCAACCAATATGAAACAGCGAACCCGCAAGCAGATTGAATATTACCATGCGGATCGCATGAATTATGCTGTCATCGGCACGCCAAACCTGTTGGAATATGATCAAGGTTTCTTCGTTAAAAATGGTGATGGCGCAGCTGATCTCAAGCCGATCGCCCATTTGTATAAATCGCAGGTCTATCAGCTTGCGACCTATCTCGGCGTTCCAAAAGAGATCACATCGCGGCCGCCAACCACCGATACTTACCAATTGGCGCAAACGCAGGAAGAATTCTACTTTGCCCTTCCCTATCACCAGATGGATCAATGCCTGTACGGCTTGAATGAATCATTGCCGGTGTCGGTAACAGCAGCTTCGGCTCATTTGACCGAAGATCAGGTGTCGCGCGTCTGGCGAGATATTCGCGCAAAGCGCAAAGCAACCCGCTATCTGCACCTTGGACCGCAATTGGTTGCGCCCATAGCCGGTTTCCACGGCGACTAGATCGGGCCATGGCGATGTGGAAACCCCTTCTTGCAGCAGTGGTCCTATCGGCAATTTTTGCTTTTACGACACCCGGCCTAAGAGCACTTGAACAAGGCTTCATCTGGGGCGTGAATGGTCACCCACTGGCATCTTATCATGGTGTTACCCTAGAGGAGCAGGTAACTGCTTTAAAGGCTTTGGGTGTGCGATCCTACCGTGTCGATGTGCAAACCCTTGATCAACTTCCAAGGCTGAAAAAACTGGTTGACCTCGCCGAGGCGAGCGACGTGGAGATACTGCCCGTATTCACGCCGAAGCTGGATCTGAATGCGGCAACCGCAGAAGAAATCTATTCAACTTCCAAAACCCTTGCCTATGAAACTGCGGCACTGTTGGGGGCTCAGGTTAATATATGGGAACTCGGCAATGAGCTTGAAAACTTTGCCATCATACAGCCCTGTGAGATGCGTGATGACGGCACGCAATATCCTTGCGAGTGGGGACCGGCGGGCGGGCTCTATCCTCTCGATTATTACGGACCGCGCTGGGAGAAAGTCGCCGCTGTCATGCGCGGTCTTGATGCCGGTATGAAGCAGGCTGGCGGCAAATACCGCACGGCCATGGGCACCGCTGGCTGGGGCCATATTGGCGCTTTTCAACGCATGAAACAAAGCGGGATCAATTGGGATATTTCAGTCTGGCATCTTTATGGCCAGGACCCGGAATGGGCCTTCAAGGCCTTGGCGGAATATGGAAAGCCAATCTGGGTAACCGAGTTCAATCATCCCAAAGGCAGTATGGAGAGTGAAGCGGCTCAGGCTGACGGTTTAAAAGCGACGATGGAACTGCTCCAGCGCTTGCGCAAACTCTACCCTATTGAGGCCGCGCATATTTACGAGCTGATGGATGAAACATATTGGGCGCCGGATTTTGAGGCTTATATGGGGTTGGTTCAGCTTGATAGCGATGGCAAAAATGGCTGGCGCGTCGGAAAGCCGAAAGCAGCTTTCAAAGTCGTTCAGGACATTATCCGACAGGATCGGGTAACAGAAAACCAGAGCCAGTGAGATAGGCCATGGCAACCAATTTTTTCGGCGTTTGCGTTATTTTGTTCGGCGTGCTTGTGCAGTTCATGCAGCCCCGATACGCCCTTTATGGCATGGTTGTCTTAACATTATTTGGAGCGGCGGCCGCAGTGACCCTGCCAGCCTTGGGTGGCGCCTCCATCCTTGTTGCCAATGCCTTCATGGTGTTCTTCGCTCTGCGGGTCGTGCGCATCACCGGGTTCAGTCCAGCCATCAGCAGCCTGCTCTATCCCAGCACCGGATTTTGGCTGCTGCTGCTCATCATTTACGGTCTTGTCGCCACGCTGTTTTTTCCAAGGCTGATGGCAGGGATTACCGAAACAATGGTCGTGCAGCGCCTTCCCGCTGGCCTTAGTCGAATTGCGCTTAACCCGTTAAGCTTCTCCAGCACACATATCACGCAAACAGTCTATGCATTGGGAGGTATTGCATGTTTTGCCGCCTCATTTGCTTACTTTCGCATGCGTAATGCCTATCAACATTTCCTCACAGCCTTCTTCATATTATGCAGTCTGAATGTGCTGTTTGCTTTGGCAGATCTTGTTACATTTGCCACTGGCCCCATGGACTTTCTCAATTTCATTCATACGGCCAATTATTCATTGATGACCAATGTGGAAATGGGTGGCTTGAAGCGTATTTCGGCAACCTTTCCAGAATCGTCCAGCTTTGCCAGCTTCACGCTCATCCTTTTTTCCATAGCTGCCAGCCTCTACCTTGATCATGTGCGGCCATTTTTATCCGGCATGTTTGCTCTGGCATTTTTCGTTCTGCTTGCTCTTTCCACTTCAGGCACTGCCTATGTCGGATTAATCTTCGTTCTTGTCATGCTGACTGTTCAGTCTGTCCTTCCAACATTACAGGGCGGAAAGATGCGCAAGCCATTGATCCTCTATGCAGGCGGTTTGTGCGCTGTCGCGGTTGTCCTTCTCGTTGCTGTCCTGTCCCCTACCCTTGTTGAGGCAATAGGCTCATTTCTGGATGAAAGCCTGTTCGGCAAACTCGACAGTGCTTCAGGAAGAGAGCGCGGTCACTGGAATGAAGTAGCCTGGTCCAATTTCATTGACAGTTACGGTCTGGGTGTCGGGGTTGGCGGGGCAAGAGCGTCCAGCTATCTTTTTGTGTTGCTTTCGAATGTCGGCCTGCCCGGACTTTTATGTTTCGCAATATTTACTCTCTCAACATTGTTTCGCCGGTCGATCTTTCGCAAAGGAACCGTCGAGCGCCACATTGTCCGCGCCATACGCTCTGGCCTCGGCGCGAGCCTGATCGCGGCATTTCTGGTAAGCACTGTTTATGATCTGGGAATGCTCTTCTATGTGCTCTCAGGTGCCGCCGCGGTCGCCGTGTTTCCAGTTATAAACCGGCAATCACGCGCAGGCAGCGATAAAGTGATGCAGCCAAAGCTGCATCACACCGCTCCCATTGTGCATAAGTCCTGATCAGCTTTCCCTGAATGCCCTCGACATGCTGTCGATAACCGGCTTTGCCAGATATTCGAAGAATGTACGCTCATGGGTTTGGATGAGAATATCAGCCGGCATACCTGGTGTAGGGGTGAAGCCGTGGATACGCGCCAGTTCATCAGCAGGTATGCTGACCCGGGCTATGTAAATGTCCTGTTTCTGCCCTGCCGTTGTATCCGCCATTGAGTCAGCCGAGACATAATCCACGCGGCCATTGATAATGGGCGTTGTGCGCTGATTAAGACCACTCAGTCGAATATGGGCCTCTTGCCCCTCTTTCACTTCGTCGATCTGCATGCGCGGTATCTGCGCCTCAATGATCAGCGGCACGCCAGTAGGCAGGATTTCGATAATCGGCTTGCCGCTTTCAATAACACCGCCCGCCGTATGGTAATATAGCCGGATAATTGTCCCTGAAACCGGCGCCTTGATCAGCGTGCGGTTCAAAATACTTTCGGCCTGTCGGGTTTGTTCCCGTACCGTATCAAGCTCCGCCTCGGCACTTTGTATCTCATCGAGAGCCGCCTGTTTCTCGGTATCCTTGGTCTGGATCATCTCTTTTTGAAATTTTTCGATCTGGGCGTTCACTTCCATGATTTCCGCTTGCAGGCGGGAAATGTCACCCTCACCATTGGCAACGGCCCGCTCAAGGACGCTCACCTCGGATCTGGCCATCAAGCCTTTCTTGAAGAGAGTAAATTTCGACATATATTCGGCTTTCAGCAATTTGACCTGCGTCTGCGTCGCTTCAATTTGAGCGTTGCGGCCAATGCGCCTGAATTGCAGCGCGGAAATATTGCGCTCCATCATCTGTAATTCATTGGCATATTTGGCATGGGCAGCATCAAAATTATCGCTTTGACTGTCGTTGACAGCGCGTATTTCCGGGTTGCCCATATTGTCCAGAATGATTTTTGGCGGCTGGTATCGCTCTTCACCGCGCACAACCGCATGAAGTCGCGCCAATATGGCTTCGAGCCGCGCTCTTCGTAAAAACAATTGCTGGGAATTTGCCTTTGCGGCGGTTTCATCAAGCCGTACAAGATCATCATTCTTGCGGACGCGATCACCTTCCCGGACCAGCAATTCTTTAATGATGCCGCCCTCCAAATGCTGAACGACTTTGTTTTTGCCCGTTGCAACGAAACTTCCTGGCGCAATGACGGCAGCCGCCAGCGGAGCTGTTGCAGCCCAAGTGCCAAAGCCGCCAAAACAGACGACAACCAAAGCAAGGCCGAGTTTGCTGTAAGGCCTGATTGATCGCGGAACGCCATCATACCATTCGAGATTATTCATCATGCTGGCGGTTGCCATTTTTCTTGCTCCCATTGTCATTCACCCGCCTGAATTGTCACAACAGGTTCTCTGGGCTTGTTCTTTTTAGAGAGTGCTTCCATCACGGTCTCACGTGTGCCGAACATGGTCACCGTGCCATTGTTCAGAACCATGATCTTATCGACACAACTTAGAAGCGCAGGGCGCTGTGTGATGGTTACGACAGTTATCTTGTTCTTTTTTGCATGATACAGCGCTTTTGTCAGTGCAATGTCGCCCTGCTGATCAAGGTTGGAGTTTGGTTCATCCAGCACCACAAGAGTAGGATTGCCAAAGAAAGCGCGGGCAAGGGCGATACGTTGTTTTTGCCCGCCCGAAAGAGGCGAACCATCAGCTGCAACAACTGTCTCATATCCTTGCGGGAAGGTCGCAATAAGCTCGTGGACATCCGCCAGCACAGCCGCATCAAAAATGGATTGATCGCTCACATCTTCACGCATTCTCGCAATATTGGCTTTGATCGTACCGGGGAAAAGCTGAACATCCTGCGGCAGATAGCCGATATTCTCACCGAACTGGCGTTGATCCCAATTGCGCAAATCCATCAGATCGAGGCGCACGCTCCCCGAAGTCGGGAGAATGGACCCGACAAGCATCTTGCCCAATGTGGTTTTGCCTGCACCCGAATTTCCAATGACAGCCATGGATTCCCCGGGCATCAGCGTGAATGAAATGCCGTTCAAAATTACCTTCTTATTGGGCGGCGGAACGTAAAGAATACGCTCAACATCAAGCCGCCCTTGAGGATCAGGCAGCCGCAGGCGCTCCAGATTGAGCGGTGAGTTTTGCAGAAGATTCCGGATGCGGCCAAAGGCTGAGCGAAATTGAATGAAACTGTTCCAGCCCTCAATTGCGCCTTCGATTGGCGCCAGCGCACGGCCTGCGATAATTGAGGCTGCAATCGCCATACCGCCGGTCAGTTGGCCATCAATCGCAAGATGCGCGCCCCATCCCAACATTGCCACTTGCGTCAACAGGCGAGAGGTTTTGGAAATACCCGCAAAGATGATGTTCCGGTCCTGGGCTCTGACTTGTGATTTCAACGAGCCAGCCATATCGCGCCCCCAAATGCGCACAGCTTCAGGGATCATCGCAAGGGCATTGATGATTTGCGAGTTGCGCGACATGGAGTCGAGATGAAGCATTGCCCGGCTTTGGTAATTTGTTGCCTCAGCAAAGGAAGCAGCGGTGGCCCGCTGATTTATGAAGGCAATTATAACCAGCAGCAAAGATGAGAGGATTACGATATAGCCGAGATGAGGATGGATCAGAAAAACGGCCAGCAGAAATATCGGGGCAATCGGCGCATCAAAAAATGACAGCAAGGTGCCTGATGTCAGAAAAGACCGCAATTGCTGAAGATCGCCGAGCACCTGGTAATCCTTGCCATTGCCATGCAGCGACGCACGCGCCGCAGCACTTAAGATCGGCGCGCCAAGTTGCACGGCAACTTCGACCGCTGTCCGCATGAGAATGAATCGCCGGACAGCATCGAGAATGACCTGAACAAGCACGGCGCCCACAATGACCACGGTGAGCATGACAAGCGTATCTGTTGAACGGCTGGTAAGGACGCGGTCGGATATCTGAAACAGATAAATCGGAATTGCCAAGACGAGGATATTCAGAAAGACGGTAAAGCCCATGGCAATCATAAGGTTTCGCCGAACAGCATTGACGCCATTCTTGAAGCTATCGGCAAAATTCGCGGTTGCTACGCGTTTGTGGAAACTTCCGCCATTGCCGCCGTTTCCGACCATACTATCATTGCCGGAACCATTGCCGCCAGAGCCGATTTCCCTTGGCGGCGGAACTCCGCGATCTGCCTCAATGACTTTATTAAGGCCTTCCCCAACAATGACCGGCTGAACGACCGTATCACTGCGCTTCGATGGATCGGATGGGGTTGCATCAAGTTCTGGCGCTGCTTCCTTGCCATCGCCGATGTTTTCTGGAGAGGGTGTGTCCTCTGGTTCCCTGTCAATCACTTCGGCGGCAACTTGTGAAATGGAATTTTCCATTTCAGCAAGTAAAGCATCAAACTCAATTCGTTCTTGCTCGCGGGTATTTAACGCTTGCCTCGACTGCTGCGAGATCACCCGCAAGTCAGCCTGTTCGTCATACTTCATTATCCTCACATCCCCCCAGATTTTCTTTTTATTTTAGGCGAGAGCTGTCTGCATCACATCCACCGAGTGCGTCGTATCCGACAGGTGAATGGGTGCGTGATCGGTCGTTTGCGGCTGCACAGCGTCGTCATCGAGAAAGGCGACGACTTCGTTTGCAAGCGGCTGGACTTGAACGGCCTCATGTCCGGGTTGCTTGGCGATGATCTCTGCTTGAATGAGAATGGAGTCTGAATATACCCCGCCACCCGCATAGGAGGTTCCATTGCCATGTCCGGCATCGGCGATTGTTGCTATATTGATCAAGGCATTCGAACCGGTGCTGATATCCCAGACTGTGTCATGCGATGCGGCCAGAAGGGCATCTTCATATTGGGCGACATAATCGGAATCGCCGAGAATATTGGTCTGGCTGATATAATTGAGATCATAGACATTGCCTGAAATGTATAGAAGCTTGAGGCCTGCAATGCCTTGAAGCGCCAGGTCCGTATGAAAACCGTCCGGCATCCTGAAATTGCCGCTCGCCAAACCATCTATCGCCTCCCTGTAATGATCGGGAAGGCCGGTAGCCCAGTTTGATACGCCTCCGCTCTGGATGCTTGCCGAGTTCCATAAAAGATTGTCGCTGGTGGATAGTTTTCCGCTATAGGCACCTGCCCCGCCGCCAGAGGTCAGCGTGTCATTATCGAAAAGCACATTCGTCTGAAAGATCAGATTGCCGCTATAAAGATGGCCGCCAATAATGACCAAATCGTAGGAACTGCACAGATTGGCGAATGAAGCAGTATTGAGCATTCCATTCGAGCCAGTTGTAATCGTCGTGTACGAACCTGTCGAGGTGAGCACATGGGCGTCATTGTCCGAGAGGAAATTATACTGTGATATCCAGTTCATCTGCATCAGGTCTCCGTTCATGACGGTGACCTGCCAGTTTTGCGGAAAAATGGGTGCCTCGCCTGTTGCGGCTGGCATCTGTACCTGCCCGGTATGGGAGATAAAATTTGCGATATTCATTGCATTGGTAGAGGGCTGGCTCAATTGCTGTTGGCCAGCAAACCCATTGCTGAAACTGTCACTGTCGCTATAGGCATTGGTCTGGATTATGGCGTTGATATTATAATAGTTGCCAGCGACCGCGAAATGAGCGCCGGACGTTCCGGTATTGTTGAGCACAACCTCATTGACCAGAATATTTGAGCCAGCCTCCAGTGTAACGGTGCCGACAATATCGCTCCCATTGATGACCATCGTCTGATGGCCTGTCGCAGCCACCGGACTGTTCGTCGTGTCTAATTGTGCCGGCTTGTAATCATCAAGCAAAGGCGCCGCTGAAACCTTGCTCCCGTTAAGATAGGTTCCTTCCAGCGAAGATGTGACCACGGTCGTGCCCGGTGAACCGGTTAGCGTGTCTCCCGCGCTGCCCATGCTAGCGCGCTGTTGGTTGAAGAACTCCGCCATTCCCGCACCGGTTTCCGGCACTTCGTGGGAAAATGAGTCTGAAAAAAGCAAGGCATCGACAGAAAGAGCGGCCAATCCCGAATTATCACCCCAGAGCAGGCCAACAGCAGAGTGGTCTCCCATGACGATAATGTCGTTATCCTGCATATGGCTGGTTTGCTGAAGCACCATCGATGTTTCAGGAGGCGCTGGCCTGTTAAACGGACCTTGCTCCAATGATTGACCATTGCCAAGGCCGGAAGAATGTATTGGAGCGGCCTTATGATGAAGATTGTGCCCGTGCAATTGCACATCAATCGGCTCAACATTTACCCAAGGTAAAACAGCGCTTCCCAAGGGTGCCCATGGCGCGGGAAGATAGTTCACATCGGGGGTAAATCCGCCAAGTGCCAGTTGCATTTGCGGATCTGTTTCGACAGCTAATATTTCGCCATGAGGTTGCGGAGCATCCGGTGCAGCTTTGAATTCACGATATTCAAGGCGCATCTTCATTGCTTCAATCGAGGTGCTGAAGTAGCCAATGAAGTGCGTAATGGATTCTGAAATATGATCGCCAAATCCGAGCATTTTGATGGCTCCCGCCAATTTATGCTATCTGTTTATGTGTTCGGAAAAGCTGGTCTGCGCGCATTGCGCGCAGACCATTCCCGGCACAGGCAATTGCCTGCCATCAATCAAACTGAGTCTGTATCGCCAGTTGATGTATGGGAGTACGAGCCATTGATAACCGTCGCATCGAAGGCGTTCTGCTGCAGGTTTGCACCAAGTACGATTTCCTGCGTGAAGGCTGTCGATGTCAGGTTGGCGGCTGCGCTTGCTGCGCTTGAGCCATTGACATCATCGCCGGCACCAATATCGCCGGAACCGCCCGAACCACCATGGCCACCGAAGAAGCTGTGATCCATGCCGCCCCAGCTGCCATCATCCGTACCAATACCATCACCTGCGCTTGCCGTACCGCCAGTGGCGCTCAGCGTAACGCTGCCGCTATTGGTCTGGGTTACACCGGAGAGAGAGTCATTATCGACGAGATCAACCACTTGATTAAGCGCAAATCCCGTATCAGAACCGCCGCCGCTAAATGCGCCGTTTAGGACATTTTGGAAGTTTACATCATTGCCGGGATCAAAGTTGATGCTGCCGGATTCGGTGATAAAGATATTGTCGAAAGTATTGCCATGCAGGTCAAGGTCGGCAAAGTCGTCATCAGTCGGCAAATAACCATCCAGCCCAACGCCGACATCGACTTTCACTTCTGTATGTGAACTATTGTTATTGGAGTTACTATTGGAGTTAGCGTTGTCGTTGTAACTCTCGTTAAGATTGCCGTTAAGGTTTCCATTTCCATTCAGATTGCCATTGAGATTGAGGTTTTCTGAACTTGAAGACTGGTCCTGGCTCTGCCCTTGGCCCTGTCCCTGACCCTGACCTTGGCCCTGCCCTTGATCCTGACCCTGATCTTGGCCTTGTCCCTGCCCTTGGCCCTGACCCTGAAGCTGCAATGCCAAAGCAGCAGCAAATGCCGACGCATCGGCACTGGCTGACGCTGATGGGTCAATGCCAGGATTCTGGTGGTGATTGTTACGATTAGTCATTTTCTGTCCTCCGGATATCTGCGGAGGCAAAACCTCTATGCTTTTTAACGAGGTTACGATGCCGCCTGACAGATGTTTATTTTTGAAAGCAACAGTATTCCCAAGCACGCGACAGAAAATCACGGACCTTAATAATCAGAATACAGTTACTCGGGTTTTATTTTCTTGGCTTCATTTACACTGAACATGCGAATCCAAGATGTCATAACGGTATGACGCAAATGTCGAGATCGGAAGCTAGCACTTATATTTAGCTCTCGACACTAACACTGACGATAACAGGCGTCTGCAATGATCATGGCTAAGCCAAGGTTTTGAAAAGGTTTTGTCCCTCGCAAAACGAAGGAAGGGCTCGGAAATTGTTGGACATAAATAATATTATGGACTTCACCCGCAAGAAGCGGCTTCGAAACCACATTTATACATTGGTGATTTAAATAGCGCGCCGACTAATCAGTCTTTCTTTCTACGTCACGACCGCGTCACGCAATGTTTATTAACCCTTGTTTAATCAGAGCCGGTGGCGAGAGCTACAGACGTGCTGATTGAAGTCCATAAGCAATACTATTCATCTGAAATCCAAATCAAAAGAAACCTCGGAAAAACTACTTTTCCGATAAAGGGCGAAGGGAACTATCATGAGTGGAAACATAACACGCAAGCTTTCGGATTATATCAAGACGGAACCAGGACGGGAGAACGGGGAGGCATTCAAGAGTTCGATTTTCATTTATGCGGAAGCAGGGGTCGTCTTCCAAGGACTTGTCCACTCTCTGGAACGTACCTTCACGGATATCGAAACCCATCTCTGTAGCGTGTTTTCCGAGGCCGAAGACTATGATGATGATGTTCAGCTTGTTCTCATCCACGCTGGCTTTGTTGACAATTTCAGTGAAGCGGCAGCGCAGTGCCGGAAGCGCTTTCCAAATGCCTCCATCACAATGATGGTCGACGACAATCTGATGGAGCTTGATGAGCTTAATAATCTGTTTGATGGCAAGGCAATTCAGGGCCTTTTGCCTTTCAATTTAAAACTCGACATTTGGCTTGCGGTAATCTGGTTACTGATGAATGGCGGCGAATATTATCCCCCGGACATTCGTCGCTCCGCCGATCGCGCAAGACATGAGATGAACGGGCGAACGCACTCCAATAATCACTCATCCAATGATGGTATTGTACGACCGATCAAGACATTGACGATCCGCGAACAGCAAATTCTGGAACTTCTATCTGAAGGGCTACAAAACAAGATTATTGCTGATCGTCTGGCATTGTCAGAACATACGGTTAAGGTTCATGTCCACAACCTCATCCGCAAATTGCGTGTACACAACCGCACACAGGCCGCAGCTGTCTATCGCAATACTAAGGATCAGGAGGCATTGATGCCCCCTTTTAGAGGCTATAAGGCGCCGGTAAGTCACTATGCGTCTACGCCAGAAATGACCCGAACAATGTAATAACCATGTCGAGGCTCGATGATGTCCTGATGTTGGTGGGCAAACTGAACTATACTTGGACAAACACCGAGAGTTTGTTCATTTATCTGATTGCCCACCTGCTCGATACAAACAAGGAAGCGGCAACCGTTATTTTCCTGACGCTGAATACAACGCGAGCCCGCATTGACTTGATTGAGCGCCTTGCAAAAATACATTCGACCAAGCCGGAAACAAAGGCCGAAGTCCTCAAAATCACGGCCAGAATGACCCGCGAGCAACGCCTGCGGAATAAATATAATCACTGCATATATTCCTTCGATGAATCAGGGCGAACCGCATCAACCCAGTTGATGCGGATTGTCGATATGGATGAGAATTTGAAATACGGAAAAGTGGAAGCGCTTGACGACGAAGAAATGTTGCGGATTCAGGCAACAATTGACTCAATCATTGATGTCAACAAATCCATATGGAGTTTCATGAAGACAAATAATATCCGCGTCTAGCTGCGGAGCCTCAACATCTGGTTCCTGCATTCTGTTCAGGCAAATTCGTCACCGTTCAGACGGTTCCAGCCTTCGCCAGCCAAACCATTGAAAAATGCGTCTCCCTTTGAAAAGGCTTCCAGCACTTGGGGGTCGCGCGCGTGCACGACAGTGGATGAGCGCTGAAAGAATATGCCCCGATTAATCATCATGGCCTCCATCAGTCGCGGCTGCGAGCGCGCCCGGACGGCGACCGCCCCAATGGAATGCGCATAATGAAGGAGGCTTTCCAAAATAGCCGGCTCATGCCCCTTCAACGCAATGATTTGCAGCACACGGGCAGTTTTTCCGCGATCACCATGAAACAGATAGGCACCGAGGGGAACACCATTGCGGCTATGCACCACTCTGCTGTGCAGGGTGCCGTGGGTTGATTTCGTGCTGGCTGTTGCCAGAATCTCGCTCAATGTCGAAGGCGCCCAATCAGGACGCAATTCATAATCCTTCAGGCAGGAGGTGATTAGAGGCGCAAGCTTATCAAGAGCGATTTCATTATCGCTCACGCTCTGTGGTTTCGGCGGCGTGTCGGTTTTCATGACGCGGTGGGCAATGGTGTCAAAGGGCGATGCGAGTGCCTTGAAATATTTGAGAGGCACGAAGCGCTTGGATGCAGCCTCGGCAAAAAAGGCAGCAGGACGAAGTACGCGCACCCACTCCAGACTATATGATGGCAGGACTTTGCCGCGCAGCCTGCTCCACATAAGCCGTGAAGTCTCATTGGCCGTTTCGCTTAATGACAGATCTTGCGGACCGGCAAGAAATGCGCGCAGCAGGCGCGCACCGGCCAGAGGATCTGCAATATGGTCCTCCACCATTAAAGGACCGCAAATCGCCGCCTGTAACGGCGTGCTTGTCAGGGCATCGGACCGAAAAGTGGAATCCCGGTTTTCGGATAATCCGATGCTAAACAAAAGAATGGATCGCAAACTTGCGTCCGTGAGGACGCGGCGATCTATCAGAGTTTGCCCTGCATCACCAAGCTGCGCACTAAAGGAATGATTCCATAATTTCTGACAAGGCGAAAACAATTTGGCTCGTGAAATAAGCACAAGGCTCATTGCGAGGGTGGTATTTGCGGGGAGAGGGTTTCGGTTTTCGATTTCATGCCGGAGACGTCGCCTTTTGAAAAAAGTGCCACAGCACCTAAAAGGCAAAATAATCCGATAAGAAGGGCAGTTACTATACACTGATGTCTCATCTAACAGTCCCGTACACAAAAACGAAGGATAACCAAGTTTTTTGGCAATAATCGGGTCGGTAGCGAAAAAGACCGATTTGAATATTCATTGGGCGGCATCGAAATGCGTAGTAAAACCAATGGATATTTCAAAAATAATTCTAAATTATTGATGTGATGCTGTGGATGCACTTTTCGTACTGGAATGACGCGGTTGGACTAATCCGGAACCTGTGCATGAGCGGGATAACGGGTGTGTTGACCCGTTATCCACCACTCCTTTGGATCAGTCTAACTGGACGTTTGCATCTTTAACGACGGGTGTCCATTTAGCGATTTCCGCCTTGACGTGAGCGGCCAGCTCCTCCGGTGTCGAGCCGACGATTGTGGCGCTGAAATCATTCATCTTGCTGGCGACGGCTGGGTCTTTCATGGCTTCATTGGCCGCCTTATTCAGGACTGCAACGACTTCCGGCGGCGTTCCGGCAGGAGCAAAGAGTGCATTCCAGCTATAGGTTTCATAGCCGGGAATCGTTTCGGCAATGGTGGGCACATCGGGAAATGATGAAGCGCGCTCTTTTGTCGTCACGCCAAGCGCAACGAGTGTTCCGCCTTTCATATGGGATGACGAAGAAGGTAGGTTATCAAATATGATCGGCACCTGATTGCCAATGACATCGTTCAACGCAGGGCCGGAGCCCTTATAAGGGATATGTTGCAGGGAGACACCAGCCATTTTCTTGAACAATTCGCCGGAAAGATGCAACGGCGTTCCATTACCCGAAGACGCATAGCTGTATTTGTCCGGATTTGCTTTCAGGAGATCGACCAGTTCTTTGACGGTTTTTACGGGCAGCGCCGGGTTGACGGCCAGAACATTGGGCACAAGTACCAGCAAGGAAATTGGCGTGAAGTCTTTTTCGGCATCATAGGGTTTGCTCTTCAGGATGAGCGGGTTGAGCGCATGCGTCGCAACCGTTCCCATGAGAATTGTATAGCCATCCGGATCTGCGCGAACGACATTGCCCGCACCGAGACTGCCGCCAGCACCGCCGACGTTCTGCACAACGATCTGCTGTCCGAGAATATCTGACATCTTGTTGGCAATCACGCGTCCTACCACGTCTGTCGATCCGCCAGCGGCGAAAGGAATCACCAATGTGATGGGGCGCTCGGGGAAAGTTTGCGCCTGTGCCGAACCTCCAAGGGCCGTCGCCGCCAGAAGTGACAGGCCGAGGGCGAGACTTGCACGCCGGGTGATTGCAGATAATGACATTCATTTTCCTCCCTGATGTCGCTTTAGATAATGACAGCAGTAAAGCATGCGAAGCAGCCAGACGGAAGCGCGTTCGTGATTGATGAATTTAAAGCGAAATGATCATCCCGCGGTTTTCTTCGCTGAGTGAGACGTTTTCACCGGGGTTCGCCGCTCGGGCTTTGAGCTGCCTGGGTCGTTGGTTTCGTTTTCAACCGTGGCGCTCAAGCAGCGCGCGCGCCCGAATAGCTTCCTCTTCCAGAAGATATTTGCCGACATCAAAGACTGCTATCGCAATAACCGTATATCCCACGGCCTCCAGCAAGCTTGTGCCGATATTGGTGCTATGCTGCGCGCGTAACCCGTTCAAAAATTATGCGGCGATTCCTTATTGACCACTTGGCTGCGGCTTGTCTTGAGCGAAAGCGAGCTACTCATGCCAAACCTTATAGTGGTTTTCATTGATGTCTACGCGATTGTGACAGGAGAACTTGCTGCCAAACGCCTCACAAAGGCTTGGGGTAGGCAGTCAGAAAAGCAAAAGGCTCAGCGATTTCTCGCTAAGCCTTTGAAGTGACTGGCTCCCCGGGCCGGATTCGAACCAGCGACCAACCGGTTAACAGCCGGTTGCTCTACCACTGAGCTACCGGGGAATAGCTTTCAGTCATCTGCGAGGTGGCCTATAGCAAAAGGGTTTCGCTTTTGCAAAGGACCATTTCACTTTTTTTCACATAATGTGCACAACAAAACGCTGGCATAGGCGAAAACCCTTCCTACATCAGGGGTATTCGTCCCCTTAATAAAGAAGGAATTTGAGTGTCCGGCCTACACAAAGAGACTGACAAGCCTGAGGATCAGCAGGAAAGCCCCATAAGGCGGCGGCATATCCACATTCTCGGGCGGCGCATACCGGTGCCGCAATCGGTGGCAATGCGTCGCACGCTTGGTGGCGGGTTGATTGCAGGAGGCATATTGGGCTTTCTGCCGGTCCTTGGGTTCTGGATGGTGCCGCTTGGCCTTGTCGTGCTCTCACAGGATTCGGCAATTGTGCGGCGTAAGCGCCGCCAATTGGAGGTTAAGCTGCTGCGGCGCTGGAAAGCGAGCCGGTTTGGAGCAGGCAAGAACAAAGGTTGATTCTTGCAAAAGGCAATAATTTTGTGAAGCAGAATGCAGGGTGGATATAAAAGCTTCATTTAGCTGTTGCGGCACAAATCAAAACCGGTTATTCGGAGTGCCGCAAGTGCCCGCAATATGGATATTCCAGGCGGCATTTGGACAAGTAGTTAATTTCATTAGCTATTTTGCAGTTGAGGCCTCGTGGCGGAGTGGTTACGCAGAGGACTGCAAATCCTTGCACCCCGGTTCGATTCCGGGCGAGGCCTCCAGCAACAAATCATCAATCTACCTACAGATTCTCTTGAATGATTTCATTTCGGAATGTGGCGATTTTGAATCGTAGTCCGAGTGCGGGGCAATCTGTGTTTGACGAGGCTCGCCTCAGGCCGTCATCAAGTTTAACAGTCAGTAATGCAACAGGGCCGCCCTATGCTGAATGGGTGGCTCCATTCTTTAAGCAATATGGTGCAGAGCCAGATTCCAGCTATCTGGCGTATTATCGACTGCTTGACGAGTTCTTTTAGATTAATTCCTGTTAAAATTCTTCAGGAAGATACTGTAAATATCTGTTTATATTAATTAAAAAATAAATACTGGATCTGGCTTCGCCGCAATTGTGTTAGCTTGAGCGGCGCTCGGAATAACGATTATAGGTACCTTTTCCTGCCTTTTTGGCAATATAGAGTGCTGCTTCACCACACCAAAGCAGACTTTCCGGCGTATCGCCATCACGCGGGGCAAGAGCTGCTCCAATAGTAACGGTAATAGCGACGGGATCGGCATTCACGAGATCATAAGGGGTGGAAACACTGCCTATGATACGGTCTGCTATGCTTGCAACTTCATTGGCTGTGACCTGCAACAGCACAACGGCAAATTCATCGCCATCAATACGATAAACAACATCATTCTTGCGCATGCATGTTTGCAGGCGATCGGCTACAAGCTTTAAAACATGGTCGCCCTCGGCACGCCCGTATTTTTCATTGAATTGCTTGAAGCCATCCAGGTCAATACAAAGAATTGCAAATTGCAACCGGTCATCAAAATCACTATCGGCATAGGAACCGAACAGACTGTCCAAATGCCCTTCCAATGCAGCGCGATCAGCCAAGCCCGTCAGTTCATCCTGACTGATGGTGAAATCAAATGCTTCGGGTTCAATCATTCGCCTGAAGTTTCCATCGCTCATATGAACGACTCCATTTTTACTGTTAAAAGAATGACAGGTGATAACATTGCATACAATACCGGAAAATTCATAGGGTTAAGAGAAGTTTATCACAACTGGAAATATCGGGATATCTAAAAGTCAGAAGAATTCTTGCGGCGTATCAAACGATCGATATATGCAGATTTTTTCACGCACCCTCTTGTGTATGGGGGTGCTGGCGACGATTTGCATCCAAGTCTGTTGTGACATCTTCAATTTGCATAAATATGTATGCGCGTGCGAAGCGTTCTGCATAGCCTCAAATACTGGAATCGTATTATGGAAAAGGCTATACGTGTTTCATAATGCTGCTACGCCCTGTCTCTGGCGTGGGCGCATAACATGATCGCGCGGCTATTACTGTTAGGAAAGCTTGGGAATATGGTGCTGAATTTCGAAGATATGCGGACCAAGATGGTCGACAATCAGTTGCGTACAACTGACGTGACGGACAAGCCCCTGCTACAGGCATTTCTGGATGTCCCGCGTGAAAAATTCGTACCGAGCGTTCGCGCGCCCCTCGCTTATATTGATGATGATGTCATGGTTTCTTCGGCGACAGCCGAGAGCGGTGCGCGCTATATCATGCAGCCTTCGCCCTTTGCCAAGCTGGTTCAGCTCGCCAATATCCAGTCAGAAGATGTCGTTCTCGATATTGGTTGCGCAACCGGCTATTCAGCGGCCGTTTTGTCGCGCATTTGCAGTTCTGTTATTGCCGTTGAAAGCGATGCCAACCTGTCAACGCAGGCTACCGCGATCCTGTCTTCGCTTGGATATGATAATGTCGTGGTTTTGACCGGGCCGCTTGAAAAGGGCCATGCGCCGGAAGCGCCGTTCGATGTAATCATAATTGAGGGTAGCGTTGACCACGTTCCTGTTACATTATTTGATCAGTTGAAAGACGGGGGGAGGCTCGTTGCCGTTGAAGGCAGTGGAAACTCCGGAAAATCAATGGTTTACGTGAAGAACGAGGGAATCGTTTCAGGACGCCACGCTTTTAATTCGGCGGTGAAGCCACTTCCAGGCTTCGGCAAAGTTCCTGAATTTGAATTCTGAGCGTGTCGCATGTGAGACATAAGTGCAACGGTTGATCACTTTGTTTGCGAATTGGGGTTTGCAACGGTGGTCAATTCGGAAATTGGCTTGTATTGAAATCACAACGTCGAACCGATTGGTTCGGTATGACTATCGAGACATGAAGGGGTTTATAGTGTTCATAGCTGGTAAGCGATTACTGACCGCAGCGCTGATGTCAGCCACGGTACTAGCCTCTACGCCTTCAATGGCTGAGACGATTTTTGGCGCAATGGCCAAAGCCTACAACAATAACTCCACTCTTAATGCTACAAGAGCAGGCGTTCGCGTCACAGATGAAGGTGTTGCGATTGCCAAATCAGGTTACCGCCCGACTATCTCTGCCACTGCGAACCTCACATCAACTTATACCAAGCTGGATGGGCGCGGCAGGTCGACCGCCACAGGCTTCGTGGATGATGGCACCTCGAACACAGCTGTGTTCGGAGTGACGGTCAATCAGATGCTTTTTGACGGGTTTACCACGAAGAACACGGTTTCGGCCTCAAAAACACAGGTCCTTGCAGCCCGCGAGAACCTGCGCAACACCGAACAAAATCAGCTTTTCGCCGCCGTGCAAGCCTATATGGATGTCTATCTGACCCGTCAGATCGTCGTTCTTCGCCAGCGGAACATTGAAGCGCTCGATGAGCAGTTGCGTGCGGCGCGTGCCCGTTTTGACGTTGGTGAAGGTACACGCACAGACGTTGCACAGGCCGATGCGCAAAAGGCAACCGCGATTGCCCAGCTCAATCTTGCCAAATCAAATGAAAAGAAGGCCGAGGCTACTTATATTCAGGTGATTGGCGAGGCGCCGGGGAAACTTGAGCGTGCACCTGCTGCCAAGAAGTCTTTGCCGCGCAATATGGAAGAGGCATATTCCATTGCTGAGAACACCCACCCAGCCATTCTTTCAACGCGCTATGCGGTTGATGCTGCTGGATATACGGTCAAGGCAACCGAAGGTGAACTGCTTCCTCAGGTGAATTTGAGGGGACAGATCAGCCGCGACGAAATATGGGGCGAGCCAAGCGATCTAGCTACCAGCACGGATAATTCGACCAGTGCTTCCGCTGGAATTCAGGTGACTGTGCCAATCTATAGTGGTGGCCGGACTTCAGCTCGTGTTCGCCAGGGTAAAGAGACGGTGGCGCAGCGCCGTATCGAGGTTGACGTCGCGCGTGACGATGTTCGTCAGGCTATTGCGAGCGCTTTTGCAGAGATGGAAGCTGCTAAGGCATCCATCGTCGCTCAAAGGACGGCTGTCGCCGCTGCTCAGCTTGCATTGAACGGCGTCATTGAAGAACGTAAAGTTGGTCAGCGCACGACGCTCGACGTATTGAACGAGCAGACCAATGTTCTGACAGCGCAAATCAATCTTGTGCAGGCTGAGCGCGATGCGGTTGTTACCAGTTATGCCGCTCTGTCGGGAACAGGTCGTTTGACGGCAGCCCAACTTGGATTGCAGGTGGCTGAGCACCGGCCGGAAGAGCATTACGAAGCGGTGAAGGACAAGTGGATCGGCCTTCGCACGCCTGATAGCCGCTAAGCGCTCTCTTTATATAATAAATATTTGGCCGCTGGATAAATCCGGCGGCCAAGTCATTTTAGAGCATCGGCTTGAAAAGTGGAATTCCGGTTTTCGGATAATCCGATGCTAAAAGTATAGGTCGCCATTTTGCGTCCGTTAGGTAGTCCGGCGATCCAGCGGAGGGCGAATCAAAAGTCTGTGGGTTAGCTTGAAACTTGGCTCTCAGGGATTCTCAAATAGATAAGCAGCCTCTACACTGTATCCAGATTCGTTGCACCGCACCGAAACAAGATGTAGTAGGCAAGTTGATCATGGCACAATCACCAATTGGGGCATCCGCCGGCTTATCAAGCGCGTCGCGCGAACCTTCCATGGAAGAAATTCTGGCCTCGATACGTCGCATCATCGAGGAGAGCGACACAATCCGACCTGATGAAGTGCCGCCGCTCGCTGTAAACTCGGACGTACCTGCCGTATCGCCATCAAATGCGCATCTTGACGATAGTCTGGATGATGAAGAGGCAGAACTCGCGCCACGTCAGGGAATAGCCATCACGCCGCCGGTACAGAAAATAGCTGAGCCGATGTTCCCACCTCACTTGCCGGATTTGGATTCAAAACCGGTTGAAGAGGAAATGCCTGAGACTGAAGCACCAGCAGAAGCCATTGCGCCAGAGCCAGAGACGCTTGCTGTGGAAGAGTTACGAGTCGCAGAACAGATCGCTGAAAAGCCGGAGGCATACTCAAAGCCAGAGACTGCCGCCTATGCCGGTTTCAATGAGCCAAAGAGCGAGCCAGAAGCTGTTTCAACGGTAAAGTCCGCAGAGCCGGTTGCGAGCGAATATGAAGCCACTGCCGAAGAAGCCGCGCCCCGGGAGATAATTCAGACATCGGAACCGATTCTCTCCGAAAGCACAGTACGTGAGGTTAGCGCCGCATTTGACGACCTGTCATTCGCGGTTCGCAGCGGGCCGCGGCGTTCATTTGACGAAATCGCGCAGGAAACTATGCGGCCCATGCTCCAGGATTGGCTGGACAATAATTTGCCGACCTTGGTGGAGCGTCTCGTTCGTGAAGAAATTGAACGGGTAGTGCGGGGTGACAAACGTTAGAGCATTTCCGGATGCAAAACCGGTTTCCACTTTTGCTGGAATTGCTGTGGCAGTCAAAGCATGTCCTAACATTATAGGCCGCCAGATGGCGGTCTTTTCTTTTCAGGCGTACGATATCATTGACTTGAGGCCCGCCATTGGGTTTACACCCTAACAATCCTTTTTCCGCAACATGACGGACAGTTTTATGCTTGAGAAGACCTATGACGCCGCGGCAGTAGAGCCAGAAATTGCAAAACGCTGGGAAGAGGCGGGTGCCTTCAAGGCTGGCGCCGGTTCCAAGCCGGGCGCAGATCCTTTTTCGATTGTCATACCGCCGCCAAATGTGACCGGCTCACTGCATATGGGCCATGCGCTCAATAACACCATTCAAGACATTATGGTCCGCTTTGAGCGGATGCGTGGCAAGAATGTCCTGTGGCAACCGGGCATGGACCATGCCGGTATTGCGACGCAGATGGTTGTTGAACGGCAATTGATGGAGCGTCAGCAGCCGGGCCGCCGCGAGATGGGCCGCGAAAAATTTGTTGAGCGCGTCTGGGAGTGGAAGGCAGAGTCCGGTGGAATCATTGCCGGACAGCTGAAACGCCTCGGTGCCTCTTGCGACTGGTCGCGTGAACGCTTCACCATGGATGAAGGCCTGTCAAAGGCTGTGCTCGAAGTTTTCGTCACACTTTACAAGCAGGGGCTGATCTATAAGGATAAGCGCCTGGTCAATTGGGACCCCAAACTTCTGACAGCGATTTCCGACATTGAGGTCGAGTCGCGCGAGATGAAGGGGCATTTGTGGCATTTCCGCTATCCGCTGGAAAATGTGGCGTTCGATCCGGAAAACCCGCATACATATATTGTCGTGGCGACAACACGCCCCGAAACAATGCTTGGTGATACGGGTGTCGCCGTCAATCCCGATGATGCGCGCTATCACGCGCTGATTGGCAATGATGTGGTTTTGCCGCTCGTCGGCCGCCATATCCCTATCGTTGCCGATGATTATGCCGATCCGGAAGCCGGATCGGGTGCGGTGAAGATTACGCCTGCCCATGACTTTAATGATTTTGAAGTGGGCAAGCGCAATGATCTTCGCCAGATCAACATTCTCAATACAGATGCCTCGATCTTCCTTAAGGAAAACAATGATTTCCTTGAAGGTCTGGAGAAATCCAGTCATCTCGACCAGTTGATCCATGCGCTGGATGGCAAGGACAGGTTTGCTGCGCGCAAACTGATCGTCAGCATGATGGAAGAGGGCGGGTATTTAGAGAAAATCGAGGATCACACCCATTCTGTGCCCCATGGGGACCGCGGCGGTGTGCCGATCGAGCCCTATCTGACGGATCAATGGTATGTGAATGCAGGCGAACTTGCCAAGCCAGCCATTGCCAGTGTTCGTGAAGGGCGCACAAACTTTGTGCCGAAGAATTGGGAAAAGACCTATTATGAATGGATGGAGAACATCCAGCCTTGGGCTATCTCACGGCAATTGTGGTGGGGCCATCAAATCCCGGCATGGTACGGACCTGACGGTCAGGTTTTCGTCGAGCGCACGGAAGAAGAAGCACTGAGCGCTGCAGTTCAGCATTATCTCGCGCATGAAGGCCCGATGAAGGCGCATGTGCAGAACCTTCTGGAGAACCTGAAGCCTGGAGAAATCCTCACGCGCGACGAAGATGTGCTCGACACATGGTTTTCCTCGGCGCTTTGGCCATTTTCAACACTTGGCTGGCCGGACAAGACACCGGAGCTTTCGACCTATTATCCAACCAGCGTTCTCGTCAGCGGCTTTGACATTATCTTCTTCTGGGTTGCCCGTATGATGATGATGGGCCTGCACTTTATGGGCAAGGAGCCGTTTCACACCGTTTATATGCATGCGCTTGTGCGTGATAAAAATGGTGCGAAAATGTCGAAGTCCAAGGGTAACGTTATTGATCCGCTGGAACTGATGGATGAATACGGCGCCGATGCTTTGCGGTTTACCCTTGCGATCATGGCGGCGCAGGGCCGCGATGTGAAGCTCGATACAAGCCGCATTGCCGGATATCGGAATTTCGGCACCAAGCTTTGGAACTCGACCCGCTTTGCGGAAATGAATGGCGTTGCGCGCAATCCATCCTTCAAGCCGGACGATGCAAAGCTGACAGTTAATCGCTGGATTCTGACTGAGCTTACCAATGCCGTACGCGATGTCACCGATGGTATTGCCAATTATCGCTTCAACGAGGCTGCAAGCGCCGCCTATCGTTTCGTATGGAATCAGTTCTGTGATTGGTACATTGAGCTTTTGAAGCCAGTCTTTAATGGCGAAGATGCGGAAGCAAAAGCAGAAGCGCAGGCATGCGCTGCCTATGTGCTCGATGAAATCTACAAGCTCCTGCATCCCTTCATGCCATTCATGACGGAGGAGCTCTGGGCGCATACGGCGGGCGAGGGCGCAAAGCGCGAAACCCTGCTGTGCCACGCCGAATGGCCCGTCTCATCATTTTACGATTCCGATGCGGCCGCAGAGATCAATTGGTTGATTGATCTGGTAACCGGTATCCGCTCTGTTCGCGCAGAGATGAATGTTCCGGCCTCTGCCGTGGCGCCATTGGTGGTTATTGATGCAAATGAAGCTTCCAAGGCTCGGCTGGAGCGGCACGAAGCCTCGATCAAATGGCGCGCGCGTGTCGACACGATCACATTGGGCAGTGAAGCTCCCAAAGGATCAGCGCAATTCGTCATTGGCGAGGCAACGGCTTGTTTGCCGCTTGGCAGCCTCATTGATATCGACGCCGAAATTGCCCGCCTTACGAAGGAGGCAGGCAAGATCGCCGATGAAAGCGACAAGATCGGTAAAAAACTGGGCAATGAGAAGTTCGTTGCCAATGCCAAGCCGGAGATTGTGCAGGCAGAACGCGAGCGACTGGCCGAGCTTCAGGAGGCCGCCGGTAAAATCGAAGTGGCGATACGGCGCGTTCGTGAGGCGAGCTGATTCCCCTGTTTAATCGTCGATTACGAGATTTTGGGAGTGGCTTGCCCTTGAAAAAGGCGATAGGCCACCCCATTTCAGACCATTAAAAGTCCCAATTTCGTCATTTTTGATGCGCGTTGCATTTGCGCAACAATGACGTTTTTTGGCTAAGAAAACCGCTATTTTCCGCATAATGCTTTGTAACTAGTGGGAAACCCGCGATAATTGGGAACTGATTTCCGCAAAAAATCACTTTTTGGAGAATGTCCCGTTTTTCTCCCATAGCGGGACGCAATCAAAGATATTGCGCTCGATGAGAATGGTTTGTTACCTATTACGTATTGGTAATATTTCCCGAATTAGGCTGACATTCGGGCACATTATAAGCTCTCGGGAGGAATTTATGTCTAAAGCTATTTCGACACTATTGGGCGGGACACTATTATTGACAGGTATGGTCTCCGCTGCGCAAGCTGGGGGGCTTGAGCGCGGAGGCTATAACTACGATCTTTTGTTCAGTACAGATCGCTTTGCATCCGAAGCTGGCGTTATTTACGTGATGCCGGACCGCAAGATCAAGAATGCGCGAGATACAGACCCGAGAGACGGCTTGGGAGCCAACGGCACACCACTACTCGGTCTCGGAAAAACGTCAGTTACTGAAACAGAGAACTACACAATACCGCGTGCTGGTGTGAAAGTTGGAATCACCTCAGATTTTGACTGTCTTGCACAATATAGCCAGCCTTGGGGTGTTCATACCAAACCCGGCAATGAATGGGTCGGTGTGAACGAAAACATCGAAACCAAAATTGAAAGCCATGATTATGGTTTGACCTGCTCTTACAAATTTGACTTGGGCAAAGGCCAGCTGCGCGCTATCGGCGGCGTGTCCTATCAGGAAGTCGAAGGCTTTAAAGAGCGCCTGGTTCTTTCACCTAATGTATTCAAGGCTTTAGACCCACGCCTTGCCAGATTTCCTGGCGATGGCACGGGCAAGCTTGATCTTGAAGGCGATGGTATCGGCTGGCGTATAGGTGCTGCTTACGAGATTCCTGAAATCGCGCTGCGTGCAAGCCTGATTTATAATGCTGAAGTTGATCTTGGCGATGTTACCGGCACGTTGGACCTCAGAAACCTCCCTTCTGCTATCAAGCCTCCCATTGCCGGGCAGCTCAACAATGTCTATGGCACTGCAACAATGCCTCAATCATTGGAATTCAAATTCCAAACGGGTATTGCACCTGATTGGTTAGCATTTGGCTCTGTTAAGTGGGTCGATTGGAGCGTCCTGAATGTTGTTGGGTTCTGTGTGCAGGGAACACCTAAATGCACTCCTGATAAATATGCCACCTCGCTCGACCTGATGTTCCGTGACGGCTGGACTGTTACTGGCGGTATTGGTCACAAATTCAACGACCAGTGGAGTGGTCAGCTCCAGGTTAGCTGGGATCGCGGCACATCAACGGGCCTGACGACACAAACAGATACCTGGTTGCTCTCGTCCGGTGTCTCTTGGTCACCAAACAAGAATTTCGAAATCCGCGTAGGTGGTGCAATAGGTATGTTGACTTCAGGTTCGTTCGGAGGCGCTCGTCCTTGCGATAGCCTGACTGGTCAATGCGGCACATCTGCAAAGTATGAATTTGGCGATGACTTCGTCAGTGCGCTTTCAATCTCGGGCAAGTTGAAGTTCTAATTGCGACGTAAAAGAACGGTAAAAAAGAGCCCGGCAGAGATGCTGGGCTTTTTGTTGCGTGGGTGCTGCTATGCCAGTATCGGCAACAGTTGCATGTCACCTTATCGTGTGGGGTCGCAGCTGGCAGCGTTGCAGTCATTCCTCAGGCTTTGACGTCGCTTTTTGTGACGATTCGGCAACAGTGTGGCCAGGATGATTCACCCAGCGCTTTCGGCGGTCAAATTTGCCCATTTTGCGCCACAAACCCGGAGCACCTCGATAGGGCGGTAACCTTTTAGAGGCAAACGTCATGCATATTGCAGGCGTACCGTTTGGGGTAATGATGGACGCGACACTACTCTCGCATAAAGCTTCAAGCAGCCACCCAGTAGTGGCCTGTAGCATTTCCATTGGGGAAGTGCATTCAGCAGTATTTGTGGTATTTCCGGATAAAACAGCATCACAAAATTGCTGGAACCCGTTATTTTTGCGTAATTCCTATGGGAAAGCTGCTGACTTTGCCGAGAGCTATTCTCGTCCAAAGCGCCAAGACTGGGGCAGTTATATAAGGGATAGCCGCACTATTGCCGGAAATCTGCCCAATCATGGCTCAAATGATCTGACATATTCTGACATCCCGTTGCGAGCCGCCATGATGGTGTTGGCTGGCGGGGTCGATACCCGGTCTGCCACTCTGGCGCGTCCAGTGATAGCGACGATGGTGAGCCGGAACGAAGGAATTAAGCTGCCATGCTGATTGCTGATCGTTTGCTTGCTCCTCTTGTGGGAATTGGTCTTTTCTTAAGCGCCATGACTGTGCCCTGCATGGCGTTCGATACGAAGAATGAACTGAATGAGGATTCAAGTCCCTTCGCACTCTTCAAGTTCGGTTTCTCCGCTTACAAAAATGGTCATAAGGACGAGGCCGTCAAAGCACTGCGCTTTGCGGCTGAAAAGGGCCATCAGGGCGCAAACTGGAAGCTCGGCCGCATGTATGCCGAAGGCGACGGTGTTAAGGAAGACGACTACGAAGCCTATAAAATGTTCGAGCAGGTCATTCAGGAAGGTGCCGATCAGGGCACACAGAATGAGAGCTATGTTGCAGATGCGCTTGTGGCTCTGGCCGGATATGTAAAGCGCGGCATTCCCAACTCGCCGATCAATTCCAATCCAAGTGCTGCAAGGGACCTTTATCTACAAGCGGCATCCAATTTTGGCGATCCTGATGCACAGTTTGAACTGGGCAAAATGCTCATGCGCGGCGAGGGCGGGAATGCAAGCCCCAATCAGGCAGCGCGTTGGTTCCGCCTTTCAGCACAGAAGGGCCATGCCGGTGCTCAGGCCATGCTTGGCAATCTGCTATTTCAGGCGGGCAAGACTGTTCGCGGGCTGGCAATGATGACAGCTGCGCTTGAACACGCAACTGGCAAGGATCGTGTCTGGATTGGTGATATTCAGGAGCAGGCATTTTCTCTTGCTGACGAAGCGGATCGCCGCACTGCCATGGTTCTGGCAGGCGACATTGTCAAAACCGGCGACTTCTGATTATCAGCTAAGAATTATTGCGACCGGAACGTGATCGGAAGGTTTTTCCCAAGCACGGACATGTTTTTCTATGCTGGCAGATTCGAGCCGATTGGCTGCTTCCGGCGACAGCATGAGATGGTCAATCCGAATGCCATTATTCTTTTGCCAAGCGCCGGCCTGATAATCCCAGAACGTATAGACACCGGCTTCATCAGTGACGCCGCGAACAGCGTCGGTGAACCCCAGATTTTCAAGACGGCGAAAAGCCTGACGCGTTTCGGGCTGAAACAAGGCATCATTGACCCAGGCTTCGGGATTGCGCGCGTCGATTGGTTCGGCGATGACATTATAATCGCCTGCCAGGATAAGCGGCTCTTCGAGAGCCAATCGCTCTTCCGCCCATTTTTCCAGCCGTGCCATCCAGCGCAGCTTGTAGGGAAATTTTTCCGTATCAATGGGATTGCCATTGGGCAGATAGAGCGAAACCACGCGCAACATGCCTTGCTCAGTCGAGAAAACCGCTTCGATAAAACGCGCGTGATCATCCTCATCTTCGCCGGGCAATCCCCGCGTCACTTCTTCAGGTGAGGTCTTGGACAAAATAGCCACACCATTAAAGCCTTTTTGGCCATTGGTCTCGACGTGGTAACCAAGCGCCTCAATCTCTTCACGCGGAAAGCCTTCATCGACAGACTTGATTTCCTGCAAGCAAACAATATCCGGATCGGACTCCCGCAGCCAAGCCTTTAGAACCTCGATGCGAGCTTTGACGCCGTTGATGTTCCAGGTGACAATTTTCATGGGAAACACTTGGCTTTGCTGAGTTTTTGATTGCGCGGCGACCAATATAGGTCATTCTCGATGATTGAAAATGATACGCGTCCGCCTATCAGCCGGTCAAGCCATTGGGGGTATTTATGAGCAGTCCTTCACACATTCATGATGTCGATGCGCGCCTGCCCGTGCCTCGTCTTGCTGCCTTGGGGATTCAGCATGTTCTCGTCATGTATGCCGGAGCTATTGCGGTGCCTTTGATCGTGGGCCGGGCATTGCAGCTTGCGCCTGCCGATGTTGCCTTTCTTATTTCAGCCGATCTTTTTGTCTGTGGCATTGTGACAATTATCCAGTCCCTTGGTGCAACCCAATGGTTTGGCATAAAACTGCCGGTCATGATGGGTGTGACATTTGCCGCCGTGGGTCCCATGGTCGCCATGGCCAATGCCAATACAGGACCGGATGGAGCGCGACTGATTTTCGGCGCCATTATCGGCGCAGGCTTGGTTGCAATGTTGCTGGCGCCGCTTATGAGCCGCTTGTTGCGTTTTTTTCCACCGGTGGTGACAGGCACAATCATCCTCGTTATTGGCGTATCGCTGATGCGGGTCGGGATTAATTGGGTTTTCGGAAATCCATTTGGCCCTACCGCACCGCGAATTGTTGCTCCTGAACATGCGGCTTGGCTAAAAACCGTTACAGACCTTGCTGCTAGCCCCGGCTCTGTTTTACCAGCATTGCCCGATAGGCTGACGCTGGCGCCTTCGCTGCAAAATCCCGCTTATGCCCCGCTTTCCAACATTGCAATATCAGCTGTGGTGCTAGTTTCGATCCTTCTCATTGCGCGGTTTGGCAAAGGATTTATCGCAAATATTGCCGTGCTTCTTGGAATTGTCATAGGGGCACTTGTTGCGACGAGCCTGGGTATGATGGGCTTTGACAAGGTTGCCTCAGCTGGTTGGTTCGCAATTATTACGCCCTTTCACTTTGGAATGCCGCTTTTCGATCCGGTGCTCATTATCACAATGAGTCTCGTCATGATCGTTGTCATGATAGAATCGACGGGCATGTTTCTGGCGCTGGGTGATTTGACGGGCAAAAAAATAACCCGGCCTATGCTTTCTGCCGGGCTGCGCACAGATGGTTTGGGGACCGTCATCGGCGGAGTATTCAATACATTTCCCTATACCAGCTTTTCTCAAAATGTCGGGCTGGTCGGCGTAACAGGGGTTAAGAGCCGTTTTGTCTGCGTGGCCGCCGGGGTGGTTCTGGTTGTCCTCGGATTGATGCCGAAGATGGGGGCCCTTGTCGAATCCCTACCGCAATTTGTTCTTGGCGGAGCAGGGCTTGTCATGTTTGGTATGGTCGCCGCGACAGGAATACGCATATTGTCGAATGTGGATTTTCAGTCGAGTCGTAACAACCTCTTCATTGTTGCCGTTTCGCTGGGGCTAGGAATGATCCCCTTGGTCGCACCTGATTTCAAAATGTGGATGCCGCACGCGGTCCACCCCTTGATCGAATCCGGCATTCTTCTGGCATCGGTTTCATCGGTCCTGCTCAACTGGTATTTCAACGGAGCATCGGGCAGCATTGAGGATTTGCGGGAGGCGGCAAAAGGCGCTGAAGCCTAGAGCAATTCCAGCAAAAGCGGGAACCGGTTTTAGCAATCGGAATTGCGTAAAAACAAAGACTTAAGAAGCGTTGTTTTGAATCTGTCAAAACGCAAAACGCTCTAAAGGAAAATTCGCCAGGGCAGGCTGCAAAAAAGGGCTGTCATGAGACAACCCTTTGAGACAGTAAGCAATGAGTGAGGACGATCAGACAGAAAAGCTGGTGCCACAGCCACATGAGGACGTGGCATTTGGATTGCGGATCTGGAATGATTGACCCATCAAATCGTCAACGAAATCGATCTCGGACCCACCAATATAGGGCAGGGAGATCGAATCGATCAAAACCTTTGCCCCCAATTTTTCAATCACGATATCATCGGCATCCTGAGCATCGACCAAATCATATTTATAGGAAAAACCCGAGCAGCCGCCACCTTCGACAGAGATGCGCAGGGCGGTTTTCTCAGGATCGGATTTCAAAATTGCCGAAATGCGCTTGGCCGCAGCATCGGAGACAGAAACATTTGCAACTTCGGTCATGTTCATATTCCTTTGCGGGAAATATCCGCCTGGCTTCAAAGGTCAGACATTACCATGTCATGCCTTGTCATTCATCATACACCATAGCTAAGAATTGGCGAACGCGAAGTCAACGTCATGTGTGTTAGAGCGTTTTGCGTTTTGATAGATTCAAAACGACGCTCTAACGCAATTCCGATTGGTAAAACCGCTACACACTGTGCTGAGTTTGTCGAAGGGGCGCGAGAGAAATGCAGACGGGAAGGCAGGAAGTAAAATAATGTCGATGCAGGGTGTTGGATTTGGTTACAGGGAAAGAGCGCCTTATGCCTGTGACCCGCAGCTTAGTCGGGGCAGGCTTGTGCCGGAAAGCGAGAGCCCTACACGCACAGTGTTTCAGCGTGACCGTGACCGCATTATTCATTCAACCGCTTTTCGCAGACTGAAACACAAGACACAGGTTTTCATTGCACATGAGGGCGACCATTATCGCACGAGATTGACCCATACGATCGAGGTGGCGCAGATTGCCCGTGCTTTGGCGCGCTCCATGCGCCTTGATGAGGATCTGGCTGAGGCTATCGCTTTGGTGCATGATTTCGGCCACACCCCCTTTGGTCATACGGGGGAAGATGCGCTGGACGAGAAGATGCGCGACTTTGGCGGTTTTGATCATAATGCGCAGTCGCTGCGGATCGTAACCAGTCTGGAAAAGCGCTATGCGGAGTTTGACGGGCTGAACCTCACATGGGAGACCCTGGAAGGATTGGTCAAGCATAATGGCCCGCTTATGGACGATCAAGGGCAAGGGATCGATCATCCGGTACCGGCAGCCATCCTTGAATATAATGCTCAGTTTGATTTGGAACTGGGCAAATATGCCTCCCTTGAAGCGCAATGCGCCGCCATTGCGGATGATATTGCTTATAATGCCCATGATATTGATGATGGTCTTCGTTCAGGTCTTTTATCATTAGGCGCGTTGGAGGACGTGGCCGTCACGGGTGATATTCTGCGCGCTGTGAGAAAGAAATATCCAGCCCTTGATGAAGTGCGAACGACCCATGAAATCGTCAGGTGTCAGATAACCGTCATGGTTGAAGATGTCATCCGCCAATCGCAAGCAAATCTGGATCGCCTCAAGCCTGAAACCATAAATGATATTCATAATGCCGGGCAAAGCATTGTCGCATTCAGCGAACCAATGAGGTTGCAGGAGAAGGCGCTAAAATCCTTTCTCTATAAAAATCTCTATTTTCACGAAAGTGTTTTGAGGGTCCGCAAATCGGCTGACAAGATTGTGAGAGAGCTTTTCGAATCCTATATGAACGACACCCAGGCAATGCCGGAAGGTTGGAGAGGCGAGCAAATACAGGCGGATTTGCCCGCTCGTGCCCGCCATGTTGCGGATTTTCTAAGTGGTATGACCGACACTTATGCTGTGCGTGAGCATCGCAGGCTGTTTGACCATACGCCAGAATTGTCCTAGAGCAGGCTCAACTTTGGCCATGGGGCCGCAAAATTTCTATCAACCTCGAATGAGAATGACGTCATGAACATCTTCGCTGACTTCGATGCGCGGATTAAGAACGCCCTACAAGCTATTGATTTGAAAACAATTGATGGTGCAGCAGTCGATCTCTCACGCGTTGGCGTTGAGCCACCCCGCGATGCTAGTCATGGCGATATTGCAACAAATGCCGCGATGGTCCTGTCAAAGGCTGTGGGGCAAAATCCGCGTGAACTCGCCGTTAAAATCGGGGATGCGCTGAAGAATGATCCCGATGTTGGCTCAGTCGATGTTGCTGGCCCGGGTTTTATCAATCTGAGGTTGAAGGATAGTTATTGGCAGCAGCAGCTCGCCACAATGCTTGGCGCCGGGCTTGATTATGGACGGTCCAAGCTAGGCTATGGCCATAGGGTCAATGTTGAATATGTTTCTGCCAATCCGACTGGACCAATGCATGTTGGTCATTGCCGCGGCGCGGTGGTGGGCGATGCGCTAGCCAATCTTTTGTCATTTGCCGGTTATGAAGTCGGCAAGGAATATTACATCAACGATGCCGGCGCGCAGATCGATGTTCTGGCAAACTCGGTCATGCTGCGTTACCGCGAGGCTCTGGGCGAGCAAATTGGCGAAATTCCAGCAGGTCTTTACCCCGGCGATTATCTTGTTCCCGTAGGCAGGGCGCTTGCCGCAGATTATGGCACAAAATTGCTGGAAATGCCGGAAGAGGAAAGCCTTGCTATCGTCAAGGACCGGACAATCGACGCGATGATGGTAATGATTCGTGACGATTTGGCTTCGTTGAATGTTCATCACGACATTTTCTTCTCCGAGAGGATGTTGCACGCCAATAATGCGAAACTTATCCGTTCGGCCATTAATGACCTGACGCTGAAGGGGCATGTCTACAAGGGCAAGCTTCCTCCGCCCAAAGGACAGGTGCCGGAAGATTGGGAAGACCGTGAACAAACCCTGTTTCGCTCAACCGATGTTGGCGACGATATAGACCGGCCTTTGGTGAAGTCTGATGGGCAGTTTACTTATTTTGCCGCCGATGTTGCCTATTTCAAAGACAAATATGACCGGCATTTCGATGAAATGATCTATGTGCTTGGCGCGGATCATGGCGGTTATGTCAAGCGGCTGGAATCGCTTGCGCGTGCAGTTTCGGGCGGAACGGCAAAGCTGACTGTCCTGATTTGCCAACTCGTCAAACTTTATCGCAATGGTGAACCGGTGCGCATGTCAAAGCGTTCTGGCGAATTTGTCACGCTGCGGGATGTGGTTGAGGAAGTCGGCCGTGACCCTGTCCGGTTCATGATGCTTTACCGGAAGAACGATGCACCGCTTGATTTCGACTTTGCCAAGGTGACGGAGCGCTCGAAGGAGAATCCGGTATTCTACGTTCAATATGCCTCCGCACGGTGCCATTCGGTATTTCGGCAGGCTTTGGAACAGCTTGGCATCGGTGAAATTGATATTTCAGCGAGCGAGAGATATTTCCATTTGCTGACCGATGAGAGCGAAATCGCGCTCATCAGGAAGCTTGCGGAATTTCCGCGTATGATCGAAACGGCAGCTCTTCATCAGGAGCCGCATCGGGTCGCTTTTTACCTTTATGACCTTGCAAGTTCGCTGCATGCGCAATGGAATAAAGGCACCGAAAATCCAGACTTACGTTTTATTAAGGTTAACGATCCAAACTTGTCCCAAGCCAGGCTAGGGCTGGTGCAGGTAGTTTCGAAAGTTTTGGCGTCCGGTCTGTCAATTATTGGTGCGGACGCTCCGACTGAAATGCGCTGAAAAGCGTAGAAATCCTGTCAACTTTTGCCCACATTGCGCTGGTATGGCCAATGCGAGACGTTTTCGGACGTCCCACAGTTGAGAGTACAGGATTAACGCCATGGCGGAAAACTATCTTCAGCGTTCTAACCGGCAGGATGATTCGCGATTCGGCAATGATGACCCTCTAATGGAGCTTTCCCGCATTATGGGAACTTCTGAGCAGGAGGAGTCACTTTCCGGGTCCAATGATGATTTTGCCCTGGACCTTGAACGCGAACTGATGGGAGGCTTCGATGACGAGGTCGCCTTACAGTCCGCTTCGGCTGAAACAAATCGCAACCAGCAGAGCCAGAATGAGCCTGATGCAAGCGAATTTCAGGAATCGATAGAGCGCGAGCTTTCGGCGTCCCAGCCTGAGCAGCCCTACAATATTCCTGCGCAGCCTGTGGCCGCCTATGAAGAGCCCGACTATGCGGATTATGAGCCGGAAGCTGCCTATGCCGATAGCGAGACAGGAGAGGGTGTCAATGCCTATGTTGAGCCATCAGCGCCAGTAGCGCCTGTGGCCCCTGCAATAAGCCTTGAAGATGAACTGGAAACACTGCTTGCAGGAGCTGCAAGGCCCGCTTTGCAGCGTTCTGCCAATGCGTCGTGGGGCTATGGTTCCCGCTCCAACATTGTCGGGCGTACTGAGCCAGCGCCGGTTATCAGCCGCGTAACCGCCTATCAGCAGCCTGTGGCAGCGCCAGAGCCTACGCCGGTTGCTTATGAGCCTCCAGCTCCAATTGCCTATCCACAGCCCGTTGCGGCGCCTTCTGCACCTGTTGCCTATGCAGCGCCAGAGGTTTCGTATGAGGAGGCGCATCCGTCCCATATCGAGCAGGATAGCGTCGACATGGCTATTGAAGACGCATTTGATGATCAGGAGCTGATCGCAGCGCTTGATGATTTTGAAATGCCAATGGATGCCCATGACGAGATTGCGCCGGTGCGGGAGCAGATTGCGGTTCCTGTGGCTGCATCGATTTCCGATGCACCAAGGCTTCCGGAAGTCCATGCTTTGAGCGACTATGCGGACGAGCTTGATCGTGCTGCCAAATCGGTAGAAGCGCCGGATGTTGATACGATTGCGGTAACGGAAAACCGGGTTGATTATACGGAAGCTCTCGACCTTCCTGCGGTAAACTATGAAGACGATGCTCCGCAGAGCAATGGTCTCAATGAACTTGAAAGCGAATTTGCTGAAGTATTCGGCTCCATCGAAACCGATGGTCGCCATAATGATTTTGCTGCGCGTGAAGAGCCGGTCAAGCCGGAAGCTGCCAAGGACGATTATGCCGATATTTTTGCCGATGTCTTTGGCAATGAGGCAGAGCAAGGTCGTTATAATCAGGCTGGTCAAGCGGCAGCTGGTGTAGCCGCCGCCAGTTTTGTCGGACTTGCTTCGCAAACTGTCGCCGCCGCGCCGCGCTATCAGAATGCTCCTGAGGATGATGTGAATTTTGGTTACGATCCGCGTCAGGACAATGTTGACATTGCTGCGGGTGCCTATGCGCAAAATGAAAACAAGCTGCGCCGCAACCCCTTATTCGTTCCAGGTGTTGCTGCTGCTGTAATTCTGGTCGCGGTTGCCGGTGCGCTTGCTTATAAGTGGACAGGCTCCACAAGCGGTGAACCTGTTGTCATCATGGCCGACAAGACGCCAATCAAGGTTCAGCCAGAACAAACGGCGAGCGCTGTCGTTCCAAATCAGGATAAGGTTGTATTCGATAAAGGATCAACGGCTGCGCCTGTAGCACCTAAGCAGGAAGAGCTGGTGACAACACGCCAGGATCCGGTTGATCTTGCCGCTGACGATGATGCGGAAGTGCCGATTGCCGATAAGGTCGATGCCCGTGTCGATCCTGCCGGTCAGGAACTGGCAGCAAATGAGCCGGCACCGGAGCGCAATAGTGCTCTTGCACCGCGCAAGGTTCAGACAATGATCGTCAAGCCAGATGGCACGATGGTTGCTTCCATTACGCCAGATTCACCACCGGCAGGAACAGGTGCCGCTGCGGCTCCTGTCGAACGCCCTGGTAATACGGCCACTGGACCAATCTCTGCCGATGATCCCGTTGGGGCACTTGCAGGCGCAGAGCCTGTTGAACCAGAACCAGCACCTGCGGCGGTAAAACCAGTTGCAGTCGCTCCTGTTGCGCCTAAGGCACAAGCTGCGGCCAAGCCGGTTGAAACAAAGAAGATTGCGCAGGAAACAGTCGCTGCGGTTACGCCGAGAAATATTCCCGTAGTGGAATCGCGCCCGGCTGAACAGCCTATCGATATTGTTGATCGCGTTCCTCCTAAAAATGCTGCTGCACAGCAGGTCGCTTCTGCTGCACCGGCTGCCGGAAGCTATTTCATCCAGGTTGCCTCGCAGCCCAGCGTTGAAGGTGCGCAGAAGACCTATGCCTCTCTTGCACAAAAACATGCCGGGGTGATTGGTGGACGCGGTGTTGATATCAAGCAGGCCGAGATTGCAGGCAAAGGCACATTCTATCGTGTCCGCATCCCGGCCGGTTCCAAGAGCGATGCAGCCAATTTGTGCACCAAGTATAAATCGGCTGGCGGAAGCTGCTTCGTAACCCAGTAGAACCTGGAAAATACGAGAAAAGGCGGCATTGGTCCGCCTTTTCTTTTTATACGTCTACGCAGTAGACTCTATCCATGAGCGAATCAAAAGCATGGATTGCCGGTGCAACCGGCCTGAAACTGACCCCGGACGAGATTGCGTTTTTTCGTGATGAGCGTCCTTGGGGTTTTATTCTTTTTGCACGCAATGTGAGCGAGGCAGCGCAAATCGAAGATTTGTGCGCGCATTTGCGCGATCTGGTTGGGCGCAGTGACGCGCCTGTGCTGATCGATCAGGAAGGCGGGCGTGTGCAGCGCCTGCGCCCGCCGCTTGCGCCTGATTACCCATCGGGTTCCGCATTGGGCGCGCTTTACCGTTCAAACGAGGAACGTGGGCTGCGAGCCGCTTGGCTTTTGTCACGGCTGCATGCGTTCGATCTGTTGAAGCTTGGTATTGACGTGGATTGCCTGCCGGTGCTGGACGTGCCGGTGGAAGGTGCCAATGATGTTATCGGCACGCGCGCCTATGGCAAGCATCCGGACATTGTCACCGCCATGGGCAGCGCTGCGGCAGAAGGCTTGCTTGCAGGTGGCATGCTGCCGGTGATGAAACACATTCCCGGTCATGGCAGGGCATTCGCTGACACGCATCACGAGTTGCCGACAGTGACAACAGGGCTTGATGAATTGGCCGAGCATGATTTTGCGCCATTCAAGGCACTCTCACATCTGCCGATGGCCATGAGCGCTCACGTGATATTTTCGGCAGTCGATGCCAAATATCCGGCGACCACTTCTGGTAAGGTGGTTGAGGAGATTATCCGTGACTATATAGGCTTTGACGGGCTTTTGATGAGCGATGATGTCTCCATGAATGCACTTTCTGGGGATTACTTCGATCGGACAAAAGCAATCTTTGCGGCAGGGTTGGATATGGTGCTTCATTGTCACGGGATCATGGAGCAGATGACGGCTGTCGCCGCGTGCACTCCAGAGCTTGAAGGCAAGGCGCTTGAACGGGCTGCAAAGGCAATAAAATATAAGCGGAAGCCTGATGCCTCTAATGAAGAAGAGCTCAGGGACGAATTCCGCAGCATGTTCGAGGCGGTTGCATAAAGTGCGATAACAGGGAAGCGAGACAGGTTTGGCACTGAGCGAGAAAAACATGAATGGCAACAAAGCAGCTCCAATGGAGGCGCTTTGGGAGAGCCAGGTTGATCGCGCCGCCAGCGAGCCCGCTCTTGTTATCGATATTCAGGGGTTTGAAGGTCCGCTCGACCTTCTATTGCATCTTGCCCGTAACCAGCGTGTCGATCTTGCGCGGATTTCGGTCGTGGCGCTTGTTGAGCAATATCTCATTTTCATCCGGCAGGCGCAGGCGCTGCGGCTGGAACTGGCCGCTGATTATCTGGTTATGGCCGCTTGGCTGACATATCTGAAATCCAAGCTGCTCATTCCCAAAACACCGGGCGATGAGGGTGAAAGCGGCGAAGAGCTGGCAGCGACATTGCAATTCAGGCTGAAGCGGCTGGAAGCAATGCGTGATGCGGCGATGAAACTCGTCAACCGCAATCGCCTTGGCCGCGATATTTTTGCCCGTGGCATGCCGGAAGCGGTTATCGTCGACCAGACAAATGCCTATTCAGCGACCTTGTACGAATTATTGACCGCTTACGCATCGCAAAGGCAGAAGCGAGCCACCTCGCATGTCCAGATTGCGCGCCGTTCCGTCTGGTCACTGAAAGATGCCCGCACCATATTAATGCGCCTCGTGGGCGAGATGAAAGACTGGACCGCATTGGATCAATATTTGCTTGATTTTATTGCGACGCCAGCCGAACGCGCATCGGCCATGGCAAGTTCGTTTGCCGCAAGCCTCGAAATGGTCAGGGAAGGGCATCTGGAAATCCGCCAGAGCGGTGCTTTCACCCCGATCTATCTCCGTAACAGACCAGAAGAACCAATGAAGGATGCAGTCAATGGCTGATCCTGCAAATGACGATATCAAGATTGATAGGGAAGAAGCCGCCGATAGCTGGACCAGTGCAGTCAAGGCATCGGATGCTTTGCGAATGGTTGAAGCGATCCTTTTTGCATCAGCCCAGCCTGTTACGGAAAAGGCGCTCAAGGAACGGTTGCCATCAGGCGTCGATGTGGCTGCATTGCTGGGTGAATTGCAGGAAGTTTACGCCAAGCGCGGCATCAATCTAAGGCAGATTGGAGGGGCATGGGCGTTCCGCACCGCTGCCGATCTTGCATTCCTGATGAACCGCGAGGCTGTGCAACTCAAGAAATTATCACGCGCTGCGCTCGAAGTGCTTGCCGTCATTGCCTATCACCAGCCGGTAACGCGTGCCGAACTTGAAGATATTCGCGGCGTCGAAACCTCCAAAGGAACGCTGGATGTACTGATGGAAACGGGATGGATCAAATTCCGTGGTCGCCGCCGCACGCCCGGGCGGCCCATAACCTATGGAACGACAGCCTCATTCCTCGATCATTTCGGATTGCAGGAAGTGCGTGACCTGCCAGGCATTGATGAGTTGCGCGGTGCAGGGCTGCTTTCCGCACGCATGCCATCCAATTTCGCCATTCCAGTCCCGTTTAACGATCCGGATGAACTGACGCAGGATGAAGATCCTTTGACAGATATCGATCTGGAAGAACTGGGTCTTTTGACACCTAAGGTTGAGCAGGAGTGACGTTATTTCTCGCCACATTTGCGGCGGATAGTCCCTTAAGACAAAATTCGTACCCGGCACATCAATTCGGACTTGCGCTGGGTTTACGCGAATGTGAAAGAACAGAAGCGACTTGTGTTTGAAAAGCACAGGCAACAAGCTTAGATCAGCTCAACCACTGGGCGAATGTGAGGGTAAAATGGGTAGTTTCTCAATCTGGCACTGGCTTATTGTGCTTGCGGTCGTGTTGCTTCTCTTCGGACGGGGCAAGATACCTGAGCTGATGGGCGATGTTGCCAAGGGTATCAAGAACTTCAAAAGCGGCATGAGCGACGAAGATGCCGCGGACGCTAATAATTCCAAGACCATTGACAATACGACAAGTCAGCCCGTGAATTCAGTCAAGGAAAAGACCAAGAAGTCTTGAACGGTAAGGCGAAAGCCTTGTCCTGCGCGTGGCTAGAGCAATTCCGGGAAAAGTGTGTAGCGGTTTTCCGTCCGGAATTGCGTAAAAACAAAGACTTAGAGCGTCGTTTTGAATCTATCAAAAGGCAAAACGCTCTAAAGCCACGTTGTGGCTGGAGCATGATAAATGTTTGATGTTGGTTGGTCGGAAATACTGGTCATTGCAGTCGTTTTGATTGTGGTTGTTGGTCCGAAAGATTTGCCCAAGATGCTGCGTGCATTCGGCAAGGCGACAACTAAGTTTCGGGCAACTGCTGGCGAGTTTCGCAAGCAGTTTGATGAAGCTCTGAAGGAAGCCGAGCTGGACGATGTTCGCGGCCTTATAAATGATGCCAAGAGCCTTGATCCACGCAACGATATCCGCAAGGTCTTCGATCCCGTCCGCACGATTGGCGAGGAAATTCGCTCGACATTGAAAGATGCGACCGACACGGCAAAGACCAATGTAGCTATTCCTGATCCATCTGCGCCCGGTGCTCCACAAATTCAGCCGACAATGATGGAGCCGCTACCGCTTCCTGATGAGCCGAAGATAAAGCCCAAAGCGGCCACCAAGGCAAAACCAGCCGCTAAAGCGACTGCGGCCACAAAGAAGGCTGCTGCCAAAGGCGCTGCGGCGCCGGTGAAGAAGACGACCAAGCCGCGTGCGAAGAGCAGTGATACGGGGATGAAATCTTGAGCAATACCGACGAAGAAATCGACAAGAGCTCAGCACCACTGATCGAGCATCTGATCGAACTGCGCCGCCGCCTTATCTGGGCACTGCTGGCGTTCTTCGTGGCATTCCTCGGTTGCTTTCATTTCGGCAAGCAATTGTTCAATCTTCTGGTCATCCCCTATCAATGGGCTGTGGGATGGGCGGGATTTGATCCTGCAAAGGCGCAGCTGATTTACACTGCGCCGCAGGAGTTTTTCTTCACGCAGGTAAAGATCGCCATGTTTGGCGGTCTGGTTATCGCGTTTCCTGTCATCGCTTCGCAAATCTACAAGTTTGTTGCGCCTGGCCTCTACAGAAATGAGCGCATGGCTTTCCTGCCATTTCTGATCGCTTCGCCAATTTTGTTCCTGATGGGCGGCGCTTTGGTGTATTTCTTCTTCACGCCTATGGTTATGTGGTTCTTCCTTGCCATGCAGCAGGCCGGCGGGGCAGGTGAAGTGCAGATTTCCTTGCTGCCCAAGGTTTCAGAATATCTGAGCCTCATCATGACGCTGATTTTTGCTTTCGGTCTCGTTTTTCAATTGCCGGTTGTCACGACACTTCTGGCGCGGGTCGGTTTGGTTGGATATGAAGGGCTGAGGTCCAAGCGCAAATATGCGATAGTGATTGCATTCATCGTAGCTGCGGTCATCACCCCGCCTGATCCCGTAAGCCAGATCGGCCTTGCGCTTCCTACGATCCTTCTCTACGAGATTTCCATCTGGATGGCGCGTCTGGTAGAGAAAAAGCGCGCAGCGGCGGAGACGGAAGCGCAGTCGAGTGAAATCTCGTCCTGACCTGCTGACAAGGCGAGCTAGCCTCGCTATCCAGCTTGAAAAACCCGCATAAAGCAAAAGTGCAATATGCTATCCATCGTTCCAACATCAACTCCAGTACGGCTTTATTCCCATGCATGACATTAAATGGATCGTTCAGAATCCGCAGGCTTTCGACGCAGCAATGGCCAAGCGTGGTGTCGAATCCATTTCGTCCCGCCTGATAGAGCTTGACGAAAAGCGGCGGCAATCCATTGCCAAATCTCAAGGGTTGCAGGAGCGCCGCAATGCCGCCTCCAAGGAGATTGGTAAGGCTATGGCCGCTAAGGATCAGGCACTGGCCGAGCAATTGAAGAGCGAAGTTGCGCAGATCAAGCAAGCGCTGATTTGCGCCGAAGAGGAGGAGCATCAGCTTGAACGCGCGCTTAATGAGGCGCTTGAAGTTCTGCCTAATATTCCGCTCGATAGCGTGCCATTAGGCAAGGATGAAAGCGGCAATGTCGAAACGCGCCGTGTTGGACACCTCAAGAACTTTTCGTTTGAACCAAAAGAACATTTCGAGATCGGCGAAAAGCTCGGATATATGGATTTTGAGCGCGCTGCACGCCTCTCGGGTAGTCGCTTCACTGTATTGAAGAGCCAGCTTGCAAGGTTGGAGCGGGCGCTTGGCCAGTTCATGCTGGATATGCATACGACGGAGCATGGCTATATGGAGGTCAATCCGCCGCTTTTGGTCAATGATGATACGCTCTACGGCACCGGACAATTGCCGAAATTTGCCGAAGACCTCTTCAAGACCACTGATGGCCGCTATCTCATACCCACTGCCGAAGTGCCGCTGACCAATCTGGTACGTGACGAAATCCTCGACATCCGCGATCTGCCAATCCGCATGACTGCATTGACAGCCTGTTTCCGTTCCGAGGCGGGTTCTGCTGGACGCGATACGCGTGGCATGCTGCGCCAGCACCAATTCATGAAGGTGGAACTGGTTTCGATCACTGATGCGGAACGCGCTGTCGAAGAACATGAACGCATGACTGCCTGCGCCGAAGAAGTGCTTAAGCGCCTTGATCTGTCATTCCGCACAATGACGCTTTGCACTGGCGATATGGGGTTTGGCGCGCAGAAGACTTATGATCTGGAAGTATGGCTTCCGGGACAAAAATCCTACCGCGAAATTTCAAGCTGTTCCGTTTGTGGTGATTTCCAGGGGAGGCGGATGAATGCCCGCTACCGGCCAGAGGGCGAGAAATCCACCCGTTTTGTCCACACATTGAATGGTTCGGGCACTGCTGTTGGCCGCGCTTTGATTGCGGTTGTCGAAAATTATCAGAATGAAGACGGCAGCGTTACAGTTCCTCAAGCACTTGTGCCCTATATGGGTGGGCTGACACGGATCGAAAAAGCAGCATAACAAACGGGGTAGGGCGATGCGGATTCTCTTGACCAACGATGACGGAATTCATGCGGAAGGTCTAAGTGTTCTTGAACGTGTCGCCCGCCAGCTTTCTGATGATGTTTGGGTGATTGCGCCGGAGACGGATCAAAGTGGACTTGCCCATTCTCTGACGCTTTCCAACCCATTGCGGCTGCGCAAGATTGACGAGCGACATTTTGCAGTGAGCGGCACGCCGACCGATTGCGTGATCATGGGCGTCAAGCATGTCATGCCGGAGCCGCCTGATCTTGTCCTTTCCGGCGTTAATTCCGGATCGAACACGGCGGATGATGTTACCTATTCAGGCACGATCGCCGCCGCTATTGAAGGTACATTGCTGGGAATCAAATCCATTGCCCTGTCACAGGAATACAATCTCGACGGCGGCGTTCGGGTCCTGCCTTGGGAGATTGTGGAAGAACGTGCGCCGGATGTGCTGAGAAAGGTGCTGGGTGTCGAACTCAGCAAAGGCGTTCTTGTCAATATCAACTTCCCAAGTTGCCAGGCGTCTGAGATTGCCGGCACCCGCGTGACCGCCCAAGGCAAGCTTTCGCATGGATTGACGATTGAGGAGCGCCATGACGGGCGCGGTTTGCCTTATTACTGGCTTCGATATGGCCGGGGTAAGGATGTACCGGCAGAAGACAGCGATGTCGCAGCAATCCGCAACAATTTCATTTCCATTACGCCCTTGCAGCTTGATCTGACCGCCCATGAAATGCGGGCAGTTCTTGAGGAAACATTTACATGAAACCAGCCATGTCCGAGCGTGAGGGTTTTGCCGCATTTGTGCTGCGCATGCGTGGGCTAGGCCTGAGCGACCAAAGATTGATGAGTGCGTTTGAGGCAACGCCTCGCATGAGTTTCGTTGGGGGCAATCTTGGCAATGTTGCCTATAGCCGTGGAATATTGCCCATAGAATGCGGAGAGTTCATCGAAGGTCTGGATCTGCAAGCGCAATTGATCAAAACGCTTGAGCTGGAACCATCGCACCGGGTGCTTGAAATAGGAACGGGTTCCGGTTTTACCGCGGCTGTAATGGCCAGACTTTCAGGGCGTGTCCTCTCACTTGAGCGCTATCGGACGCTGGTTGAACTCGCCCAGCAGCGAATGCAGGCGTTGAAAATCGAAAACTGCATGATCAAACATGCCGATGGCCGGCTAGGGCTTGCCAGTGACGGTCCTTTTGATCGGATTATTGTCTGGTCGGCATTCGATGTCATGCCAAGGCATTTCGTCGACCTTCTTTCGTCAAACGGGATTCTTGTGACACCTATTGGACCTGTCGACGGGGAACAGACAATTGCGCGTCTGACAAAGGTGGGAAGCCGTTTTGATCAGCAAGACTTGATGCGCGTGCGGTTTTTACCCTTGGCTGAAGGGCTGTCTTCGGCTCTTTGAGTGAAGTTGGTCAATGCTGCGATAGTCCCAAGCGTTTACGAGCTTGGTGAATTTTTTGCAAATTTTCGAAAGTTTTAACTGTCGGGTAACATTAACGCGATCTAATGCGTCCAATATTCTTGTATGAGTACGGGCGGGATAAAGCGATGCGTTTGAGTATACTAGACAAAGCGTCACGGCGGTTGGCTCTCAATGCCGCCATTCTCACAGTTGCCGGCATTGCTGCCGGTTGCAGCTCCGGAGTGTCACGTTTCTCCAGCGCGGATTTCAGCTCCGGTTACAGTGACAACCAGAGATCAATCATGCAGAACCAGAATAATGGGTCTGCGGCACCGGTTGATTCAACCTACACGGCTTCGGTCAATAGTGCGCCGGTTCGCTCCTCAGGGGGCGTTCAGCGAGGCAACTTGCCACCGGTTGGAAGCCAAAGCGCTTCATCATTGCCACCGGTCTCCTCGCAGCCGTCACGCCCGGCCCTTGCTCCCGTTGCAAACAATGCGCCAATCCGTCAACAGCAGGTTGCCATGGCAAGCCCCATGCAGACGGCACCCACCGGCTCGGCAACGCTGAAAACGCCGGATGGACAGGAAGCCAGAATGCCAGTGGCGACAGCCCCCGCGCAGGCAGCAAAATCCATCGCTACGTCAACGGCAGGCAGTACCTATAAGGTACAGTCCGGTGATACGCTTCATGCCATCTCCCGCAAGACCGGCGTGAATATCGATGCGATCAAGCAGGCAAATAATATGCAGGATGGCACAGTTCGTCTTGGCCAGTCATTGATCATTCCGCCGTCCAATTCATCCATGGCGCAAAATGTTGCCAATACGATGAAGCCAAAGGGTAGTACGGATCAGGTGAAAACTGCTGCTACCCCGCCCGTCGAACAGCCTAAGGTTGTTGCGAGCGCACCTGCTGCGACCGCGCCTGCTACGGCAGCTGCCGGATCGGAAGCCAAGCCTTATACCCCGCCGCAAGCTGGCGAAAAGGCTGCTGGCGAAGCGGAGAAGGAAGTCGCATCAATTCCGTCGGCTTCGGGTGCGTCGCAGTTGCGTTGGCCGGTGCGTGGCCGTGTTGTCGCCAATTATGGCAAGGGCAGTGACGGTATCGACATTTCGGTCCCTGAAGGCACGCCAATCAAGGCCGCTGAAAGTGGTGTTGTGATCTATTCCGGCGACGGCTTGAAGGAATTCGGCAATACGGTTCTGATTCGCCATGATAATGGTCTCGTCACTGTCTACGGCAATGCGAGCAAGTTGAATGTACAGCGCGGCCAGAAGGTCAAGCGCGGCGAAGAATTGGGCGCATCCGGCATGACCGGCAATGCTACAACGCCGAAGCTACACTTTGAAGTTCGCAAGAACTCAACCCCTGTTGATCCTTCGAAATATCTCGAACTGTAATTTTCTTATTGGTTCATCAAAAAGCCCGCATTCAACGATGCGGGCTTTTTTGTTGGGTAATCCGCTTTGGCAAAACCGATTGGTGCCCGAACTTGTTAGAGCATCGGCTTGAAANNATTTTGCGTCCGTCAGGATGTTCGGCGATCTAGTCCATAAAGAAAAACGGCCCCGCAATGCGGAGCCGTTTTGATTATTGGCCGTAAGGCGACTGATAGGGAAGCTTATGCTTCGTCTTCAGTCTTCTTCTTGGCGGCCTTTTTCGGCGCTGCTTTCTTGGCAGGCTTCTTGGCTTCGCCAGACTTTTCTTCTGACTCGTCGTCAGCCATTAATTCTTCTTTCGTCACCTTCTTGTCAGTAACGTTGATGCTGGCGAGCAGGTGGTCGACAACCTTTTCTTCGAAGATTGGAGCGCGCAGATTGTTGATTGCTTCCGGTGTCTTGCGGAAGAATTCGTAAATCTGCTGTTCTTGACCTGGGTACTGACGAACCTGATCGTAAACGGCACGCTGCATTTCTTCTTCGGTCACTTCGATACCGGCCTTGTTGCCGATTTCCGAAAGAACGAGACCAAGACGAACGCGGCGTTCAGCAAGCTTGCGATATTCAGCGCGTGCTTCTTCTTCCGTTGTGTCTTCGTCTTCAAAAGTCTTGCCAGCCTGTGCAAGATCCTGGCCGATCTGGGCCCAGATATTGTTGAACTCTGCATTGATCAGACGCTCAGGCGACTCGAACTGATATTCGCCGTCCAGCGCATCAAGAATCTGACGCTTGACCTTCTGACGTGTGAACGAACCGTATTGGCTCTCGATCTGCTCACGGATAACCTGACGCAGACGGTCAGCACTTTCGATGCCGAGCTTTTTAGCGGTTTCGTCGTTGATTTCCAGTTCGCCGGGCTTTGCAACTTCCTTGACAGTGATATCGAAGGTAGCGTCCTTGCCGGCAAGGTGAGCGGCCTGATATTCAGCCGGGAAAGTGACCTTGATCTGCTTTTCATCACCGGCCTTGACGCCGATCAGCTGATCTTCGAAGCCTGGAATAAACTGGCCGGAGCCGAGAACCAATGTTGCATCGCTATCTGCGCCACCGTTGAAAGGAACATCATTGACCTTGCCGAGATAATCAATGGTCACGCGATCGCCGCTTTCAGCCTTGCCCTTCTTCGTTTCGAAGGTCTGGGCAGAGCTTGCAACGCGCTTGACCTGCTCTTCGACTTCCTCATCGGAAACGTCGACGATTTCGCGCGTAATGCTGATCTTGGACGTGTCCTTGATTTCGATTGCCGGCAAAACTTCGTAGTTCAGCGAGAATTCAAAATCAGCTTCGCCGGAAAGAACCTTGTCAGCTTCTTTTTCGTCTTCGGTCATGACGATTTCAGGCTGGGTAGCCGACTTCTCATTACGATCCGAAAGAATGGTGCGTGAGGAATCGCTCAGGATTTCGTTCACTACTTCAGCCATGAACGACTTTCCGTACATCTTGCGAAGGTGGCTCATTGGCACCTTGCCTGGACGGAAGCCATTGATGCGCGCCTTGGCGCTTGCACCCTGGAGGCGTTCGGAAAGCTTAGCTTCCAAATCCTTGGCCGGAACAACGACCTTGATTTCGCGCTTCAGCCCTTCATTGAGCGTTTCAGTAACCTGCATGTCCAAACCTTCACTTTTTTAACATTTGTCCCGCCGTCACCGGCTCGTTCGCCAAATTGCGGGAGAAAAACTGTTGCCTATGTGGCTTCGGGTGCGGATGAGCAAATCTTGCCTTGGTCATCCACGTTGATTTTATTGCCGTATTTCCAACCCAACTTTCGATTTATGCCACGCATTGTATCACAGACTGTGGCACAAAGTTGGGTGAAAAATCGCACCTTCACCGACTGGTCGCTCCCTTTACTCGGCTCAGGTATAAAAATCAATGGCAGAGCCATAGAGCCTGGCAAAATAGCGCTATAGGGCAGGGCCACAGCTGGAGATTGCAGGGTGACAAGAAATTGGAACTGTGCAAATCTATGGCAGTGGGGATTTTCTTGTTCAATTAATTGTGGCTGCACTGTGTTAAAATTGTGCAGGACCCTCTCGTAAACACTCCCAGCCAGCACTATCTGACTTCGCTCTACCCGACCTTATCGTTCGCAAAGACCAGTCAAACTTAATACCTCTTCAGCACTGCTGACACATCTTGGCGACACGCGCGGGACGTCTTATTGTCATGGAGGCCTACCCTTTGTCACGATCACTTATAAAGATACTCACGTTCGGTTTGACAGCCGCGCTCCTGTCCTCCGGTGCTTCATTTGCACAGGAAGCAGCGCCACCACCACCCCCGGTATCGGTCGCCAAGCCAGTCGTGCGTGATGTCGTTGATAGCGACGAATTCATTGGCCGCTTTGAACCTGTCGACGAAGTGTCGATACGCTCCCGCGTTGCCGGATATCTCGACAAGATCGAATTTACCGATGGTGCTCTTGTGAAAAAGGGCGATCCGCTGTTTACGATTGATCAGCGGCCTTTTGTGACTGCGCTGTCACAGGCGCAGGCTTCGCTGGAAGTATCAAAGACCACACTTATCTATGCCGAAGCTCAGTTCAAACGCACCGAGTCACTGGCTGCAAACGGCACGCTGTCCGCATCCCAGCTTGATGATCGCCGCCGCGACTTCATTTCGGCTCAGGCAAATGTCCGCGGTGCTGAGGCAGCACTTGCTCGCGCGCAGCTTGATCTTGAATATACAAAGATAACTGCTCCATTGAGCGGACGCATTGACCGCCGTCTCATCTCGGTAGGCAACCTCGTTCAGCCAGATCAGACCATCCTGACGACAATCGTCTCGCTTGACCCGATCGATTTCTATTTCAATGTCGATGAACGCAATCTGCTTGCTTATGCACGTACCGCGCGTGAAAATGGCAGTACATTGCAAGAGGGGGCCTCCGGCCTTGAAGTGACGGTGCGGCTCACGGATTCGGCTGAGCCGCCTGTAAAGGGCAAGGTGGATTTTGCCGAGAATCGTCTGGATGACCAGACAGGCACAATGCGCGTGCGTGCTCGTTTCAGCAATCCGAACTTCGTTTTGCAGCCCGGCCTGTTTGGTCGCGTCGATGTAGCGGCATCCAATACCTATAAGGGTATTTTGATCCCTGATGAGGCCATTGGTTCCGACCAGAATGAGCGTATCGTCTTTACTGTGAGCGAAGATGGCACTGTCACGCCCAAGCCTGTTCGCCTTGGGCCAAAACTTCATGGCTATCGCGTGATCCGATCCGGCATGACGGGCGATGAAACCATCGTGGTAAACGGCCTGATGCGCATTCGCCCCGGCGTAAAAGTCAAGCCGGAACTGGTGGTGCTGCCACCGGAAGCGCCATCTGCCGAGACGGCAAAAGCGCCGGAGGCTGCGCAATGAGGTTCGCGCATTTTTTCGTCGACCGGCCAATCTTTGCGAGCGTTCTTTCGATCGTCTTGCTGATTGTCGGCGGCATTGCCTATACACAGCTGCCAGTTGCGCAGTATCCCGAAATTGCACCGCCAACCATCGTTATTCGCACCTCATATCCGGGCGCTGATGCGGAAACCATTGCGAACACAGTGGCAACGCCCATTGAGCAGGAGATCAATGGTGTCGAGGGCATGTTATATATGTCTTCCTATTCGACGGCCGATGGCTCCATGGCTTTGACTGTTACATTCAAGCTGGGAACTGATCTCGATAAGGCGCAGGTTCTGGTGCAGAATCGCGTGTCGATTGCTGAACCGCGGCTTCCCGAAGAAGTGCGGCGCCTTGGCATTACAACAACCAAAAGTTCGCCTGACCTGATGATGGTCGTGCATATTCTCTCGCCCAATGGCCGTTATGACCAGCTTTACGCGTCCAACTATGCCCGCTCGCGGGTCCGCGACGTGTTGCTGCGTCTGGATGGTGTCGGCGATCTGATCATCTTTGGTGAGCGCGAATATTCGCTGCGTATCTGGCTCGATCCGGAGAAACTTTCTGCCTATGGCATGACATCAAGCGACGTGGTTCAAGCTCTGCGCGATCAGAACGTACAGGTTTCCGGTGGCTCGATTGGTGGTCCGCCAACCTCCGGCACCAATGCATTCCAATATACGGTCACTACTGAGGGCCGCTTCAGCGATGCGCGTCAGTTCCGCTACGTCATCGTCAAGGCGACGGAGAGTGGGCGCCTTGTGCAGTTGCAGGATGTTGCCCGCATTGAACTTGGCGCGAAGGATTATGTCACCAACTCTTACTTGAATGGCAATCCGGCAGTGGCCTTGGGTATTTTCAGCCGACCGGGGACAAATGCCTTGGCTGCTGCGGAATCCATCCGAAGCACGATGGAAGACCTTAAGAAGGATTTTCCTGACGGGCTGACCTACGACATTGTCTACAACCCTACTGAGTTCATCGCGGAATCGATCAACGAGGTATACAAGACAATCATCGAGGCGGTCATTCTCGTGGCGCTCGTCGTGCTTGTTTTCCTGCAATCATGGCGCACCGCTATCATCCCGATTGTTGCAATTCCGGTTTCCCTGATCGGGACACTGGCATTGCTGCTCGCTTTTGGCTTCTCGCTTAACATGCTCACATTGTTCGGCTTGGTGCTTGCCATTGGCATTGTGGTCGATGATGCCATTGTGGTTGTCGAGAATGTCGAACGAAATCTCGCATCCGGGATGACACCCAAGGAAGCCGCACATGTTACTATGGATGAGGTAGGAACGGCTGTTATTGCCATCTCGCTTGTACTGATCGCCGTCTTTGTACCAACAGCCTTTATTCCTGGCATTACAGGGCAATTCTACCTGCAATTTGCCATAACCATTGCGGTGGCGACAGCAATCTCGGCTCTCAACTCATTGACACTTTCCCCAGCGCTGGCCGCAATCGTCTTGCGACCACACGATCACAAAGAGTCGAGAAACCCGCTTGCACGTTTTGGCCGTACCTTGGCCAACGGTTTCAATACCGGCTTTGACAAGATGGCGTCCGGCTATTCCTGGATCATCCGCCACCTCGTCAGTTCTGCGGTCGGTATTACGGCTTCTCTGCTTGTATTCGTCGGTCTGCTGCTTGCTACATGGTTCATGGCAACCTCGGTGCCACGCGGCTTTATTCCGACCATGGATCAAGGCTATGCTATCGTGGTTGTGCAATTGCCCGATGGTGCATCGCTCAACCGGACAGATGCGGTCATTGAAAAGGTTTCAAAGATCGTTCGGGACGTGCCGGGCGTAAAGAATGCAGTGGCATTCTCTGGCTTTAATGGTGCAACCTTCACCAATGCGTCAAATTCCGGTGTGGTCTTTGCTGCTTTCGATACTTTTGAGAACCGCCTGAAGGCGGGGCACAACGCTAACCAGATCATCGGCCAGCTCTATGGCAGCCTGCAAAGCATTCAGGAGGCATTTATCATTGCCGTTCCTCCACCCGCAATCAGCGGTATCGGCAATTCAGGCGGCTTCAAGATGCAATTGCTGGATCGTGACAGTTCCGACATGCGGCGCGTATTGGCTCTCGCCTATCAGATGATGGGTGAGGCAGCACAGACCCCGGGCGTGACTGGCGTGTTTACAACATTCTCCGCCTCCAGCCCGCAATATTTCCTTGAAGTGGACCGGGATAAGGCGCGAGCATTGAATGTGCCAATTCCAAGTATATTCGAAACGCTTTCGACAAATCTGGGAACATCATATGTCAATGATTTCAATGCATTCGGACGTGTTTATCAGGTTCGGGCGCAAGCGGATCAGCAATATCGTCTTGACCGGCAGGACATTCTAAACCTGAAAGTCCGCTCGGCCACGGGAGCACTCGTTCCTCTTGGTACGCTGATCGAAATCAAGGACATGACCGGACCGTCACTGGTGCAGCGCTACAATATGTATGTATCGGTGCCGCTGCAGGGTAATGCTGCGCCCGGCGTATCGACGGGTGCTGCACTTGATAAGATGGAGGCATTGGCAGCAAAGACATTGCCGCAGGGTACGTCGTTCAATTGGACGGAACTTGCCTTTCAGGAGCGCGCAACCGGCAATACGGCGGTGTTCATCTTTGCCCTGTCGGTTGTCTTCGTTTTCCTCGCGCTTTCAGCTCAGTATGAAAGTTGGGTATTGCCACTGGCGATCATCCTGATCGTTCCGCTGGCAGTCCTTGCGGCACTGATAGGCGTTGCATTGCGGGGGATGGACAACAATATCCTTACGCAAATCGGGCTTGTGGTCCTCATCGGTCTGGCGGCGAAAAACGCCATTTTGATTGTGGAGTTCGCCCGCCAGCATGAGGAAGAGGGGGCGAGCCCCGTTGAAGCTGCAATAGAGGCCAGCCGCTTGCGCCTGCGTCCGATTTTGATGACTGCCTTTGCCTTCATTTTCGGCGTGGTGCCATTGATGATTGCTACGGGGCCTGGCGCGGAAATGCGCCAGTCATTGGGAACAGCCGTGTTCTCCGGCATGTTAGGAGTTACATTCTTTGGCCTTTTCCTGACGCCGGTTTTTTATGTTGTGCTTCGGTCTTTCCGGCGCAAAGCAAAGCCAGCGGCACAACAAGCCGCAGCGCATTAAATAAAAGCGCGGGGCTATCAAAGGCCCCGCACTTTTTTCAAATTTCATGGCAGGCGATACCGATAGGCCGGAGAGAGCATATCCCGGCTCTTATATGTGAATGCGGCGCGCTGCTCTGGCGTGAGATTGATATCGCGCAGCATATAGGCGTTAAGGTTTGAAGGGTCACCTGCTGGCATCGATGCCGGCTTGGCAAAGCCAGCCCAAGAAATTGCAAGCGAACTCAGTCCGAAAAACCGCATTTCGGTCATCACACTCTCCCTATAGCTATTAATTGTGCTGTTGTGTGAAGAAGTTTATTCCCTTATTAATTGGCCTACCAACGCGAATTTGACGATCAGACATCAATAGATTTTATGGCTCAACATGACATCTCTCCCTCTCGGCTCAATTCGTGTTTTTGACAGCGTTGCCAGGCTGCAAAATTTCACTAAGGCTGCCGAAGAGCTAAACATGACACAATCTGCCGTTAGCTATCAGATCAAGCTGCTGGAAGATTTTGCTGGCGCGCCTTTGTTCCAGCGCCTCGCGCGCGGCGTTGCCTTGACGCCCAAGGGGGAAATCGCAGCTCCGGTTATACGCAGGGCTTTGGCAGATATGGGCGAGACATTTCGCTCAATTCGTGAAGAACAAAATTCGGTGCTGGTTATTTCAGTCATCCATACCTTTGCCAGCAATTGGCTCACGCCACGCATTGTCGATTTTCAAAACCTGCACCCTGAGATTTCGGTCCGTTTTGATATTTCATCTCGTCTGGTTGATTTCTCCACTGAAGGCATCGATTGCGGCATCCGGCTCGGCAAGGGCAATTGGCCGGGCTTGACGTCCCATAGGCTTCTCTCTAGCGGGTTCACACCTTTGGCCAGCCCATCCTATCTTGAGCGCTATGGTAGACCGCAGACACCCGCTGATCTTTTAAAATGTCATCTTATTACCCCCGATGATAATTGGTGGCCGGTCTGGTTTCGTGAGGCGGGTGTTGAAGGGCCGCTGACTATGACCAGGCCCGGCGTGGCAATTGATACCCAGCAACTTATCGGAGGATTGGCATTGTCTGGCGGTGGCGTCGGCTTGGTTTCTTCAGCATTTTTTCAAAATGAAATAGAAGCCGGCACACTTGTAAAGCTTTTCGATATTGAGGCTTCAACGGGCACCAATTATTATTTGGTCTATCCTGAAGCCAGAAAACTGTCAGACAAGGTGAGGTTCTTCCGTGATTGGATCACTGACTGTTCCTGCGCGAAGCAGAAATGCCTAAATATTGATAACAGGTTCAAACTTTAGCGATTAGCCGATCGCTTTTGCGGTTGGTCAGAAAGCATAAATTGAGAAAATCCCAATCCGTCGATGCTGCCACTCAATTTGTAGATCCGCGTGATTTCATTTTGGAGAAACTGCATATTCTACCTGTTGAGTCTGTACCGGAAATTTCGCTCTACACTGCTCATCCGGCTAGTGGATTAGGCAAGCGCGGCAATCAGAATATATATGGTGACGAGCATCCGCCTTACTGGGCCTATCGCTGGGCTGGAGGGACGGTACTTGCGCGGTATATTCTGGACCATCCGGCAATGGTTTCAGGTTTGCGTGTGCTTGATTTGGGCGCCGGTTCGGGAATTGTTGGAATTGCAGCCGCCAAAGCGGGGGCGGGTGCGGTTCAATGCGTGGATATTGATCCTCATGCCGCTATTGCAGGTCGCCTCAACGCAGCAGTCAATTCAGTCAGTATTGTCACGATCTGTAAAGACATTCTCGATGAGGGTTCGCCTGATGCTGATATTATCGCGGTAGGTGATCTATTTTACGATTCAGACATTGCCGAGAAGGTTTCAGCCTATCTTGCTCAATGTGTCGCTGACGGAATTAAAGTGATCGTGGGCGATCCGGGCAGGGAGTTTTTGCCCCATTCCCGTTTAAGGCTGCTTGGCGAATATTCGGTTCCTGATTTCGGCAATGTGCCAGGTGATCAAAACGCGGTGAGCGCAGTTTATCAGTTCTTAGGCTAGATCGCCGAACATCCTNNTTCGGTCCGATGCTCTAGAATGTTTGCATTTTAATAGATTCAAAATGACGCTTAAGTCTTTGTTTTTTAAGCGATGTCAGACGGAATGCCGCCCCACGCTTTCCTGGAACTGCTTTAGAACAGGCCCAATCCTTTCAGGCTGGCGTGTCCGCGTTTGCCGATAATGATATGGTCGTGCACAACAATACCCATCTGCGTTCCAATATTGGCAATCGTCTTGGTCATCTCAATATCTGCCTTCGATGGAGTGGGGTCACCGGACGGGTGGTTATGCGCAAGGATTATGGCGCTTGCCGAAAGCTGCAGGGCGCGGGCAATGACCTCGCGCGGGTAAACAGGCGTGTGATCGACAGTGCCAACCTGCTGAACCTCATCGGCGATAAGGGCATTTTTCTTATCCAGAAACAGAATACGAAATTGCTCGCGTGGTTCATAGGCCATGGCTGCGATACAGTAATCCATCACTTTGGCCCAAGAACCAAGGACGACTTTTTCACGAATCTCACTACGGATCATGCGATGGGTGAGGGCAGACACAAATTTGAGATCGAATGCAATGGCGGGGCCGCAACCCTTGACCTCGCGTAAAAGATGCTCAGGTGCGCCAAGAACTTCCGCCAAAGAGCCGAAGCGAGCGATAAGCGCCTTTGCCAATGGTTTGGTGTCGCCCTGCCGGATGGAACGATAAAGAAGCATTTCCAGCATTTCATAGTCCGCAAAGCCGGCATGACCGATGCTTTGAAAACGCTCTTTCATGCGTTCGCGGTGGCCAAGATAATGCGGAACGGCCTCCGCTTCGGCTGGCTGCGGCTGAAAGTTGCGTGGCGGCTTAGTGGCGGCAACGGTAGGTTGTTCTGTTGAGAGTTTTGGGGAGGTTTCGTTGAGGAAGAAAGTCAGATCAGGCTTTTCTTCACTCATGTGGCGTCCATCTATCCGAGTTTCAGACCTGGGGCGAACAGACCAGCAGGTGACAGGGTGAAGACTTCGCAGCCATCCTTGGTAACGCCTACAGTATGCTCATATTGCGCTGTCAGAGAACGGTCGCGGGTAACCGCCGTCCATCCATCGGCAAGCACCTTCACATGCGGGCGGCCAAGATTGATCATGGGCTCGATGGTGAAGATCATGCCTTCCCGCATCTCCACACCTTCATTCGGCGTGCCGTAATGCAGGATATTTGGCGCATCGTGAAACAATTGTCCCACACCGTGGCCACAAAAATCGCGCACAACAGAACAACGCTCAGCTTCAGCATAGGTCTGGATGGCGGCGCCGATGGCGCCTGTGCGTGCGCCCGGACGAACGGCAGCAATGCCGCGCATCAGGCTTTCATGGGTCACTTCCATAAGCCGTTCAGCAGCACGCTTAATCTCGCCGACAGGATACATACGGCTGGAATCGCCATGCCAGCCATCGACAATATAGGTCACGTCGATATTAACGATATCGCCTTCGCGCAACGGCTTGTCATCAGGAATACCATGGCAAACGACATGATTGATCGATGTGCAGCTGGACTTCGTATAGCCGCGATAATTCAGGGTTGCGGGCAGGGCGCCATGATCAGCGCCAAATTCGAAAACGAAACGGTCAATGGCATTGGTCGTCACACCGGGAGCTACGATGGAGGCAAGTTCATCCAGGCAACGCGCTGTCAGCAGACAAGCCTTGCGCATCGCTTCGAAGCCTTCCGGGCCATGAAGCCGGATTTGTCCGGTATTCTTCAGGGGCGCGCTCTGCGCATCGAGATAGCTAACCATTGAACTGACCAGTTGACGTTAATTTAAAATAGGCATTGCGCTGATTGCGACGATGCCTACAGGAGTGATGTGGCATTTTATAGCGTAGGCTTCAACCCCGCGCTGCATGGCTCGATCAAAAGCTGCCGCATAAACCGGATCCAAGTCGCTACATATTCTCAAATGATCGCAATCTCCCCGCTGAATGACATAGAGCATAACGCCGCGATGACCAGTTTCCACCATGTTGCCAAGCTCATCCAGATGTTTCGCCCCGCGTATTGTCGGGGAATCGGGGAATTCTGCCAGGCCGGGTGTGCGGGAGAAATGGACATTTTTCACTTCCACATAGGCGGCGGGACGATTCGGCTCTGTAAGCAGGATATCAATGCGTGAATTGGCGCCATAGCGCTGTTCGCGCTTGAGGGTGGAATATCCACCAAGCGATGGAACTAATCCGCCGAGAATTGCTTCTTCAGCGATCCGGTTCGGCAAGCCGGTATTGATGCCAATAATCTGTCCGGCGACCTCGACCATTTGCAAAGTGTGGGGGTATTTGCGCTTGAGATCGTCACTATAGGATAGCCAGACCTTTATTCCGGGATCAGTCAGGCCCAGCATTGATCCCGTATTGGGTACCGAACTGGTGATAGCCTTGCCATCATCCAGAATGATGTCGGCAAGAAAGCGTTTGTAACGCTGCACCAAAGTGCCGGTAATCAAAGGGGTGGCAAAGATCATTAGAGTTTTTTGCCGAGGCGTCCGGCAAGGTCCTGTATGAATTGCCATGCGACGCGACCCGACCGCGCACCTCGCGTTGTCGACCACTCCAATGCCTGCGCATGAAGCTGGCTCTTTTCCATGACCAGACCAAAATGTGCAGCATAGCCATCGATCATTTCCAGATAATCGTCCTGGCTGCACTTGTGGAATCCAAGCCAAAGACCAAAGCGATCCGAAAGAGAAACCTTTTCCTCCACAGCCTCTGAGGGATTGATAGCTGTTGAGCGCTCATTCTCTATCATGTCGCGGGGAAGGAGATGGCGGCGGTTTGAGGTTGCGTAGAATATTACATTGTCAGGGCGACCTTCAACGCCGCCTTCAAGCGCAGCTTTCAGCGATTTGTAAGAGGTGTCATCATGGTCGAAAGACAGATCATCGCAGAACAGGATGAAGAGGTAGGGGGTGTTCTTGATGATACCCATCAAGGCAGGCAGGCTATCAATGTCTTCGCGGTGAATTTCGACAAGTTTGAGCGGGTGCATAGCAGTGGGAGAATCGGCATTTACCGAAGCATGCACAGCTTTCACCAAAGAGGATTTACCCATGCCGCGTGCGCCCCAAAGCAGGACATTATTAGCCTGCATGCCATCGGCAAAGCGTTTGGTATTGTCAAAGAGAATGTCACGAACTGTGTCGACACCCCGGATCAGCGATATATCAACGCGATTGACCTTTTTGACAGGGTCAAAGCCAAGCCGGGCAGGGTTCCAGACAAAACAATCGGCAAGTTCAAGATTGACGGGTTGCGGTGTAGGCGGGGCCATCCGCTCAAGTACAGCAATCAAGCGGTCCAGTTTTTCGCCCAACAATTCTTCACTCATACCAATTACGTCCCTACATTCTTCAGCCTGGTGTCACTATCATGTTGACTGACAATGGAAAAGCAGCTCTGGCGGTTTTGTACTGTTGCTTTTGCCAGCTTAAACATTGTATTGCGCTGGTTCTGACTGTTTCAAATTTGATCTATCTGGAGGTTCTATGTTCGTAACTCCCGCATATGCACAGGCGACGGGTGCCGGTGGCGCACCGGAAATGCTGATGAGCATTCTGCCCTTCATTTTGATCTTCGTGATCATGTATTTCCTGATCATCCGCCCGCAGCGCACTGCCGCCAAGAAGCGTGAAGAGCAGCTGAAGAATATTCGTCGCGGTGATACGATCATCACGGGCGGTGGATTTATTGCCAAGGTCACGAAAGTTTACGAAGACACTGGCGAACTCGACGTTGAAATCGGCGATGGCGTTAAGGCACGCGTTCTGCGCGGTATGGTTGCGGATGTACGCGTTAAAGGCGAGCCGGTTGCCGACAACAAAAAATAAAGCTTAAGTGACAAGCGGCCTACGCATATCCCAAAAACTGATTCGGGTTTTTGGTAGGGATATGCGTAGATTCAACGGGTTACTGCGTCTTTTATCAGTCCAATGGACGTGCGATGCAGTATGGAGCCGTCCTTCTGATTGTTGAGGTTGCGACCCTATGCTTTATTTTAGCCGCTGGAAAACTGTTCTTATCTGGGCTGTGGTCCTTGCCGGACTAATATTGTCGCTTCCAAATGCCTTTACACAAAACCAGCTGGATGCTCTGCCAGACTGGCTACCAAAGAAGCAGCTTGCGCTGGGGCTTGATCTTGAAGGCGGCTCGCGCCTCCGGATTCAGGTGGACAAAGAACATCTGCCAGATACGGATGCAACGGTTGCCGTGCTTACCCGGCGCCTAAACGAGCTTGGCTATTCAAACCCGCATGTTGTGACGGAACGCAATGGCCGCGTGCTGATTGAAGTGCCCGGCCTTTATGATTCCCAACTGCTCAAGGATATTTTGAGCCTGACAGGTGAATTGAGCTTCCGCATGGTCGATCCGTCCATGCCCGTGCAGCAGGCAATCGATGGTACACCGCCCGAAGGCGACGAGGTAGTCTATTCGTTCGACGATCCGCCGGTCGCTTACCTCGTCAAAAAAGAGCCGCTTGTTACCAATGCGAATTTTGTCGATGCGCAAGCAGGCATCGATACCGCCACGCAGCAGCCAGTCATAACATTTCATTTAGACAGCGTGGGTGCAGATCGCTTCTCGAAGGCTACGAAAGCCGGTATCGGACAGTCCTTCGCCATCGTCCTCGATAATCAGGTTCTTTCCGCACCTGTTATTCAGGAAGCCATTCCCGGAAATACAGGGCAGATTGCCGGTAATTTCGATCTTTCCGGCGCCAGTAATCTGGCGCTTGTCATGCGCGCGGGTGCTTTACCTACCAGTGTGACTGTTATTGAAGAACGCACAGTCGGCACTGATCTTGGCGCTGCCTCGGTTTCTTCGGGCAAAATTGCTGCACTCATTGGCGCAGCTTTGGTCATCCTGTTCATGCTTTTGACCTATGGGCTTCTCGGCGTGATCGCCAGCATCGCTTTGGTCGTGAATGTTGTGCTCATTCTGGCTGTTTTGACGTTGTTCGGTGCGCCTCTTACTTTGGCGGGTGTTGCCGGTATTGTCCTTACCATCGGCATGGCCGTTGATTCCAATGTGCTGATCTATGAGCGTATACGTGAAGACAGACGGGCGGGTTTCTCTGTCATTCAGGCAATTGATTCCGGCTTTGCCCGCGCGCTTGCGACGATTGTCGATGCAAATGTGACGACTCTGATTGCCGCTTTGGTGCTCTTTATCCTCGGTAGCGGTCCTGTGCATGGATTCGCGCTAACCGTGACCATCGGCATCATAACGACGTTGTTCACGACATTCACGTTGACGCGGTTGCTTGTCTCGGTATGGGTCCAGCGATCCAAGCCGAAAGAAGTGCCTCGGGCATTGCTGAAGCTTGTGCCTTACAATACCAAAATCGGCTTCATGAAGTTGCGCGGTTTGACGCTGAGTTTCTCGGCTCTTTCAAGCATTGTAGCGATTTTGCTTTTCGTCATCGTTGGCATGAATTTCGGCATCGATTTCAAGGGCGGCACGATGGTTGAAATGCAATCCTCGGAAGGCGCAATTGATCTGGATGATGTTTATAGCCGTCTTGATGAACTCAATATTGGCGACGTGAAGATTGAACGGTTCAAATCCGATGACAGGGCGCTGATCACTGTCGGAAGTCAGGGCGAGGGCGAAGACGCTGAGCAAACCGTCGGTGTTAAAATTCGCGGTGAGTTTCAGGATGAATATAGTCTTCCGCGTGTCGATGTTATCGGCCCGTCTGTATCCAGCGAATTAACGCAAGCAGGCATTTTCGCCGTGGCGCTGTGCCTCATATTGATCTTTGCCTATGTCTGGTTCCGGTTTGAGTGGCATTTTGCTCTCGGCGCTATCCTCGCAACAATTCACGATGTGCTGATATTACTTGGTATGTTCATCATCTTCAGGATGGAGTTCAATCTTTGGAGTATTGCTGCATTGCTGGCAATTGTCGGTTACTCGCTGAACGATACAGTGGTTATTTATGACCGTGTGCGCGAAAATCTGCGCAAGTATGGCAGCAAACTTTCGCTTTCCACGATATTGGATGCGTCAATCAATCAAACATTGTCGCGCACAATTCTTACATCCCTTGCGACATTTCTGGCTCTCATCGTGCTTTACCTCTATGGCGGCGACGATGTGCGTTCCTTCGCATTGACTATCGCGGTGGGAATTATCGTTGCTACATATTCATCCATCTTCGTCGCGGGTCCGCTCCTGATGCTGTTTGGCTTGAGGGGCCGTGATGTACTTGATGAGCAGCATCCCGCGCCAATTTCCGACGAAGGCAGGTTTTAAGAGTGGCAAAGGGTATCGAGATTCGGGATGCGCATTTTCCAGGACGCGCACCCATTGATGCTTATGGCAATGGCGGCTTTCGGTTTGCTGACATGTCGCATCGGGGTTCGATCCTGTGTTTGCCTTCGGGCATTCATGGCTGGGAACCAAAGACGCCACCTATACCGACAGCTGCTGATTTAGCCCTTGTTCTTGAACAATCTGCGGAAATCGAAATACTTCTGGTTGGCACCGGAACTGAATTACGCCGTTTACCGGAAGAACTGCGCGAAGTTCTGCGCAAGCACCGCATTTCCTCTGACCCGATGAGCACCGGTGCTGCAGTTCGCACCTATAATGTGCTGCTGGCTGAAAATCGCGCTGTGGCTGCGGCGTTGTTTGCGGTGGATTAATTCTACCGTCCAGCTATATCTCACGCCATGAATGTCAATGAAACTCACTGCATCCAATTGCTGCGGGACGCCGATCCTGACCGCTATCTTTCAGTTCTCTACGCCCCCGAAGCTCAACGGGGAGCCTTGGCCGCGCTTTATGCGTTTAATGTTGAAATTGCACGGATTCGTGATCTGATTCACGATCCTCTACCGGGCGAGGTGCGGCTGGAATGGTGGCGTGATCTCATCAACGGAACAGAACATGGGGCGGCAGCGGGCAATCCCTTAGCTGCCGCACTTTTGGATGCAATAGACACATATAATCTGCCGCGCGCCGCATTCGACAATTATTGCGAAGCGCGGATTTTCGATTTTTATGATGATCCCATGCCAAGCCGCAATGATCTTGAAGGCTATTGCGGGGAAACCGCCTCGGCTACTATCCAGCTTGCTTCCCTGATCCTTGATGCTGAACAGGCGGCTGACCATGCGGATCTGGCTGGACATGCCGGTGTTGCTCAAGCGATTACCGGGCTTTTACGGAGTTTGCCGCTGCATAGGCGTCGCGGTCAGGTTTATATTCCAGCCGATATCTTGGCCGCTGTTGGGTGCACATCCGAGGTTTTGCTGAATGGCACTGACCGGCAAGCAACCGAGCGCGCTGTCGCGGCAATGATCGCGCTGGCGGAGGATCATTTCGCAAAGTTCAAGGTGGGTGCTAAAGCGCTGCCGAAATCATTGCGTCCTGCCTATGTTCCTGCGTGGCTAACCCCGGCCTATCTTAATCGGCTGAAAGTGAAGGGATTTGATATCTCCACCCAGATTGCAGAAATTTCGCCCCTGCGCCGCCAATGGACGGCATTCATAGCATCTATAGGTTAGATTTACGCCCACGCATGAGGCCATGCCGCCTTGCTCTAAATATCCAGCTCTTCTACGAAAGCAGCACGATCCTGAATGAAACGGAAGCGCGCATCGGGGCGAGTTCCCATCAGATCATCGACCGCGAGGCGCGTCTCATTGGCCCATTCCTCGTCAATCTGCACGCGAAGAAGCGTTCGCTTCTTGCGATCCATCGTGGTTTCCTTGAGCTGGTCGGCACGCATTTCGCCCAGTCCCTTGAACCGGCCGATTTCAATTTTGCCGCGCCCTGTGAAAAGCGTTTTCATCAACTCGTCTTTATGGGCGTCGTTGCGCGCATAAGCGACCGTACCACCCTGAGCAATACGATAAAGCGGCGGGACGCCAAGGAACAAATGGCCATTACGGATAAGATCGGGCATTTCCTGATAGAAGAATGTGATCAACAATGATGCGATGTGGGCACCATCGACGTCAGCATCGGTCATGATGATGATGCGATCATAGCGCAAATCTTCATCACGATATTTCGACCGCGTGCCGCAACCAAGCGCTTGGATGAGATCGCCGATCTGCTGGTTGGCCGTCATTTTCTCACGGCCTGCGCTGACAACGTTTAGAATTTTGCCGCGCAACGGCAATACTGCCTGGGTAGCACGGTCACGCGCCTGCTTTGCGGAGCCGCCAGCGGAGTCACCCTCTACAATAAAGAGTTCTGCGCCGAGCGCGCCGGTTTGACTGCAATCGGCGAGCTTTCCGGGCAGACGCAGTTTTTTGACTGCGGATTTGCGGTTGACCTCTTTTTCCTGCCGACGCTTTACCCGCTCCTCAGCGCGATCCACCACCCAATCGAGCAGTTTGGATGCCTCCTGCGGCGATGCGGCGAGCCAATGGTCAAATGGGTCACGAATAGCATTTTCAACAAGGCGCTGTGCTTCGACCGTCGCAAGCTTATCCTTGGTTTGGCCAACAAATTCTGGTTCTCGAATGAAAACGGAAAGCATGGCGGCGGATGAAATCATCACATCATCCGTGGTGATAATCGATGCGCGCTTGTTATTTGTCAGTTCCGCATAGGCCTTCAATCCACGGGTGAGGGCGATGCGCAGTCCAGCCTCATGTGTTCCACCTTCGCCAGTCGGAATAGTATTGCAATAGGAGTTGACGAAACCATCGCCGCCATACCAGGCAACCGCCCATTCCATTGATCCATGACCGCCAGATTTTTCTGTCTTACCGGCAAACATTTCGCGGGTAACTTGAAAGTCCTTGCCCAGCGAAGCGGCCAAATATTCTTTCAGACCTCCGGGAAAATGGAAAACTGCTTTGTCCGGTGTCGGGTCTTTGGGATCGAGCAGCGAGGGCGCGCAACTCCAGCGAATTTCAACGCCGCCGAACAAATAGGCTTTTGACCGCGCCATCTTGTAAAGCCGCGCCGGATCGAATTTTGCGTCCTGGCCAAAAATTTCGGCATCCGGATGAAAGGTGATGCGCGTGCCACGCCGGTTCTGTACTTCGCCGACCTCTTCGAGCGGGCCAAGTGCTATGCCACGCGAAAAACGCTGGCGATAAAGGCGGCGATTACGCGCAACTTCCACCTCAAGATGGTCGGAAAGCGCGTTGACCACTGATACGCCGACACCATGCAGACCGCCGGATGTTTCATAGACTTTGGAATCGAACTTACCGCCCGCATGCAATGTCGTCATGATGACTTCGAGGGCGGACTTATCCTTGAATTTCGGGTGAGCATCGACCGGAATACCACGACCATTATCCGTTACTGACAGATAGCCGTTTTCATCCAGATCGATGTCAATGAAATTGGCATGGCCAGCAACGGCCTCATCCATGGAATTATCGATGACTTCAGCAAAAAGGTGATGCAGTGCCCGCTCATCCGTACCGCCAATATACATGCCGGGGCGACGGCGAACGGGTTCCAGCCCTTCGAGAACTTCAATGTCCGATGCATTATAGTTGCCGCTCGATTCCGGAACTGCGCGTGCCGGTTCCCGCGTCGCTGCTGGCTGGGCTAAGGGCGCAATCGGAGAAGGCGCTGCAACCTGCGTAGCAGCGTCAGCTTTCTTGACCGGCGCCACTGCTTCCTGCCGCTCGCGAGCAGTTTTCACGATTGCTGAAAATAGGTCGTTAGTATCATCCATGGCAGGCCAGTATTTTATTGTTTCGAATCACTTGCAATCTTTGCATGGTTCCGGCTCAAACGCGATGGCCGTTCTTTATATGTTCTGGTGCTCGCGGACGAACATGGCGATGAATCCCCATATTTTACGCGGCTTTCAGCGCTGCAATACGATCTTCGAGCTGGGTAATCCGATTGCCGAGCTTTTCATGATAATTCTTGAGGAGAAGAATTTCTGTATTGATGACAGCTGTATCCTCAACCATATCATCTATCGGTGCCTGACCAATGCCGTGCATCAACCATGTTGGCGTCACGCCAAGAAAACCGGCAAGCATGACCAATCGGTTGGCCCGTGGCTCTGACCGGTCTGACTCCCAGGCAAGGATGGTCTGAGCCTTAACGCCAATGCGCTCGGCAACTTGGGGAGCGCTCATGGATTTGGCATCGCGGGCACGCAACAGACGACCACCCATCGTGTCCATGTCAGGCGTTTCAGTCATGATGTTTGGGCGAAAATTCATGGAAGTTCTCCAGTTTTTTCTTGTTTTTTAGGTCTTGGGAGGGCTTCTTGCACCATCTATGGCTTCAAAAGTCAAATTTGCAGCTGTTGAGCAGGAATGTTTGCACGCTGAGATTGCTTTTTCTGGTGGAGCAGATATGCCCGAAATCCTACCAGCAGACTTTCTTCAGAAGGGTCACGGCGATGGAAAATACGACCTCACAACAAGTGCGGGGCGTTTCTGTGATGGCGATCGCCATGTTCTTCCTGCCAATGATGGATGCCATTGCCAAATGGCTATCTGTCTTTGATAGCCTGCCGCCGGCAACAGCCACACTTTTCCGGTTTGTGGTTCAAACCATTTTGACCCTGATGATCATCGTGCCGTTAACGGGCTTCAAATCGTTAAAGCCGGTGAAGCTGTGGGGAAACCTGTTTCGCGGCTTCCTCATGGGTATTGGCAGCTTATGTTTTTATGGAGCTGTGAAATATATGCCGCTCGCAGACGCAATGGCGGTGTTTTTCGTGGAACCATTGATGTTGACGGTTCTGTCGGCCCTGATCTTGAAGGAGAAGGTCGGCTGGCGCCGCCGGATTGCGGTGGCAATTGGCTTTGTTGGAACGTTGATTGTCATACAACCAAGCTGGGAACTGTTTGGTTGGGTGTCGCTGTTGCCACTTGGTACGGCAGCCATGTTTGCAATCTATCTGATTTTAAATCGTCGCTACGGAACGGCAGATACACCGCTTGTAATGCAGCTATATGCCGGACTTGGTGGAACAATTACTGTTCTGCTCGCCCTCATCCCCGCTGCATATTGGGGCGTTAGCGACATGACTTTTGCCATGCCCGGCAATGCCATGTCATGGTTTCTTTTATTCATGATGGGGTTGATAGCCACAATCGGACATTTGTTGATCACGCAAGCCTCGCGGCTTGCCCCGGCCTCGCTGCTGGCACCGTTTCAATATCTTGAAATTGTCATGGCTGTCCTTATCGGGCTTGTGGTTTTCAATGATTTTCCCACCCCATCGAAATGGGTCGGGATCATCATAATCGTGGCCTCAGGCGTCTACCTCATCTGGCGCGAGGGCAAGAATCGACAGACCCCGAAGCCCGCATATAACTAACAGACAACGGTTGAGCAAAGTCGTGTTTCACAATAGAAACAAAGATCTGTTGGGAGGTCTAAGTGTTTAAAAAAATTCTGATTGCCAATCGTGGTGAGATTGCATGCCGCGTTATCAAATCCGCACGCAAGATGGGGATTGCAACAGTAGCAGTCTATTCTGATGCGGACCGCGATGCTGTTCATGTCGAGATGGCGGACGAAGCTGTCCATATCGGACCGGCTGCCGCTTCCGAAAGTTACCTGATTGCGGAAAAGATCATCGCCGCATGTAAAGAGACTGGTGCAGAGGCTGTCCATCCCGGTTACGGCTTCTTATCGGAGCGCGCTTCCTTCTGCGAAGAGCTGGAAAAACAGGGAATTATCTTCATCGGTCCAAAGCCGCGCGCGATTATTGCCATGGGCGACAAGATCGAATCGAAGAAATTTGCCAATGAAGCAAAGGTCAGCACCGTACCCGGTTCGCCCGATGTGATTATTGACGTTGCTCATGCGGAGCGGATTGCCGGAGAAATCGGCTATCCTGTCATGATCAAGGCGTCTGCGGGGGGCGGCGGCAAGGGTATGCGCATAGCCTGGAACGAGAGTGAAGTGCGCGACGGCTTTGAGCGCGCGACCTCGGAGGCTCGTAATTCCTTCGGAGATGATCGCATCTTCATCGAAAAGTTTATTGTCGACCCGCGCCACATCGAAATTCAGGTTCTTGCAGATAGCTTTGGCAATTGCATTTACCTTGGCGAACGGGAATGTTCCGTGCAACGGCGCAATCAGAAGGTTGTCGAGGAAGCACCATCGCCCTTTCTGGATGAGGCAACGCGCAAGGCAATGGGCGAACAGGCTGTCGCGCTGTCCAGGGCGGTTGATTATCAGAGCGCAGGCACCGTCGAATTTATCGTAGACAAGGACCGCAACTTTTATTTCCTTGAGATGAATACACGCTTGCAGGTGGAGCATCCTGTAACCGAGCTGATTACCGGTATCGATCTGGTTGAGCAGATGATCCGCATTGCTGCTGGAGAAAAGCTTGCGATCAAGCAGGCTGATGTGAGACTGAATGGATGGGCCGTTGAGAGCCGTCTTTATGCGGAAGACCCTTACCGCAATTTCCTTCCATCTATTGGCCGCCTGACCCGTTATCGCCCTCCTGTTGAAGGCCCTGTCGGCAAAGCAATCATTCGCAACGATACGGGCGTGACGGAAGGCTCGGAAATTTCGATGTTCTATGATCCCATGGTGGCAAAGCTCTGTACCTGGGCACCAACCAGGCTGGAAGCGATAGATGCAATGGCAGATGCGCTCGACAATTTTGTCGTCGATGGCATTGAACATAATATCCCGTTTCTGGCAGCGCTCATGCAGCATCCACGCTGGCGCGAAGGCAGGCTGTCTACGGCATTCATAGCCGAAGAATTTCCCGATGGGTTTAAGCCTATATCGCCCACGCGGGCAGACTTGGCTATCCTTGCTTCAATTGCTCTTGGCGCTGAATTGGTAAGGAAAGAGCGGCTTGACCGGCTCGGTGATAGACTGCGCCCCCATACGGGCAGGATTCATGCCGAATGGGAAGTGCGGATCGGCGACGATTATGTACCGGTCACAATTCGTAGCAGCGCAGCCAAACCTCCCGTCAATCTCGAACTGTCCCTTCGTGGCGGCGATTTCATTCCAGTTCGCAGCGATTGGCGGCCTGGCGGAGCTGTCTGGGATGGATATGTGGGAGAGCACTCTGTCAAAGCGCAGTTGCGTCCTGTTTCCAATGGGATGCGGATAGATTGGAAAGGCATGTCAGTCATCGCCTATCCAATGCAAAAGCATGTCGCAGCTCTGGAAAAGCTGATGCCGGTCAAAATACCGCCAGATACATCCAAACTTCTGCTCTGCCCCATGCCGGGATTACTCGTCTCGATAAATGTGAGTGCCGGGCAGGAGGTGAAGGCGGGTGAAACACTTGCCATTGTTGAAGCCATGAAGATGGAGAATGTATTGCGCGCCGAGCGCGATCTGACCGTCTCCATCATCAATGCAAAGCAGGGGGATAGCCTTGCGGTGGATGCGGTTATCATGGAGTTTGATTAAGCCGGTTCTATCCGGCCGAAGACATCTTCAAAAGATTCAAGCAATGCGCGGTCAAGGTCATGCATTTCCACTGGCAGCCCCAGATCGACGAGACTGGTGACACCGTGGCCGCGAACGCCGCATGGAACAATGCCCTCAAAATGTGCAAGCTCAGGCTCCACATTGATAGAGATGCCGTGAAAGCTGACCCACTTACGCAGGCGAATGCCAATAGCGGCGATTTTATCTTCTGCTGGCGATCCGTCAGCCAGGGCAGGGCGATCCGGCCTCATAACCCAGACGCCAACGCGGTCTTCGCGCCGCTCGCCCTTTACATTAAATGAAGCGAGCGTGGAGATGATCCATTGCTCAAGCGCAGTGACGAATGCGCGAATATCCTCCCGCCGCCGTTTCAAATCAAGCATCACATAGGCAACGCGCTGGCCGGGACCATGATAAGTATATTCGCCACCACGGCCAGTCGCGTAGACGGGGAAGCGATCGGTCGTAAGAAGGTCGGCCTCCTTTGCACTGGTGCCTGCCGTATAAAGCGGTGGATGCTCGACAAGCCAGACCAGCTCGGATGCGGTACCATCCCTTATGGCAGCAACCCGCGCTTCCATGAAGGCGAGGGCAGTATCATAATCAGTGAGACCATCCGTCACTATCCACTGCACCGGCGGCGATCCGTCCTGCGGCAGAAAAGCGGGGGCGAGTTCGTCACGGCTGGATTTCATGGTACGGATAGTTCCAATTAAGACTGCCTGTCATGCTCGGCATACAGAGCAAAGATGGGTTTCGCGCATATGGACTTTTTCGCAGGTAATTTCCAGTGGGATGCGATGAGCGCGGCTTTTTGACAAGTTTATGAAAAACTATCGGAGATATCGTGCGATAGGGCTTGTTTCCCCGAAACCTATTTGCTACTAGCGCCAAGCCGACATGTTCGGCTTCTACCACAGTGCGGTCGTGGCGGAATTGGTAGACGCGCAGCGTTGAGGTCGCTGTGTCGCAAGACGTGGAAGTTCGAGTCTTCTCGACCGCACCATAATACTTTACCAAGTATTTGATTATAAAGCAGAATACGGCGTCCATCGGGCGCCGTATTGCTTTTGCGTATGTGGTCTGCCGCACAGACTTACCGAAGCTTGCCACGCCTGTAGCATTGCAATCGAGATAAGGGAACGGCGGCTGGGAGAGAAACCGAGGTCAGCGGCATTTTAGAGCGTTTTCATTGAATTCCGGGTCAGTTTTGGG
>UCNP01000087.1:270-11224 GCA_900473335.1 Hyphomicrobiales bacterium | reverse complement strand
GGGGGGAGGGTCCGAGCATTTTTACCCCGTACACCAAAGAGAATTATCTCGGTGACGTTTCTAAAGTAAAAGCCCACACCGCGCCCGTCAGATCCCCCGTCCTTACGCACCTTATGCCAAATTATATTAGACTTATACTCAAACCCCCAAGCGGACAACACGGACAGGCCGTCTGGCAGAAGAGCATTCGGAACCCAAAGATAACAATGCGCCGTTTTTTCCAAATGTTCAGCGACTGGTAATGCACAAATCTCATCTAGCGAAAGTGTTGAGTACCGCGACAGTCTACGGTGTTCGGGGGCCACTTTGCCGGTTCGATTCGTAAAACGCCATGGCGGGTCAGCCATCACGGTAGCGAACTTGCGACCTGACAGGTAATTTTTCAGGTCGTCGGAAGGGCTTAAATCCATGGCTGTACTTTCTTGAACATACGGCGCGAAGCACGATACATTGAGGGTAGTGAATAAACTTTGAACTGTCTACGCTCAGCATTGAGTTATTGGGAAAGCTCAACAGCTTCAACACAGTCCATTGCTGGAAGAGGGGCGAATGGTGATATGATTTTCGCTCTTTGTGCCATTATTGGCGGGCCTTCCTGGTATCGGCTTTTCGGGGCAGGGGAGAAACTCGCAAAACTGCGCTATGGGGGATAGTTGGCTGACGGTCATAAATGACGTCGCGTCTTGGTGCGGTGATGGGGCACTTTTACTCTGTTGGAGAACTGATTATTGACGATTTGTCAGGAAGCCAGGCTTGCCAATTTTAAGGATTCTGCTAGACGGGAATTCCGGTCAACTCGAAGGAAAACGATATGCCGGATTTCTCTACACTCATGCTTTTTGCTGCCGCGTCCGTTGTGCTCACCGCCACGCCCGGTCCCGATATGCTTCTCATCGCTTCACGCAGTATAAGTCAGGGTCGAAGCGCAGGCTTTCTCACCTATGCCGGGATAGCCCTTGGCACATATTGCCATGCTCTGGCAGCGGCCCTGGGCCTTTCACAGCTTTTTCTGGCAGTTCCAACGGCCTATGAGATCATTCGCTGGGCGGGCTGCGCTTATTTGATATATTTGGCCTGGAAAACGCTTCGGTCCGAGGGCACAGATTTCTCCCCCACGACATCTCTGGAAAGATTTTCAATGAGGCGGATACTCGGCGAGGGCCTTGCTACAAATCTTCTTAATCCGAAGGTGGCCCTCTTCATTCTGGCGCTGTTTCCTCAGTTTGTGCACCCGGAGGCGGGGTCGCTCACGATCCAAATGCTGGTTCTGGCTACTGTGCTGAACGGAATCGGCTTGTTGGTCAATGGTTCGGTTGTTCTGTTGAGCGGATATATCCGCGCTCGTGTCACCGGTCTGGTTCGGTTCAGGAGGCTCCCACAGTATCTTCTTGCAACAGTCTTCGCGGGATTGGCCTGCCGCCTTGCTCTGGGAGTTAGAAATTAGGGTCCTGACCTATTCCTTGCTCATCATGGCGCAAATTTCCTGACAGGAAGGGGCTGTCAAAAACTGCACGACGGGGATCAGTCCCGACAGATTGCCGTCGTGATGTCGCTTCTGGCACCAAAAATTTCTTGAACAAAACGTATATACTTGTCTTTTCATAATTTTCGCATGCCCCCTTGCAATTACTAGACGACTGGTCTATTATTAATGTATGAGCAAGATCGACACACGCGCAGTTTTGATTGATGAAGGCCTGAAGGCGCTTTTGTCCCACGGCTATGAGGGGGCTGGAATCGGCCCTATCCTCAAGTCGGCGGGCGTGCCCAAGGGGTCTTTCTATCATTTCTTCCAAAGCAAGGAGGAGTTTGCTTCGGCGGTTCTTGCCAATTATTGCCAGAACAACCAGAAGGTGCGCACACGCCTGCTGCTGGAAAACAAATCAAGATCGCCGCTTGCGCGCCTGCGTGATTATTTCAATTATTATGAGACAGTCTATAGCAGCGGCGATCCAACCTGCGGTTGCCTTCTTGGCAATCTGGCCCAGTCCATTGCGGCCCATAGCGCGGTGCTCCAGCACGAGCTGCATCGCTCATTCATCGCCTGGCAAGCGGATTTCAAGACGGTTTTGCGCGAGGCGCGCGATGCTGGAGAATTGCCGGAACATCTTGATCCGGATGAGACTGCCGCTTTTCTGATCGATGCCTATGAGGGCGCGCTGGTCCGAATGAAGGCAGATGGAAATATCAAGCCATTGCAGCGTTTCAAGACAATGATGCTGGATGGTTTACTGACACGCACATTATAGGAGCATTAATTATGACTTATGCAGAGACGACTGGTCTACTAGAAATTGATCGCAATTATCGTTCTGGCCGCAGCTATTCTTTCAGGAATGCGGAAAGGTCAGGCTTGCTTGAACGCTTTGTCGCAAGAATTCGCAAAAGCTTTGCTTCCGGCGGAATGGTCGGAGCGGAAGATGCCCCCTTGGCGCGCCTGAGTGAGCAGATGCTTGACGATATCGGCCTCACGCGCGCCGAAGCTATCGAGCTGGATCGGCGGGCGAAGGCGGTACAGTAATCGCATGAACATTGTGCGTGCTTCACCCGCAGTCATGAGTGACATGGCGCTTACGAATGGATTGACGCATTTGCGGTGTCACGTCGGGCAAATGCGCTCATGTGCTTTGAAGCCAAAGAGGTTGCTTTCTGAAATTAACCCAGCTCATTCCTCCATGGCGGGTTTGCACCTGCGCGGGAAACGGTGACTGCTGCTGCCTTGGCGCCGAGCGTCAGTGCAGTGCTGATCTGATCCTGCGTCAGTCCGGGCAGCGCCGTTTTCGTCAACAGCCCGGCTTCCAGCAATGAGGCCAGAACACCGGCGGTAAATGTATCGCCGGCACCCACCGTATCGACAACCTCAACACGCTGCGCATCCACATGCACGGCCAGATCCTGCGTATAGCCGGTCACGCCATCAGCGCCATGGGTAACGAGAATAAGTTTTGGCCCCTGTTGACCGGCCGGAACGATCCAGCGTTTGGCGATCTCGTCCATCGTGCCAGCCTCGCCGAACCATCGCATATCTTCATCGGATATTTTTACGATATCGGTCATGGCGATCATGCGGCGCATGCGGGCAAGGTGCTTTTCCTTGTCGGGAATAAAACCGGGGCGGATGTTGGGATCAAGCACGATGACGCGCTTTTCGTGCTCGCGCGCCATCAGCGCTTCATAGGTTGCGCCGCATGGTTCGGGGATAAGGCTGATTGCACCGAACTGCAATGTGGTGACATTCTCATCCAGCACCGGCAAATGGTCTGTGTTGAGAGACCGCCCCGCGCTGTTTTCATCATAGAAAATATAGCTGGCCTGCCCATCGACAAGACGCACGAAAGCCAGCGTGGTTGGCTGCGGCGAAATATGCGCATAGCGCGTACCGACATGATTTTGCGCCAGACTGTCGCGCAACATCTGGCCAAAGAAATCGGAGGAAATGCCCGAGAAAAATTCGGTTGGCACACCAAGCCGGCCAAGCGCAATTGCCGTATTGAAAACAGCGCCGCCGACATAGGGAGCAAATGCAGACTCTCCTGCGCTGGTCTTGCGCGGCAGCATGTCGATCAGGGCTTCACCACAACATAATATCATAGAATATCTCTCTGGATTCAGGACTTTTCGGGATAAATCACACCCTTGCGGATGATGATATTTGCATAAAGTTGGGGTTCACTTGTTGCAACGATCGTGTGCGCCTTTTTGATACGCGCATAAAGCGCCTCGCCATTGAGCGCAACAAGATCGAAACCCGGCGCGCGTCTGGCACAGACCGCCTGCATTTCGTGATGAATGGGATCGGCGCGGTCCGGATCGCCCATCACCGAGGCGCGAAACAAGGCTTGCGGCACGAAATCATCAACGGGCAGCACTTGCAAAATGGCGTCGAGCAGCGGGATCAGCGGCAGGCCATCGGCGCGGATCAACCGCCGCGCATCTTCCTGCGCCGGATAATTTCCATCGACAAGCGCGATCTCGTCGCCATGTCCCATGGCGCGCAAAGTGGCTAAGAGTTCCGGCCCCAGCATGGGGGAAATTCCAATCAGCATGGTACATCTCCAGAGAGAATAGCGATCTGCTTCAAAGAAAGAACCCCTCCCGGCTGCTTCGCAGCTTCCCTCCCCACAAGGGGGAGGGTGAGGGTGTCGCGCCGTTTATCAAGGGCTATGGCGATGCCACAAGCGGAGAAAAAGAAGGGTTCAGCGCTGACTACTCTCCCCCTTGTGGGGAGGGGCGGAGCGAAGCGACGGGGAGGGGCAATTTTTGCGAAGCGACGGGAAGCAGCCCCTCTCTCAGAGCCATAATTTTGCATTCTCTAGATTTCTTTCCTGAAAATCTTTTGGCCCAGAAGGAAACGGTCAGCCAGCGGCAGGCTGGCGGCGCCGAGGGAACGGGCATGGATGCCAACTGTCCCAGCTAGAATGGCGGGAAGCGACAATCCCTCCAGCCGGAACGTGTTTATGTGTTTTTGAACGGCCTCCACGATACGGGCGCGAACATTTTCAGGCATCCAACCATCGATAATTGCGGCTTCAAAATCCACAACCGAGGCCGATGCGACGACTGCCTGTGCAATGGCTTTGCCCGCTGTGTTGATCCACTCGCCGAGTTCAGGACCCATCTGTCCCCAATCGTCAGGCGAAGCCCAGAGCGGCGAGGGGTCGCGGCCGAGTGCCGCGACGACGCGCTCCAAGCTGGTTATGGAAGCCATATCGATGAGCTGGCGGGCGGTGCCGTCATTTGCGAATACCGGCATTGAGCCGAGCGCGCCCGCATTGCCGCTGCGCCCGGGGTAAAGACTGCCATTGATGACGATCCCGCCGCCGATAAACGAACCGATATAGAAATAGACGAAATCATTGATGTCTTTGGTTTGTCCAAGGACAAGCTCTGCGCCGCAGGCGGCGGTCATGTCATTTTGCAAATAGGCGGGGAAAGAGCAAAGCTCCTGGATCCGCGCGCGGATATCGCAGTCGCGCCACTGATCCAGAACCTCCTGCGGCGAGCCGATCGCATCGGCCCATTTCCACAATTCAAACGGCGCTGCAACGCCGATACCGGCGACCCTTTCACGTTGTTTTGGCGTCAGTTCCGCCAGCATTTCCTTCATTCCGTCCGCAGCGATGCGAAAGATCGGTGACGGTGCCAGATAATCATAGGGCGTATGGCGCATGGAGCGGATACGTCCCAGAAAATCGATCAGAACCAGATCGGCACTGCGCCGTCCAATCTTGAAGCCAAAGAAAAATGCGCCTTCAGGATTAAGCGCCATCGGGATCATCGGCTGGCCGATCCGTCCGCGCAAAGGCTCCTCGCGGATCAGAAGTTCGTCGGCTTCCAGCATGCGCATGATGATCGAGCTTGTCTGGGCGGAAAGCCCGCTCATTCGCGCAATGGCGGTCTTGGCAAGGCTGCCATGCTGGCGCAGAAGCGAAAGCACGACGCGCTCATTGTGATCGCGCATGCCGCTCTGATTTGTACCGTGATGATGCGATAGCCGCATCTCGGCTCCTCGCTCCGATACCCGATTGCTCAACGAAATTCCTCCCGATTTCCATGGGACAATGGAACGGGGACTGACTTCTGTCAATATTAAATCACAGTGATTTATTAATGTTGACAGGTTGAGGTGAGTGGTATTTGCTTAAGGGAGCACTTGGCCGGGAGGATAACTGTCCGAGATGTTGAGAGAATTGAACAGAGACCGGCCAAACGCCGGCTCAATGCGGACGAGTATGCGCTTGCCGCGTCCATAGGAGGAAGTTTCATGCCCAAGAATCTTTATTTGAAATCCACGGTTTTCGGAGCGGCTGTTGTTGCTCTGGCCGCTTTGGCCGCACCTGCACAGGCTGCGGATGTCAGCGCCTGCCTGATCACCAAGACCGATACAAATCCCTTCTTCGTCAAGATGAAGGAAGGCGCACAAGCCAAGGCGAAAGAGCTTGGCGTTGAGCTGAAGTCCTATGCGGGCAAGATCGACGGCGACACGGAAAGTCAGGTTGCCGCGATTGAAACCTGCATCGCCGATGGCGCCAAGGGTATTTTGATCACCGCATCCGATACAGCCGGTATTGTTTCCTCGGTCAAGCAGGCACGCGAAGCCGGCCTTCTGGTGATCGCGCTCGATACGCCGCTTGATCCTGTCGATGCTGCCGATGCGACTTTCGCAACCGATAATCTTCTGGCCGGTGAACTGGTCGGCAAGTGGGCCGCTGGCACGCTCGGCGACAAGGCAAAGGATGCCAAGATCGCTTTCCTGAACCTCACCCCATCGCAGCCATCGGTTGACGTTCTGCGCGATCAGGGTTTCATGAAGGGCTTCGGCATTGATGTTGGCGACATCAACAAGATCGGCGACGAAACTGACCCGCGCATCGTTGGCCACGACATCACCAATGGCAATGAAGAGGGTGGCCGCAAGGCAATGGAAAGCCTTCTCCAGAAAGATCCGAGCATCAATGTCGTGCACACGATCAATGAACCTGCCGCTGCCGGTGCCTATGAGGCTCTGAAGGCGGTCGGCAAGGAAAAGGATGTTCTGCTCGTTTCCATTGATGGTGGTTGCCCGGGCGTCAAGAATGTTGAAGCCGGTGTTATCGGCGCGACATCGCAGCAATACCCGCTTGCCATGGCAGCGTTCGGCATCGAAGCCATCAAGAAGTTTGCCGATACCGGCGAAAAGCCAAAGCCAACGGAAGGCAAGACCTTCTTCGATACCGGCGTTTCGCTGGTCACGGACAAGCCGGTGAAAGGCGTTGAATCCATTAGCGTCAAGGATGGCTTGGCCAAGTGCTGGGGCTGATCTGAGCAGTCTAACCCTCCTCACAATGTGGGGAGGGTTAGCGTCGCGCCCAGCCTTTTGTTTTCAATAGAATTCATTACCCTGTTCCAGGGGAGGTCACATTATGACAGACACAGAGCGAACGCCTCATAGGGGGCAGGAGTTCGAAAGCGTGCTGACGCAAAGCGCGACGGCCGTCGCCAGCTTCGACAGTGATGATAAAAGCGCGCTGGAAAAGATACGGTATTTCCTGCATTCAAGTCCGGCAGCGGTGCCTCTCATCGTTCTGGTCCTGTCGCTGCTGGTCTTCGCCGTGCTGGTCGGATCGCGTTTCTTCACGCCATTCGCATTGACGCTGATCCTGCAACAGGTGGCCATTGTCGGCATCGTCGGCGCGGCGCAGACCCTCGTCGTTCTCACCGCCGGTATTGACCTTTCCGTCGGCGCCATCATGGTGCTGTCTTCGGTGGTCATGGGGCAGTTCACCTTCCGCTACGGCCTGCCTGTCGAGGTGGCTGTCGCCTGCGGTCTTGCACTTGGTGCCTTCTGCGGCTTCATCAATGGCGTGCTGATTGCCTATGTGAAACTTCCGCCTTTCATCGTCACCCTTGGCACATGGCAGATATTTCTCGCCACGACCTATATCTATTCCAACAATGAAACGATCCGTGCCCAGGAGATCGAGCAGAACGCTTCCCTGCTGCAATTTTTCGGCGACAAGATCAATCTGGGTGGCGGGGCCATGTTTACCTATGGCGTATTCGCAATGATCCTGCTGATCATGCTGCTTTGGTACGTGCTCAACTATACTGCCTGGGGGCGCCATCTCTATGCGATCGGCGATGATCCGGAGGCGGCGCAGCTTTCGGGTGTGCGCACCAAGCGCGTGCTTGTCTCGGTCTATGTTCTTGCGGGCCTCATTTGCGGGCTTGCCGGTTGGGCCCAGATTGGCCGCAATGGCTCGGTTTCACCGCAGATTGGCCAGTTTGCCAATATTGAATCCATAACGGCTGTGGTTATCGGCGGCATGTCGCTCTTCGGTGGGCGCGGCTCCATTCTCGGCATGCTCTTCGGTGCGCTGATCGTCGGCGTATTCTCTTTCGGCATGCGCATGTATGGCACCGATGTGCAGTGGACCTATCTCATGATTGGCGTGCTGATTATCGCAGCTGTGGCAATCGATCAGTGGATCAGAAAGGCGGCAAGCTGATGAGCACGACACAAACCTCCGCGACCCCGCTGCTCACAGCACGCGGGCTGGTCAAGCGCTATGGCCGTGTCACGGCTCTGGATCATGCCGATTTCGACCTTTACCCCGGCGAAGTTCTGGCGGTGATCGGCGATAATGGCGCTGGAAAATCCTCGCTGATCAAGGCGATTTCCGGTGCCGTGCATCCCGATGAGGGCGAAATCAAGCTTGAGGGCAAGGTCATCAATTTCCGCTCGCCCATGGAAGCGCGCGATGCGGGTATCGAGACGGTCTACCAGAACCTCGCTCTGTCTCCGGCGCTTTCCATTGCCGACAATATGTTCCTTGGCCGTGAATTGCGTAAACCCGGCATTGCGGGAAGCCTGTTCCGCATGCTCGACCGCAAGGCGATGGAAAAGATGGCGCGCGACAAGCTGACCGAGCTTGGCCTCATGACCATCCAGAACATCAGCCAGACGGTGGAGACGCTTTCGGGCGGTCAGCGTCAGGGCGTTGCCGTGGCGCGTGCGGCGGCTTTTGGCTCGAAAGTCATCATCATGGATGAGCCAACAGCTGCACTCGGCGTCAAGGAGTCGCGCCGCGTTCTGGAACTTATTCAGGATGTGAAAAAACGCGGGCTGCCAATTGTGCTGATCTCGCATAATATGCCACATGTTTTCGAAGTGGCAGACCGTATCCACATCCACCGCTTGGGTAAGCGCTTAACTGTAATCAACCCCAGGGAATATACGATGTCGGATGCTGTTGCCTTCATGACCGGGGCGAAAACCCCTCCGGCACAAGCGAACTGAGCGAGCCGGACCCCCGGCACACAAATGATATCCCCATCTCTCCCCGTTTGGGGGGAGGAAACCAACTAACACATTGCACAAACAAGGAAATTTTTGAGAATGAAGCGTTCCGAAATTAATGCGATCATCCGCGAGAGCGACAAGTTCATACGCTCTTTCGGCTATGTCATGCCGCCCTTCGCCTATTGGTCGCCGGAAGAATTGAAGGCCCGCACGTCAAGCGATGCCAAGGCAATTCTTGATGCGCGTCTGGGCTGGGATATTACCGATTACGGTCAGGGCAAGTTCGATGAGCTTGGTCTGTTTCTCTTCACCACCCGGAACGGCAATCAGGAAGATCTGAAAAAAGGCGGCGGCATGCTTTATGCCGAAAAGATCATGATCAGCCGCGAGAAGCAGCTGTCACCCATGCATCGCCATATCGTCAAGGCCGAAGATATTATCAATCGCGGCGGCGGCACTTTGGTGCTGGAACTCTTCAATTCGAACGAAGATGGCAGTGTAGACGAAAAGACAGACGTTGAGGTTGCCACTGATGGCCGTATCGTGCGCCAGAAGGCGGGCGGTCTGTTGAAGCTGCAACCGGGTGAGAGCGTGACGCTGTTGCCGGGCAATTGGCACGCTTTCTGGGGCGAGGGCGGCGATGTGCTGATCGGTGAAGTTTCGACGGTCAATGACGACCTGACCGATAATATTTTCCGTGAGCCGATTGGCCGCTTCTCCAATATTGAAGAAGATGAAGCGCCGCTGCATCTGCTCGTTTCCGATTACGACAAATGGCTGGCCTGACCCTATTGGACGACAGGCAGGAAGCCGTGACCGCGCAAGAGCTGGTCTCGGCTATTCTCGCCCGTGCCGCCGATACGAGACGGCTTGTCGTGGCGATTGCCGGCCCTCCGGGGGCCGGTAAATCCACGGTTTCGGCTGCGCTTTGCGCCGCCATCAATGAGCGCGATCCCGGTGCAGCCGTGGTCGTGCCCATGGATGGGTTCCATCTGGATAATGCCATTCTCGATGCGCGGGACATGCGCAAGCGCAAGGGGTCTCCACCCACATTTGATTGTGCCGGTTTCGAGGTCATGCTGAAGCGGCTTCGGCAGGGCGGCGAGGATATTGTCATTCCGCTTTTCGACCGCAAGCTTGATCTGGCGCGGGCAGGAGCCGATATCGTCAAGGCAGATCAGCGGATTTTGCTCGTCGAAGGCAACTACCTCCTGCTCGATCAGGCGCCATGGAACCGTCTGGAATCGCTGTTCGACATGACGGTATTTTTGCAGGTGGATCGGCTTGAGCTTGAAAACCGGCTGGTGCAACGCTGGCTTGGCTTCGGTTATAATGTCGGCTCGGCACAGGCGAGGGCATTGTCCAATGATATGCCCAATGCCGATTTGGTGCTTGAGCACTCACGGCCTGCGGATTTCATCTTGAAGAATTAGAGCACCGGAAACCGGTGCCCCACTTTCCGGCGCGATGCACCAAGAGCCTTTCGATGCCCGGTTGATAATTTGGTTCGAATAGTGGATTGGCTTGCATAATAATTAAAGAGGGCAGCAATGCTGCCCTCTCCGCATCTCAGCCCTGAAGCAATTCCGGATGCAAAACCGGTTTCCACTTTTGCCGGAAATAGCCTCAGAACTTTACAGTCAGATCGGCTTTGACGGCATTGTCTCTGGTGTCGCCGGAGAACTGGCCGGTATAGGCAAGGCCGAGCGTTGTACGCTTGCCGATGCCGACATCAAAACCGGCTTCCACCGCAAAGGCATTCCTGGCAATCGGCAGGCCCTCAATGGAGAAGGGCGCGCCGCCTGCAAAGGCCAGTTGACGTTCCGGCATCACGTCGCCAAAGGCATGGTTCCAGCCCAGCATGCCGCGTGCGGTCAGCACGGTGGTCTCGCTAAGCGCGAAGTCATGCGACAGGCGTAGCCCGAGCGTTGTCGTGGTGACATCGCTGGAGCCGGAAAGGCCTGTCAATGCGCCATCAGCGCCATCTTCCTGGAAGCTGCCGGACTTCAGATGGGTGTAACGGGCCGCAGCAAAGGGTTCGAGCGCCGCATATTGCGTGTTGATCTTATAGCCGAGTTCACCGAAGGCCTGCACGGTTTTGGCACTATAGGATGCGTTCTGGCCGTTGGTAACGCCGCCAAGCACCACATCGCGGTCCGTATCGATGGCATG
>UCNP01000087.1:0-251 GCA_900473335.1 Hyphomicrobiales bacterium | reverse complement strand
GCTTTTGCGCCGCCGCTATGGAGCGAGCTATTGCCATAGCTTGCCAAAAGGCCAAAGCGCCAGCTTTCGGCAATCACGCCATCAAGACCGGTGACGAAACCACCTGTATCGCGGCTGTAGCCGGAAGCATTGCCGTCGCTGTCGCCATGGGCCCATGCGCCATAGGCTTGTGCCCAGAGTGCCGGGGCAAGATCAGCCGGAGCAATGGCGGCAAAGGCTTCGCTGCCTTTTGCCTTATCCTGCGGACCATA
>UCNP01000098.1 GCA_900473335.1 Hyphomicrobiales bacterium | reverse complement strand
GGGGTTATTCTGGGGCAGTTGGATACGCCACTTTACGCTAAACACCCCGAAATGGCTGGCATGACCCTCAATACATTCGAGGGATGGAAGGAAGCATTGGCTGGGCAATATAAAGACGAGAAAGTTGCCTACCATGGTCAACACGTCGCTGGCCTCGCTGTTGCCCGTAAAGACGGAAAAGGCATGCATGGAGGCGCATACGGAAGTAGTATCTATTTTAACGCCGATCATTGGTCATTTCCGCATGGGAATACCAATGGCTACATAAACTCCGGAGCGAGCTTTATAAACCATAGTTATGGATACAGGCTTCCAAACTACAGAAAGGAAATATTCAAGGATGGTCAGCTGGTCGGGTTGGCGGCCTCCAATTTATCCGATTTGTCGCTCCAAACCAGCCTCGACGATGTTTCTCGTTCCTCCCTGCTTGGAGTCGTAAACGTTACGTCTGCGGGAAATGACCGCCTCTACGCCGCAGGTCCAAAGTACGGGCCCAACAAGTATGATGCACGTCCACGTCTCTTCCGTGGTATCACGACAGGCAAAAGTTTGTCGTCAATCGCTGCTGGTATGGCAGAAGATGCCAAACCATGGGAGCGCTATAATTGGACCCGCGCGCGGTGGTTGCAAATTGACCCGGATTATAAAGAATTCTCCAACGATGATTGGCGCAAACTTGAGAAGAACGTCGCTGTCGCGGTAATGCTCAACGGCACAAGCGAAATTTCGTCTTATTCCGCACTATGTGGCATCTCGAAATATAGTTGTGTCGGCACCGCTGGCGGTATGCTGGCAGAGCCGCATCAGGATTACAAGGTGCAACTGCCTGACATGCCATTGGATGTCGATTATTACTATCCCGATCCCGATGGCAAAAAATATATCTATGAAAAGCTGCAACCAGGCGAGATATGGGCCAGCCAGTACCGCATGCTGAGTCTTGCAACAGTTTCCGATGCCCCGGAAGGTGCGAGTGAACAAGAAATACTCGCCAAGTTGCGTCCCACCTACCGTATGGCTTTGGGCACCTCCATGGCGAGCCCGATGCTGATGGCAGGACTTGG
>UCNP01000135.1 GCA_900473335.1 Hyphomicrobiales bacterium | reverse complement strand
GCTCATGAGTGATGACTTCATTCATCAATGCCCAGTCAATGATAGGGTCGATCGCAGTAATACCTTGCAGCTCCCCCAGTACCGGGCTGACCGTTTCCATGCTTGCAAACTTCATGACTTGTTCATATGTCATGAAGCGAGAGACGCCTCGACAATTGATCTCGATAAAGCTCACCGCCTGGCAAAACGTCACCCAGCCGATCGAGCCAGCGTGAAGCTCTTGGGGCAGATTTTTAACCAAGAGACAAGGCGCTACATGAGCCAGGAGCAGGTGGGAAGCGAGAGGAATAATCGAGTGCGAATGGCCCTTTGCTACAAGGTAAGCCTCAAAATTTTCACGTATGGCATATAACGGCCTATCAGCCATGGTGCTCGAATCGTATATATCAAAGGTTCCGATGCAGTTGCGCTTACCAGTAACGCCTATGGATGAATCCAACTGCAAAATTATTGCGGTGAGCAATACCTGAGCTAGATCGTCACTACTGATTTCCTCGGAATCCTTCGCCCCCCACCAGTCCAGTGCAATGACGTATTCCTTGGCAATTTTCTGCGACGCTGGATGACGAACCAGCATTGCAACGACCTCGTTAGCGCTGTCCCAATTAACGGTAGTAACGTTATACGGTCTGACGCTTCTGAAGATTGTGTTAAGTAGATTCTCATTCGCAGGGAAAAGTTTACTCGTCACTGCGCGAATCTCTGCACACTGCTGTGGTGTCAAGGTGATCGACGCATCATTTAGCCCAGTTATCTGCCCCCAGTAATTACCAAAATTATCTCCTTCAGGCCACTTCCACTCCAAAAAGCCAATCAAGCTTTCTAGTTTTTCTCTGTCATCCGGCACGTTGAACCCGTGAAAACGCAACCACTGCGACAACAGCACTGCGTTATCAAGGTGAACGNNAATCCACCAAGACCTGCTGCAATAGCAACTAACTTCTCGAACTTCTCATTCGCGTCGGGATTACTCTTGACGTTATCCGATACATCCATCCACCCTTCATGAGTAACGTATATGTGAATTTCACCCGAAGACGTAACCCTACTGTAGGTGCCGGAGCCAAGTAAGCTCATCAGATCCTGAAGCATCTC
>UCNP01000123.1 GCA_900473335.1 Hyphomicrobiales bacterium | reverse complement strand
CATGGCGCAATCTGTTCCCGACGCGCAAGCCCCGGTGTTCAAGGGCTGGTCGCGATAAGTATGTCAATGTCGCGGATAGGTAAACGCACGGTCTGCGCTATACGCAGAATCGCCGACAAGAGGCCGACAGTCGGCCGTGGAGAACAGCATGTCCAACAGCTTCCTGAATCCGGTCACCACCCAGACCTGGGCCAATGGCCGACACATTGTCCGTTGCGTCAAAGTCATCCAGGAAACCTGGGATGTGCGCACTTTCTGCTTTATGGCCGACCAGCCGATCCTGTTCTTCTTCAAGCCGGGGCAGTTCGTCACGCTGGAGCTGGAAATCGAAGGCCAGCCGATCATGCGCTCGTACACCATTTCCAGCTCGCCGTCGGTGCCGTACAGCTTTTCGGTGACGAACAAACGCGTGCCGGGCGGCAAGGTCTCCAACTGGCTGCACGACACCCTGCATGAAGGTCAGGAACTGGCGGTGCACGGCCCGGTCGGGCTGTTCAACGCGATCGACTTCCCGAGCCCGAAGGTTCTGTATTTGAGCGGCGGCGTCGGCATCACCCCGTGCATGTCGATGGCGCGCTGGTTCTACGACACCAACGCCAACGTCGACATGACGTTCGTGCACAGCGCGCGCTCGCCGAAAGACATCATTTACCACCGCGAACTCGAGCACATGGCGTCGCGGATCGACAACTTCAGCCTGCACCTGATCTGTGAAAAGCACGGCCTCGGTGAGCCATGGGCCGGTTATCGCGGTTATCTGAATCACAAGATGCTCGAACTGATGGTTCCGGACTTCCTCGAACGCGAAGTGTTCTGCNNGCTGGAAGCGGCCGGCTACGACATGTCGCGCTACCACGAAGAATCCTTCGGCGCCACGCCACCCGAGGCCCGCGCCGACGCGGTGGAACAGGCCGAGCAAGCCGCCGATGCGCCGGAAATCGACGCAGCGGATCTGCACCAGGTCGAATTCACCGCGTCCGGCAAAAGCATCCGCGTGGGCCCGGGCGAAAC
>UCNP01000017.1 GCA_900473335.1 Hyphomicrobiales bacterium | reverse complement strand
TGACTGCAACCCACCCACTTACCTCATGGTGAGCCCTCCTGAGCATGTCGAAGGGCGAACCACGCACACCATCAAATGCAGTCAACAAACACTCTCATGGCAAGCCAGCCGAGCCTGCAAAACGGCAAACCGCACCACTGCCCTCAACCCATATCAGCGGCGGGTCATCTCGCGGGCAATGCGGCTGAAATCCGCCTGTTTGATACCAATATCGGCGCGGTCTGCGGCGCTCATGCTGTTAAGCAAAGCCAGCGCATTGCGATAATCCGCATCATTGCGGCGACGCCCACGCTTGGCAAAATCGAAGATAAAACTCATGGCCTGATCCTATGGCACTGTTTGGTTGACCATAGGATATGTGGAGATGGCAGGATATTGCAGTGCAATATTGGAATTGCAGGTATCTTAGAGAAGCTCAAGGAGCTTAGATGCTATTAACTTTACCTTATTCTTGTTACTGTTGCGCGTTGCTTCCATTAGTGCATTTACATCCTTTGATTCCAAACTTACAGAATTTAGCTGGATATTTTGGAATAAGCTGATCCATCGATCTAGTGGTGCGCCGCCGAGTAACTTTAACAGTATAATTCGATCCTCTGAAAATCTCCCATCTAAATAAAACTTCCATCTATCCGGAGAAATGCCTGCAAGCACGGCGTCTGCAGATGCTTGAGCAGCTCTAGAAATGCCGTAATTGTTCCCAAGCTTTACGCAAAGCGCTGCTGTTACACAATGTGCTACTGCTGGCCCCGGAATTGACGAGCCTAAGCTTGCTAATTCTCTCATAGGCGCAGGTTCATTGTAAAAATTATCCATAGCCGTATGAGCGGCAACCACACTACTTGCTATTCTCACGAATGTTGTCGAGCGTAGGTTTTCCGGCACAAAATCAAAGCCTTTAACGGCAACCAGAACGGTGTGGAGGCCGGCAATAGACTGCTTCTTACCCTCGCTGAACTGTTCAGCATACGCTTGTCCCACTTGCCATTTTTCGGGCGCTTTCAACTGATCCCACAGCTGCGGAATTAGTATCTGGGCATTGCGGACAGTATGTTCAAGCTGGGCACTTTTGGCCGTCTTGAACAAAGATAACAACACACCTATAGCCGTCTTCACAAAAAAGTAAGGCGACGTTTTTAGCTTCACTATTTCATGTGAATCTTTAGAGAGAGTCTCTTCGGTTAACAGGTCTCGGAAACTCTTGAAGTCCTCTGCGGCGGATATGGTTTCATGCGCTAAGACTCCTTGGACGCAAATACGCAAACAAGAGATCGCTTCTTCCTTTGTCATCTCCTCATCAACAACGTCCGCATCACTTTGCGCTGTCCCAGCGAAATGATTGACAATGGTTTGGGATTGAAGAAGACGCATCGTCTGTAGTTTGCTTAACATCCCAATGTCACGAGCTAAGGATATTGCTTCAGTATCCGACACAGCTGAAGTTATATCTGAGTATTCATCCATATCAGGGCGTTGCAATAGTTCGCCAATAAACGTAATTCCCAACTTTGCTAATTGCTGTTTGAGCAAAGCCATTGTTCTCAACCAAACATAGGACGCAGCTATTTCAAAGTTACCATGCTGCAGATTCATGGCAATTTGTGAACGTTCTTTTGGCTTCAACTGCACCGCGAAATTTGTCAGTTGCGTGGCATCTGAAACATTGTCCGGAACAATATTGGGAGTCGATTCTTTCCAGATTGCTATATCGTTATTGGCCATTTTGGGGGCCCTCATACAGTGTCAGACCATCTTGTGATCTAAATAGAGTAGAGATCAACGACGTACCAACCAGCGTTCTCAATCCTTCAAACGCACGGCGACGCGCCCCTCCTACTACTTGTTCCGTTGCGACCGCTGAACGAAAAAATGCTCGATAAGCTACCACTCGGCCTAATTCATCGAAAACTACGATACCATCACAATTAAGAAACCCCTGCAGAAGATCTTCTATTCTCGACAGATGAGTTATGGATTCAGCGCTCTTAAGTGTTACGTATCCCCGGAAAGCCTCAAAAAAATCTAGCTTAGGGTTTATGAGAACAGCGTCTGCTATTTCTGCAGGCTTTTTACTTTCAAACTCTTTACTACAAGCAAGGATTGTTCCGTGTGATTTAAGAGCGGCTTCCGAAATGAGCCGAGAAAAATACTTGAGAAAATCACCTGATAACTCCGGGGACTCAATTAAGGACGTGCAATTTTGTGCAAACAACAAAAACTCTTCCATATTATCAGGGTGAGTCTCTCGAGTCGTAGAGAATTCTAAATGCCAGTAGCTGCCCTTCGAACCAATAATTTCGACTGTCTCAATGTTTATTCTGCTGATTAGTAAAGCAAGCTCGTCGGACAACAAAGGCATGCTATCCCGCATAGATAATGAGGTTGGAGATTTTTCAAAGCTAAAAACACCATAAGCAATTTCATCGTTGGATATTCTCTCTATATAAACTGCCCAATTATCTGAACAAAGCGGGGCACAATCTTTCAAAACAACTTTGCCACAATCGTCGGAAAAGGCTACATTCCCCACGCGATGGTGCATTGCACCAGGCAAACTTCGCAAAACGTCTTCAATTTTTTTACAAAACAATACTTTTATATCAATACTCCTCCCCTCTTCCTTGTAATTTACTATCCTTCCCGATAAAAAAGAAATTAATTTCTGCGATGAGGCACATAACAACTTCTCATCATCTAATATCTCCGCAATACAACTTATTGTTTGCTGTCGAAATGAAATTTTATTCTTTTGCAACCCAGATAACCCCGAGGTAAATACGTGGCATAAATTTCTATATTAGCTTAGTATAATCTCCACTAAGTACAATAAAATTCAACAAAGGGCTTTAAATATTTCAGCTTCCCACCCACTCCTCCTGCTCGACAGTCAAAGGCTTGATCCCCGGGGTGGCAGGTTCGGGGCGTTGCGGGTCGATGATCACTGGCGTTGGGGCTGGGCGCGGCGTGGTGCAGGCCGAAGCGGTGCACAGGACAAGCGTGCCGAAAAGAAAGCCGCAGAGAAGGCGCAAGGGCCTATAGACGAGGACAATGGCGCGAGGGAAGCGCGGATAGCGGCGGGCCGCTATCCGGTTTTGTCTGGTTCGTGATCCCGGCAAAGCGGTTCCACCATCCAACACAATATTAGTTGTCGCTCATCTTCAGCGCCTGAATGAAGGCTTCCTGCGGAATTTCGACCTTGCCGAACTGCCGCATGCGCTTTTTGCCTTCCTTCTGCTTTTCCAGAAGCTTGCGCTTGCGCGAGACGTCGCCGCCATAGCACTTTGCCGTCACATCCTTGCGCAGGGCCGAGATGGTCTCGCGTGCGATCACTGTGCCGCCAATAGCCGCCTGAATCGGGATCTTGAACATGTGCTTGGGGATGAGGTCTTTCAGCTTTTCGCAAAGATCGCGGCCGCGCTTTTCGGCGGCGGCGCGGTGCACCATCATCGACAGCGCGTCCACAGGCTCGCCATTGACCAGCACCGACATCTTGACCAGATTGCCCTCGCGGTAATCCGACAGATGATAATCAAACGAGGCATAGCCCTGGCTGATCGATTTCAAGCGGTCATAAAAATCGAATACGACTTCGTTCAGCGGCAGGTCATAGGTGACCATGGCACGCTTGCCGACATAGTTGAGATCGATCTGGATGCCGCGGCGATCCTGACACAGTTTGAGGATCGAGCCGAGATAATCATCCGGCGTGAGGATGGTTGCCCTGATCCATGGTTCCTCAATGGTGGCGATCTTCATCACTTCCGGCATATCGGCTGGATTGTGCAGCTCGATCTGGCGACCATCGGTCATGTTGAGCTTGTAGACAACACTTGGCGCGGTGGCGATGAGATCAAGATTGAACTCGCGTTCCAGCCGTTCCTGAATGATTTCCAGATGCAAGAGCCCTAGGAAGCCGCAGCGGAAACCGAAGCCCAGCGCGGCGGAGCTTTCCATCTCAAACGAGAACGACGCATCATTGAGCCGCAGGCGGCCCATGGCGGCGCGCAAATCCTCGAAATCCGCCGCATCGACGGGGAAGAGGCCGCAGAACACCACAGGCTGCGCGGGCTTGAAGCCGGGCAGGATGGAATCGGTCGGGCGCTTGTCTTCGGTGATTGTATCGCCAACGCGTGTATCGGCCACTTCCTTGATCGAAGCGGTGATGAAGCCGAATTCACCGGGTCCAAGCTCATCCACGGCAACCATTTTCGGCGTGAACACGCCGGTACGCTCGACAGGATATTTCGCGCCAGTGCCCATCATGCGGATGGTCTGGCCCTTTTTGAGCACGCCATCAATGATACGCACAAGCACGATCACGCCAAGATAAGTGTCATACCAGCTGTCAACCAGCATGGCTTTGAGCGGCTTGGTGCGATCGCCCTCACGCGGGGGTGGCAATTGCTTGACGATGGCTTCCAGCACATCGGGAATGCCAAGGCCGGTCTTGGCCGAAATCAGCACGGCCTCGCTGGCATCAATGCCGATGACATCCTCCACCTGCTCGCGGATACGCTCCGGCTCGGCAGCGGGAAGATCGACCTTGTTCAGCACCACGACAATCTCGTGATTATTGTCGATGGCCTGATAGACATTGGCCAGCGTCTGCGCCTCAACGCCCTGCGAGGCATCGACCACCAGCAGCGAGCCTTCACAAGCCGATAGCGAGCGTGACACTTCATAGGCAAAGTCGACATGGCCGGGCGTGTCGATCAGATTGAGAACATAGGTCTCGCCATCACTGGCCTTATAGTGCAGCCGGACAGTCTGCGCCTTGATGGTGATGCCGCGCTCGCGCTCGATATCCATCGAGTCGAGCACCTGCTCCTTCATGTCGCGCAGTTCCAGCCCGCCCGTCGATTGGATCAGGCGGTCGGCCAAAGTGGATTTGCCATGGTCGATATGCGCGACAATGGAGAAATTACGAATGTGATCTAGTGGAGTGCTCATGCGCGCCACATAGAGCATTTTCAGGCGATTTGGAAGGGCGAGCGTAGCGGCAGACAATATTCGCTGCGAATAGTTTTACCCGGGTATATTGACGACGGAGTTTTATCCGGGTAAATCCAGGGCGACGTTTGAACAATGGATGATGATTATGAACAGTGTGAGCGTCTTTCAGGGCAACAGGAAAATCGCAAGTGGAACGCTGGCAGCGGTGGCTCTGACGCTGAAGCGTCTGGATGATAATGGCGAGGCTGTTCTTGTTTTCGATGATGCAACAGGCAGGCAGATTGAATTTGATCTGCGCGGCAGCGATGCGGACATATTGGCGCGGCTGGACAATGGCGAGCCACGCAAGCCGGGCCGCCCGAAACTTGGCGTTACGGCACGCGAGGTAACGCTCTTGCCACGCCATTGGGATTGGCTCGCAGCGCAACCGGGGGGCGCTTCCGTTACGTTACGCAAGCTTGTCGAGGCGGCACAAACGGCAAATGGCGGGCCTGAACGAAAGCGGCAGGCGCAGGAAAGCGCCGACCGCTTCATGCTGGCAATGGCAGGCAACCAGCCGCATTACGAGGATGCAACGCGCGCGCTTTATGCTGGAAATTATCAGCGCTTTATCGAACTAAGCGAGGGCTGGCCGCAGGATATCCGCGACCATGCCCGGCATTTGAGTGAACCGGCCTTTGATTGGCCGGATTGAGCCAAGATCAAACGCCGATCTTGCCGCCACCCTTTTTGGTAATGGCAACGACGGCTGGACGGACAGGCATATCGTCCTTGAAGTCCGGCCAACGGGTGGAAAGGTCTTCATAATATGAAGGACGACCGAAGCCTTCCCAATCTTCTCCACCATCGCCCGGATGCTGAACAGCGACCATCATGGTTGCCATATCCGGCAGCACCAGAGGACCGCACATTTCGGCACCAACCGGCACGCGGAAGAAAAGCTTCGAGGTAGCGCGCGCAGCGCCTTCCGTATCAACCGCCCATATTCCATCCGTCCGGCCCGTCGCCTTGGGCGAATTGCCATCTGTCGAAACCCACAGGCGTCCATCAGCATCCACAGCACAATTGTCCGGCATGCCGAACCAACCATTCTTGGTTGTGTCCGTGGAGAAAGACGCGCCAACATCCGCAACGGAAGGATCGCCGCATTTCAGCAATATTTCCCACTTGCCTTTGGTGGCAGCGAAATTGCCGTCTTCTTCGGCAATTTCGATAATATGTCCAAACGCATTTTTTGCGCGCGGATTGGCAGCGTCCAACTGATCGTCCTTGCGCTTTGTATTGTTGGTCAGCATGACATAAACCTTGCCGTTCACGCCATTTGGACCAATATCCTCAGGACGGTCCATCTTGGTTGCGCCAAGAAGATCACCGGCACGTCGTGTCTCAATCAGTACGTCGGCCTGGCTGTGGAACCCGTTGGCTTCTGTCAACGGTCCCTGGCCGAAAACGACCGGTAGCCATTCAATGGTGCCATCAACATCAAATTTGGCAACATAGAGCGTGCCTTCATCGAGGAGATCAAGGTTTGCGGAGCGGTCATCGGGGTTAAACTTGCCAGCTGTGACAAATTTATAGACGTAATCGAAACGCTCATCATCGCCGAGATAAAAGACGACACGGCCGTCCTTGGCGACAATCGAGTCGGCGCCTTCATGCTTGAAGCGACCAAGAGCAGTGCGTTTCTTTGGAATGGAATTGGGATCATTCACATCGATTTCAACGACCCAGCCAAAACGGTTGGCTTCATTCGGATCCTTGGAAAGATCGAAACGGTCGTGGAACTTACCCCACTCATAAACGCCTTCAGGGATGCCCATGCGCTTGTAATTGGCCGCTTCTTTGCTGTCTTCAGGTAGTTTGCCAAGGAAATAGCCATGAATATTTTCTTCGCCCGAGACATAGGTCCCCCATGGGGTAACGCCACCGGAGCAATTGTTGATCATGCCAAAAACCTTGGTGCCGGAGCTGTCGGCATTGGTTTTGACACGATCATGACCGGCAACAGGGCCGGATAATTGCATTTCCGTGTTGGCGGTGATGCGGCGGTTCAACTTGCCGTCCTTGATCACCTGCCATTTTCCATCGGTCTTTTTGATCTCTACGACACTGCCGCCATGGGCAGCCATCTCGATATCAACGCGCTTCTTATCGGCAGGAGCGACTTCAATCTTACCCTCGGCAACCTTAACGATGCCCGGGAACATGAGATGTTCATTCGTGTATTCATGGTTGACGACCAGAAGACCATGCTCGGACGAGCCATCTATCGGAATATAACCGACATAATCATTATTGTAGCCAAACTGCTTCGCCTGAGATTCCGGTGTCTGGTTCCGCGGATCAAACTCCGGGGAATCTGCGAAAATCCCGTCGCCCCAGCGCAAAAGCACATCCGCATCATATCCGGCTGCAACGTGGTGCTTTTCATCAATCCCGGCTTCCACTTCCTCAAAGTTGAAGGCGGATTTTGTCTCGGCACGAGCATCATCAGCAAGCATCAGGGCCATGGGGCTGACTGTCGCTGCGATTGCAGAAACTGCCAGCGACCCTTTTAGAAAGCCACGGCGGGAAAAACGCGCAGCGATAAGTTCACCCATTGTCGGGTTGTCAGTCGGATTGTGACCTGGACCTTCATTCGCTTCCAACTGGCTGGTTTTAAATACAGGAGTTTGATCGTTCATAGCGTGACCTCTGGCTATCTGGCTGGAGTTGCGGATTAGAACCGTTCCAAGAGGGCTAGAAGTTCAACGTAACAAACTGATGACATCAACCTCGCTTTTATGCCTCTGCACCAAAGGTCTAAGACGCAGCGATCAACTTGCTGTATGATTCCAGATCAACATTACCACCGGAAAGAACGACTGCTACCGTCTTACCTTCAATGTCAACTTCACCAGAATCCAGCGCGGCAAGAGCAACAGAACCGCCGGGCTCGACCACCAGTTTCAGATTGCTCGCCGCCATGCGCATGGCTTTACGCACTGCGACGTCCGAGACAGCAATGCCACCGGCAAGATTTTGCCGGTTGATCGGGAATGTGAGATCGCCGGGTTGAGCTGTCAGAATTGCATCGCAGATCGAACGATGGCCCGGCTCATTGCTGCGAATTTCGCCAGCCACCAGAGAACGACGCAAATCGTCAAAATTTTCCGGCTCTACGCCCCATATGCGCGTGTGGGGAGCGCGCGCTTTTACAGCAATCGAAACACCACTGATGAGACCACCGCCACCGCTTGGGACGAAAACGTCATCCAATGTAATACCACGCTCCTTGGCTTCATCGGCAAGTTCAAGCCCGATCGTGCCCTGCCCCGCAATAATGGATGGGTCATCGTAAGGCGGCACCAAAACCATGCCACGCTCTTCAATGAAGGGGGCGGCAATCACATCCCGGCTCTCGGTATAACGGTCAAAAAACACGACCTCCGCCCCGTAGGAACGGGTATTATCAACCTTAACCTGGGGCGCATCGCTGGGCATCACGATGACCGCCTTTATCCCGAATATTCTGGCAGAACTTGCAACGCCTTGCGCGTGGTTACCTGAAGAGAATGCAACGATCCCGCGCTTTTTCTCTTCCGGCGTGAATTGACTGATGCGATTATAGGCACCGCGAAACTTGAATGACCCGGTCCGTTGCAGGCATTCCGGCTTGAATAGAATGCGCGCTTTATAATGATCGTTGAGGGGTTCCGATTCCATCAGCCGCGTCGGCGCAAGCTGTCCTGTCAGCCTTTTTGCAGCAGCTTCAATATCGGCAAACCCGACGGCAAAGTCCTGATGATCCATAAGGTTCTCTCCTAAAGTATTTCCGGCGAAAACAGAGTCGTCTTCGATGCTCTATCTCTTTGTTTTTACGCAATTCCGATTGCTAAAACCGGTTCCCACTTTTGCTGGAATTGCTCTAAATCGTCGGACACCGGCCCGCTGCTTTAATAATCAGATCGATAGCATCCTATGAGTCAGCAAGCACCAAAATCATTGTCATCATATCAATCAGGCACGGATGCCAGTCTGGCGCGTTTTTCCAAAAACTCGGGCAATTCCGCAATTGAACCAAGAATAGCGTCACTAAGATGTGCAAGGTCATCTAACGTGCTGTTTCCAGACAGAACGCCGATGGCAAGTCCCGCACCTGCGGCATGAGCCATTTCCAGATCATGCGAATTGTCCCCGACCATCGCAATGGATTCGACCGGTAAACCGGTTTTCGATGCGAACAGATGCAGTTGATCCGCATAAGGTTTGGCGCGAACGACGGAATCATAGCCAATGATCGCAGAGAAAAGCGGCGACAGTCCCAAGGCTTCTGCCGTAGCGCGCGCCCCCGCCTCTGAATCATTGGTCGCTATTCCAAGGACAAACCCCTGCGCCACAAGCGCTTCGAGCGTGGCATGCAATCCGTCGATTCCGACGGCGCGGCGGGAGCCTTCCTGCACGGTATAATCATCATAATCACGGATAAGCTGGCGCTTTTCGTCAAGGTTAAGTTCGGGATGCCACAAATCAACAACATCGGTGATGGTGCCAGCGGCAACAACTGAACCACCCCGAAATTTTTGCATTTCCCAATCATAGCCTCCGGCTTCCACCAGAGCTTTCGCCCGGGTGTCGTCCCCTTTGGCGGCCATTTGCGCCAGTTCCAGAGTGATACTAAACCAGGTTTTATTGAAATCAACCAGCGTGCCGTCCTTGTCGAACAGAATACCGCGTATCTCGTTAGACTGAGTGGTTCGCATCATGATTCCAGCGAGCCGGGCTTGGCATTTTCAGACCGTCTGCTACCAAGCAGTTTCAGGAGATCATCACCACGGCGGGTGTAACGGTGGCTACGCCTGGTCAGAATTCGGCCATCCTGCGGGGCAGTCAATATTATATCGCCAGCGGGATCGCCCGGCAGGGTTACAATCGTAACCAGTCTATCACCAGCCTTTACCTCGGCACCTATATCGACATGGAACAGGATCATTCCGCCCAAGGGAGCGCGGATCATCTCCACATTTTCAAGTGGCGTGACAGGGCCGTTAAAATCCACTGCCAGCGTAACATTCTTATCGATAATCACACCGCGATGAACGAGGAATTTATAAAGCCCTTCAGCATCGGATTTCCCAGTATCGATATTGACGTCTCTGAGACCGCGAAACTCTACCGTGGTTACGGCACGAGCCTTCTGATCCGGCTTTGGGAGTTGCAATACAGGATGTGCACAAGCTTCCTCAAATGCCGCATCAGCCGTGCTATCCCAAGAAAGAATGGCGGTAGAGCCAAGAGCGGACGCCAGATCATACATTTCAGGCAAGAATGCCTGATGAATATAGAGATAGCTTTCGCTTTCATCATCACAATGCAGATCAAGAACAATCTGGTGCGGAAGTGCCAGACGCAGGAGCTGGGCTTTCAACCGTTCAGCCAGAGGCTTAGGGCCATCAATATCGGGCAACGAAGATGTGTCGAAATCTCCCAGAAGGGGAAATGACCGGTTGAAATTGGTGCTGGAGAAAAACTCGAAGCGACCAAGATGTTGATGCGCCACCCATTGTGCCGAGCCGATCGGATTGGCTTGGGGAACAACAGTGATATCCCCGGCAATACGACCTTCCTTGGCAGCCTTTTCCAGCATGGGAACGAGGAAATGCAATGCAACCTGACCGGGCAGTTCCGAGCCGTGCAGGGAGGATTGCAGATAAGCACTCTTTGCTTGACCGTCCTTGCCCTCAAAGCGCAGCACGCGCAATTCGATGCTGTTGCCCGGCACATCGCCAGCCAGCTGTATAGTCTCGGTCTTCATCATGCTATTCCCGTTTTGTTGTTATATCGCTGAACCACTTTTCGGTCCCATGCTCTATCGCTATTTTTCGCGGCGCTTGCGCAGGTGCGCGACAAGTCCTTGCGTGGAAGCGTCTTTGTCTTTCGCGCTGGTCTCGCCTGAGACAACCGGAAGAAGCTCAGTGGCCAATTCCTTGCCAAGTTCTACGCCCCACTGGTCGAACGCATTGATTCTATATAGCTGCGCTTCGACAAAGACGCGATGCTCGTAAAGCGCGATGAGGCGGCCCAATGTATAAGGATCAAGCTTGTCGTGAATGATCGTTATGGACGGGCGGTTGCCGGTGAATACACGATGCGGGGCAATGCGATTCACTTCTGATTTTGGCAGGTTCTTCGCAGCGAGCTGTGCCTTGGCCTCTTCCAGCGTACGACCCTTCATCAAAGCCTCAGACTGTGCCAGGCAATTTGCCAGCAACATCTGGTGCTGATTATCAAGTTCCGGCTCATGTCCGTTGGCGGCGACAATGAACTCAACGGGAATCGTATCGGTGCCCTGATGCAAAAGCTGGAAGAATGCATGCTGACCATTGGTGCCGGGCTCGCCCCAGACAACGGGTCCTGTCGGGCCTGAAACCGGCTTACCATCAATTGTCACACCCTTGCCATTCGATTCCATGTCAAGCTGCTGGAGATAGGCAGGCAGACGCGCAAGGCGCTGATCATAGGGGATGACGGCGCGGCTCGTATAACCTGAAATGGCGCGGTGCCAGTAACCGACAAGGCCAAGCATCATCGGCAGATTCTTGGGCAGCGCCGCCTTGCGGAAATGCTCGTCCATCGCGTGAGCCCCATCCAGGAACCGGCCGAAATCTTCGGGGCCAATGGCGATCATCAGCGGCAAGCCAATGGCAGACCAGATGGAATAGCGTCCGCCAACCCAGTCCCAGAAGCCGAAAATGCGGTCTGCCGGAATACCGAACGCATCAACTTTTTCCAGAGCCGTCGAAACTGCCGCAAAATGCTTGCCAACAGCCTTCTCACCCAAAGCATCGGCAATCCATTTACGGGCCGCTTTGGCATTGGTGATGGTTTCGATGGTGGTAAATGTCTTGGAGGCAATGATGAAAAGCGTGGTAGCCGGATCAAGCTGCGCCAGAGTGTCGGCAATATCTGCGCCGTCCACATTGGAAACAAAATGGGCCTTGGGTCCATCATGATAGGGGGACAGGGCAAGCGTTGCCATGGCTGGACCGAGATCAGACCCCCCAATGCCAATATTGACAATATCGGTGATCGGCTTGTTCTTCGCACCTTTGATTTCGCCCGAACGAATGCCGTTGGCGAAAGCAGCCATGCGGTCAAGCACATCCTTGATACCAGGCATGATATCTTGGCCGTCAACCTTGATAGCCTTGCCGGACCGGTTCCGCAGGGCAATGTGGAGGACGGCACGGCCCTCTGTATTATTGATCGGTTCGCCTGCAAACATAGCCGAGCGGCGACCTTCAACATCCGCAGCATTGGCAAGATTGCCAAGCAGCACAAGCGTTTCATCATTGACGAGGCACTTTGACCAATCAAGCAACAGATCGTCGAGATTCAGGGAAAAGCGGGAATAGCGCTTCTTGTCGTCGTCGAAAGCCTCACGCATATTCCTGGGCGCGTCGTTTTTCCAATGGGCCTTCAATGCCTGAACCGAACGCTTGATACTGTTCGCTTGTTCTGACGCCATAGTCTGTCTCCTGAAATGATGGTCGCATGTAAAATGTCGCGCAAACCTGCCACTAGAACGATTTCAGTTCAATCGACGAAAGGTGGAATATCTTGGCTTTCCGCGATAAGTGATTGCCATGCCTATAATCGGGCGATGTATCAGGAGATGCCGGATATGGATTTGACGGGTGAGGAACGGATTGCCGCAAACCGCGCGACTGTCTGGAACGCCCTCAATGATCCGGAAATATTGAAAGCCTGCATTCCGGGATGCGAACAGTTGGAATGGGTGAGCGATACGGAGCTTGAAGCAACGCTTGCTGTTCGCCTTGGCGTCATCAAACCGCGTTTCAGCGGAGCCATTTATCTCAGCAACCTCAATCCACCTTTTTCATACACGATAAGCTGCGAGGGCAAGGGAAGCATCGCAGGTATCGCCAAAGGCGGTGCGGATGTCGTTCTTGTAGAGGATGGAAATGAGACGCGCCTGATCTATACAGTAAATGCTCAAGTAGGCGGCAAAATCGCAAAATTCGGCAGCGGCTTGATTTCCTCGACAGCGAGCAAAATTGCCACCCGCTTCTTTGAAAAGTTTAACGAAGCTGTTTCTGCCGCATAATTGTCCGCGCTGTCGTAATTTCCACAGCTCATGGCGGAAAGCCGTTTGGGTCAGGATCGGCGAAGCCGGATATGCTGATGACGCGCAATCTTGCGCCGGACAAACATCATGCGCGGTTACGATTTCATCATTGTCGGGTCGGGATCAGCGGGTTCGGTTGTTGCGAACAAGCTATCGGAAAATGGGCGTTACTCCGTTCTCGTGCTTGAAGCCGGAGGATCAGACCGGCGATTCTTTATCAGCATGCCGCTTGGCTATGGCAAAACCTTCTATGACAGATCGGTCAACTGGATGTATCGCGCCGAACCAGATCCTGGCCTTGGCGGCAATGCGGACTACTGGCCACGCGGCAAGGTGCTCGGCGGATCAAGCTCTATTAACGCAATGGTATATGTGCGCGGCGCACCGGAAGATTTCGACGAATGGCGCGATGCCGGCAATCCGGGCTGGGGCTATTCGGATATATTGCCCATTTTCCGCTCCCTTGAAGATCATGATGGTCCTGCAACCAGTCTGGGCAAGGGCGGGCCATTGCATCTTACTGATTGTTCGAAGCTCTTCCACCCGCTGGCACACAAGATGATTGCGGCAGCGCAGGAGGCAGGTCTTTCCTATAATCCCGACTTTAATGGCGGGGTGCAGGAGGGCGTGGGCCCATTCCAACTGACAACCAAAAACGGGCGGCGCATGTCAGCCGCCAAAGCATTTTTGCGGCCAGCAATGCGGCGCTCCAACGTTACTGTGCTCACCGGGGCTATGGTGACAAGGATTATACTGGAGGGCAAGCGGGCAAGCGGCGTTCAGTTTATCCGAAAAGGCAAAACGGAGATTGCTCAAGCTGGTCGTGAGATCATCTTAAGCAGTGGTTCGGTCAATAGCCCACAATTGCTTGAACTGTCGGGTATTGGCGACGCAAATAGATTGCGGGCGCTTGGAGTGGAGGTCCTATATGATAATCCGCAGGTCGGCGAAAACCTCTGCGATCATCTCGGCATCAACTACACCTACCGGGCGAACATACCCTCGCTCAATCAGGTACTGCGCCCCTGGTGGGGCAAGGCTATAGCCGGCATGGAATATCTATTGCGCCGAACGGGGCCGCTATCAATCAGCATGAATCAGGGCGGCGGCTTCTTTCGCACCGATCCATCCAAACCGCGCGCAAATATGCAGCTTTATTTTCAGGCATTTTCAACGCTTGTGCCCAAAAATGGCGAGCGACCCATTTTGACGCCGGACCCATGGCCAGGCTTTTCTCTCGGCCTTTCCAACTGCCGGCCCACCAGCAGGGGTTCGATTCATATTCGCTCCAATAATGCACACGACGCACCGCGAATTATCGCCAATGCTTTTTCCACCGAGCATGATGTTGCCGAAATGCTGGACGCGGTGAAGTTTCTGCGAAAAATCGCAGCCACTCCAATAATGTCCAGGCTGATTGAAGAAGAGCTTCTGCCAGGATCAGACTGCAATAGTGACACCGCGCTGATTGCAGATTTCCGCAAGCGTAGCGGCACGGTTTATCACCCTGTTTCCACATGCCGGATGGGTCCTGATCCGTCCCTGTCAGTGGTTGATCCGCGCCTCAAGGTTCACGGAATATCCGGCCTGCGCATCATTGATTGCTCGATATTTCCGAACATTATTTCCGGCAACACGAACGCCGCAGCAATGATGGTTGGAGCCAAAGGCGCTCAGTTGATCCTGGAAGATTACCCATAACGCGCCTCCATCAGGTCGATGTCGCGCACCATCTTGCTGGCAATTGTGCTTTCCAGCCGCCGGGCGCGAACCAGTCGATAAATCTCCTGCCGCTCCGCTTTAAGCGCGGTAATGCGCAGTCGCCTTTCAATCTCTTCACTGAGCACAGTCAACTCCCGCTCTTCGCCAAGGTGCATGCGGCTGTCAATACGCTTGCGATAAAGCTCCATAATGCGCGTTGCGACATCGGTAAAAATATCGGCATCGGCACGCCCGGCCGCAAGATCGTGCTGGGCTTTTTCAATCGCCATGATGGCGGCTTCGGCTGCCGCTATACGCGCATAATCTTCTTCCTTCTGGTGCGTATCCTCCGCTGGAAGATCAATATTCTTGAGCAGTTTCGGCAAGCAAATGCTCGCCATCACCAGCGAAAGGATGATCACACCGGCGGCCAGAAAAATAACGAGATCGCGGGCTGGAAAGAGGTTTCCATCATTCAGGAAAAGTGGCAAGGTCAAAATACCGGCAAGGGTAATTGCACCCCGCACACCGGCAAAGGACATTGTGGCGACAAGCTTGAGGCTCGGCCTGGCACTCTTATGCTGACCGTCCGAATGCCTCGAAAGCGCAAAGCGCCAGGATGCCCATACCCATACGAACCGTAGCCCCACCAATGCGGTGAAGATGACTCCAACATAGACCGGCAACCACCAGTAGCTATAGCCGCTTGCATGAACATTTTTGACTGCTCCCCAAAATATGCTCGGAAGCTGTTCGCCCAACAAAACAAAGATTGCGCCATTAGCGGCAAATTGCGCGGTATCCCAAACTGCCGTGCGCCTTACCCGCGTGACGGCCAGCGACTGGCTTGAGCTTTCCGTGTAGCTCATCGTGATGCCTGCGGCAACTGCTGCAAGAATGCCTGATGCATGAACATGCTCGGCAAGGAGATAGGCGCCGAACGGGATGAGCAGACTGATAAGTATCTGGGAGCCGCTTTCCTCCCCCAGTCGCCTGGTGAGAAATGCCTTGCCACGTGTAACACCAATGGTAACGCCAATGCCTATGGCAATGCCGGCAAATGCCAGCCACAGAAAGGTGAAAAACGCTTCAGAAAAGGAAAAAGCTCCGGTTAACATCGCGGCAACGGCGAAGCGCATGCACACCAGTCCAGATGCATCATTGAGGAGAGATTCGCCTTCCAGAATGTGCATCATGCGGGAGGGGATCGGCACACGTGCAGCAATGGCCGAAACGGCAATGGGGTCTGTCGGCGATACGATTGCCGCCAGAGCAAAGGCAACGGGCAATGGTACAGACGGTATCATCCAGTGAACCAGAAAACCGACACCCAGAACAGTGAAGATTACCAGGCCCAATGCCATTTCAAGAATAATACCCTTATCGCGGAACAGCCCTTCTTTTGGTATGCGCCATCCATCAAGGAACAGCAAAGGCGGCAGGAACAGCAAAAAGAAAATATCGGGATCAAGTTCAACGCGGACTTTGGCTACCGAGGCGATCGCCGCGCCCAGACCAATTTGTACCAACGGCAGTGGCACGGGCAAAGGCAGCACACGCACAATACTGTCGCTGACAACAACTGCCAGCAACATTAGAAGGACAATAGTGATGGTTTCCACGGCGAATCCAGTTTCAGATGGAGTATCGGTGCTTTGTCGAGGCGAACCTTGGCAACTTTGTGCCGAGATGTGGCCAAATGAATGAATTGGAACTTATAGTTAAAACTATCTTGGGCAGGATTTTTTACGTTTACGTTAATGTAATTGCTTGCAAGAGTATCCCTCTCGCAATAGGAGAGATTGTTGAGTAGCATGGTTAGGGGAAACAATACCAAGCTAGAAGCTAACTGGGAGGTTAATGTGGCTAAACAGACGAATCCGGTAACCAAGTCCAAAATTGCGGCACCAAAGACCGCAACCGAAAAAGTAGCAACGTCTGTAACAAAAAAGCCCTCCGGAAATGTCAAAGAAACTGCGGCAAGCAGTCCGACAGTACCAGCTAAAAAGGCCGTAGCAACACCAAAACCAGCGGAAAAGCCCGTAAAACCCGCTGAGAAAAAACCTGCGGCGGCAGTAAAGCCTGGATCGGCTGAAAAGGCAGTAGTGGCAAAGACGGCGAGCGCAAAGGCGCCAGCAGCTAAAGCCACTCCCAAAACCTCAGCCCAGCCTAAAGCTCCTGCTGCACCGGCAAAGCCGAAAACCGCGGCAAAGGCAGCGCCCACCAGCAGAGCAACGGCGAAAGCGCCTGCACCCAAGAAATCCGCTGAAAGCAAGCCGGTAGCGGCAACCGATAAGCCGATTATGCCAACGCCAAGAATGTGGGTGAAATACTATCCCGAGGGTGTCCCTGCGGACATTCCGGACCTGCCTCAACAGTCGCTCGGCGCATTCTTCGAGGATGCTTTCAAAAAATTCAGCAACAAGCCTGCATTTGATTGCATGGGCAAAAGCATGAATTATGGGGAACTCGACAAATATTCCCGCTCCATTGCGGCCTGGCTGCAATCCCGCGGACTGGTCAAAGGTGACCGTGTTGCGATCATGATGCCGAATGTCTTGCAATATCCGATTGTGATCGCCGGTATTTTGCGAGCCGGACTAATCGTTGTTAACGTCAACCCGCTTTATACGCCCCGCGAGCTGGAACACCAGCTGAAGGATAGCGGTGCCAAGGCCATTATTGTTCTGGAAAATTTTGCTGCCACGCTGCAGAAAGTCGTCACCAAAACCTCCGTGCAACACGTTGTTGTTACCGCTATGGGCGACATGATGGGCCTGAAAGGCCATCTGGTAAATCTGGTGGTAAGGCGCATAAAGAAGATGGTTCCGGCGTGGTCATTGCCTGGCCACATCCCTTTTAAAACAGCATTGGCAAAGGGCGCTTCTATGTCCTTCAAGCCGGTTGATGTCAAAAGCTCCGACACTGCTTTCCTGCAATATACGGGCGGCACAACCGGCATTTCGAAAGGCGCGACCCTCACTCACAGCAATATTCTTTCCAATATAGAGCAGATGAGTCTGTGGTGTGATGTTGGTTTCAAGGCCAAAGGCAAACCCGACAGCATTGTTTATGTCTGCGCGCTGCCGCTCTATCATATTTTCGCCCTCACCGTGAATGCCATGATCGGCATCAAACAGGGTGGCCTGAATATTCTTATCCCAAATCCAAGGGATATCCCCGCATTCGTCAAGGTGCTGCAAAAACACAAGTTCCATTTCTTTCCAGGGCTGAGTACTCTCTTCAACGGCCTCATGAACAATGAGGAATTCCGAAAGCTGGACTTCAAGGAACTCAGAATGTCCTTCAGCGGCGGCATGGCCATGCAAAGGCCTGTTGCGGATCGCTGGCGGGAGTTGACCGGCAGCCTGATGATTGAAGGTTACGGGCTTTCCGAGACTTCACCCGTTGCCTCGGCCAATCCGCTCGATGCAAAAGAATTCTCCGGAACGATTGGCATGCCTATGCCATCGACGGATTTTTCCATACGCGATGATGATGGCAAGGAACTGCCCTTGCTGGAAGTTGGCGAAATTTGCATTCGCGGACCACAGGTCATGGCCGGATACTGGAATCGTCCGGACGAGACCGCCAAGGTCATGACTGCCGATGGATTTTTCCGCTCCGGCGATATGGGCTATATGGATGAGCGCGGCTACACGAAGATCGTGGATCGCAAAAAAGATATGATTCTCGTGTCCGGTTTCAATGTTTATCCGAACGAAATTGAAGAAGTGGCCATGGAACATCCAGGCATTGCCGAGGCTGCTGCTGTGGCAATCGCCAATGAGCATTCAGGTGAGGCCGTGAAGCTTTATATCGTGCGCAAGGACAAGACGCTGACTGAAGAGGCTGTGAAGGCATTCTGCGCCGAACGTCTTACAAATTACAAACGTCCGCGCGTGGTCGAATTCCGGGATGAACTGCCAAAGAGCAATGTCGGCAAGATTTTGCGCCGCGAATTGCGGGACTGATATTACAAAGGGAGGGTCTCTTTTTACGCAATTCCGATCGGAAAACCGCAGCACGCTTTTCCAGGAGATGCTTCAACCCTCCCTTGTTTTTATACGGTCTGCCCTACATCAATCCTATTGCCGTCTTTATCTTCAAAAACGAAGGATCTGAGACCATAATCCTGGTCGCGCAGGCCCTTGACGATACGTAGCCCTTCCCGCTGGCAAATAGCATGAAGAGCATCAGCATCATCTACGATGATGTGCGCCACATTGAACGGTGGTGCCTCATAATCTTTCTGCAAACTTAAGTGCAGCTCTGCACTCTCGCGCTTCAAAATCATGAACCCGACGGGATTTCCGTTTTCGAACGTCTTGGTGAAGCCAAATACCCGCATATAAAAATCATGTGCGCGGACCATATCCTTGACCGGAATCACGGCTGCAATACGCCCGAAGTGAACAGCGTTGATGGACTTGTCATTCATTTCATAACCTCAAATATCGAAAGCACATTCCATTACTCACGCACGTTGGCGAAGCGATGGCTGTAACTTTCCCAAAAGATCATGAGACGGTGCCCACGCAGTTCCTATAATACGGAAATCTACTACTGGAAAGAGCCTCAGGCCACCTTGTCGCGCACCTGATAATCCTTGATTGCCGCAAACCGGATCGCCTTCCAACGCTCCGCTTCATAGGAGAGCGAGAAGGAATTTTGGGCAAGGAACACAGGATCATTGTCCAGATCATGGGCAATATCAGCGCGATGACTATTGATGAACCGCTGAAGCTCTGCAGGGTCATCGGCGGAAATCCAGCGTGCGACCGTAAAGCGTGCTGGCTCAAAGCCAACTGGCAAGGTATATTCGACTTTGAGACGTTCGGTCAGAACATCAATCTGCAAAGCGCCGACAACGCCGACAATAGCGGGCGAGCCATCATCCGGCAGGAAAAGCTGAACGACGCCTTCTTCAGCCATCTGCTGAAGCGCTTCACGCAATTTCTTGGCCTTCATCGCATCATCCAGCCGCACGCGACGCAGAATTTCCGGTGCAAAATTGGGCACCCCGCGGAAGAGCAAATCCTCGCCTTCCGTCAGCGTATCGCCAATACGCAAAGTGCCGTGGTTCGGGATGCCGACCACATCACCGGCCCATGCCTCATCGGCAATCTGCCGACTACGGGCAAAGAAAAACTGCGGTGCTGAAAGGCCCATCGGCTTACCCGTTCTAACGAGCTTGGCCTTCATGCCACGTGAAAGCTTCCCCGAACAAACGCGCAGAAACGCAATACGGTCACGGTGATTGGGATCCATGTTGGCTTGAATCTTGAACACGAAGCCTGTCATCTTTTCTTCCGTGGCTTCGACCCGGCGCGTATCGGCATCCTGTGCACGGGGGCTCGGACCAAAATCACAGAAAGCCTCAATGAGATCGCGCACGCCATAATTGCGCAGAGCAGACCCGAAATAAACCGGCGTCATATGACCTTCACGGAATGCCTTAAGATCGAATGGGTTGCAGGCATCCCGCGCCAGAGTGACTTCGTCAATCCATGCCTGACGCTCGTTTTCAGGCAGCAGACCGGCTGCACCGGAGGATTCCGGTCCATTGACGGGGCGCGGCGTCTCTTCTGAATCGCGCTGGCGAACGGTGTTATTCTGAAGATTATATGTTCCTGCGAAGCTCTTGCCCCGGCCAATTGGCCATGTGATCGGCGCCGTATCCAAGGCGAGCTTCTGCTCGATCTCATCCAATATCTCATATGGATCGCGGCTTTCACGGTCCATCTTGTTGATGAAGGTGACAATCGGGATATCGCGCATGCGGCAGACTTCGAAAAGCTTGAGCGTCCGCGCTTCGATACCCTTGGCCGCATCAATGACCATGACCGCGCTATCGACGGCAGTGAGCGTGCGATAGGTATCGTCGGCGAAGTCCTCGTGACCAGGCGTATCGAGCAGATTAAAAATGCAATCCTTATATTCGAATGTCATGACCGAGGTCACAACCGAAATACCGCGATCACGCTCAATGTTCATCCAGTCAGAGCGGGTCTGGATGCGATCTTTCTTCGCCTTGACCTCCCCTGCCAGCTGGATTGCTCCGCCGAACAGCAAGAGCTTTTCGGTCAACGTGGTTTTACCGGCGTCAGGATGCGCGATAATCGCGAAAGTACGACGTTTGGAAACGGGATGGTCAGCAGAAGACATAAGGCGGCTCAACTAAAGGAAAGGTTGCCGCCTTCTATCAGTCCCAGCCTTTGCCGTCGACCTTCAATTCCAATAGGTCAAACGCTTTCCAGCGCAGGCGTGAATTCATCTGCAATCATGAACGGCTCAATGGCAATACGTTTGGTATCTTTGACAGTCACGAAACTGTTCGGAGGAACTGGCATCCAATTGCCTGCTTCGCCATCAAGAGGCTCCGAAACAACGCACAAACCCGCATTTGGCGACAGCGTTGCCGTATAGAGGGATGGCGCAAAGCGATCTGTTGCATAGCGGACCGCATAGAGATGTTGTCCATCCGAAAAAGCGGCTGTCAGCCGGATAAAGGCGGGGACGCCGATCCGCACCGATTCCGCTTTGATTGCGTTTACAGTTGCCACGAGTGCCCGGGCCGGGTCTTGATCAAGACCATATTGCAGCATGAGCAAAAATATCAGTTCGGAATCTGTCGAGCCCAGTTTCTGCGCATAGATTGCATCGTCCAGACGAGACTCCAAACCACGCCGCAGCCTGTCAAAATGGCCAATCTGCCCATTATGCATGAAGCTCCATTTTCCCGAGACGAAGGGATGACAATTCATGCGGCTGGTCACGCCGCCGGTCGATGCCCGCACGTGAGCCAGAAAAAGATGCGACTTGATCTGACGGGAAAGACTTCGCAAGTTCTGATCGGACCATGCGGGGAGAATATCCCGATAAAGCCCCGGCTCGTCGCGTGTACCATACCAGGCAACGCCAAAACCATCGCCGTTGGTACGCGTTTTGGCCTCGTGCGCATCATGACTTTGCGCGATCAGTGAATGACAGGGAGAGGCAATAACATCTTCAAGAAAAAGTTCAGGTCCGAGATAGGCAGCCCAACGGCACATGAATCACCCGATATTGGTCACATAATATGCAAAAATTGCCTGTAATTTCCTTATGAGAATCACCGGCGCCCGGCTGGGATAATAGCAGATTATGTGCAAACAATGGATCGGACGTATCTTGTCAGTTGACGGTGCCAGCCGTCTGGTGAAAAAGGTCTCTTCATGTCACAGAAAACCGATTCCACTCACCCGAAAAATCCTGCACTTGGCCTGGTCCGCCTCGACCATGCGAAGGGGCTGGATCTACCCGCCTATGAGACGTCCGGCTCAGCTGGCATGGACCTTCGAGCTGCCGTTCCGGCGGACCGGCCATTGCTGCTGCTTCCCGGAAAGCGCGCTTTGGTTCCCAGCGGATTGATTTTTGAAATTCCCGCGGGCTATGAGGCTCAGATCAGGCCGCGCTCGGGTCTTGCCCTGAAAAACGGAATCACATGCCTCAATACGCCAGGTACAATTGATTCAGACTATCGAGGTGAAGTAAAAGTGATCCTCATCAATTTGGGCGACGATGATTTCTATGTCGAGCGGGGAATGCGCATTGCGCAGGTCGTTCTTTCTCCAGTTGTTCAGCTTGAAATTGAGGAACGGCAGCATGCGGACGAAACGTCCCGTGGTTCTGGCGGATTTGGTTCAACCGGTATATTATAGCACACTTTCCAAAAGGCATTATTATGGACAAAGGCAAAATATTTCGTCTTCTGCATGGTGGAGCAAGCCCGCTTCTCATGCCCAACCCGTTTGATATCGGCACAGCGAAATATCTGGCTTCTCTCGGTTTCAAAGCCATGGCGACAACCAGCGCCGGTTTTGCCTTTTCGCGTGGTCTACCCGATGGCGACGTGACATTTGATGCGATGATCCAGCATTGCCGCGAAATGGCCGCGGCGACGGATATTCCCCTGTCTGGCGATCTGGAGAAGGGTAAAGGCGATAGCGCCGATAGCGCTGGCGAGACGATTTTTGCCGCCGATGCAGCTGGTCTTGCGGGCTGTTCAATCGAAGATTTTTCCGGCGATGAGAGTAATCCCATCTATGAGTTTTCCCATGCGGTGGAGCGCATAACAGCAGCGGCGGAAGCCGCACGTGCACTGAAGAATGATTTTGTCCTCACTGCGCGAGCTGAAAACTTCCTGCACGGCAAACCCGATCTCGACGATACGATCAAGCGATTGCAAGCTTTTGAGAAGGCCGGTGCCGATGTCCTGTTTGCGCCTGGCATTTCTGACAGGGAGAGCATCCAGAAGCTACGCAGTGCAGTGTCCAAACCGTTAAGTGTTCTGGCCCCTGCAACACTGAGTGTCCGCGAGCTTACCTCGATGGGCATTAATCGCATATCCCTTGGTTCGCGCCTGTCGACAGCAGCCTTTACCGCTGTTCGTGACGCGGCACGAGAGCTGCTGGATCATGGAACATTCGAGTTTACCAAATCCGGCATGCCCTTCACCGATCTTCAAGACCTGTTCCTCAGTGACAAGACTGAAGAGGCCTGATTTGACACGGCCCCATTTGGTGATTTTCGACTGTGACGGCGTGCTTGTCGATACCGAAACAGTCGGCAATCACCATCTGGTCAAGATGCTTGGAGAAGCTGGTTTCAAGACCAGCTTCTCAGAACTGCGCAGGACATATACCGGCATGCCCATGCGGGCAGTTCAGGAAAAGGTTGAGGCACTGGGTTATTCGCTCGGCGATGATTTTGTCGAACGTTGGTATCAAGCTATTCCCGTTATTTTCGAGAATGTAGAGGCCATCCCCCATATCGAGAGTGTTATTGCTGCTGTTAAGGGCGCGGGGCTTGCCTATTGCGTTGCATCCTCCGCCAATGTGGAGAAAATGCATATCACACTCGGAAAAACCGGGCTGATCAATCATTTCGAAAATGTTCTTTATAGCGCATCAATGGTTGCGCGCGGAAAGCCTTTCCCTGACCTGTTTCTCCATGCCGCTACCAAAATGGGGTATGATCCCAGTCAGGCTGTCGTGATTGAAGACAGTGTGGCAGGAACGGTGGCAGGGGTTGCAGCGGGCATGCGCGTATTCTCCTATTGCGGCGATGAGCATGCCGATCATGAAGGCCTGACTGCAGCAGGCGGCATACTCTTCGACGATATGCGAAAGCTGCCCGCATTGCTGGGAATCTGCTGATGGATAATCCGCTGAAAGTGATTGACATGCACACGGGCGGCGAGCCGTTGCGCATCATCACCGATGGCTATCCCAAACTGCCTAAGGGAACCATCTTAAGCAAGCGGGCCTATGTCCGTGACCAGCTCGACCATCTTCGAAAAATCCTGATGTTCGAACCGCGTGGCCATTTAGATATGTATGGCGCGCTACTGGTCGAAACCGACCTTCCCGATGCCGATCTCGCTGTGCTGTTCATGCATAATGAGGGTTATTCGACCATGTGCGGCCATGCAATTGTGGCGCTTGGCCGCTATGCGGTTGACTATGGTCTTGTCGCCAAGGTCGAGCCGGTTACGACAGTTCGTATTGAATGCCCCTGCGGAATGGTCATTGCTTCGGTAGAGGTGCGTGACGGGAAATCCGGCGGCGTCTCTTTTGAAAGTGTTCCGGCCTTCCTGTTTACAAGCGACCAGACCGTCGATGTTCCGGGCTTCGGCAATATCCGCTTTGATGTCGCCTATGGCGGCGCGTTTTACGCCCTTGCCGATTGCAGTCAATTCGGCCTGGAATTTGGACGTGATGCTGCCTCGGCATTTAAACAGGCGGCTACAGCACTGACTGAAGCGGTAAAAGAAACCGTCCCGCTTGACCATCCCGACCACAAGGATCTGGCATTCCTTTATGGTTCAATCCTCACCGATGGGGCGGATGAGTGGAATGAAGCGCCGACGAAAAATGTCTGTATCTTCGCCGATGCACAGCTCGACCGCTCTCCGACAGGATCGGGTGTTACTGCCCGACTTGCGGCGATGCATGCAAAGGGTCAGATTGTTGAAGGTACAGCCCGCATCTTTGAAAGCATTGTCGGATCACGTTTTGCTGGTTTCGTCGAAACAACGACAAAGGCAGGACAGTTCGATGCAATAACGGCGCGTGTTTCCGGACATGCCTATTATAGCGGTAAGGCTGAATTTATCGTTGAAGACGACGACCCGCTCGGTACCGGATTTCTCATCTCCTGAAACGCTTAGCAATAATACTAAACCATATGGTTGACTATCGATTTGAGTCGTGATACTAAACCATATGGTTGAATTTCATACATCACATCTCGACGCCGTATTTCATGCACTCTCCGACCCGACGCGGCGGGCAATATTGCAGCGACTTACAGCGGGCGAACATTCCGTCAGCGATCTGGCAACGCCCTTTCAGATGTCTCTGGCAGGGGCATCGAAACATATCAAAGTGCTTGAAAATGCTGGTCTCGTGCGTCGGCGTATCGAGGGAAGAACTCATATCTGTCAGCTTGAAGCTGCAAGGCTGGCACAGGCTCAACAATGGTTGAGCACTTATGAGAAATTCTGGGCGGCAAGGCTTGACGATCTTGAAGCAATTTTGCGTGACGAAGACGCAACAGAACAAAGCAGGAGGATAAAATGAGCGAGCGCGTTGGAAATGATAGGCTCGGTGTTGTCACTGCACCGGGAACTGTTCGTATTGATCGTGTGCTGCCGGGCCCTGTCGAGCGGGTATGGGCTTATCTGACAGAGTCTGACAAGAGACGAAAATGGTTGGCGATGGGCCCTCTCGCTGACTTTGTGGGAGGCGATGTAGAACTTACCTTCCACCATTCCGAACTATCGCAAGACCAGACCCCAGAGGAATATCTCCAGTATGAGGGGCATATGATCAAGGGAAAAGTGACGCGTTATGACCCGCCACATGTGCTCAGCTACACATGGCCTGAGGGACAGGATGAACCCTCAGAGGTAACATTCGAACTTGCCCCCATGGGGGCTGATACACGCCTGACAATTACCCACACCCAACTTGCAAGCAAGAATGCAATGGCAAGCGTTGCGACGGGCTGGCACTCCCATCTGGCAGCATTGATTGCGCATCTGGAGGGAAGGCAGGTCGAGGATTTTTGGGAAACCCATAAGCGGATCGAGCCGGAATATCGGCACATTATTGGCAACTGACACATTAATGGAGAGCGTTATGAAGCCTTCTTACGAAGGAAGCCATAATATTGCGATGAAGGTTCCGCCGCATCAATATGAGGCAACCATTGCATTCTACAGGGATGTTATTGGCCTGAAGCCACTGACCAACCACTTGCCTTATGTCGGGTTTCATTTTGGCTCAAACCAGCTCTGGATCGATAAAGTGCCCGGCTTGAGCCAGTCCGAACTTTGGCTGGAAATAGCGGCGGATAATACAGGCGTTGCAGCCGCGCACCTGGCCGAGGCTGGCATTGTACGATGCGACGGGATTGAAGAACTGCCGGAGGGGCATAAGGATTTCTGGATCACCAGCCCCTGCCAGATCATTCATCACATATCGCAAAAGGGCGAAGGCTGGTAGCTAAAGCAATTCCAGGAAAAGTGTGTAGCGGTTTTACCAATCGGAATTGCGTAAAAACAAAGACTTAAAGCGTCGTTTTGAATCTATCAAAACGCAAAACGCTCTATCGTTCAAACAGTCTTTCATGGAGCCAGACCGGCTCACCCGTATAAGTGGTTTCTGCAATTTTGCGGAAACCATTTTTTTCGGCAATCCGACGTGAGGCGATGTTCTCCGGCGATATGATGCAGCGGGTGCGATCTGCTTTGAAGAAGGTCGTACCCCATTCAAGCATTCTTGCCAGCGCCTCATTGCCATAGCCCTTGCCATGAATTTCTTGCGACAGGACCCAACCCATTTCCGGTGCATCGCCGAAGGGCGGTTCGATTTCTCGTTTGAAATCTGCAAAGCCGACATCGCCAATATAGCGGCCTGTCGCCTTTTCCTCCAAAGCCCAGAAACCATAACCTAGGGCCTGCCACATGCCCATATATTGCAAAAGACGGCCCCAGGAGCGCTCGCGTGTGGAGGGCTGTCCGGAAATATATTGATAGACGACGGGCTGTGTCCAGACTTCATGCAGCGCATCGAAATCACTCTCCCGGTGGCCGCGCAATATCAGACGTTCAGTTTCAAGGACGGGGATTGGGGAATTGTTTGTGCTCAAGATTCATTCCATTGGCTAAAGAAGTTTGACCAGAACATCGTTCGCATGGCGTTCGCTTTCAAGCTCAAAATCAACCGTGCCGATCTTTTGAAACAATTTGCGTTCATAGAACCGGTAGGCTGGTGAGTTTTCCTGATTAACGATGAGCCAGACCTGATGATTTCCGCGTGCTTTGCAAGCCTCTACCGCCCGATCAAGCAGCGAACTTCCAACACCGCGCCCAGCAAAGTGCTCCTGCACATAAAGCGTTTCTATTTCCGGCTGCGCAATATGACGGATGGGGCATTTCGCATCAAAACCAACGCGGGTATATCCGACGAGGTGGTTTTGCGCTTCTGCCACGAATAGTTGTTTTGTTCGTTCCTCAATTTCTCCCACAAAACGCGCAGGCGTAAACTCACTCAATACATAGCGGGAGAAGACATCCCGGATACCCATTTTGGCATAAGTATGCAGCCATACCTGTATGGAAAGCGCGGCAAGATTTTGCGCATCTGAGGCCCGAGCCTCACGAATGATAATCGTCATGCTTCAAGCGCCTGTAGTGCCGTTGCGATTTTATGAGCCAGACGTTCGGCGACCTCTTCCTTGCTTATTTCCGGCCATTCCTCGACGCCCATATGCGTGACAATGCGCACAGCATTGCGGTCACCTCCCATCACGCCCTTGGCATGGCTCACATCATTGGCGATGATCCAGTCCGCACCTTTCTTGGCAAGTTTCTTCTGCGCATTGGCAAGCAAATCCTGTGTTTCCGCGGCAAAGCCGACGACCAGCCGCGGGCGCAATTTGCTATGCCCTACTCCCGCAAGAATATCTGGATTTTCCACCATTTGCAGGGCGGGGGCTTTTTCCCCAGGCTGCTTTTTTATCTTCTCATTGGCTTCATTCGCATATCGCCAATCTGCAACCGCAGCGACCATAATGGCAGCATCCGCAGGCAAAAGCTGCTCGACTGCATCGCGCATCTCACGCGCGGATTCCACATGGATCACTGAGACACCTTCGGGATCTGGAATTGTAACGGGGCCGGAAACCAGTCGCACTGTCGCACCAAGGCGCGCAAGAGCGGCAGCGATTGCATGTCCCTGTTTGCCCGACGAACGGTTGGCTATATAGCGCACCGGATCAATCGGCTCATGCGTCGGACCGGAGGTCATGATCACGGTTTTGCCCTTCAAAGGCTTGGGTGAACGATCCAAATACTTCTCGATAGCAGCCACAATCTCCAAGGGCTCCGCCATACGTCCTGCACCGCTTTCACCACTTTCTGCCATTTCACCCTTATTGGGGCCGATGAAACGGATGCCATCCTTTTCCAATGTGAGGCGATTGCGCCTGGTCGCGGCGTGATTCCACATCTTCGGGTTCATTGCCGGGGCAATCAGCACGGGCTTGTCCGTCGCCAATAAGACAGCACTGGCAAGATCATTCGCCAGACCATTTGCCATCTTCGCCATGAGATCAGCCGTTGCGGGTGCTACAATAATCAAATCTGCTTCGCGTGACAGGCGAATGTGACCAACATCATGTTCATCTTCGCGGGAAAAAAGCTCCGTGAACACTTTATCCGCCGCCAGCGCACCCACGGCCAGAGGCGTTACAAATTCTTCGGCAGCTTTGGTAAGTATGGGGCGAATTTTAGCGCCGCGTTCCCGCAGGCGCCTGATAAGATCAAGACATTTATAGGCCGCTATGCCGCCGCCTATGATCAGAAGAATACGCCGCCCCGCAAGCGATCCTGAAGCGGTTGAAACAGCATGTGGCAAGGTCGCAGGAGTTGACGGCTCATTGTTAAGTTCACCAAGAACAAGCCGGACTTCTTCTTCCATTGAGCGCCCATTCAAAGCCGCACGAAGTCGCAATCTTTCCTTGGTAGCGTCATCCAGATTTCGGATCGTTATGCTGGCCATTTGATTGCACTCCACAAGAGAAAGATTGCAAATGTGCAATCATTGCAATCAACTTAGCGCAAATTCTGTCAGGATAAAAGCTCGTAGGTTATAATGACGAAGCAAATTGCAATCACCCAGAGGGCAATTCGGCCTGATCGTGTGTGCCGCGCTTCGGCCTTGCCGATGGCATGGGCCGTCTGATCATCAAACCGCAAACCCTTTTCGGCCATGCGATCCAGTTCAAGCGACAACCTGTCAGCGCGAGCCACCAGATCAGGCGCTTGACGCGCCAGATGCAGCAGCGACATCACACCCTCACGCGCATCGACAAGAATGCCCTGAGGTCCCAGATTGCGTTTGATCCAGTCGCCAACGACAGGCTCGGACGCTTTCCACATGTTGAAATGCGGATCGAGCGTGCGTGAAACGCCCTCGACAACAACCATGGTCTTCTGCAACATGACCAGTTCAGGGCGGGTTTCCATGTCAAAGAGTTCCGTCACCTCAAACAGCAATGTCAGCAGCTTTGCCATTGAGATGGTTTCAGCCGGCTGACCATGAATTGGCTCGCCAATCGCACGGATCGCTTGGGCAAAACTTGCCACATCATGGTGATGCGGCACATAGCCCGCCTCGAAATGCACCTCGGCTACCCGCACATAATCACGGGTAATAAAGCCATAGAGTATCTCGGCAAGAAACCGACGCTCCTTCTTCCCGAGTCGGCCGGTAATACCAAAATCCACAGCAACGATATTGCCGTCAGCATCGACAAACAGATTGCCGGGGTGCATGTCCGCATGAAAGAACCCATCACGCAGTGTATGACGCAAAAATGATTGGATCAGCGTTTCGGCGAGCTTGATGAGATTGTGGCCAGCGGCGCGCAATCCATCAATATCCGACATTTTGACACCGTCGATCCATTCAAGCGCCAGAACATCCCGGCCTGTACGCTCCCAATCGACCGTTGGCACGCGAAAGCCCGGATCGTCCTTGGTGTTTTCGCCTATTTCCGAAAGAGCTGCCGCCTCAAGGCGCAGGTCCATTTCTATACGGGTGGTTTGCGCAAGCGTTCGTGTGACTTCAATCGGACGCAGGCGGCGGCTTGCGGGAACGTAACGCTCCTGCCAGCGAGCCACCAGAAAGAAGCTCTCAAGATCATTATTGAAACGTTGCCGAACACCGGGACGCACAACCTTGACGGCGACCTTTTTACTTCCGTCACTGGTTTTGACATAAGCCGGATGCACTTGGGCAATAGACGCCGCAGCAATAGGTGGCTCAACATTGACAAAGAGATCGTCAACCGGGCGGCCCAACGATCCCTCAATTGCTTTGATTGAAGCTTCCATTGGGAAATAGTCGAGCTGGTCCTGCAACAACGCCAGATCGTCGGCAACTTCCGTGCCGACAACATCAGGGCGTGTCGCCAGGAACTGGCCCAGCTTCACATAGGACGGACCAAGCTTGTTGATAGCCCGGGACATGCGCTCGGAGCGGCGCGCAGTCAGCGCACGGCGGCGAGCGAGAAGGCCCGCGATCTTGTGTCCAAACGCGGGAATGCCGCTCAAACCATCGGCAGGAAGAGCTGCTATTACACCCTCACGGGTCAATATCCAACCGGCTCGCATCAAGCGAAATGTTGCTGCAAAACTACTCATTCAGAAATCACAACTTCCAGCCGGAATGCAGCGCTGCGATACCGCCGGTGAAATTACGCCAGCTAACCCGTTCAAAGCCCGCCTTGCGGATCATGTCAGCAAAATCCGACTGTCGCGGAAACTTGCGAATGGATTCCACCAAATATTGATAGCTGTCCGCGTCGCCCGTTACCGCCTTGCCAATTTTCGGAATGGCATTGAAGGACCAGGCATCATAAAGCTTGTCCAGAACAGGAAGCTCAACTTCGGAAAATTCCAGGCAGAGGAAGCGTCCGCCCGGCTTTAAGACGCGGTAAGCTTCGGACAGCGCGCGATCGATATGCGGCACATTGCGAATGCCGAATGCGATTGTATAGGCGTCGAACCGGTTGCTTTCAAACGGAAGCTCTTCCGCATTGGCCTCAACAAATTCGGTGTTCTCCGTCAGTCCCTTTTTGGCGGCGCGATCGCGGCCAACGCCAAGCATGGAGCCATTAATATCCAACACCGTCGCATGAGCATTGCGCCCCGAGGCCTCAACAATCTTGAATGCAACGTCACCAGTTCCTCCCGCAACATCGAGCACCTTCCAATTTGCGGTTTTCGATGGAGAAAGCCATGCGATCATCGAGTCTTTCCAGACCCGATGAAGACCTGCGGACATCAGATCGTTCATGACGTCATAGCGCTTGGCGACCCGATGGAAAACATCATTGACCCGCGTCTGTTTTTCGCCTTCACCCACATCCTGAAAGCCGAAGGATGTTTCCATGCCGCCTTGCGCGCCGGTGCGTTGCTGATTCATTTTGCTACCTGCCTGTATAATTCGCCGGAACCATAGAATATTGAGACGCAGAAGGCTATTGCCTGTTGCGCGACAAAACTGTGCGTCTTGAGCACACACGCTTTGCGATCACGCCCCTCAACAGATAAGGTTGAGCAAGTTCAGTTTAAAGGAATCCCCCATGGGCGTGACGATTGTTTCCCACCCGCTTGTTCAGCACAAGCTAACCATTATGCGCGACAAGGACACCTCCACCGCCGGATTTCGACGATTGCTGAAGGAAATATCCCTTTTGCTTTGCTATGAAGTAACCCGGGACCTGCAACTGACGAACATCACGATCCAGACCCCGCTGGTTGAAATGGAGTCCCCTGTCATTGAAGGCAAGAAGCTGGTCTTTGCTTCGATCCTGCGGGCAGGCAATGGTTTGCTTGAAGGCATGCTTGATCTTGTGCCTGCTGCACGCGTTGCGCATATCGGACTATACCGCGATCATGACACATTGCAGCCCGTCGAATATTATTTCAAAGCACCGGAAGATATTGTCAATCGTCTTATCATTGTGGTCGACCCCATGCTAGCGACGGCCAATTCAGCGATTGCCGCCATTCAGAAACTGAAAGATCGCGGCGCGAGCAATATCCGCTTCCTTTGCCTGCTGGCTGCGCCGGAAGGAATCAAGCGCTTTACCGAAGCCCATCCGGATGTGCCGGTTTTTACCGCTGCCATAGACAGCCACCTCAATGAAAAAGGCTATATCGTGCCGGGCCTCGGCGATGCCGGTGACCGCATGTATGGCACGAAGTAATTACGCGCCAATGCGGCGCAGGACCGGATTGACTGTTCGGGGCTTGCGGTTCGCAAAACCATAAGCTTTTTCGATAGCAAGCGCGGCAGTCTTCGCATCATCCTGCGTGCGGGCATGGACCCGCGCAATTGGCTCACCCTTCTCCATTTTAGCACCGATGGGTTGTAGCGCTGTGATCCCGACAGCATGGTCAACGGGGTCTTGCGGCCTGATACGGCCACCACCCAGCGCTACGACTGTGATGCCAATAGCACGCGTATCGATGGAAGCAACATAAGCGGTAACAGGTGCTCTTACTTCGAGTGTAACGGGCGCTACGGGCAAATAATGATCCATCTTCTCGATAAAATCTTTCGGCCCGCCTAAACCGGCAACCATGCGCCCGAACACTTCCGCAGCTTTGCCACTGTTAAGAGCCTCACGCACCTTGTCGATCGCAGACTTCAAATTTGGTGCAAGTTTTGCGGATAATAGCATTTCCGCAACAAGCGCGAGGGTGACGCTTTCCAAACGGACATCGCGGCGATCACCTGTCAGAAAATCAACAGCATTTTTGACCTCAACCGCATTGCCTGCGGCAAGCGCAAGCGGCTCATTCATATCGGTCAAAAGCGCTGTTGTTGGCAGACCGGCACCATTTGCCACTTCGACTATGCTCGTTGCCAAGGCGACCGCATCGCGGTTTCTGCTCATAAAGGCACCATTGCCAGACTTCACATCAAGCACGAGCGCATTCAGTCCTGCGGAAAGTTTCTTCGATAGAATTGATGCGGTTATGAGGGGTATGGATTCCACCGTCGCAGTCACGTCACGAATGGAATAGAGCCGTTTGTCAGCCGGGGCGAGATTGGCCGTCTGGCCAATAATGGCGCACCCGACTTCCCGCACCACTTTCCGGAACAGGCTATTATCCGGCTGGCTGATGTAACCGGGAATGGAATCCATCTTGTCCAACGTTCCGCCGGTATGGCCAAGCCCTCTGCCCGATATCATTGGAACATAGGCGCCGCAGGCAACTGCGAGTGGTGCCAACATCAAGGACACATTGTCCCCAACGCCGCCTGTTGAATGCTTGTCAACGACGGGGCCGGGTAAGTCCGACCAATCCAGCACATCCCCTGAATCGCGCATGGCGAGGGTGAGTGCCACTGCTTCCTCGCGTTTCATGCCGTTGAAAAAAACAGCCATGGCGAAGGCCGCAACCTGACCATCGGTAATGGAACCTGCGCTCATGGCATTGACGAAGGCGGTGATATTGGCTGCACTCAGTGTCTCGCCGTCGCGCTTGCGGCGGATAATTTCTTGCGGCAGCTCCATTGGCTAACCTATTTCCTGAATAAGGGAGCGGATGATCTTCTGCAAACGCGCGCCACCCTGCGGAGCAACATCCTTGGTCTCTTCATGTGACAGTTCCGCGCCGGTCATTCCAGCACCGAAATTTGTGATGACCGAACAGGCCGCCACGCGCAATCCATAAAACCGCGCGAGAATGACCTCCGGCACTGTCGACATGCCCACAGCATCTGCACCAAGAGTCCGTGCCATACGAATCTCTGCAGGCGTTTCGAATGATGGCCCCGAGAACCACATATAAACACCTTGCGCCAATTTCTCGCCAACTTCACTGGCAGCAATGATCAGGGCATCTTTCAATTGCTGATCATAGGCTGTTGTCATGCCGACAAAACGTTTGTCGGACGGCTCACCTATCAGCGGATTCAGCCCTGAATAATTAATATGGTCGTCTATAAGCATCACACTGCCCGGTGCCAGATCATGACGTATCGAGCCCGCTGCATTGGTTAGAATAATGCTCTCAATGCCTATTTCAGCAAGCGCCGCAATGACCGGGCGCATAACTGAGGCGTCGCCCTTTTCGTAATAATGCGCCCGCCCTGCGAGCATCAGGACCGGCTTGCCTGAAAGATAACCGGCAACCACCTCGCCCGCATGGCCGGAAACGCCACTATGAGGAAAGCCGGGCAAATCCGAATAGGGAATATGGATTGCATTTTCGACCGCTTCAACCAGCGACCCCAGCCCGGAGCCGAGCACCAAGGCTATGCGAGGCGCAAGACCATTGAGGCGTTGAATAAGTTTACTCGTCGCTGGAGCGATCATGCTGCACCTTTGCCAAGCACTTCCGCCTCAAAACCGAAGGGGAATATTTCTTTCATCGTCAGCGTTTGAACGATCCCGTTATTGTCGCACAGGTGGAGCAATGTATCGGGGCCAGCAAACTCGGCCAATCGTTGGCGGCATCCGCCACAGGGTGTGCACTTTGCCTTCTTCTCGGCCACGACAGCGATCTCGGTAATCGTGCCGCCACCACCCATCACAAAATGCGAAAGCGCCGTGGTTTCGGCACACCAGCCTTCCGGATAGGAAACCACCTCAATATTACAGCCGGAATAAATCCGCCCGTCACTGGTCCGCAGCGCCGCGCCGACAGGGAATTGTGAATAAGGCGAATGGGTCTTCTGCATGGCAGCAAAGGCCGCGTCGAACAGATCCGTACTCATGGCTATCTTTCCTTCACATAGGCAACACCACCGGCTTTGGGCGGTATTGCCTTGCCGATGAACCCGGCCAGCAAAACAATGGTGAGAATATAGGGAAGCGCCTGCATGAGCTGCACCGGAACCTCGCCGATGAGCGGCAATGTCTGGCCCTGAAGACGAATGCCCAAAGCATCAAGAAATCCGAACAGCAGGCAAGCATACATCGCCTGGACTGGACGCCACTTTGCGAAAATCAAAGCGGCAAGGGCAATATAGCCTTTGCCTGCGGTCATATCCTTGACGAAGCCAGCCCCCTGCGCCGTAGCAAGATAGGCTCCCGCAACACCACACAGAATTCCGCAGCAAATGACCGCGCGATAGCGCAGCCACGGAACGGAAATACCCGCTGTGTCAACGGCCGCCGGATTTTCACCCACGGCGCGCAAACGCAGGCCAAAACGCGTACGATAGAGCACCCACCATGTGAACGGCACCAGCAGGAAGGCCAAATAGACGAGGATGGAATGACCTGAAATCAGCTCAAAATAGATCGGGCCAATGATCGGGACATCACGCAAAGCTTCGGCTCCGGGCAAATTGATAGCATTGAAGCGCGCAGTATTCGGCAAGGATGGCGTGCGCCCGCCTTGGTGAAACCATGCCTGACCGAGGATAACTGTCGTTCCTGCCGCAATGAAATTGATCGCAACGCCGGAGACAATCTGATTTCCCCTGTGGGTGATGGAGGCAAAGCCGTGCACGAGGCCGAAAGCCACCGACACGGCAATGGCAGCTAAGAGGCCAAGACCAGCAGAACCGTACCATGTAGCAACAGCGCCTGCCGCGAAAGCACCGGCCAGCATTTTGCCCTCAAGACCAATGTCGAAAATGCCAGCCCGCTCAGAATAGAGACCTGCCAAACATGCCAGCAGCAAGGGAGCCGACAGGCGGATCGTCGAATCAAACAATTGGAGAATGGTGATGAAGCTATCCATTACTGGCCACCTCCGGCAATAACAGGCACGGTCTGGTCCTTTTTAAGTGACAGGCCATGAAATATGCGCTGCAAAGTCGGACGGAACATGTGTTCGAGTGCTCCAGCAAAAAGAATGACCAGACCTTGAATGATCACGATCATATCGCGCGAAATGTTTGGCATGTCGAAAGCGATTTCGGCGCCGCCCTGATAGAGCATACCGAAGAGAATTGCCGCCAGCACAATACCAACCGGATGAGACCGCCCCATAAGTGCGACGGCAATGCCCACGAAACCAGCACCGGCCACAAAGTCGAGTTGCAGTCGGTGCTGCGCTCCCATAATTGGATTCAGCGCCATCATCCCCGCCAGCGCACCTGAAATCATCATGGTGATTATGATGATACGCAGCTCGCTTATGCCGGCATATCGGGCCGCCTTCGGGCTAAAACCCATTGTACGGATTTCATATCCAAGCTTTGTCCGCCAGATCAGCACCCAGACCAAAAACGCCGCAACTAAGGCGATGAGGAAACTGAGATTGAGAGGGGCAGAGCGCATGTTGAGTCCCACAGCGTTCAACAACCATCCAAGGCTTGGCAATTGCCCTCCTGCGCCAAAAACGCGAGTTTCCGGCGACTGGATGTTCATGGGCTTGAGAATTTGCACCACGATATAGACCATGATGCTGGCCGCTATGAAGTTGAACATGATGGTGGTGATAACAACATGCGAACCACGGCGCGCTTGCAGCCAGGCGGGAATGAGCGCCCACAAGGCACCGGCTATGCCGGAAGCCACAATTGCCAATGGAAAGACGATCCACCATGGCAGGGTATCGCCGAGGCCAAGACCGACGAAAGCAACGCCGAGACCACCAATATAGGCTTGGCCCTCGCCGCCAATATTGAAGAGGCCGCAATGAAAGGCAACAGCGACGCAAAGGCCCGTAAAGATGAAATTGGTTGCGTAATAGAGCGTATAGCCAACACCATCGCCAGTGCCAAAAGCACCTTTAACCATCAGAACCGCAGCTTCGATCGGGCTTTCACCAACGAGCAAGACAACAAGACCTGCCACGAAGAAGGCGACGATGAGATTGATCAGCGGAAGAAGTCCATAATCTGCCCAAGCGGGTAGTTTTGCAAAAGGCTGGCTCATGGTAGGTTCCCGATAATTTCTGTCGATGTCGTGATACGGGCATATTCGCCTTCAAGCACAGAGAGCGCCAAGGCATGCACATCCTCGGCAACCCATTTCTTGCCGCGATAATCTTTGCGATCAATGCTCGCAACAGCATCTTCCGGAACAATCACCTCGAAACCGAGATTGGCAGCCATGCGGACTGTTGCATCAACGGAATTTTCCAGAAGAACGCCCGTAACCACAAGGCTGCGTGCCTGCAACTCATCGAGAACATCCATCAGATCAGTACCGATAAACGCATTGTTCGTGCGCTTATCAATAATCGGCTCACCCATTTGTGGCGCGACTTCCTCCTTGAATTCATTGCCATGCGTACCGGGGCGGTATGGCGATGTCGGGTCAGTTGAATCATGCCGGATGTGAATGACCGGCAGGCGGCGCTCGCGCCAAGCGCCGAGTAATTCACCTATACGCGCCTCTGCTTCAGGCTGGCCTCGACGCCCCCATTTGGGATCATCAATAGCATTTTGGACATCTATAATAATGAGCGCCTGCGTTGTCATTCAGCAGCCTCCAGCTGTTCGACGCCAGCCATAAGGCAGCCGAGTTCCCCTTCATCTGCTTCAGCATCCCGTTCGCCGACAATCCGGCCAGCGAACATGACGAGGATACGATCCGACAAGGAGCGAATTTCATCAAGCTCCACGGAGACAAGCAGCACTGCCTTGCCCGCATCCCGCATCTCGATAATGCGCTTGTGGATGAACTCAATTGCACCGACGTCTACACCGCGTGTCGGCTGGCCGATAATAAGCACGCCGGGGTCGCGTTCGATCTCCCGAGCAAGGACAATTTTCTGCTGATTGCCCCCGGAGAAATTTGCGGTCTTGAGATTGGGATCGCCCGGACGAATATCATATTTCTCTATTTTCTTGCGCGCATCCGCTTTGATCGCATCAATATCGAGAAACGGCCCTTTGAGATAAAGCGGATCGTCATGGTACCCAAGGATAGAGTTTTCATACTCCTCGAACGCCAGAACAAGCCCCATATGGTGACGATCCTCCGGCACATGCGCCAATCCACGATCACGCAGCTCGCCAGGATCAGCGGCCCCCATAATATCGATGAGCTGGCCATCAAGGAGGACGCGGCCAGCAACGGCAGCACGAATTCCGGCGATAGTTTCAATCAGTTGGGACTGTCCATTTCCCGCTACGCCGGCAATTCCAACGATCTCCCCTGCCCGCACATTGAAAGAGGCATTATCAACCATAATCACGCCGCGACTATCCCGCACGGTCAGATTTTCCACCGATAGCTTCACTTCGCCGGGTTGCGCCTCGCCTTTTTGCACCCGCAGCAAAACACGCCTGCCAACCATAAGCTCTGCGAGCTCTTCCACCGAGGTTTCGCTGGTTTTTTTCGTCGCAACCACCGAGCCTTGACGCATGACGGATACATTGTCAGTTGCAGCCATGATTTCACGCAATTTATGCGTGATGAGGATGATCGTCTTACCCTGATCCCTTAATTGTTCGAGAATTCGAAAAAGATGATCTGCTTCGGGCGGCGTCAATACGCCGGTTGGTTCATCAAGAACGAGAATTTCGGCACCGCGATAGAGCGCCTTGAGAATCTCCACCCGCTGCTGCAAACCGACAGGCAACTCTTCAATCAGGGCATCGGGATCGACGTCGAGTTCATATTCCTGTTCGAGACGCTTCAATTCAGCACGGGCCTTGGCAATACCCTTCTTAAGAAGTGGGGCACCTTCGACACCAAGCATGACATTTTCAAGCACGGTGAAATTTTCAACAAGCATGAAATGCTGATGCACCATGCCTATGCCCATTCCGATTGCCGCGTTTGGATCAGTGATCTTAGTGGATTTGCCGTTAATGCGTATTTCACCGCTATCGGCCTGATAGAACCCATAAAGAATAGACATCAGGGTTGATTTTCCGGCACCGTTTTCACCGATGATGCCGTGAATCGTCCCCTTTTCAATTGTAAGGTGAATATCTCGATTTGCATGAACGGAGCCGAAGCGCTTGTCCACCCCAATAAGTTCAATTGCAGCTGCGCTCATATCCCCATCCGCTGTTGATCAGCTCTTGTTGTTATTCGAAGCTTCTGACCCTAACACGGGAATTTTTTCTTTCCAGTCAAGAAAAGCAACATTCAACAGCCGCTATCATCTCTTCACAGCTTGACGCAACCGCCATCACCTTGTTCAAATATCAAACGCAGGACAGAAGACGAAAAAAATGGAGACGGGAATGACAGCGGCCGAAAGCAATGAACGCCTGACGCGGCTTGAAATTCTGGTAACCGAGCAAGAACATACGATTGACGAGCTATCCGGTCAGCTCGCCGCGCAATGGAAAACCATTGAAGCGATGCGGCGCAAGCTGGACGCTCTGACAGACCGTTTTCTTGTCTTGGAAGAGCAGTCCGCCGACGATATCCCCGTAACCAAACCCCCTCATTATTAGATGATTACAAAAGTAGAGCCTCTCGAAAACCATCCCGAACTCGTGCCATTATGTGCGCGCTGGAATTATGACACCTGGGGCCAATATGATGGCCGCAGCCGGGAAGAGATCGTCGAAGCCTTCCTTGGCTTTCTCAATCCTGCAAGTCACCAGAAAGCGCTGGTTGGATTTGTTTCCGGCTTGCCCGTCGGCATGTCACTGCTCATAGACAGTGACCTCGACAGTCATCCTCATTTCCATCCCTGGCTTGCAAGCCTCTACGTAACTCCGGAGATGCGGCTGATCGGTGTTGGCAAAGCCATGGTCGAGGCGACTGAAAAAACCGCCCAACAGCAAGGCCATGACCGGCTTTATCTCTATACTGTAGAGACAAGATATTATGAACGTATGGGATGGGGAAAAGTCGAAGAACTGCACGATGAAAATGCTGGAATGTGGATTTTGAGCAAGTCATTAAAAAAGCCACTGATCATTTGACCAGCGGCTTTTGTAATTTTGATGCGTAAATTTTACTTATACGGGCAAGCATTGTCCGAGAAATAGCTGTGTACCTTCACCTTGCCGGAAATGATATCCGCCTTGGCGGCTTCGACAGCTTTCTTGATATCATCCGTCATGAGCTTGGCATTATTATCGTCGACAGCGTAGTCAACACCACCCTCTTTGACGCCAAGATAGCTGACGCCCGAGGTAAATTTACCATCGGCACCATCTTTGAACGCGTTATAGGTTGCCACATCGACACGCTTGAGCATCGAGGTCAGAACCTTGCCCGGATGCAAGCCGTTCTGGTTGGAATCAACGCCAATGCCGAGCTTGTCCGCATCTGCAGCAGCTTGAAGAACGCCAATGCCAGTGCCGCCAGCCGCTGCGAAAATGACATCCGATCCCTGATCCATCTGCGACTTGGCAATCTCGCCACCCTTTGACGGATCATTCCAGGCGGCAGGCGTGTCACCAGTCATATTCTGGATGACCTTGGCATCTGCATTCGTCGCCTTAACGCCACCTACATAGCCACAGGCAAAGTTACGGATCAAGGGAACGTCCATTCCGCCAATAAAGCTGACAGTGCCCGTCTTGGACGCTTTGGCGGCGATGACGCCAACGAGATAGGAGCCTTCATTATCGTTGAAAATAACCGAACGCACATTCGGCTGTTTCACTTCTGCGTCGATAATGACAAATTTGGTATCAGGAAACTCTGTGGAGACCTTTTCAATCGCGGCAGCAGCGGAAAAGCCTGCAATGACGATCGGCGAATTGCCATCCGATGCGAATTTGCGCAGCGCCTGTTCGCGCTGTGCCTCATTTTGAATTTCGAATTCTCGATATTTCACGCCTGAATCAGCTGCATATTTTTCAGCGCCATTAAACGCAGCTTCGTTGAACGATTTGTCAAACTTGCCGCCAAGATCATAAATCAAAGCAGGCTTGTCGTCCGCAGCATTCGCTGCTCCAAGTGATATCAGGGGCAATGCCGTAGCAGCCAGGAGACCAAGAACAATACGCTTCATTTGATAGCAACCCTCTGGATTTTGTTTGAGAACACAACTTCTGCCGTGCCCTAGACCATTGCGGAGAGGCATTCAACCCGCCGCACCCAGACTAATCTTGCATGTCATTACGCAAAATTCACGCAGAATTTTGCCAAGCGATCAAAAATCGAATTGAAGAGGATTATAGCTGATCAATTCATAGGTTTCGCACTTGGTATAGGACATGAAACGCCTGTCCCACGCAACCCGCAATAACCGTTCGGATTTTTGGCAAGATATTGCTGGTGGTAATCCTCTGCATAATAGAAAACAGGAGCTTCGAGTATCTCAGTGGTGATGGTTCCGCGACCTTTGGCCGTCAACGCGCTCTGATAGGCAATGCGGCTTACCTCAGCTGCGGCCTGCTGCTCGGGTGTGAAGGTATAGATCCCGGAGCGATATGTTGTGCCAACATCATTGCCCTGTCGCATTCCCTGTGTCGGATCATGCTCTTCCCAAAAAATTGTCAAAAGCTCTTCATAGGAAACAATTGAGGGATCAAACACGACTAATACCACTTCGTTGTGGCCCGTCATTCCTGTGCAGGTTTCCTGATAGGTCGGATTTGGCGTGATTCCGCCGGCATAGCCGACCGCCGTCACGTAAACTCCCGGAATCTGCCAGAACAGCCGCTCTACTCCCCAAAAACAGCCCATTCCGAACAAGGCGGTTTGGAGATTGTCGGGCCACGGACCTTTCAACGGGCGTCCATTGACGAAATGTAGTTCCGCAGTCGCAATTGGCGAAGGACGACCAGGCAAGGCCTGCTCTGCTGTTGGCATTTCTGATTTCTTGCTGAGCATACTGAATATGGACATTGAACGACCTCCGGGTGCAGGGGTATTCGCGGTGCTTTAACGGGCGGCAAACCTTCCTGTCCTGACCGCACGCCTGTAGCCTATGGCATATAATAGCAGGGCAAGCAGAGCGAAGACGATAAAGGTAGGTGCTTCCAGTAGCCAAAGCATCAACGGATCCCAGAATATGTCGTATAGATGGGTTTTAATGCTTGTTTCGACAAGTGCAAATGAGGTGGCCGAGACCGATTGCCAGCTATCTCTGAGGGGCGTTATCACCAGATTGGATGCGCCAACAGATCGGGCAGCATCAAGAACAGCGGTAATAATAGCAAGGCTAAGGCAGATATAGGCTAAAAGCCTGCAAATGAGACGTAGCAATATTCTTCTCCAAGGCGGGATGGTCCCAAACCTGACAGGGGGTGGACCACTTGATCTTCTACCAATAACGCAAAAGCCGGCAAACCGGAATCGCTTTCTCGACATGATTGCGATCAGGTTTGAGTGCATGGATTGACCCGCACCGCATGTTTGAGCAGCATTCCCTCGCAGATCAAAGCACCTAACATTCTGTAACTAAAAGGAAAAATGGCGATATTGCCACGAAACGAAAATATATTGAATTAGGAGTTGAAGAAGTGCCTGTTCTGGCTATAGTGCGCGCCGCACGGGTAGCTGCCGACTAACCATCGTAGAGCATCGTGTCCGTATCAAAAATTGAGTGGCCGATGGTTGACGGTGCTCTTACAGCCGGTCTTTTCGGTTGCAGATAATTAACCCGGCTGGCCAAACACCAGACGTATTGCGGAGAGGTGGCCGAGTGGTTGAAGGCGCACGCCTGGAAAGTGTGTTTACGTTAATAGCGTAACGCGGGTTCGAATCCCGCTCTCTCCGCCAGATAACTTCTGTTCTTATCGTCATATTTAGGTGCCCTCGTCGAGTTCGTCACCCTCATCTCGCTGCGGTAATACTAAGCTTACAGATCGAGCCTGCTAACTTTGTAGGAAATCTGGCGGGCATAAGCAGGGCAAGACAATAGACATAAAAATAGCGGCTGCTGACCAGACTTGTCATGCGCAAACTCCCCCAAGAATTTAATCTGATAACCCGTGGCCGGTCAGCAGCCTAAATTGGTCATAAAACTTAGAGCAGATTCGACTTATTCCGGGTCATATCCCGCGGCCTCGAAGTAGTGCTG
>UCNP01000177.1 GCA_900473335.1 Hyphomicrobiales bacterium | reverse complement strand
CGTCTGGGCACGCAAGCTGTTCGTGTTCTCGATCTTCACCATCACTGCGTTGAGCGTCATGATGTCCCTGGACTTCAAGGTGCCGACAGAGCTGTTGCTGACGTACGCACCGTAAGGTTTGCAAGCTTCAGGAAAAACCCCGCACGTTGAGAGATGTGCGGGGTTTTTTGTTTATTCGAGCAGCGATTTGTTGATAGGCTGTCTATAGTCAAGCTGCTTATAGTTTGGCTATGCGAACAATCTTTTTTGAAACAACGATATTTACCAAAAGCGTTGACCGCTATCTGACGGACGACGAATATCGAACATTGCGGAACTACCTTCAGAGCAATCCGCTTGCGGGCGATGTAATGCCTCGAACGGGTGGCTTCCGTAAGCTGCGCTGGGCTGATTCTCGCCGTAGCAAGGGAAGACGGGGCGGCTTGCGGGTTCTCTACTATTGGCTTATGAATGATGGTCAGTTCTGGATGTTCGCCATTTACGACAAAGATGAGCTTGAGAAGCTGACTGCCGAGCAAGAGAGGGCACTCAGGACAGCCATTGATAAAGAGTTGAAAAAACGAGGTACCCCATGAAAAAACGCGACCTGTTTGCAGAGTTAATGCAGGGCGTTGATGAGATGGCGGCTCAACGCGAGGGCAAGATCACACTGCGCAATACAGTGCTTGAGGACAAGCCTGTACCTGAAGTGGGCGCACAGGAAATTGTTGCTCTTCGAGAAAAACTGCATATGTCTCAAGCTGTTTTTGCCAGTCGAATCAGGACAAGNNCCCAATGCTCAAGCAGCCTTATTGATACGACTGGTTGAAAAATTTCCAGATATGGTTGAGCGCTTGAACACTGTTTGAGCGCCGCTGAAGACCAGCTTGTGGTCCGGGGCATCCGAAAGGTTTAGGGCCTTTTGTTCCATCTACGCTGGTTGCACAACTTAGGCAAACGCCATAGATTTGGATCCAACCCCGACAGTAGTAGCTCCAAGCCATCTCCGGTGCTCGACTGTCTTAACACGTGCATTGATCAAAAGGCTGGGCGCAATGACCGAACGGATGACCTGCGATGAGCGTTTTATCGCCCTGGCCGAAGAACTCAACTATGACA
>UCNP01000122.1 GCA_900473335.1 Hyphomicrobiales bacterium | reverse complement strand
CCTGAGCAACCCGGAAGCGGTGCTCTTCCCCAACGTTCCCTATCTGCGAGACGTGCAATTGCTGATGGCTGTGCCGTTGCTGATCATCCTGATCGCAGCGTGGCAAGGCCTCGGCTCGTTTCTCGGCAACTATTACCTGGCGAGGGTTTCGTTGGGGCTGGTGCATGACCTGCGTATCGAATTGTTCAACAAGCTGTTGGTACTGCCCAATCGCTATTTCGATACCCACAACTCGGGTCATCTGATATCGCGCATCACTTTCAACGTGACCATGGTCACCGGCGCCGCCACGGATGCCATCAAAGTGGTGATCCGCGAAGGCCTGACCGTGGTTTTCCTGTTCGCCTATCTGCTGTGGATGAACTGGAAACTGACTCTGGTGATGCTGGCGATCCTGCCCGTGATCGCGTTCATGGTCGGCAATACCAGCAAGAAATTCCGCAAGCAGAGCAAAAAGATTCAAGTGGCCATGGGCGACGTCACCCACGTGGCTTCCGAAACCATTCAAGGCTATCGCGTTGTGCGCAGTTTCGGTGGCGAGGCTTATGAGCAGCAGCGTTTTGCGGCGGCCAGCCAGAGCAACACCGACAAACAGTTGCGTATGACCAAGACTGGCGCGGTGTATACGCCGATGCTGCAGCTGGTGATCTACACCGCCATGGCGGTGTTGATGTTCCTGGTGTTGTTCCTGCGCGGTGATGCAACGGCCGGTGATCTGGTCGCGTACATCACGGNNCGAGCGTGATCGGGTCAGTGGCCATCTGGCGGTGAACAACCTCAGCTTCACTTACCCGGGCACTGAACGGGAAGTGCTGAAAAACATCAGCTTCACCGCGTCGCCAGGTCAGATGATCGCCCTGGTCGGGCGTTCCGGCAGCGGCAAATCGACGATGGCCAGTCTCATTCCGCGCTTCTATCACCACGAGACCGGCGAAATCCTGCTCGATGATGTCGAAATCGAGGACTATCGTCTGCGCAATCTGCGTCGCCATGTAGCGCAAGTGACCCAGCACGTGACGCTGTTCAACGACACCATCGCCAACAACATCGCTTACGGCGATCTGGCAGGCGCGCCTCGCGAAGATATCGAGAAAGCCGCCAGGGA
>UCNP01000168.1 GCA_900473335.1 Hyphomicrobiales bacterium | reverse complement strand
AAAGCGCGGCCGCAACCACTCTGGAAGTTCAGCAGCAGCTGGGCGACGGCGTGGTGCGTACCATTGCGATGGGTTCCACCGAGGGCTTGAAGCGCGGTCTGGAAGTCACCGACTCTGGCGCAGCCATCTCCGTACCGGTCGGTAAAGCGACCCTGGGCCGGATCATGGACGTCCTCGGTAACCCGATCGACGAAGCTGGCCCGATCGACACCGAAGAGCGCTGGGGCATTCACNNATTCACCGCGCAGCACCTTCGTTCGCCGAGCAAGCAGGCGGCAACGACCTGCTGGAAACCGGCATCAAGGTTATCGACCTGGTCTGCCCGTTCGCCAAGGGCGGTAAAGTCGGTCTGTTCGGTGGTGCCGGTGTAGGCAAAACCGTAAACATGATGGAACTGATCCGTAACATCGCCATCGAGCACAGCGGTTATTCCGTGTTCGCCGGTGTGGGTGAGCGTACTCGTGAGGGTAACGACTTCTACCACGAGATGAAGGACTCCAACGTTCTGGACAAAGTGGCACTGGTTTACGGTCAGATGAACGAGCCGCCGGGAAACCGTCTGCGCGTAGCACTGACCGGCCTGACCATGGCCGAGAAGTTCCGTGACGAAGGTAACGACGTTCTGCTGTTCGTCGACAACATCTATCGTTACACCCTGGCCGGTACTGAAGTATCCGCACTGCTGGGCCGTATGCCTTCGGCAGTAGGTTACCAGCCGACCCTGGCTGAAGAGATGGGCGTTCTGCAGGAACGTATCACTTCGACCAAGGAAGGTTCGATCACCTCGATCCAGGCGGTATACGTACCTGCGGACGACTTGACCGACCCGTCGCCAGCGACCACCTTCGCCCACTTGGACGCCACCGTCGTTCTGTCCCGTGACATCGCTTGTCTGGGTATCTACCCGGCGGTAGATCCACTGGATTCGACTTCGCGCCAGCTGGACCCGAACGTGATCGGTCAGGACCACTACGACACCGCTCGCGGCGTTCAGTATGTTCTGCAGCGTTACAAAGAGCTGAAAGACATCATCGCGATCCTGGGTATGGACG
>UCNP01000121.1 GCA_900473335.1 Hyphomicrobiales bacterium | reverse complement strand
TTGTTGTGGGTGAGCTGGTTGCGTTCGCGGTTGAGGGTTTTCAGGTAGTCGCGCTCGCGCAGCACTTCCTTGATCGTGGCTTGCAGCGCCGCTTGCTCCGCCGGGGTGGATACGGTGTAGGTCACGCCGCTGGTTCGCGCGGCGTCGAAGACGCGCAGGCGCAGGGCTTTGGGCAGGCGCTGGAACAGTTCGTCGAGGTCGGGGATTTTCTCGCCGGCGAGATCAAAGCCTTCCAGCGCCCGGCTCAGGCCGAGGTTCAGCGCCGGGCTGTAGGTGTCTTGCACGGCATCGGCGAGGACGCGGCTGTGTGCCGGCAGATCGTCGAGGGCTGGAAGCTGTGGCTGCTCGATGCTCTGCAATTTGGCCAGCCAGTCCGGCAGGTTGTTGAACATCGCCATGCCGGCGTTGAACAGCGTTGAATATTGCCCGGCCTGTTCGGTCTGCATGCGCAGCGGCAAGGTGTAGAACAGCGGGCGGGTCAGTTGCGGGTGTTGCTCGAGGTAACCGAGCATTTGCTCATTGGCCGCGTCGCTGCGGCCGATGTCCTTGAGACAGGCGTATTCGCTGGCGAGCGCCTGATCGATCTGCACTTGCCCGTCGAAATACCACGCCGAGCGATGGAAACGCCCGGCGCACACCAGTTGCGCGCGATCGGCGGTGATGCGTTCGAGCAGGCGATTCCAGCGTCCGAGGTTGTCGCGATGACTGTTCAGCACCTCGTCCATGGCCGGGCGGTCGATCAGGTCGTTGATGCCGCGTTTGCCGCTGAGCAATGGGCCGTCGAGCACGTCTTTCATGCGTCGGCTCTGATCCTTGCCGAGGTCGACCAGTGTGTTCAGGTGGCGCTCGACGAAGTCGGCGGGGGCCACATCGAGAAAATATTCGCGGGTGTAAAAGCGTCGGTCCGCCTCGACGGTGACGCGAGCGTGCGCGGTGAAATCCGGGGCAACGCCGTCGAAGCGGTTCAGCGCCAGTGACTCGTCCAAAGCCTTTTCGCGCTGTTGTTGCAGTTCAGGTCGAGCCTGAGTATCGGTCGGGACAACC
>UCNP01000169.1 GCA_900473335.1 Hyphomicrobiales bacterium | reverse complement strand
CCAGCACCGTTTTTGGCAACCCGGCGGGCATGGCGCGGCTCAAGCGCGAGCAGGCGAGCGTGGGGCAGGCGACGCTGTTTGCGAAGTCCGATATCAGCCAGACCCGCAGCACGTTCGGCGGCAAGGAAGACGGCGACATGGTGCCGACCACCACGGTACCGATGGGTTATTACGTCAAACCGATCGACGAGCAGTGGGCGTTCGGCGTGGGGTTCTACGTGCCGTTTGGCCTGATCACCGATTACGGCAGTGGTTTCGCTGGCCGCTATTACGCCAACAAAAGCGAAGTCACCACGCTGACGTTCCAGCCGACCATCAGTTATGCCTTCAATGACAAGGTGTCGATCGGCTTCGGCCCGACCATCAACCGCATCAGCGGCGAGCTGTCGGGGATGGTCGCCAATCCGCTGAGCCCCGGGCGCAATGACGGCAAAGTCAAAAGCACGGGCGACGATACCGCGCTGGGCTTCAACGCCGGGGTCATGGTGCAGGCGACCGAGCAGACCCGCCTGGGCCTGACCTATCACTCAAAAGTCAGTTACCACCTCGACGCGAAAAGCAAACTCAGCGATGGCATCTTCAACGTGCTCGGGGTCAGCGGCCGCAGCTTTGACGCGTCGCTGGACGTCGACACCCCGGAATCGGTGGACTTCTCGGTCACCCATCAACTGAACAACGACTGGACGCTGTATGCCGGCAGCACCTGGACGCGCTGGAGCCGTTTTAAAGAGCTGACCATCGAAAACAGCGGATTGCCGCCACTGCTCGCCGGTCAGTTGGGCACGATCAGCGAAGAACAGAACTGGCATGACACCTGGGCTCACGCCATCGGCGCGGCGTACCGGTTGAACAACCAATGGGTGCTGCGCACCGGGTTCTCGGTTGATCAATCGCCGGCGAACAACACCAATCGTGGACCGCGTATTCCAACGGGCGATCGCAAGGTGTTCAGCGTCGGCGCCGGTTGGACGCCTGCGGAAAATGTCACCATCGACGTCGCCTATTCCTATCTCTGGGAAGAGAGCGTGGAGATCAACGACACCTCGGCTGGCAAGGGTTCGTAC
>UCNP01000120.1 GCA_900473335.1 Hyphomicrobiales bacterium | reverse complement strand
TCAGGGCCGTCTTGTCCGTAAGGACGTTCAGTTTGACGATGCTGTGAGGGCAGCGGCGCAAGCTGAGGCAGAGCGAGCAGCGGCAAGAAAGCGTTTGGAAGATCAGCAAAAGGAATGGCAGCGAAGGCAGGAACAAAACAAAAGAGACACAGACGAAATGAATGCTCGGCTCGCCGAACAAAATCGAAAAATTCACGCCGAGATGCAAGAACAACAAAGGAGAGAGCAAGAACGACAAAGGAAAGTGGCCGAAGAGCAGCAAGCGGCTAGAGAGCGAAGCAGTAGAATGGGTGGGGGACGACCGGGCGTGAGTACAGACTTGCCTGGCAGTAAACGATCAGGCATCAGAGTTTGTTTTGCAAACGGACAGTGTTCTGGTCCTCCTGTGGTACTTGACGTTAATGCTGATGCGAAAATTGACCTGATCCCTTTAGACACTTCCAAAGCTGCTGAAGTCACCCGTTTTGACTGGGATGGTGATGGTGCGCGTGATCGTACGGCGTGGGTCGGGCCGAAGGATGGATTGCTGGTGATCGATCTGGCAGAAAACTCAAAAGCCGGTCCCGATGGTAAGATTGATCAGCCCGAGGAGCTCGCCTTCTCGTTATGGAAGCCGGAACAGGCGCGGCTGGAGGAGCTGCAAGCGATAGGTATTGCCGATGATGGTCAACCCGTAACAGATATTGAAGGGCTGCGCTATGCCTTCGATACCAACCGTGACAATGTTCTAGATGCGAATGATGCCCGCTGGAATGAATTCCGTGTCTGGCAGGATTTGAACCAGAATGGGGTCAGTGAGGTTGGTGAATTACGGAACATGTCGGAAGCCGGGATCAAGCTGATCAATCTTCTGCCTGACCCAGCTGGGGCGAAGCAATTTTCAGATGGATCGGCAATTACGGGAACTGCAACTGCAATTATGACGGATGGATCAACCATGATGATTGCCGATGCAAGTCTGCGTTTTCAGCCGTCAATGCCCACACATCTGATGAGTTAACAATACTTTGATGAGGGCGGCAGTTGCCGCCCTTTTTATTTGGGATCATGGGCTTTGAATTCTTGGTAGGTTGTCTGTAGAAGCATTCGGGATTTGCCCAAGCAACAATCCACCTTGCATTGCTGCCAAGGGCGTGAAAGACAAAAGCAGTCAGATTCACTGTCAAAAGAGCCTGTCTTCATGTCCTTTTCTCCCTATCATCTGGTTGATGGCGATTATGCCAAGGGTCTTGTCCTGCTTGCCGATCATGCAAGCCGCGCATTGCCGGACGAATATGGCTCGCTGGGGTTGGATGTCGCGCAATTCGAGCGGCATATTGCATATGATATTGGCGTCGAGCAGTTGACCCGCAAACTTGCCGCCATGCTTGGTGTGCCAGCGGTTCTCGGTGGGTTCTCTCGGCTTTTGATCGATCCAAATCGCGGCGATGATGATCCGACCCTGATCATGCGTCTGTCTGATGGTGCCGTGATACTGCGCAACAATCCAATGCCGGAAGATGAGCGGAGCAAGCGCCTAGAGCAGATTCGACTTATTCCGGGTCATATCCAGCGGCCTCGAAGTAGTGCTGGCA
>UCNP01000124.1 GCA_900473335.1 Hyphomicrobiales bacterium | reverse complement strand
TTAACTTCAACAACCGGCTCGGCATCGGTGTAAGTGTTTTTCTTTATTATCCAATGCGATTGAGCGTAGCCCTTTTAGTTATATATGCACTACTGGCCGATACAAGTTGAAAGTGCAGGTACCGCTCATCGGATCAATTAAAAAAATCAAAACACCGTGAACCGATATGTAATCGAAGTAGGTGTCCATGACGAAAACGGACATCACTAGCGAAACGTTAATAGATATCGGAGAGCTATCATGACCACCGGAAATAAAAATACAGGTAACGCCGGCAACGATCGTGACAAGATGCAAGAGTCCGGAAAAAAAGGCGGACAGTCTGGCGGCAACTTCGCCAACGATCGTGAAAAAGCATCCGAGGCTGGTCGCAAAGGCGGACAATCCAGCCACAGTGGAGGTCGCAAGTCGTAAATGAGCGGTACAAGGGCAGCCTCGCTGCCCTTGTAATATTCGACGGAGCGCATAGATGACCACCTCCATACATACTCCTCCAAGCCAGTTACACCAACACGAAGGCGCTGAAGTTGTTCCAGAAGCGACGCGCAGCTCCCCGGATAAACTGCCGGACAACGCTGTGTCTCCGTGCATTGAAAGAAAACCTGGCCACCCGCAGCACAGCGATCGTGCCCAACATGAATGTTACGAGCGCAGGCAGTTGCTCGTTGACTCTGAAAACTCTCGAGAAACGCAAACGACGCCAACGTACGAACGCANNGCCCCGGCCCGTCGAGGAAATTGCCATGCCTGTTCACGTGATTAACTTTACCGGCCCGATCAATGCTTCAACCTGCGGTCAGCTGATTGACAGAGCCTCGCGTGCGGTAAAGGAAGATGCACCCAGGTTGATTCTGAACATCGCTACCATGGGTGGCGAATGCAGTTACGGTTTCACGATGTACAACTTTCTGATGGCGCTGCCCGTGCCGGTACACACGCATAACCTGGGAACGGTCGAGTCGATGGGCAATATCGTTTTCCTCGCCGGCCAGCGCCGCACCGCGTGCACTCATAGCAAGTTTCTGTTTCACCCTTTTCATTGGCACTTGCAGGGAGCGGTTGATCATTCGCGCATGTCGGAATATGCCATGAGCCTGGATTACGACTTGCATCTGTACGCGCAGATTGTCGCCGAGCGTACCAGTAACGGGAAAAATGCGTTGGAGACAGAAAAATACCTGACAGCGGCTCCGCGCATAATCAATCCTGAAGAAGCTTTGCATGCCGGGC
>UCNP01000194.1 GCA_900473335.1 Hyphomicrobiales bacterium | reverse complement strand
GACTATAGCGGAGCTTGTACAGACGGCCAGATTTTGTACGAAAACCGCGTCAGAAGCGCGTCGGCCGAACCACCGCAGCGGCGCTGCGTGTCGGGTAATGGCCCAGGCTCTGCAACGTTTCCAGACGCGCGCGGGCGCGGTAGGCGTATTCACTGTTGGGGTACGAAGCGATGATGAACTGGTAGGTCTGCAGCGCGTCGATGTAGAGCTTCTGTCGTTCCAGGCACTGACCGCGCATCATCGACACTTCCGGCCACACGTACGGGCGGGCGCGGCTGGCGCGTTCGACCTTGGACAGTTCGAGCATGACCTGCTCGCAATTGCCGCGTTCATAGGCGCTGTAGGCGTTGTTCAAATGGTGGTTCATCGACCAACGGGTGCAGCCCGTCGCGGCGAGGGCGCTGAGGGCAAGGGCGGCAATGGGCAACAATCGCATGGGGGTTCTCCTGTCTTGTGCTCTGTATCGACCCCAGGTCGGAAAACTTCAGACGCGCTGGTCGCAAAGTTGCCGCGTTCAATAAAGAAAACGATAAGTAGTGCATTCGAACAATGACTACACCCTTCGAGCATAGTAGCCTCTGCCTGCGCTTGAACTCAGGAGTCTTTGCATGTCCGTCCGTCGTACCAAAATCGTCGCTACCCTTGGCCCGGCCAGTAACTCGCCGGAAGTTCTCGAACAGCTGATTCTGGCTGGTCTGGACGTCGCCCGTCTGAACTTCTCCCACGGCCCCCCCGACGAGCACAAGGCTCGCGCGAAGCTGGTGCGTGACCTCGCTGCCAAGCACGGCCGCTTTGTCGCCCTGCTCGGTGACCTGCAAGGCCCGAAAATCCGTATCGCCAAATTCGCCAACAAAAAGATCGAGCTGAAGATCGGTGACAAGTTCACCTTCTCCACCAGCCATCCGTTGACCGAAGGCAACCAGCAGGTGGTCGGCATCGACTACCCGGATCTGGTCAAGGACTGCGGCGTGGGCGACGAGCTGCTGCTCGACGACGGCCGTGTGGTGATGCGCGTTGAAACCGCCACCGCCACTGAACTGCATTGCGTGGTGACCATCGGCGGCCCGCTGTCCGACCACAAAGGCATCAACCGTCGCGGTGGCGGTCTGACCGCGCCGGCCCTGAC
>UCNP01000130.1 GCA_900473335.1 Hyphomicrobiales bacterium | reverse complement strand
GCCCTGCACCACCCCGCCCGGAACGTCCGTGCACGTGTGGGCTTATGCAAAAAAAGCGTAACGGCGCAGGGGTACATCCCGAGACTCGATCCGCACCGATAGCGTTACGGCCGGAGCCAGCGTGGCCGCCTTATAACTTATCGATCTAAAACTCCACCTACCGAGACAGGTCAGTTTCTGAGTACCCGCACTTTTCGCGCGGTACGGCTTGACCTTCCCCAACGGAAAAACCGGTAAGGACTTTATGTGCGGATTAGCTGGCGAGTTACGTTTTGATCAACAACCTGCAGACCTTGCAGCGATTGAGAGAATCACCCATCACCTGGCCCCTCGCGGCCCTGACGCGTGGGGCTTCCATGCCCAGGGGCCGATTGCCCTGCGCCATCGACGCCTGAAAATCATGGACCTGTCGGACGGCTCGGCGCAGCCGATGATCGACAGCCAACTGGGCCTGTCTCTGGCGTTCAACGGTGCGATCTACAACTTTCCGGAATTGCGCGCAGAGCTTGAAGCGCTGGGTTATGCCTTCTATTCCGGTGGCGACACCGAAGTGCTGCTCAAAGGCTATCACGCCTGGGGCGAGGCGCTGCTGCCGAAACTCAACGGCATGTTCGCCTTCGCCATCTGGGAGCGCGATGCCAAGCGCCTGTTCCTCGCTCGTGACCGTCTCGGCGTGAAGCCGTTGTACCTGTCGCGCACCGGCCAACGCTTGCGTTTTGCCTCGGCACTGCCGGCGCGGCTCAAGGGCGGCGATATCAACCCGATTCTTGATCCGGTGGCGCTCAATCACTATCTGAATTTCCATGCCGTGGTGCCTGCGCCGCGCACCTTGCTGGCCGGTATCGAAAAACTGCCGCCCGCCACTTGGATGCGCGTTGAAGCCGATGGCCGCACCGAGCAGAAAACCTGGTGGACCCTGCCCTACGGCCCGAATGAAGACGAGAAAAACCTCAATCTGGAAGACTGGGTCGATCGCGTACTCGACAGCACCCGCGAAGCGGTGGCGATTCGTCAGCGTGCGGCAGTGGATGTCGGGGTGTTGCTTTCCGGCGGTGTCGATTCGAGCATGCTCGTCGGCCTGTTGCGCGAAGTCGGCGTAGAGAATCTGTCGACCTTCTCCATTGGTTTCCAGGATGCCGGCGGCGAGCGCGGCGACGAATTCCAGTATTCCGACCTGATCGCCAAGCACTACGGCACGCGCCACCATCAGTTGCGCATCGACGAGAAAGAAATCATCGAGCAAATGCCCGCCGCGTTCCGGGGGATGAGGGAGCCGATGGTCAGCCATGACTGCATCGCCTTCTATCTGTTGTCCCGGGAAGTGGCCAAGCACTGCAAAGTGGTGCAGAGCGGCCAAGGCGCGGACGAGTTGTT
>UCNP01000155.1 GCA_900473335.1 Hyphomicrobiales bacterium | reverse complement strand
TGCATATTCAGTCCCCAGCTGCGCCGGAAGGTCGAACAGCGCAGAGTTCAATCCAAGAGTGTGATGGAAATGGACGAATCCGACACCGCAGCCTTTAAGCAAGTCCACCAGCATTGGGAGTTCTTCTGGAAGACGGAATACCAGTTCGTCTGCCCCTGGGAATGTGCCCATGTACAGCGAGACGGCGCCGGTACCTTTACGCGGCGTGAGAATCAGGTTGTAGGCATTGGCCTGAAGCGCTTCGCTCAGTTCCTCGACATGCTGCTTGACCCCGCCCCCGGCCTCATGGGAAACCTGCAGGACCTTGGGACGATCCAGCGTCGACAGCAACTGGACCAAACGATTGACGCGTACCAGTTTGACCGGATCTTCAGCAATGAACGTTTGAATATCCAAGTGATAATCCGGGTGCAGTTCGACAATGGCCTTGAAGGCATTTTCGATCAAGGCCTGCTTGGTCGAGGAAAAACTGACACCGCCTTCATGGAACGCGTACAGGTTTGGAGTTCTGACGTTGAACCAGCCAGCCTTGAGGGCACGCTGGCACAAATCGTTTTCTTCGCCGTAGCCACGGCCAAATTTTTCCTCGTTCAACAAGCCAACGACGTCCAGGCAATCGCGGCGCACGTACATGCAGAAGCCGACACCGGTCGGCGCCTTCACATTAGGCAGTCGAGCACCAGCAAAGACTTTGTCGATCTGATGGACATCCAAACCGAACGCCTGCTCGTTTTCGTACAGGAAGGCAGGGAAACTACAGATGGTCGCGTTATTCGAGAACGGCGTCACCGTACCGATATTCGGTGCACTGTAGGCTTCTGCGGTGAGTCGTTCCAGCCAGTGTTGTGGAACGATCACATCGCTGTTCAGGAATACGATGTCATCTTCGCCAGCTTGGCGCATGCCACGGTTAACGGTTTTGACGAACCCTAGGTTATTCGGGTTATCCAGAACCGTCAGCACGCCTGGCCATTGCGTTTCGAGCTCGAGCAACATCTCTAGCATACCGGCGTCGGGGCTGCAGTCATTAATCGCAATGATTTTTGAACCCGCCATCGAAAGAACGCCCGGCATGGCAG
>UCNP01000119.1 GCA_900473335.1 Hyphomicrobiales bacterium | reverse complement strand
GGACGTAGTGGCACTGTTTAATCAAATGTTATCATCAGGACTAATCCGAGGCGTTCAGCTAATCGCGAGCAGCCAGTACAATCAATACGATGGGCTTTATCGCATCAGAATGGACCCACCATTTGATAAATTCTTACTTAACAAAAACAACCCTCTAGGAATAGAGAGCGAGATACTGTCAAACGACGAACCATATATCACTAAAGTAAAAGTGCTTGAGTACAAATTCACTCTTGACGGTCTTATTGAAGAGCTTCAAGGAGGAGTTAAATATATTGAAGACATTGGGTTGGTTGTAGTTTGGGAAATGGGGCTACGCTGGAAAGAAATGTTTGATGTAACCTGTCTTCTTGACGAAGAGTCTGTTCATCATCGTCAGATTCATGGAACCACTCACTCGTTCACTCATTCTGTGTCAGGTGCGCATGCATTTGAAGCCATTATTCTACGAGACTTAGTAAACTACCTAGCCAATCCAGAAAAAGAAATAAATCGGCAGAGATTATTAATTGGCGAGGAGATATGAAATCGCAATCCAAACAGAAGCAATAGTTAGCCCTTACTTTACACCCTCGAATTAAAAGCCCTGACCGCACGGGGCTTTTAATTTTAACCATCACCACCAAGTCGATTTAGAAAAAAACAGATTAGTTAACTTGACTTAATTCCACCCTGTCGTATCTCGCTACCTTTTCAGAGAGGATATCAAACACTACATTAGAAATTTTAGAGGCCAGCAATGGAGGCACTGCGTTACCAACTTGATGAAACTGGTCGGTCCTACTACCTTGGAAGAAATAGTTATCAGGGAACGTTTGAATCCGTGCAGCTTCTCTGACAGAAAGGCTACGGCACTGAGTTGGGTCGTAATGAATAAAGTAGTGACCATCCTTAGATATATGGCTGGTAATCGTTGTGGCACACTTATTTTCCATCTGAACTTTAAATCGATCACTAAACTTTCCCGACTCCCAGTTTTTGTGATCGGGGGCCAGCCCCTTTAGAGAAAATTCCTTATGCCCTTTGGGCGATATATCGTGCTTTTTAGCGTAAATTGCTGCAAAAAGATATCTACGCAAATCGGTTGGCATCTGCCCACGACACTCATGATTTAGCCAATAATTCAGTTCATCATCCAGATACCAATCATCCAAATCGGAATTCTCAGTAGAGCCATCATTTCCTTCATCTAGTCTTCCGACTCTTTTACCGCCAGAGCTCGGCGGTACCTTAGACAATTTGAAATCTTCAGAAAGATCTTGCAGCCCCCCCCAGAGT
>UCNP01000117.1 GCA_900473335.1 Hyphomicrobiales bacterium | reverse complement strand
AGAAGACTACCGAAAATCAGTATATGGACAATGGCACCCGCGTTGATATCAGTTTCAATCTGGCAACAGGAAAGCAGGAATGGGTAAACTTTGTCGGCACTGACGGTAAAGTGACAGACCAGACCGTTTATGATCCTGCCAATCTCCAGCCTTGGACCAGGCTGGAGCGGGTCTATAATGCAGCTGGGCAGATGATGGTGCAGAACCAGTTTATCGATGATGGTCGCAGGATGCTGACATCCTACGATGCTGCAAAGTCTCAAACTTGGGAGCATATCGATGAAATATTCGACTCTGCTGGTTTTAAAATTGGGGAGGATGAATATTCTGACAATGGAGCTGTTCATCGGATGAATGCACGCGATGTGGAATTGGCTGAGTTTGCTTTTGCTCGTGACCGATTTAATGGCGAATTTTATTTACAGACCAACCCCGATGTTGCTCAAGTCAAAAGATATAGGCGCAATCCCATTGCTCATTATATAGAATATGGCTGGAAAGAAGGTCGATTGGCATTTTCCGGTCATAAGACAACATGCAGGCATACAATTCAAGGTTGGGATAATCTAAATAGGATAAGTCCCGTTCTCCTCGATATCGACGGCGATAATCATATAGATTTGCGACCTCTTAATATACTAGGCACCGAACCATCCGCTACACCGACATTTGACTGGAACGCTGACAATGTACGTGACAGAACCGCGTGGGTGGGTCCGAAAGATGGTATACTGGTAATTGATCTTTGGAAGGCTTCCAATTATAATTGGGAGCTTGGGATATGTGACATTAACAAGCTAGATAGTCTATCCGCTCCAGACGGTATAATCGACCAAGCCCGCGAAATCGCCTTCTCGCTTTGGAAAAGTGAAGATGACCGGGTGGCTGAGTTGAAGGCAAAAGGACTTGCTGACGATGGAAGGCCTGTCACTGATCTTGAAGGACTCCGCTTCGCCTTTGACGGCAACAAAGATAATATTCTCGACACGAACGATGCTTGCTGGGATGCGTTCCGTATTTGGCAAGATGCCAATCAAGATGGAATTTCTGATCCAGGTGAGCTTACAAGCCTCAATGAGGCCGGTATCAAGTTGATTAATCTTATACCAATGCTGGAAGGGGAAAAAGTCTTTGCCGATGGTTCCGCAATTACCGGCACCAGCAGCGCAGTTAAGACAGATGGAACAATAATGCTGATTGCGGATGCCAGTTTGCGATACCAACCTTTAGTCCATGTCTAAGCACAACCCCTTAGCAATGGGCCCTGAGTGTAAACATGTGGTAGAGCCAAGACTGGTCTAAAGTCTTGGCTGGGTTGTGTCGCAAAGTTTTCACATTTGATGAGCTATGTCACAGTGAATGTGGATCATTTAAGGAAGACGATAGGCGGATGACGGTCAGTTTCAAAGGAGCGCAGTTTCCTAAAAGTGTTATCCTGCATGCGGTCTTCTTTTACGTGCGCTATCCGGTTTCCTATCGCGATCTTCAAGAGATCCTGAGAGAACGCGGTCTCGCTGTCGATCATGCGACTTTGAACCGATGGGTTATTCGCTACTCGCCTCAGATTGCGGCTCAGGCCCAGATACGCAAGCGTCCCACGGCCAACTCGTGGCGTATGGATGAAACTTACATCAAGGTTCGGGGCACGTGGACCTATCTGTACCGGGCGGTTGATCGTGATGGCCAAACGCTTGATTTCATGCTGTCTGAGCGCCGGGACCTGGCTGCCGCGCGACGGTTCTTCAAGAAGACCATCGCAACCAACGGTGTTCCGGACCGGGTTGTCATTGACAAAAGCGGAGCCAATCTGGCCGGACTGCAGGCTGTAAACACAATCCTTAAATTCACTGCCACGGGTGGCATGATTGAAATCCGGCAGATCAAATATCTGAACAATATCCTTGAGCAAGACCACAGGTTCATCAAGCGGATCACCAGACCGATGATGGCCTTCAAGGCGTTCCATTCCGCTTGCGCTACCATCGCCGGGATCGAAGTGGCCCACATGATCCGCAAGAACCAGTTCAGCAACGACAACCGGTTACCATTTCAGGTCTTTGCGGAACTCGCAGCATAATCGCGTCCACAATTAACGGTTCTGTTGCAGGAATTTG
>UCNP01000175.1 GCA_900473335.1 Hyphomicrobiales bacterium | reverse complement strand
AGAGTCGTGACTTGGCAGTCATCGTGCGGGAAATGGTCAGCATCCTCTTCCAACAGCGTGAGATACTGGCGTTATCGTCCGAATCCCTTACACTGCCCCGGCCGTTCATTTTCCTTTTGAGGCTGTGCGCATGAAATTTCGTTTTCTCCTGTGGATGATGGGTTTGTTGATGGGTAAGGCCAGCCGGACAAATCCTGCGTTCCAGCAGCAGTTGGGTGACAAGGATCTGGTGTTTCAGTTGCAGACGCTGGACGGGAAAGTGGCGCGGCATTTCGTGGTCAAGGATCAGCGCATCACCAGCAAGTCTGGCGTGGTGGCGGAGCCGGCGTTTGCGATTGCGTTTAAAGACGCGGGTTATGGCTTTGCCACGATGCAGGCGAAGAACAAGCAGTTGGCGTTTATGCAGGGGATTCAGGACAAGTCGATCCAGCTCAAGGGCAACCCGGCGCTGGTGATGTGGTTTCAGGGGTTGATGAAGTATTTGAAGCCGAGGAAGGCAAAGGCCAAGGCTTGAGATTTTTTTGGGTCGGCTTCAAGCGAAGCACAATGAAGAATCGTGCGTTCTTTGGCTCGCAAAGTCTTTATTCAGGCCTGTAAAGACGGTCGAACTGTCATTTCTGTCAGGTGCTTTGCTCATCTTCGCGATGCTCTACTCAAGCTCCGGTCCCGTAAAGGACGCCACGCACTTGATGGAGCAAGAACATGACTCAGGCTCAGGACTTGACCACCCCAGGTACCCCCGATCCCTCTTTTGCCCTGAATGGTTTATTGAAATTACCGATACCGGGCATTGCGAGCCATGAGGCTGCGGCCGTTTTGGCCCTTCCCGACGGGAAGTTGCTGGTCGCTCTTCCTCTGGAAGGAAGTGACGCGCTGCTGGCCATCGCCCGATTGAACGAAGACGGTACGCTCGACAAGTCCTTCGGAAGTCATGAGACGGGTTTCGTCGAGATATCTTTGAACGGCGCTAGCATCAGCACCGTGTTTGGGCTCGATGCGTTGCGGGACGGCGGCTGGCTGGTGCGCGTTCAATACTTCACACAGAAGGCCGTCGATGCCGGCCAAGCAATGATCCGCTTGAAAGGCGACGGTGAGCTGGACGATTCGTTCGGCGATAAAGGCGTGAGTTTATTTTCTTTCTACAAGATCCCGGGCTCCACGCTTGCGTCGTCGGCAGGGGCGAAGCCAAGCCAAAAGTCCCCCGCTACAAATGCCTCTACCGTCTCTGCAGTTCAGCAGGCCGATGGCAAAATCGTCCTGCTCCATTTCCTGCTGATCGATGAGCCATGGCCATCGCCCGTCGTGATGCGTCTTTTGGCGAACGGCTCGCTCGATCCATCATTTGACGGCGCGGGGTACGTCTTGGTGGATGTCGGTGCCACCTCGAAC
>UCNP01000114.1 GCA_900473335.1 Hyphomicrobiales bacterium | reverse complement strand
GTGCAGCAGATTTCCAACGTCGGTGCGCCGCTTGATCCGATCACCAGCAGCCAGTACGAAGTGGGCTTGAAGTACGAACCGATCGGCTGGGACACCGCGTTCACCGCTTCGGTGTATGACCTGCGCAAGAAGGACGACACCTATTTCGACGCAACGACTTCGACCTATCGCCAGGTGGGCGAAAGCCGCGCCAAGGGCGTCGAGCTGGAACTAAACAGCAACCTGACGCAGAACCTCAATGTCACGGCGGCCTATACCTACACCGACGCGAAGATCACCAAGGATGCAGCAACATCGTTGGTCAAAGGTCATCAAATGACCGGCGTGCCGCGTAATCAGGCCTCGGTCTGGGCGAAATATCGCTTCCTCGACAGTGATTTGAAAGGCTTGTATGTCGCCGGTGGCGTGCGCTATTTCGACAGTGCGTTTGCCTACACTTCGCCTTCTCTATACGGAAAGCTGGATGCCGGAGACGTTACATTGGTCGACGCGGCTGTTGGATATCAGATCGACACACACTGGAGTGTCGATCTGAATGCGAAGAACCTGTTCGACAAGGAATATGTGTCGGGATGCAACGACGCAGGCCGCTGTTACTGGGGCGAGGATCGTACTTTGCTCGGTACGGTGTCCTATAACTGGTGAACAAAAAGGGGCTGCGGATGAATTATCCACAGCCCCTTCTTTTATTTGCCGATGCAGAAGCTGGAGAAAATCCTTCCGAGCAAATCATCCGAGCTAAACGCCCCGGTAATTTCACCCAGCGAATGCTGAGCCTGGCGCAGATCTTCGGCGAGCAATTCGCCTGCCCCGGCCAGGGTCAGTTGCGCGCGGCCATGTTCCAGTGCCGCGCTGGCGTGACGCAGTGCTTCCAGATGCCGGCGACGTGCGCTGAAGCTGCTTTCCGAAGTCTGCTCGTAACCCATGCACGCCTTGAGGTGGTCCCGCAGCAGGTCTAGGCCTTCGGCGGATTTGGCGCTGAGACTGATGGTCACGTGGCCGTCGTCACTGGTTTCCAGAGAAACCGCTTCACCGGTCAGATCGGCTTTGTTCCGGATCAGCGTGACTTTCGCCGGATCCGGTCGAGACTCGAGGAATTCAGGCCACAAGGCAAAAGGATCCAGTGCCTCTGGTGCGGTCGCATCCACCACCAGTAAAACCCGATCCGCTTCACCAATGGCTTTCAAGGCCCGTTCCACACCAATCTTTTCCACATGATCGTCCGTGTCCCGCAGTCCTGCGGTATCGACAACGTGTAACGGCATGCCGTCGATG
>UCNP01000165.1 GCA_900473335.1 Hyphomicrobiales bacterium | reverse complement strand
AGGCCTGCTGGCAATACGAAATGGGCGATTTCACCCGAACCTTTGTCCATCCCGGCGCGTGGAATGCCACGTACCGCGGCCTCGGTGCCGGGGAAGAGTTGAAGATGAGCCTGCAACAGATGTACAGCCAGTACGTGCAGCACAACCGCCGCGATCTGGAAATCAGGAAAACCGTGTCACTGAAGGATTTGACCGGCAAGGACCCGAGTTCAACCATCAATAAACCGTGGGCACAGATCAAGCAATCGCTGATCGACAACGGCACGTGTGAATTGGAACTGACTCAGCAAATGTTCGACGATGATTACGCCGGGCAAAATCATTACCTGCGCCGGATCAAGACTATAAGCGTGACGCTACCGGCCGTGCTTGGGCCTTATCAAGATATTCGAGCGGTGCTGAAACAGACCTACAGCAAAGTTGAAATGGCCCCCACGGTCGGCAGCAGCGTCAAAGAAAACCTGCGATCCAGTCAACAGATCGCCCTGTCGAGTTCGCTGGAAGACAACGGCATGTTTCAGCTCAACTTCCAGGACGAACGCTATCTGCCATTCGAATACACCGGCGCGATTTCACGCTGGATCCTGACGTTTCCCAAGGGTCAGGAGCACATACTCCAGCGCTTGCCCGACATCATCCTGCATGTGTGCTACACCGCGAGATGCGAAGGCGGTTCGCTATGAACGAACAGCCGCCGCCGCAACAGTCGACAATGCAGATCAACACACCGAGCCTGCCCAAGGGCGGCGGCGCCATCCAGAGTATTGGCAAGGGATCGGCCGGCGTGGGTACCAAAGGCACTGCGTCGCTGGAACTGTCGTTGCCGATTTCCACCGGACGCGGTTTTGCCCCGCCATTGGGTCTGGGCTATAGCAGTGGCACGGGCAACAGTTCCTGCGGGATTGGCTGGCAGTTGACGGTTGACGCGGTGACCCTGCGCACGGTCAATGGCGTGCCGACTTATGACGGCACTGACCAGGTCGTGGGGCCTGACGGTGATGTATGGCTGCCCGAGCGCAATGAAAGCACCGGTGAATTGATCTTCCGCACTACTGAGCAATACAACGGCTTGCCCCTGACGACAGCGTATGACGTCGTTCGCCACTGGCCACGGGTCGAGGGTGCATTCGCCTTGATCGAACATTGGTCGAACGAGACCGACAA
>UCNP01000062.1 GCA_900473335.1 Hyphomicrobiales bacterium | reverse complement strand
CAACCTCCTGAAAGCTCACATCTAGATGTCTATCGTAGTATAATTTTCTTAAATATACATTGACCACTCCCTTTTCATAAGGCATGAGAATTCTTGTTGCAATTACTCAGACCCTGTACGGGTGGGTGCTCAATATTGAGCATGACTTCCCGCTTTCCTACACTGTATGATGTTATCTGTGACGATGCGTTTTGGTTGTATGCCGTCTTTGACGGAATTTATTTGAAGCAATTTATATAAAATTATCGAGATAGTTCGGGCGAAACATTAAACCCTGTTTACTAGGATGCGCTCCAGAACAAGAATATTGGAGGCTATTACATGACTTTTTCTATCACTCGTCTGAAATTCATTACCGCAGCGGCAATCGGACTTACAGTTTCTGTTCTCAGTTCAAATGTACAAGCCGGAGAAATCCGCAAGCCAAAAGAAGAGACTCGATCAGTCTACCTTGTAAAATATCGGGTCAATAACGAAATTCGTTATGCCAAGAAGTCCGATGTCAAGGTTATGAAGGTGTCCGCTTCGCAATATATGAACAGCAACTCCTATGTTTGCACGCCAAGTGGCTTTGGGCAAAAAGCACGTTGCTATACTCCAGGCATTTTCAAACGCCCGAATGTTTAAAGACATTCAACAATAAAAGAGCTGCCGGGCTTGATCTCTGGCAGCTCATTTTATTTATCGTTGACGTTTCTTGAGTCGAGACAGTTCGCCCGTTACTTGATCGCCTTTAATCAGCTTGAGCGCTTCGTCGCCTTTTTGAACGGGATTATGCCGGAACACATACCAACTGCCGCCTAAATTCGGCTTTTGATATATTACTCCATCCTTTTCACGATGAAGAAAACACGTGACGGCGCCACTCCCTCCCTCTTTGCTGGACCATAGAGCCCGCAAGCAGAGCTTGCCGCTATCGGTAGCAAACCAACGTCCCTCGCCGTAGGACCATGCGGAACCTTTGTGTGACCATGCGGAAAACTCTTTATCTTCAGTGGAAAAGAAACCACCACCTGTTTTCCATTTCCATGTTTTGCCACCGTAGAGATTTTCCAACGCGATAGCCTTCATTGGTGTCGCCGCGGCGGCGAGTTTTGCTGTCGCTTCATCCACTTTTGGCTCGGATGCTGCGCTGGAATTTCCTCCCAGCAAGAGGATGGAAAGCGCCGAGCTTATGATAGTAGAACGGATCAAAGACATATTATTTCCCCACTAGCCGAGCAGGTCCGTCGAGAGCATTTAAAACTCCGTGGAGCTGCAAAGAAACAAAGGATGGTGGTTCGACAATGTTGTAGGGTCGAACCACCCTGTGACAAACCGAAAATCAGTTCAGCGGATGATTAGCGACGCGCCAATCAGGCCTGCCAACGTTTCTCGGCCATTCATAAACTTCCCGATCATTGAAGTAGACTACTGCCGTCATTGCCGGGAATTCGGTGTGAGGCTTGTTTGCTTCCGCAGCCCAGCCCCGAACGTAATTATCGTCACCCTCATAACCAAGCTCTGCAATAGCGATTGGTTTGCCGAAGCGCGTCACTCGATCATAACCAGGCTTTGTCCGCTCAACAAACGTGGTGTCGTGACCAACTTCCAGTTTATCATAAGGCTGATAACCGAAGACGGACAGACCGATAATGTCCACATATTCATCTCCCGGATAGAAGGCTTCCAGCCCCTCCCCTCCTTTAGGCGACCACATATATTGAGCCGACGGAAGTTCCTTGCGGCAAACCTTGGTTACATGTCTGTATGCCTTCACATAACCATCTGGCTTCCAGAACGCCCAAGTGAACTGCCCATCATTATCTTCCATTTCCTGAGCCCAACGGATGGTGACCGGGCTTTTCAGTTTTGCCGCCGCGGAGCAGACCGCTGACATGTTGGAATCATATCGCCCAGCTAGAATCCCGCTGAGCAGATCGTCCGGGCTGACACGCCAGTCACGCGCCCATGACCAAGGTTCCACTGTGATCAGCAACGAACGTCCCCGTTCAAGCGCGTATGTGTCAGCGGCGCTGAGGGTTGTAAGATCCACGTCTTCCCAAGGCAAAAACAAATGTTCGATCTTGGAATTGGAATCATTGGTAAAATCCCCGTGCGGATCGTAAGCGCCGGGAGTCACAGCATTAGCCGCAATGATCGGCCGCTTGTCGTGAAACGGATTTCTGCTGTCGATACTCGCTCCTGAAACCCCGCTGGCAGCATAGACACCACCGGAAATACAGGCACCGCAAAGCAATGCTGCGGTTAATTTAATGAGACCTTTCATCGCCCCCTCCTTTTCTTATTGTTTATTGATTGTTCGATCATTGGGCCGCGCCAAGCGCGGTTTTAATACTGTCACGTTTTTGGGATACCAGATCGGCGGAAACCAACTTGCGGGCCTCGTCATCTTCATGAGCTTCGGTGTGACGAAATACGTACCACTCGCCATCAGGCTCGCGCTTCTGGTAAATTGTTCCCTCGCCAATACGATGCGAGAAACAGGTCTTGGCCGGAAATGCACCCTGCTTGGAATGCCATGTCGCCTTAAGACATAACAGACCGGTGTCGGTTATAACCCAACGCCCTTCTGCCCAGGATTCACCCGTCTGACCATCAGACCAAGCTGTAAATTGCCGGCCTTCATCTGTCATATGCCCAGCACCGTTGTCCCATTGCCAACTTCTGTTCTTGTAGAGATTGTAGATTTCGAAAGCCATCATCGGCCGGGTTCCCGGCTGTTCAGATGCTTGCACCGATGCGGCAGCAGCCGGTGCTGAAATCGAGGCCAAGGCGCAGACGAGTATAGTTATTCTGCGGACGCCAGTTCTGTACCGAACTTTATCAGTTTTAGAGATTGTCATTGGAACCTCCCGCTATCTCTTTATGGTTATCCTTTGCAGTTCGTCCTAGGGGGAGAGACAGTGGGGCGGACGTACTTGTATCGTACCGAGTTGTTGTGGATCGACCGATGGCCGACACACGAAACCCGATTTTTTCGGCAAAGCCGTGGTCAAATGCATTTCGTAGGTCGACCAATACAGCGTGGCGCATGGTCTCTTTCAGACGTGCAAGATCGAGCTTGCGAATACTTGCCCATTCCGTAATGACAACAACAGCGTCGGCGTTGCGTGCGCATTCGTAAGCATCGTCAAAAAACTCGACATCCGTAAGAATACGGCTGGCATTATCCATCCCCACAGGATCGTGGGCGCGGATGGTAGCGCCAAAACGCTGCAGCGTTTCAATGAGCGGCACTGAAGGGGCATCGCGCATATCGTCCGTATCCGGTTTAAACGTGAGGCCAAGAACGGCAATCGTTCGGCCTTGCACATCACCGTCAAGAGCATCCACGACCTTCAAAGCCATGCGACGTTTGCGAGCTTCATTGGCGGTCACGGTTTCTTCCACGATACGTACCGCTACACCATAATCCTGTGCTGTGCGCAAAAGGGCCATTGTATCTTTCGGGAAGCACGAGCCACCGTAGCCTGGACCAGCATTGAGGAAACTTGTACCTATGCGCTTGTCCAATCCCATTCCCAATGCCAATTCACTGACATTGCTGCCCACCTGTTCGCAAAGATCGGCAAGTTCATTGATGAAGGTGATCTTGGTTGCAAGAAACGCATTGGAGGCATATTTGATAAGCTCGGAAGTTCGGCGCTGGGTTACCACGATGGGTGTAATACGCGCGTCGAGGGATGCACCATAGAGTTCCATAAGGACCTTGCGTCCACGCTCATCCTCGACACCGATCACGACACGATCCGGTTCCAGAAAGTCGCGGATGGCGACGCCTTCGCGCAGGAATTCAGGGTTTGAGGCGACCGAGAAAGTGCCCATTTCGCGCACCGACGCAATGATCTTCTGCACGACATCTCCTGTACCAACAGGAACGGTGGATTTCACAACCACAACAGTATCATCGTCAATCAGCGGTGCCAGTTCCCGTGCAGCCATATAAACGAACGAAAGATCGGCATCTCCATGTCCGGCGCGTGGCGGCGTTCCAACCGCGATGAACACGACGGATGCCCCTTTTAGGGCTTCAGCCAGATTACATGTAAAGCTCAAACGGCCGGCCGCTGAATGGCGCTCCACCAGTTCATCCAAACCGGGCTCGTAAATCGGCACTATACCCCGTTCGAGGCTGTCTATTTTTTCAACATTCTTGTCAACGCATACAACCTCGTGACCCCAGGCAGCGAAGCAAGTCCCGCTGACTAGTCCAACATATCCAGTACCAATGACTGCGATTTTCATTTGTTCCCCCTGCCTTTATTTCTGATTATTGGAAACGTTGGTGCGCCAACGCGGATTGAATATGGTTTTATGGACATTGCGGCCGCCAATACCTGCGCCAGCAACTGCAAAGCGGTCGTCAAACAAGGAAAAGCTTTGGGTTCCCCAGGCGAGCGCCTCAATGCCATCGCGGCCACGCTCGGCAGTTGCAAGACTCGGCAAGACCGCAAGAACAAGCAGGCTGGCCGTAAGAGCGGGACGATAAAGTCGCGTCTGGTAGCGAACCTTGTTCTCGCGTGCGTGCTGGAGAACGATAACAAACAGGAGCAGCGCATAGATCACCGCGTTGACGATGGCGAATATGTAGAAGCCGCGGCTGCTGTCACTAGCGTCGGGTATGAGTAGAACTGGCAGAATGGAAAGGACTGCCAAAAAACCGTAAGGTGCCAGCACACGGAATGGTAAAGGATCCACTTCCGACGCGCCCTTCGGTGTAACGCGGAAGTCTACAAATGACCCCGTTGACCAATCTCGAAGCGCAGCCAGTGTTCCAGCCAGTGCCCATGGCCACCGCGCGAACAGAAACAAGGTCATTTCGACGCTTAGTATTTTTGCGTCATATGAGCGAAATGTGCCGGAAGCACGCCAACGAAAGGCCAGCACGATTAACATGATCGCCTGGGGCAGAAAATGGCTCAGGAAGGCGGGATAGGTGACGGCAACAAAGCTGTCGCCTACAATCAGCGCGATGATCGGCAAAACGAACATCAGCGCCATGAAAAGAGAAAAAAGAGGATACCAGAATTGTGAGAACAGAAACTGGAACTTCAATCGCGGCGGCAAATTTCCAACAAGTCTGGGTGAATATTGCAGCAAGATCATCATAAGACTGCGTGACCATTGAAACTCCTGCGTGATGAGATCGGCAAAAGTGCGCGGTCCATCGCCATGTGCAATGGCGTCGAGTGCATGCACGCCGCGCCAGCCATGGGCATTCATCATCAAAGTCGTGGAATGATCTTCCGCCAATTCGGGTCCCAGACCGCCAATTTCCTTCAACGCGGCTGTTCGAACCGCATAATGCGAGCCGATGCAAAGCGGGGCTAGGCCGTTATTGTAACCGGCCTGCAAGGACCCGTGCATACTGGCTTCCGCATAAAGCCGTCCGCGCGCAGACCAGCTTTCATGTGCATTGCGATCGCAGATGCTGGGTGCGGAAACATATCCAACTTCCGGATCAGCGAAAGGGCGCAGCATTTGAAACAGATAATCCGGATCCGGCACGTGGTCTGCATCGAGCTGCACCACAAAATCATAAGCGTCATAGCCATAATGGTCGTAAAAAAAAGCGAGATTGCCTTCTTTACAGCGTGTGCGACGCGGCCAGGTCTTGCAGTGATAATCTGCACGCCCCTTACGCGTAGAGACGAGTACACCATGTTTTTCGCACCAGGCGAGAGTAGATGCGGAAGGCTCTTCATCGGCAAGCCAGGTATCGTGCGGAATTTGCTGGGTCAGCATGGCACGCAAGGTCTCAGCCACTATCTCAAAGGGCTCTGACGGCGCCTTTGTTACCACCATAGCAATGCGGCTTGTTGCTGGTAGATTTAATGGGCCGTTCGGACGAAGTGCACGGAAAAATAGAATGATGAAATAGGCGGGGAGCAACGTTACCCAAGCCAGAATAGCAGTCACAAGAATTGAGCCAACGAGGTTCACATGATTAGCCGGTTCGAGCCACCAATACCAAAAGTAAAGAACGGCAGCAGCCCACACCAGTGCCCCCAATATATATTCCACGCGCCGCCAGCCCGTAAAAACAGGAACAAATAGAGGTTCATTCGATACAGCCTCGCCTGTCATTCGTTGGCTTCTCATCGCAGCACTTCCAAGCCAAAGAAGGGCGCTGCCGTACGAATGATCGTATCGAGGTCCGAATAAACGGCGCGAAACCCTAGCTTTTCCGCTGCGAAAGCAGGATCGGCGAAAAGCACCGGAGGGTCTCCGGCACGGCGAGCGCGTGTTTTGATTGGTACATCCCGACCCGTCAGGCGTCTGATCGCGTCGAGAATCTCCTTGATTGAAGTCCCAGACCCCGTGCCTAGATTGACGGAAAGATTGTCACCGCCATTAACGAGATGCTCAACCGCAAGCACATGGGCACGCGCCAGATCGGTGACATGAATATAGTCGCGGATACAAGTGCCATCCGGAGTGTCGTAATCGTCACCATAAACGTCCAGAAATTCAATACAACCCGAAGCAGCCATCATGGCGCGCGGAATGAGGTGCGTCTCGGGGTCATGGGCTTCGCCAATTTCCCCATCAATATCTGCTCCAGATGCATTGAAATAACGTAGCGCTACATAACGCAGATCATAGGCAACCGAATAATCGGCAAGCATTTGCTCCGCGATCAGCTTGGTGCGACCGTAAGGGTTTATCGGGCGTTGAACTTCAACTTCTCGTATCGGCAGCTGATCGGGAACGCCATAGGTTGCGCAACTTGATGAAAAAATGACATTATCGACGCTTGCCAGGCGACACGCTTCCAGCAATGACTGTGTACCGCCAACATTGTTTCGGTAGTACTTGGCTGGATGCTCAACAGATTCACCAACATAGGCCGAGGCTGCAAAATGGATCACTGCAATCGGATCAAAATCCTTTATGGCCGCGGCAAGTCGCGGTGTGTCCAGAATGTCCCCTTCAACGAAGTCTCCCCACCTTACTGATGCAAGATGTCCCGTCGAAAGATTATCGTAGACGACAGGTTCGTAACCCTGCATGGACAGGAGCTTTGCTGTATGGCTTCCGATGAAGCCCGCACCACCAACAACGAGTACGTTTCCCCCACCCATCATGCCACCTCTGCGAGTTCCCCGCTGGGTCTTACCAACTGGCGCTCGAAATAGGCGATCGTTGCCTGCAAGCCTTCTTTTAGTGCAATAGTCGGCTTCCAACCGAGCTCGCGCTCAGCCAGCGAAATATCGGGGCGGCGTTGGCGCGGATCGTCGACTGGCAAAGGATGATAAACGATTTTGGATGAGGAACCTGTCATAGCGACAATCTGTTCGGCCAGTTCACGCACTGTGAACTCACCTGGATTGCCGATATTGACCGGCGTATGGATCGCCCGAGGGCTGTACATGAGCCGGTGAAAACCTTCAATCAGGTCATCGACATAGCAGAAGGAGCGGGTCTGTGACCCGTCACCATAAACAGTAATATCTTTGCCTTGAAGCGCCTGCATGATGAAGTTGGATACGACTCGTCCGTCATCTGGACGCATGCGTGGTCCATAGGTATTGAAAATACGCACAATACGAATGTCGACACCATGCTGCTTATGAAAGTCATAGAAGAGTGTTTCGGCACAGCGCTTACCTTCATCATAGCACGAGCGCGGGCCAAAGGAATTGACGTTACCCCAATAGCCCTCCGGCTGAGGATGGACATTGGGATCGCCGTAAACCTCCGAAGTTGAAGCCTGAAAAATACGCGCCTGATAGTGTGCAGCAAGCTGTAGCAGATTGAGCGAGCCGATGACGTTGGTCTTCATCGTATGAATCGGATTCGCCTGATAATGCGGCGGCGATGCTGGGCAGGCAAGATTGTAGATTTCATCTACCGGCAGGTCGATCGACTCAATGATGTCATGACGTACATAACTGAATGTTTCATAGCGCAGCAGATGGCGAATATTCTCCAGCCTACCCGTGAAAAAATTGTCCACGCAAATTACGGTCCTACCTTCACGCAGTAAAATGTCACAAAGGTGAGATCCTAGAAACCCCGCGCCGCCTGCAACAAGGACTCGCCCTTTTGAGGCGCGATCGGAATGAAAGTTTGACGAATTGAAGACAATACCCACCGACATACTCCCAGTATTTGTGGCTATACTTCGCAAGTAGGTACAACAAAAAATTTCTGAAACTGACAGAGCTTTACTGAGTTCTACTGAAGCAATTTTGATGTCTTACTAATATCGTCGGGGTCCCAGTATTACGATATCGAGGAATCCGAAAACTATTCAATTCGTCCATTTTTGCAGACAGCACTCAGAGACTTGCAGGTGGATTAGATGGCTATCCGATTTGTACTGATGCTGCCCGCATCGGTCCTTGTTAATATCCAATGTTACAGCGGGAATTAATGTTCGAGCCATAAGAAAACCCGTTCATGGGCGGTTCAGGATCGACAGGATTATAAGATGACCACTGTTGATTTGCGCCTTAACTCACCGATTTTACAAATAGTGAAAATTTCGGTGTGCAAAGGCTGGGTCAGAACGTTAAAATAAAAGTGTAATTCTAAGTAAAACGGCAACCGGACATGCTACAATTAAACTTTATCCCTCTTTGTATCGTAGTATTTCTAATTTCGTTTACTGTCGGTCTGATATGGGTAGCGGTGGGGAGAAAACATTGGGCTTTCATACCTTCACAGATTCGGCAGAGAGGCAGAGCTGGCTGTACGATGCAAGAGATTAGAATTTTAGCAGCGTTAGGGCATTTTGGATCTTTGCATGGAGGCAATAATGTCAGACGATGACAATGCTCGTCATCCAGAGCCGGTTTCCACAGAACGCCGTCGCTGGCCAAGAATATCACAAGATCCACTCGTCGAAGATGAGGCAGGGAAGATCACCTTGCTTCCGCTTTGTTTTGAAACGGAGTCCCTTCCCGCGCCCAAACAGTTTCTCGCCTGGCAGGAGCATATGGCAGTGTTGCTGGATACACGTTTGCCGGATGATGTTAAACTTGAAGATGGATTTGTTGCCAAACAAGCAGTGTGGGATTTGGGCGGTTTGTTATTCATACAGCAAACTGCTCCAGCTTTTAGTTATGAACGCTCGGCGGACGCAGTTCGGTTCAGTTCTGTCGATCACTGGCAAATCACATTTCTTCGCACAGGCCGCACTTGGACGAGTGTTCGCGGTCGTGTTGCGCAAAACGAACCGGGTATGATTGAAATCCACTCACTCGGTCATCCGTTTAGCGGGAGAGCTTTAGCAACAGACTCGGTAAGCTTGATCATTCCGGTTGACATGTTTGCAGATCGTGGCGGCTTGACGATGGCAAGTAACAACGTTGTGCTGGGTGGACATAGGGCCAAATTGCTGATCGACCATCTGTCGAGCGTTGAAGCCAATCTTGATAGCTTCACTCATGATGACCTTCCAGGGGTCAAGGCCCGATTGCAGGATATGGTATTCGAAGCGATTACACCCCTCGTGGATCGTGGTGGCGGAAACGACCAAGTCTCGCAGATTGGTTTAATGACGCGGGCGAGGCGTTTCATTCTAAGCAATCTAGCCTCACCCAACTTGACACCGGAAGCACTCGGCCGCGAGCTGGCCATTTCGCGGACGCGGCTCTACGAGCTTTTCGAAATGTCCGGCGGCGTTGCAAACTATATACGCCGACGAAGATTATCTGCAGCTCATGCAATGCTGGCGGATCCCTCGGACAATCGTAAAATTGCTGAAGTCGGTTTAGCAATCGGTTTCGATTCTGCAGCAAACTTCAGTCGCGCATTTACACAACAGTTTGGATATAGCCCAAGCAATATCCATAAGCGAGCGTCCGCTGACCATAGCCGCCCGGATTGGAAAGTCGTTCAAAATTCAAAAATCACCTTTGAAAGTCTTTTGCGAACACTCGGACTCTTTTAAAATTCGTCAGATGCTGCCACTATTTGCACTGGATGGATTGCAGTTCGCAAACTTGCAGGCGATCTCCCAGCAAGCCCGATAGTGTTATGCAATTTCGTTCCTGTCTATATCATGGCGTAGTATAATAGATGTTGTGACATCATCGACTTCGTCAAGCGTTGCAACGATATCGCGTATCGCATTTAGCTGATTGATTGAGGGCGCCTCAATCTCAACCACCAAGTCGAGCTGGCCGCTAACAGGAAGATATGCGCCGGACCTCAGGTTGGGCAGCAAGACGATCAAGCACGCGTGGCGCTGGTGTACGCACAACTTGAGTCAGGAAATTCTGCAATGAAGCGGTTTCTTGGTGCGGAAGGAAACAGCGGTGAGGCAATGGGTCTCGAGCAAAAATGGATTTACAATGTAATATCCGCCACCGATAATTATGGCGAGATATTTGACCGCAATCTCGGCATGGGAAGCCCCCTCAAAATTGAAAGGGGTATCAATGCTCTGTGGAATGCAGGGGGATTGATGTACGCGCCACCAGTAAGATGAGTTTTACGCCCTCGCAAAGGGAGGGTTCTTCAATCTCATCGTATCGATAGTCGCCCGTGAAGAACTGGGAACACATTGATATTCCGCGATGATTTGACAGTTTAGAGTCATGGTTTTTGCCGGAAACGCGGAGATTGGGCTGTGTTTCCTTGCAATAAGAGATTTCGGTTTCGCTGCGAGCTGAACTCTAATTCATTGCCTGTGTGTGGCAAACCGGAGTTGATCACGTCCAAGCCCAGCGAACGGCGCGAGACCGGAGAGCAGGATCTGTTTCGATCTCGCCTCGAGCAGATGATTGATATGACGCACGAGCTGGTGCGGCTGGCCAAGATGATCGACTGGCGGTTCCTGGAGACAAGCTTTGGTGCGGTTTATCGGGACGACGGTGGTATGCCGCCGCTGCCGACATGACCGATGGCGGGGCTTTCGATCCTCAAGCATACGTTCAACCTGTCGGATGAGGCCGTCTGCACCCGCTACCTCGATAGCCCGTATTGGCAAGTATTTCTGTGGTGAGGAGTTCTTCCAGCACCGGTTGCCCTTCGACCGTTCGTCAATGACGCGTTGGCACCAGCGCATGGGCGAGGAACGGATCAAGACCCTTCTGCAGGAAAGTCTGTCGGTGGCGGTCAAGACCGGCGCGATGAAGCCTTCGGACACGCGGCAGGTAATTGTGGACACCACGGCGCAGCCGAAGAACGTTATGTTTCCGACCGACGCGAAGCTCATTCATCGGGCGCGGGAACGGCTCGTGCGTCTGGCCCAAAAGACCGGCCTGGAGCTGCGCCAGACCTATGTGCGGGTCGGAAAATGCGCCCTGATCCAGCATCAACGCTATGCCCATGCCAAACAGTTCAAGCGAGCCGGCAAGGCGCTACGCAAACTCAAGGCAATCTTCATTTGGCCGCTCTATCAGGCAAAGACGGTTCTGGAGCAAAGGCAGCGTCAACGAGGCCGCAAGGTCTTCAGCTTGCATGCCGATGAGGTCGAATGCATCGGCAAGGGCAAGGCGCACAAGCCTTACAAATTCGGCGTCAAGGTCTCGGTGGCAACGACGTTGAACCGCTCGAAAGGCGGTCAGTTCGCTCTCCATGCCATGGCGCTGCCCGGCAATCCCTGTGATGGCCACACGCTGGCAACCGTCATTCCCGACATGGAAAAGACGATCGGCAATGAGCCCTCCCGAATCCTGGCTGATGCCGGATATCGCGGTCACAATGCGCCTGACAGTCACAAATTCCGGGTCTTCACTTCCGGTCAGAAGTGCCGTGTCACACCAGCCATCAAGCGTCAGATGCGACGACGATCTGCCGTCGAGCCCGTCATCGGGCACATCAAGAATGAGCATCGGATGGACCGCAACTATCTCGCTGGACAGAAAGGCGATGCCATTAGAGCATCGGACCGANNCGGTTTTCGGATAATCCGATGCTAAAACAAGAAGATAGATCGCCATTTTGCGTCCGTCAGGATGTTCGGCGATCTAACGCCGTTCTGGCCGCTGTCGGATACAACTTCTCGCTGCTACTCAAGTGGCTGAGACTACTTTTGTGCCTGCTCGCCGCCATGCTCCTGCCATTCAGGCCAAAACATCGCCAGACTTCCATCCCAAGCTCTTGCTGAAACGCTAAAAATCCGAGCCGGAGATGCTACCAATCTTACCACGCTGCGCCAAAATTGCGTTCTTCACGACCGACTATTTATACCTTACTCTCAAGAATGGCAGCGACATTTGCCGGGACAATAGGTTGCCGTTTTTGCGGGCAACCTTTTACGCGCAGTGCCCGATCAGCCTTTTGAACATCGATGAGAAACGCTACCAGATCATCAACAAGCTTGCGATGCTCCACAACCTTTAGCAATCGCGGATCAAATTTATTCCTATACATAGCGACCAAGAGCACATCCTGCGCCGTCAGCCGAATTCGGCGCATCTCGGCCACGTTCAAGGAATTCTCAGGGGCATTTTCTGCACCATCTGTAATTATATTATCTATCGGCATATTAATTTTTATACTTCAAATTTCATGAACGAGGTAAATAGCAACATATTAAATTGTTGAATAAATTCTGCTTTGTTGTCGTTTCAATTTAAATCATCGGATAGTGCTCAACTGCCTCTACCTGTAGGGCAAGAGCAGCAACTTCAAATTCTAGAGCTACGATAAGCCATGCTCCTAACTACTTTTGTACATCGGTGATTGCAAAAACAATTCGTAAATATACGGATAAGCGTGTCGAAACCTTTGCACTCGGTATATGTGTAGGCCTTCATACTTTAGCATTCTCATTTCGAAGGCCTCGCATTGCGTGCTATGACTCTTTGGGTCATGTGCCAACTTTATGCCCCTGCCTCCTCGAAAAGTAGCCGTAAAAGTCGATCATCATTCAATTCCCACTCGGAGCGATAACTGCATTCCATCACTTAGTTATTACATCCTTAACTTTGCATTGGTCTTTAAGGGATGGGAAAACGGCATTTCTATAGGAATCCACTGGAGGCAGTTCATCCAACAAATTGTCTGGGACCTTCTTAGCCTGAACAAGGTCATTAAAACGGATCGGGTTACAATGTCCCTTGAGATATTCGATTTGACCCTCGTCGGAGTACAGATATTCCATCCATAACTTTGCGGCGTTGGGATGCGATGCGTGTGCGCTGATTCCTTGAACGTAGCCCCCGTGACAATGCTGGATCGCGGCGTCACAAGCATGGTAGGCAAAGTTTGATCACGCCTAAGCGATAATGGTGAAAGCCGATTTTAACATTAAATTCTAGCAATTTAATCTTGTCCAACGACACCTTTTACGATCATCAGCAGCGCCCAACAAATGCTCTGAAGAACCTATTATCCTCTGACTTGATAGACCGTTTTTTCCTGTAAAACTTGTCGCAATTATAATCCGCCTAAAATACGAGTGTAATACTCTTGTTTTAGGCGGAGGAGTTGGATTATACCCGCGGCAATATCATAACGCCGTATAGGGCCAATAAACAGGATATGCTGTGACCAGACTGAAAACACTTCTCGCCATTGCGTGCTTGGGCACCTCGCTCGGTTTTGTTTCAAGCGCGACATACGCGGCATCAACACAGTATCCGCTAATCATCGAAAACTGCGGCGCAACGATCAGCTTCGAGAAAGCGCCCGAAAGAGCAATCGGGCTTGGCCAGAACAGCGCGGAAATCATGTTGCTTCTCGGCCTGGAAAACAAGATGGCTGGCACAGCATTTTGGCCCAGCAAGGTGTTGCCAGCACTTGCCGATGCGAATGCGAAAGTGAAGCTGCTGACAGTAGAGTTCCCAACCTTCGAGTCCATTCTTGCCCAGAACCCAGATTTCATAGCCGCCGCATTGCCGAGCCTGCTTGGCCCTACAAGTAAAGTCGCAAAGCGCGAAGATTTTGAGAAAATCGGCATTCCGGCCTATTTGTCGCCCAGCACATGCCTCAACACCGATAAGGTCAAGGACCAATATGGCAGCCGTGACGAGCTGTGGAATATGGAGCTTCTCTACAAGGAGATCGACGAGCTTTCGAAAATCTTCGACGTGGCGGATCGCGGCCAAGCTCTAATCGCCGATTTTAAGAAACGGGAAGCGACCCTCCGTTCCCATGCCCCAAAGGACAGCAAGCAACTCTCCTATATATTCTGGTTCTCCAGCCAGTCACCTTCTGCTGATGCTTATCTTGGTGGCAAGAATGGTGCATCCGGTTTTATCGCCGATGTGCTGGGCGGTCGCAATGCCATCACCGCTGATGCGGAATGGCCTACGCTCGGTTGGGAAAGCATTATTGCGACAAATCCCGATGTTATCGTCGTTGCCAATCTCGATCGCAATCGTTGGGAGCTTGATAAGCCGGAGGGGGTCGGAACAAGGTCTGTTCCCACAGGCACGCTAAGACAGCACGAAGCATGAACGTGCATCACGGACTGGCGGAAAATTTCCACTTACATCGTTTCGATGGGGTCGCTCTCGCCGTAAATCGGTCATGATCAGTAACGAGCTTCGGTGTTTTTGGGGACCGAACCGTTATGTCGAAAGCATTGAAGAAGATTTCGATTAGTTTGTTAATTCTGGTTGCCGTCGTTTCATCGACGATATTCCTTCTCAATACCAATCTTCTCGCCGCGCGTCCAGCAGGTGAGCCTATCCTTCTTGCACATCGCGGGATCGCGCCTCGATACGATATGACGAACGTCAAATCTGACACATGCACAGCAACGCGAATGTTGCCGTCCGGCGACGTTTTCATCGAGAATACAATCGCCTCCATGAAAGCCAGTTTCGAGGCCGGTGCGGACGCCGTCGAGTTTGACATTCATCCGACGACGGACGGAGAATTTGCGGTATTTCACGATTGGACCCTCGATTGCCGAACAGACGGCGATGGTGTCACCCGCGAGCATGCGATGACTGACCTTCGAAAGCTCGATGTCGGATACGGTTATACGGCGGATGGCGGAAAGACGTTTCCGTTCAGAGGCAAGGGGATAGGCTTGATGCCGACGCTGAAAGAAGTGCTGGAAACCTTTCCAGGCAAACGCTTTCTCGTGAACATCAAGAGCAATGATCCGAAGGAAGGAGATCTGTTTGCTTCCTACCTCAAGGCTTTTCCTGCGGAGGTAACCGACAAGCTTTTCGTCTATGGCGGAGAACGCCCGATTGCAAAGCTTAAGGCATTGATGCCGGGTTTGAAGACAACGACCAGAGTGTCGGCGATGGCATGCCTGAAGGAGTATGCGAAGTGGGGATGGACCAGCATAGTGCCATCGCCCTGCAAAAACGGTGTCGTCTACATTCCGATCAATATGGCGCCTGATATGTGGGGATGGCCTTATCGCCTGCTTGACCGGTTTAGAGACGCCGGCAGCGAGGTGTTCATTATCGGACCCTACCATGGCGGAAACTATTCCAATGGCGTCGACACAATTGCCGACCTCAAGTCGCTGCCTGATGACTGGTCTGGCGGGCTCATGACAAATGAACTTGAACTGCTCGCACCAGCCATGGGGCGTAAACAATAGTTGCGTGTCACGCCGCGCGAAGAAGTCGGCCTGGAAGTCGCAGCGGCCTGAAGCCATCCGGCTTCTGCTGCTCGGTATCCCAAGAATAGATGCCGGTGAGATTGATATGCTCCCAACTGAGCGGCGAGACGTGTTTCAGCAGTTCGTCAGGAATATGCCGACCCTGCTGACGCAAATGCGCCGTGGCCCGGCTGAGATAGACGGTGTTCCAGTGCACGATCGCACTGACGACCAGGTTTAGGCCGGAAGCCCGGAATGCCTGGCTGTCAAAGGACCGATCACGGATTTCGCCGCGCTCATGGAAAAAGACGGCGCGCTTCAACTTGTGCGCGGCTTCGCCCTTGTTCAGACCGGCCTGACAACGCCGGCGAAGTGCCGGCGTCGAATACCATTCGATCATGAACAGGGTCCGCTCGATGCGGCCGAGTTCGCGGAGTGCTCTGGCCAACTCGCTGGATTTTAACGAGGCGGACAATCGCTTGAGAATTGCCGACGGCGCGACGGTGCAGGTAGTGATCGAGGCGGCAAGGCGCAAGAGGTCGTCCCAATGTTCCATGATGAGCGCGGTGTTGATCGGTGCGCCGATATGATTTGCCAATGAGGGATAGGCATCGGCCTTCTCGAAGGTGTGGAATTTCCGGTCCTTGATATTGCGAAGGCGCGGCGCAAAGCGCTTGCCGATCAGGCAGAACAACGCGAAGACATGATCGCTGGCCCCGCCCGTATCCGTGAACAGCTCCTCGATTTCCAAAATGGTGTCGTGATCAAACAGGCCGTCGAGCACATACACGGCCTCGCTTTCGGTCGGGCTGATCGGCAGGATGCTGTAATAGCCGTACTGGTCGGAAAGGCCGCTGTAGAATTTCGTGCCGGGCTCGCTGCCATAGTGGAGATTGATATCGCCGCGTCTGGCGGCCCGGTCGCTGGCGTGGAAGAACTGTCCGTCAGATGACGCTTTCGTTCCATTGCCCCAGATTTGCGAATGCGGATGGCGCGTGTGGGCATCGGTCACGGCCGCCTGTGCCGCCCGGTAGGTTTCCGAACGCGCGTGGAAGCTGCGCATCCAGCCAATCTGGTGAGCGCTGATCCCCTTCGACGCCCCCGCCATGCGTTTCGGACCCAGATTTGTGCCATCGGCAAGCACGCCTGCCAGTATGGCGCCGATGTTTTGCGGTACATCTCCAGTTCGGACATGAGTAAACTGGTCGGCAAACCCGGTCCATTCATGCACTTCCCGCAGGAGATCGGGGACCTCGACCAAAGGATACATGTCCGTGATTTCGGCATTGAGGGCTTCGGCCGCAGACGGTACCTCGCTGGCACGAGGCGTCACGATCAGAGTGCCATTCTCCATCCTCACGCCATCGAGCTTCCCGAAACGGGCGCGCCAAGCCAACTGTTTGAGATTGGCATCCATCATCTGTCGGACCCCGGTAAGCCAGGCAGCGCAGTCCGCCTGGACACCGAGCCCGAGTTGATCTTGCCCCTTCAGCGCAACGAAAGCCGGCTTCGGCATGAGATGCTCGTCGATCGGCCGGAACGACCGGCTACCTTCAACCCAGATATCACCCGACCGAAGCCGGTCACGCAAATGCGTGAGCGTGGCGATTTCGTAAAGCCGCCGATCCGGCTTTCCATCCTCAAAAACCAGTTTCTTCTCGGTTGTGCCAAGATGGCCGATCGGCACGCGATCAGGCAGAACACGGCGGCCTTCTGCATAAAGTGTTTTCAGAGTCGCTACCGCAGAAAGCAGCGGATCGTGCCGGCGGCGCGAAAGGAACGAGAATGTCTGAAGGAAAGTGCCGGCGAATTTGCGGATATTCCCATGCTGCTCGGCCGCCACCACCAGTGGCGAAGCGTCGGCATTCCCTACCATCGCTTCAAGGCCGGGTTTGATCTGAAGTAGCCGATGCCAGCCAACTTGCCGGTTGATTGTCACAAGCGCATCTTCATCGGTGTCATTGGCGGCCTGCAGGGCGACGATCGTGTCGAGGAACAACCGGAGTGCCTTGGATGTTTCAAGGCGGGCATCCATGTGACGCTGCTTTTTCTGGTTGTTAGCCTTCGAGAACAGTCGACCCATCAACTTGATGAACATCATCACCGCATCGTCGGTGAGCTTCTGCCCGAGCTTTATGACCTGCGCCGCGATCGTCGCACGCCGACGGCTGGCGCTGAAGTCGCCAGCAAGCCACGTCGGCGTGGCATCACCCTCGCGGATCATCTGGTCCCACCGTCCGGAAGTAATGCGCGCCTGTAAACCGGGATCGATCCCGAGCGAACGCAGGAACGCAATTCGTTCCGTCAGTCCGACCAGGTTGCTCGCGCCCGGTGCATCGGGAGCAGAGCGCAGCCAGTGAAAGCGCGTCTGCCCGATCGCCGGGTCAACAGCCAAAAGCGCATCAAGAGTTTCGAGCTTCTCCAGATCGAGATCCGAGAGTAATGCGCCCTCTGCACGACGGCGGGCAAGCGCGCGAGCTGCTATGCCGATCTTCTCAATAGAATGTTGGGACGGCAGCAGCGCTTTCCGCCCTCGAAAGGTGTTAACGACGGCGGTAGCGATAGGCAGCCCTTTGTCTCCTGCCGCAGCCACCTCGGTCGCGGCCAGCAACGCAGCACGACGATCATCGCGGTTTGCCGTGTGAAGCCCGAGATAATCCGCAATGTATCGGCTATGGTCGAAATGGGTCTGGGTACGACGGGCGTAGATGACATAGGCCTTTGGCTCGATGCCGAGTTGAGCAGCAATATGATCGACGATAGCTGAAGGCGGTTGCTCAGACTCGCCAAGATGCCTTCCAATCTGTCGGATGACACAAAGCTGGATGGCGAAACCGAGTTTGTTGTGAGCGCGCCGGCGCAATTCGCATTCGAGACGATCGCTGGCATCCAGCGTATAATAGCGGATGAGGCTGTCTTCGTCCATCGGCAGGTCTAGAAGGGTTTGCGCTTCTGCCACGCTGATCAGCTTCCTTCGACCCACTTACTCGCTCCGATATGCCTGCTCATTCATAACAATCAGTCATATCTCCTGTCCGAAAACGAGCGATTGCGTACAGGGGCAAAACACTCTGTCCACAAATTATCTTGACAGGATTCCGAACAGCATAGATATTTCCGACAGCCTATTCGGACGAAATTGAACCCATGCCACGCACCTTTGCCTATGTCCGCGTCTCGACGACCGGCCAGACCACCGAAAATCAGATTCAGGAAATTGAAGCCGCCGGCTTCCAGGTCGAGCCGCGCCGGATCGTAACCGAGGTAGTCTCCGGCAGCACCGCTATCAAGCAGCGCCGCGGGTTTTCCAAACTCATGGATCGCTTGGAGTCGGGCGACATTCTCATTGTCACCAGGCTCGATCGGCTCGGCCGTGACGCGATCGATGTCAGCATCACCGTCAAGGCGCTCTCGGAAATGGGCGTTCGGGTCTATTGTCTCGCTCTCGGCGGCGCGGACCTGACCAGTTCATCCGGCACAATGACCATGCAGGTGCTTAACGCCGTCGCCCAGTTCGAACGGGATCTGCTGGTCGAGCGGACGCAATCCGGCCTCAAGCGCGCCAAATCGGAAGGCAAGACCCTCGGCCGGCCGGCCACGCTCAGTGATGAGCAGAAGAAAGATGTACGCGAAGATCTAGCGAAAGGCATGAGCGTTTCGGCGATCGCGCGAAAATTCGCAACCAGCCGACAGACCGTCATGCGGGTTCGCGACGAAAGTTCACATTCCGTTCGGCCTTAGCGTGTCTGCGGGAACAGATCTTGTTCCGACCCCTAAAAGATAAGGTCATTCATGCTCGCCTTAGCGAGGACGAATATCTTGCTTTCAGGGCATACTGCGCTGAACACTCGCTTACTGCGAGCGAAGCATTCAGGCGCTTTGCCCGTGAAGCTGCTGGATTTGGCCCAACATTTGATGGCGATGTGCGCGAGGCAATTCGTGAATATAGCCGTCAGCTTCGAGCGATCGGCGTTAATCTCAACCAGATTGCCCGGATATTGAACTCCGGTCGCACGCCCGATTATCCGACTTTGAAAGCAGGTATTGGCCTCTTGACCAAGGAGCTTATTGCGCAAGAGCAGGACTATCTTTCGTTGTGTACGATAGCGCGCAAACGGGCAACGCGAATAGGGGCCACGACAAGAACACCGCGAAATCGTACGGGACTTTGGACAAACCATGAACGTCCAGTGTCAGGCCTGGGTGATTGCTCCACTCCAACCGATGCGGCTCAATGTATCGATAAGTGTTGATCGAGGAATGTTGAATGATCGGCAGACGGATGCCTTGCTGGTTCCGGCATTGAGCGCAGCGAGAATCTGTTCCATCTTTTCGGGATCAACAGCGAGAGGACGGCCACCCTTACGTCCTCGTCGGCGCGCTGCTGCCAGTCCCGCATTCACCCTTTCCTGCGTGAGTGAACGTTCATACTGAGCAAGAGCACCGAAGAGCGAAAAGAAAAGTTCCCCCTGGGCGGTTGTCGTGTCCATCTGTTCAGTCAGGGAACGAAATGATACGCCCCGGTTCTTGAGATCGTTGATGATCGCCAATAGGTGCGGCAGAGAGCGACCGAGGCGATCAAGTTTCCAGACGATCAGGCAATCACCGGATCGCAAATCTGCCAGACATGATTTCAATGGCTCTGTTGCAAAAATCCCGTTGATGTCCGAAAGAGCACCGAAGATTTTCAGCGAGACTATTGATGA
>UCNP01000113.1 GCA_900473335.1 Hyphomicrobiales bacterium | reverse complement strand
AAATCATCACTACGGCCTAGGAGAGAAGGCGATTTTTGTCAGGCGCTTTACTTGCTTCTACTACGTCACTCTTCAAGCCATGGTTTTGTTAAGTCGCCCCTCGCAGACACTTTCAGGTTGCCCTTTCCCGGCCTGAGGGTGGCTCGGGGCGGCTTTACTAATTCATGAATATATCGTTTTCCGGTCCCATTCAAATGCCTCGGCGTTTGTCTGTGGATCGGTGTGAACGGACGCGGACAGTCTCACCAACATTCAACATAAGGAACCATAATGGAAACATTCGACGGGGCGTTTCGACGCCTCAACGACATCATCAGTCAATACCCTCAGGGCAGTCCAAGAAAACCTTTAGGCCCGGATATGGTGCCCGTTAAGTTAATCACCCGGATACCCTCGCTGTTCTCTGCCCGAACCTCGGGTCGGGATAACGATAACGGTGGCTTTGAAGAACACGCAAGAGACCTCCATAGGGCACTTAAGGGAATGCCGAGCGAACTCAAACAGTTTGACCCAATCATTGTCTTTGAAGTGGGTGGGAAGGATTATTGTGTCGATGGTCACCACCGGATAGCGGCCTACCTTGCAGCTAAGGTGACAGGGAAAGTGCCTGTGAAGCGGATTGGAGGAACCCTTGAGGAAGCCATAGCAGCGGCAATAGAGGCGAACTCCAAGACGGTCCTTCCGATGACCAGATTGCAGCGACATGAAGCTGCTTGGAAGCTCGTTAAGATAGGCCATGGCTCGAAGGAACAACAGGCCCAACGATCCGGCATGGGTCAGACCTTCATTGCTGAACTGCGAAGGCTACGGCGGAAATTGACTGAGACGCACCCTGAGGGTGACTGGGGCAGTCTTTGGGAAGCCCATAGCCTCGTTACTGATTGCGAGCCCATGCCGGAGTGGACGGAGGAAATGGAGCAAGCCGAGATTGATGAATATGTGAGGCGTCTCAAGAAGTCTTTCGGAAGCAAACTTCACAGGAGACAAGCCGCTGTTGTCGGGGCCTTGGCTTCAATCATAGGAGCACAAGGGATGGTCGATGCACTTGCTCAGTATGGTGACGCTTTCGGGCAGATTTCTCTTGAGGATTTGGGGGATGAAGGGGAGCAGAATGATGACTTTTAGAGGCACCTCTGTGCGCCCATTACTATGCGCTAGCGCATACCTGACGTTATCACCAGTCCTTCGAGGAATGAGCCAGTAATGCAAATGATGGGGCCACTCACCAAGGCTGAGATAGAGCATCAGAAGGCCCTAGGTATAAAGCCTGAGGATTTCATAGTCACAACGGCAGATGGCCAGCACATCGGGAACATGGATTGCTTCCGTGCAATGACTGCCCATGACAATCCACAAGACTTGAGCGACCACGAAGTTGTTTTGATTGTCATGTGGAGCGACGACAGGTGGACTTTTACTACTGAGGAATATGCGGAGGCAGAACAACGATCTGTGGACCGGGTGCTATGGAACCGCGCTGAACTCAAGAAGAAGAAGGACGCCGACCGGAAGCATTCCAACAACCAAGGCAGAAGCAAACGGGCGGGACGTACAGACATCTCAAGGGAAACCCGAGCAAAACTCAAGCTGCCCTCAGGATGGCGTTGGAAGGAAAACGCCGAACTGTCACAGAAGCAGAAACTCGCAATGACCCGATCCTTCCTGAAATCCGAGGAACGAAGTACACAAAGGGCAATCTTGCCGAAGACTTCCAGTCAAATCCGGAGGGAACAGATTCAGCAAGCTTTCGATGCAACCCCGGTCGATGAACTGTCATGGACGGAAGGTAAGCGTATTCCCATCGGGGTTAGCACCTTGTCGGATGATGTCCATACCGAGGTTCACCATGACGACCAATCAAACCCCCTCGTTGAGTTCAATCGACTCTAACAACATAAAAATAGGAAAGACATGAACCGAAACTACCAGCAGCCGATAACGACCCGCCCGACAGCGGCGACATCAACCGGGCAGTAACACAGCCACAGAGCGGCAACGCCTTTGTGTGCTTCTACCCGACAGCAATAAATATGCATCTGATTGAACTAATCGGACCAAACTCTGCCACCTCGACATTTCGGGGTGAGGAAATCAAAGTCACCAAGAAAACCAAAGACCCCATACCTCCGATTTGCCGTGTCCTCATAGAGATGGGACTTGAGGCTCAGGCGGTCGTGAACATAACCCGCAACGGAAGACCTGTTTGGAACAGTAACCGAACGGCTGGTGATTGGGCTGCAATCGATATCCACGAGAACGACGCCGGTATCAGGTGGCGGAAACACGAGCCGTATAGGGTCAAGGAATCATCTTTACCCTGACAGGGTGCCTTTGGGCGGGGTGGAACGGAAAGCTTCCCCTTGGCGGAACCCGGCACGAACAAACACCACGATAATTGAAATCAAGCAGTGCCCTTGGATGACCTCCGGGGGTATTTTTATAGGGAAAGAACATGAATACAGAACTGAAAGACGCACTCATCGCCAACGGCCAGAAGTACGGCCTTGACCCAATGGAAGTTGCAACCGCTATCTCTTACGAGACTGCCGGTACATTCGATCCTTGGAAGAAAGGACCTGTAACACAGCATGGCGAGCATCGCGGATTGATCCAATGGGGTGAACCGCAACGCAAGCAATATGGCGTTTACTCCGATATGTCCGTAACGGAACAAGTAGGTGCCGTCTTCAAATACCTCCAAGACCGGGGTGTTAAGTCGGGAATGGGCTTGCTCGACATTTACTCTGCGATCAACGCAGGAAGTGTCGGGCGCTACAATGCCTCAGACGCTAATAATGGCGGCGCTCCCGGCACGGTGCAAGATAAAGTCCTCACTCAGATGGAAGGCCATAAGGCCAAAGCTGCTGCTCTCCTAGGAGGCACCTATGTTCCGACTGAACGCTCCCCCGCTGTCCGTGGCGACTTCAACAACTTCGAAACGCACCAAGACCCCGGCTTGAATGTTGCTCAGGAACCACCGGCTCCTCTAGAGCAGATTCGGCTTATTTCTGGTCATATCCCGCGGCCTCGAAGTAGTGCTGGCA
>UCNP01000170.1 GCA_900473335.1 Hyphomicrobiales bacterium | reverse complement strand
CTATTACTCTTCCCGACGGCAGTCAACGTTCATTCGATCACCCGGTTTCCGTAGCCGAGGTCGCCGCATCCATTGGTGCAGGTCTGGCCAAAGCCACGCTCGCGGGCAAGGTCAATGGCCAACTGGTCGACGCCAGCGACATCATCAGCAGCGACGCGACCCTGCAAATCATTACGCCAAAGGATGAAGAGGGGCTGGAGATCATTCGCCACTCTTGCGCGCACCTGGTTGGCCACGCGGTCAAGCAGCTGTACCCGACCGCGAAGATGGTCATCGGCCCGGTCATCGACGAAGGCTTCTATTACGACATCGCCTACGAGCGTCCTTTCACGCCGGAAGACATGGCGGCCATCGAGCAGCGCATGCAGCAGCTGATCGAGAAGGATTATGACGTCATCAAGAAAGTCACTCCGCGCGCGGAAGTGATCGAAGTGTTCAAGGCCCGCGGCGAAGATTACAAGCTGCGTCTGGTCGAAGACATGCCGAACGAGCAGGCCATGGGTCTGTACTATCACGAAGAATACGTCGACATGTGCCGCGGTCCGCACGTGCCGAACACGCGTTTCCTGAAATCCTTCAAGCTGACCAAGCTGTCGGGCGCCTACTGGCGTGGCGACGCCAAGAACGAGCAATTGCAGCGCGTCTACGGCACCGCTTGGGCGGACAAGAAACAGCTGGCGGCTTACATTCAGCGCATCGAAGAAGCCGAGAAGCGCGATCACCGCAAGATCGGCAAGCGTCTGGGCCTGTTCCACACTCAGGAAGAGTCGCCGGGCATGGTGTTCTGGCACCCGAATGGATGGACTCTATACCAGGTGCTCGAGCAGTACATGCGCAAGATCCAGCGCGACAACGGCTACCTTGAGATCAAGACTCCTCAAGTCGTCGACCGCAGCCTGTGGGAAAAATCCGGGCACTGGGCCAACTACGCCGACAACATGTTCACCACTCAGTCGGAAAACCGCGACTACGCCATCAAGCCGATGAACTGCCCATGCCACGTGCAGGTGTTCAATCAGGGCCTGAAAAGCTACCGCGAGTTGCCGATGCGTCTGGCCGAGTTCGGTGCTTGCCACCGTAACGAGCCGTCGGGTGCGTTGCATGGCAT
>UCNP01000111.1 GCA_900473335.1 Hyphomicrobiales bacterium | reverse complement strand
AGATGTGTGCATCAGATAGCGGTTTTGCCGGACAGTTCAGCTATTGAGATAATGCTTTGATAAGAAGTGTAAATCGACAGTTCACGCTACAAGCTTCGCGGAATTGACTGACATGGGGAAAAGGTCGCAATGAAACTCTGGCACATCCGCGATTACGTTTTTTTGCTTTCGGCACAAACTGCGTCGACACTGGTCGGGGCTGGCATGAATGTGATCTTTCCGCTGTTGATCCTCAATTTCACCGGGTCACTGGCTGCCGCCGGGGTGGCAGGTGTATTGAGGTCTGCGCCTTATTTCTTCCTGAGCTTGCCATTGGGAGCACTGGTCGATCGCTGGAACCGCAAACACATTATGATGGCCTGCCAAATCGGACGTTTTGTTGCGTTTTTCGGCCTTGGCGTAATGGCTCATTACGGCGCTATCAATCAATGGCACATTTACTTCGTCTGTCTGATAGATGGCATTTTGTTCGTATTCTTCAACATCGCTGAAGCAGCAGCCCTTTCAAGCGTCGTGCCCAGGGAATTGTTGCCTCAGGCATCCAGTACGAACGAAGCTGGTTTCGGGACCGCGATGATCATCGGGCCGCCAGCAGCTACCATCGTCTACCAATTTTGGGGGATTGGTGGGGCGCTATTCGCAGGTGGGTTTTGCTACCTATCTTCCTTCATTCTGCTGCGGATTCTTAAGACTGAGCTAAATCTCTCCCGCCAGGAAGTCCGTCAAACCTTGGTCGAGGAAATAACGGAGGGAATTCGATGGCTTACCGGTGCCCGCCTCGTTCTTTTGCTTGCATGCATTATGGGTGGCTTAAATCTCATCAACGCCGCGATGCCACTCATCGCAATTACACTGGGCCAAAATCTGGGGGCTAGCAATGCCTCGATTGGGACAACAGTTGCGTGCGGAGGCATTGGAAGTGTTTTGGGATCACTTTGCGGCACTCGCTGGTTGCGCCTGCACGGCTTCGGACGAGGAGTGGTCTTGACCGCATGGCTGCATGCGGCCGCCTTTGGTGCATTGATCATAGTACCGAGCTTGCTAATGCTCGGCTTAGTCTATGGGCTGATTATCGGTTTCTACTCGTTGTACGCGGTTATGCAATTTGCTTATCGCGTCAAATCTGTACCGGAGCGACTTCAGGGGCGGGTTAACAGTGCGTGTCGATTGATAGCCTTTTCGCTTTATCCCCTCGGTTCGGCGTTAGCTGGAATAGTATCTGAGTATTGGGGCGTACAAGTTTCGCTGATTATTTTCACGGCTGTAGCTGTCTTACTGGCTTGCATACTCTCGCTGAGCCGGTCTCTCGCGCCGACATGGCGTGAAGGTTCTGTTCGCGAAAGCTTGGCAAAGTAATCGGGGGTGTTATCACATTAACTTTGGCTCAATGAGCTTGGCGTAGCTAGATGTGGAGCCTCAAGA
>UCNP01000071.1 GCA_900473335.1 Hyphomicrobiales bacterium | reverse complement strand
CGGGGCGACGAAGGGCAGCCCGCCGGAAATCCCGTCTCCGTAAGTCTTGGCTTTCCAATCCGAGTGGATGTCGAGATCGGAGGTCTCCAGCGTGCCCGTCGTCAGGCGGTTCTTGTCTTCAGGCGCCTGAGAGGTGATCAACCCACCGATAAGCTTTGTCTTGCCCCCGACCTCAAGATCAAACCCGCTACTGTCGGCATGAATACCCGATTGCTCGGAGACCGCAGGCGTCGATAGAAATTATCGTTGGCAGCAAAATTGCCGCTGGCTTGCGTACCGCATTGTGGCTGACGGATTGAGTAGCGAAGATTGGCATTTTCTGCATTCAGCTCACATTGGGCTGCCGTAGGGCAGAAAATCAAACCGCCCTTCTTTTTCCAAGAGCATGTGTTCGCAATAGCGGTCTATGGCCTCGGCTGGTTCGGTGAGAATGCGCATGTTTTCAATATCGGCGTCCTTGATATGATAGATCACACCATCCTGCATACCTTCCGCATTTTTGACAAAGAATACGTCACCTTCTTTGCCGGCAGGATTTGGCCCCGCCGCCATAAACATCATGAAGCTGGTATAGGCGCGAGCATTGAAAGGTTTCTTAATGCCGGGAATGCGTTCTTCCAGCCAGGGAATATATTTCTTTTTGTAGCCTCTGAGATTCTCCAGATAGTGATCCCAACTTTGCCAAGGACGACCAATCGGAAAAGGCAAAAGACGCTCGAAGGGGCCACTGATCGGTTTGGCTGGAATGCTCATCCCGTCAAAGCGAAAATAGTAAGCTTCACGGATTGGTAGGGGCAGGCTGAGGTGGCGCTCTTCTGACTTCATTGGGCGCCCCCAATTCTTGGTCAGATTGGCATTGACCCGTTCAATCTGCGCCTGATAGCCGGGATCATCAGGGTTATATTGCCAGAATCCACGCCGTATCAGGATAACCTTGCCATGAACCTCAAGGCCCATATCCAGTAATAAAGAGACAGCATCACCTGCACGGACACGCACAAATAACGGCCCGCCCTGCATCAGCAAAGCCCCGGTTCTCGGCTGGTGCTTGCAAGTCAGTTCAAACAGCCATTCCTTGCCCTTGGCTAGCGGCGTATAATAATCGTATCCTGATCCTTCCGGATCAAATATGCGGTGCTTTACATCAGCAGGAATGTCTTCACTGCGGGTCCACAAGGCGATTATATCTTTATGAGAAAGAAATTCTTTTCTTGTGACATTTGGATAAGTCATTTTCCTCCTCCGCCCTTTGCCATATTTTTGATGAGTTCTTCGAAATGGATCTTCATCTTGTCCTGCTCTTTTTCAAGCCATTGTTTATATTCCGGACTGAGCGGCTGCCCCTTATAGGTATCCCATTGGTTTGGTGTTCCCTCAACCTTACAGCCTTTCGAACAGTTCATCGACCCCTCCATCGGCTGATAATTCATTGGGTCATTGAGCAATTGTTTCTGTTGTGCCGGTGACAGTTTGCCAAAGTCGCGCAAATCCTCAATCTCTTTTATCGGAAACAAGTGATCCTTGTGCAAATTCATCCCCGGCGGGATATCTTCGATCTGGTTGGTCAATGGATTGCGCCATTTGAGCGGATTGCCCGCCTCGTCATAAAAGTCGGCGCGATGGCCTGATTGATTAAACTTAGGCTGCGGTCCAGTTGGTCCCGCACCCGGTTTCTTGCTGCCATGATTTTCCCCCGGCCTGACGGCAAGGATTACACCCGATACGAATGCGATGAGCTGCTTGTTATCTTTCTCATGCGCCCAATTGTTGAACAGTTCTTGCGAACGCTTCCGGGTACAGGAATCATCGGCTCCACAATCTTCTTTCGCATCGGACAAAGCGTGCTCTCTGGCCAGTGCTATTTCGTTTACGGCCGAGTTCACCTCATTCGATTGTAAAGCAGAAAGCAGAGTGTAGAACTGATCATTATTATGGTTGAAAGGATTGAGAAGTGAATTGGCAACTTCCTTCGCCTTCAAAAACCCATCATAAAGCTCCTGTCTACATTCTTCATTATCGCAGGCGCTTACCTCATCATTGCGATCGGCCGAGCTCTTGGCATATCTTAAATAGGTCTCAAATTGACATTTGGTGTCTTGACCGCATTGCACCATCTCAAGATTGAATTTCTCAATTTCTTGGTGCGTCAGATAATTATATTTAACCTCATTGCCCGCATAGGCCGCGGCATCGCCGCCGCCAACACCGGCGGCGAGGCTCTGGACGATGCTGGAGGTGACGCCGTTGACCAGCGCTTCGCCCTGCGGCGTGCCGCCAAGCTTGGTGCCTGCGACGATCTTTTCCACAAGCTCGTGGATTTGCGGCGCGGTGAGGGTGGCAATTGCCCCGCCGAGCGCGCCTTTGATGGCGCCGGCGACATCATTGACCCCGCCGAGCAGCGCGCCTGCCGCTGCATGTAGCGCGGAGCGGCCAAGACCGCCCGTATCCCAGAATTTCCTGCCCTCTTCGGTGGTGGCATTCCTGGCAAAATCATCGGCGATGCGCCCGGAAAGGCCGGCTGCTTCCGCCATTGCCGCCTGTAGCTCGGCTTGCGTCTTGTACTGTTCATCCAGAACCTTCTTCAGGTCCGGTATTCCCGGCAGCGAGGTGTTGGTATTGGCCGTATCGCGGTTAATGTCGGCTATGTTCTGGCTCTGATGGACAGGGTCCGTGATGATGATCGTGCCCGGTGCAATGGCAGAGCGTGCCTTGCCGGTCTCAGTTTCGCCCTCCTTCATTGACGGGGCGACGAAGGGCAGCCCGCCTGAAATCCCGCCTCCGTAAGTCCTGGCTTTCCAATCCGAGTGGGTGTCGAGATCGGAGGCCTCCAGCGTGCCCGTCGTCAGGTGGTTCTTGTCTTCAGGCGCCTGAGAGGTGATCAACCCGCCGATAAGCTTTGTCTTGCCCCCGACCTCGAGATCAAACCCGCTACTGCCGGCATGTATGCCCGATTGCTCGCCGACAATCGCTGCATCGCCGTCACCTTTTTGTATTGTGCCATTCAGATCAAGCGCCCCGGCATTCAGCCCGGCATTAACATTGAGCTGGCGGGATTTTTCTGTACGTGTGTCAAGTCGGCTTTCAATGGTGAGATTGCCGCCGACCTTGCCGGTGACAGCATCGCCGCTGTTGATGACCGCGCCTTTCAGCGCCATATCATTTCCGATATCAAGCTCGATATGTTTGGCATTGACATGGGTGTTGAGCTGCGTCACCGACGCGCCATTGTCACGACCCTTACCGAAATGCCCGCCGAGAGTGAGACCGGCACTGGGCACCAGCACGCCATTTGTAAGCCCAAGATTAATGCCAAGGCCGATACCGGCCCCGGCGGAGCTGTTCTTGCCCGAATGATCGGAAAGCTCCTGCGCGCTTTCGAGGAGCACATCGTGGCCGACCTTGAACTTGATCAGGCCCGATTGCTTGTCATTGGGATCGGAAATATCCTTGCCGGTCGCATCCACCCCGGCATTCATCTGCATACCCTTGCCAATCAGATCATGGCCGGTATCAAAATTGATCGCATGCCCGGCGCGCAGCGTGGTCGGGATGGGGGTTGAGGTTCCGCCGTTCTGCTCGCTTTTGCTCTGCTCAAAGCCGATTGTCGCTGAAATGGACCCGAGCGTGCCATTGCCCTTCAGAAGACCTTTGGCATCTTCCAGCGCCTTATAGGCATTGAGGCTGGCAATCGCCACATTCGACACCGCTTTGGTGCCGGAAACACTGCTGACACGCGAAGCTGCATCCGCCGCATTGTTGGCAGAGGCAAGCAGCCCGGAGGAGACAGACGCGCTGACCCCGGCAAACAGCTTTTCATGCATAGCCGCGTAATTGGTCTTGTCCTGACCTGAGAGGTAGTTCTGATCGTGCCCGGCGGTTGGATTGAGATCACGCTCGGCTGAGAGTTGCCCGCCCTGACTGTTCAGATCGCGCCCGGCATGGATGTTCAGGTCATGTCCGGCATGAAGCCTCGACACCGCATTGGTGTTGGAGCCTTGGCGGAGCTGATCTGTCTGCGAACCATAGCCGATGCCGATAGAGGCCGAACCATTGCCTGAAGTCACCTGAATGCCAAAGCCCGAGCGCTTTTCTTTCTCCTCTTTGGACATGCTCTCGGCACCGGGCAGGATGTTGACATCGCGCACGGCATCAAGGTCCGTATCATAGCCCTTGCCGGAAGTGACATCCGAGCCGACAATATTCAGATCGGTCTTACGTGCCTTGATGCTCACCCCTTGGCCGGCAGAAAGATCAGAGCCGACATTCAGCGTCGAGGTATTTTTATTGTCCTTCTGGTTTTTGCCCCACAGCGAGTAAAACCCGTCACCGCCGCCGGCAAACAGGCCCGACTTCTTCGATTGTGTGGTCAGCGAATGGTCTTCCTGTGCCCCAATGATCGAGACAGAATCACCCTCTACATGCAAGCCATCGCCTGCGTGTAGTTTCGAGCCGGAAATAAGCGCATCCTTGCCGGCATTGAGATTGATGCCGCCGGAGGCGTCGAAGTCGGAGCCGACGATGCTTTCATCATAACCGTCAAGCGAGGAGGATTTTTTGGTCAAAAAGCCTTTGCCACTCGACTTGTCGTGGCGCTCCAACGTGTTCTTGCCGGATGCAATGGTCAGATCGCCACCGGTGGTGATATTGATCCCGGCCTTTTTGTCCTGCGGCATCTGTCCGCCTTTGTCCGGTCCGGCTTTCAGCTTGGAAGCGGAAATGACCGTATCTCCACCCGACACAATGTCGATGCCCGTGCCGCCGCTGATGGAGGAGCCAATGGCGGTGGAGGTTTCGGTGTGGCCTTCCACATTGATTTTTTGACGGAACAGTCCGCCCTTTTTCTTTCCACTGCTTTGCATGTCCAGTGTCGAACTGTCGGTGGCCTCGGCAATGGAAACGCCATCGGAGGCTTTTAGATCGACCTTGCCGCCTGCCTGCAATTTTGAGCCAATGATGGACAGATCATGATCGCCGCCCTTGATGAGATTGCCGTCACTGTCGACATTGCCGGCAAGCGCAGTGATCTTGCCACCAGCAATGATTTCCGAGCCGGTATGGGTGATGTCGGAAGAAGAATTCTTGCCAAATTTCGTCGTGCTCTGGCTCTGCGCGGCGGTAATGTTGATATCATCGCCTGCTTTCAAGCCAACATTACCTCCTGCATTGACCTTGCTGCCGGAGAGGAGAATATCGTCACCCGCCGTTATCTTGGTGTCTGTACCCGACGATAATTGCGATTGCTGCTGGGCTGTCTTGGCTATTTTGGAATAGCCATCATCGGTCTTGCGGGCCACATCGGCGGTGACGACATTGACCGAGCCCTTTGTCGCCTCCATCTCCAGCGAAGTTCCGGCTTTGGCCGAGGAGCCGATGACATTGATAGTGTCCTGCGCTTTCATCGACAGGCTGCCGCCGGTCTCGATCTTCGCGCCGGTGGCATTTTGCGAGCCGTTATTGAGGGCTTTGACCACATCAAGTGTGATGTTTTTTGCGCTCAAACTCGCATCGCCGCCGACTTTGACATTGACACCCTGCACCACGAGATTGTCATTGGCATGGAGTTTGACATTACCGCCCGCCTGAACCCCGCCATTGGGATTGACGACATTGGTACCGGCGATGTTGAGCGTCTGGGCTTTGAGCGTCATCGACTGCGAAGCGGAAAGGTCAGCATTGCCGCCGGCAATGAAATTGCCGCCATCAGCTTTGATATTGGTGGCGGTGAGCTTCAGATCGGTTTTGGCCATGATCGCGCCGGAATTATTGAGATTACCGACATTCATATTGACCGAACCGCCGGACATCATTGCGCCGGCAACCGTAATATTGGCTTTGTCATTAGGGGCGAGATAGACGACGGGAGCCAAAACATCGACGCCCTTGATGTTTTTCTTGACATAAAGCACCACCGATTGTGTCAGCGCTGCCTCCTGATCGGACGACAAGGCTTGGCCAATCGACAGATTATGAGCTTTGGCATAGTCGAGGCCATTATCGAGCAGGGACTTCATCTGTTCTATGGCGTCGGAACCTGGAATAAATGAGCCTTTGCCAAGGCCCTGACTGGCGAGCTGGCGCATCTGCTGGTCAATTAACTGGTTTTCGAAATAGGCATCGCCAAGGAAGGGGATGGCGTGTTCCGGCTTATAGCCTATCCGGTTCATGAAATAGCCGGAGCCATAGAACTTACCGACATCAAGGAAGGCAATGCGGGTTTCATAAAGGAAGACCTGACCGGGTATGGTGCCGCCAAAGCCACCCGATTGTGGCTTGGAGGGAATGGCAGCAAGCTTTTCCAGGAACGCCGCTCGGGCTTCCGGCGGCAGGGGGGCTAAAGGCGCGGATGGAGCGGATGGATTGCCATCGGCCTCAAGCAGCGCCAGCGCCGGATTGGGGGTAAACAGGGCCGGACCGGCGGTCAGATCATTGATGGCGGCAAGTGGGTCGGGTGTCTTTTGGGGATCTTTTGTGGGGTCGGCAAGCTTGGCCCCGCCACTTGGCATGTTTTCGGGTACATTATTAGTGACCGTTTTAAAGTCGGAAAGCATCGTGCCGGCGACCTTGATTGTGCCAAAAGCACCGTCAACAACCTTGTCTCCGGTTATGATTTCTGTCCCCTTGGCAATATCTTTTGAAGGGTCGCGCTTGCCATCCTTGTCATAATATTCGCAGGCACCTTGTGCGTTGCATTTGGTCAGAGTGATGCGGCGCAGGGCGACACCGAGATTGTTGAGCGTATCGCCTTTCAGATCGGCATTGCCGCCAGCCTCGATGGAGCTGTATTCATTGTTGAGTTCGGTCACATGGATGGTGAGATCATGACCCGCATGGATCATGGCTTCTTTAGCAAGCGGCCCGTCAAACTGATCCTCACGATCGCTCTTACTGATATTGGCATCATTGTCCCACGTGTAAGCAGTACTTATATCCATCTTCGGTTTTTGCTCGTGGCGAATAAAGAACCTTGATGGGTTTTTGGGATCATTATGAACAAGGTTTCCAGCGGCGTCACGTGGTGCTCGCGTTGAAATCCAGTCCCGAATGTTAGCGGAAAAGTCAGGGCCCTTTTCCGCTATCCAGGTCCATGCCCGATAGGATGCGCCCTCATCGAGGTGCATTTGCGACCAGAGCCTATCCTTATAGTCGTCCCAATACTGTGGCGGCAAATCCTGATAGAGCCATTTGTCATCATCATTGGGGCCGTTGAAAAGATGGGCGAAGGGCTTGCCGAGCATCTCCGGATTGAGTTCGAATTTGGTCACTTGATCATTGGCGACCAGCACATCTTTTTGCCAAGTTGGTCGGGCGAGCCGCTTGTTGATCAGCTTCTCGGTGAAAATCCTGGCGTTATTTTCCGCCTTGAACGTGCCAGAAATATTGGTAATCGAGCGGTTTTTCTGCTCGCTCTCATTGGCGGCGATTTTAAGATCGCGCCCGGCCAGGATGGCGCCCCGATCATTGAGGATATCACCCGGAGCGTAAAGGCTCATGTCCCTCCCGGAGTAGAGTAACCCGTCTGGCGTATTGATAAGGTTACCGGCGATATTCATTGTCAGATCATTGCCGGCAGCAAACTGGCCTTTGTTTTCCAGTCGAGCCAGCGTCACGATGAGATTTTTCTGTGCAAGGACTGCGGTCGCTCTGGTGGTGATGATTGTTGTTTTGGCTTTCAGATCGATATTGCCGGAACCGCCATCCTTGGTGATCGCATTCAAAACCGTATCGGTAAGATCAAGATTGTCAACGCCGGAAAGGATCAAGCCGCCAAAGGTCAGGGTGCTGTGGTCAAGTTTTACGTTTTCCGCATTGATGATAAGCGTCTGCGATGTAGCGATTTTGCTTGGATGATCTGTATCTTTACCGAGATTGCTCAGATCGACACTTTGGGTGACAAGCGTCAGATTGCCCTGCGCCTCCGTGGTCTTGTCGAGGCTGATTGATCCCTTTTCAGCGGCAAGGGTGGCCGTGCCATTGCTTCGCAGAGAATTGTAGCTGAGGCTTTGCAATGCATGGGCATTGAGATTGCCGCCACTGAGTATCTCCTTTGCCGTGATTGAACCGCTGGTCGCATCAAGTATCATCGTCCCGGTCTTGGTACGGGCAAATTTGATCCCACTTGCGGCAAAGTCCACACCGGAAATAAGGTCGTCAATCGTGATAGATGCTGCTTTCAGGATGGTGCCAGCGCCGGACAGCGACTGCCCGGTCAGAGTAAGGGCACCACCGGCAGTGAGGTCCAAACCCTGATGACTGACCGCATTTGCAGTGATGTTTTGCGTTGCAGTCGCTCTCAGCTCCCCTGCTGACAGGAGATTGGCTACCTCGATATTCCCGGCTGTGGCAATGAGCGTCAGGCTGCCTGCATTGCTCAAAATCACTTTACCTGATTTGTCTGTCGCAGCAAGATCAGCGCCGGAGATTATTGATCCGGCCTTGATGCTGGCGCCTGTCACAGTGACATCATGCCCACCGCGTAATTGGCCGCTGAGTATGGTGGTGCCGTTAATAGCGATGTTGCCCTGAGCGGTGGCATCCTGCGCGCTAAAGCTGTTCGAGGTGACGTTAAGAGCGCCCCCCGACAGGAGTTTTCCGGAATTGATGTTGACGGCAGCGGCGCTCAGCGTCAGATCGCCTGTACTGGTCAGAACAATGACACGCTTCGGCGAGACATTGGTTGCCGCAAAATCCACACCGGAAATGATAGATCCGGCACTGATCTTGCCGCCTGTGACAGTGATATTCCGGCCGCCCAGAACCTGCCCGCTGATAGTGGTGTTGGCGTTAATGACAATATCCTGGTGAGCTGTGGTGCTCTGGCCGGTCAGGCTGCCCGCCGTGACGGTGAGCCCGCCTGACGAAAGCAATGTCGCCACATCGATCGATCCAGATACAGCATTGAGCGTCAGATCGCCCGACGGCCCCTGAACAATGGCACCCGTGCCGGTTTTATCAAAATTGACACCGGAAGCAATCAGGTTGGCGCTAATGCTACTGCCTGTGACAGTGATATTCCGGCCGCCCAGAACCTGCCCGCTGATAGTGGTGTTGGCGTTAATGACAATATTCTGGTGAGCTGTGGCGCTCTGGCCGGTCAGGCTGCTTGCCGTGACGGTGAGCTCGCCTGCGGAAAGCAATGTCGCCACATTGATCGCTCCGGATACAGCATTGAGCGTCAGATCGCCCGACGGTCCCTGAACAATGGCACCCGTGCCGGTTTTATCAAAATTGACACCGGAAGCAATCAGGTTGGCACTAATGCTGCCGCCAGTGATGTTGACGACCTGACCGCCCAAAATCTGCCCGCTGGCATCAACTGCGCCATTAAAGGTGATGGCCTGGCGGCCGGTAATATCCTGCGCGGTAATTGTGCTAGCCGAGACGGTGAGATTGCCTGCGGCAAACAATAAGGTTTTTATGGTGATCGGACCAGCAAAGGCGGTCAGCGTGACAGTGCCGCTATCGGAGACGATGCTTTGCGCCGCAATGGAAGATGCCGTGGCGGTAAGATTGCCAGTTGCGTGCATTATGCCGCTCACGCCAAGCTCCTGCCCGGCGTTGAGACTCATGCTGCCGTTGCTGGTAAGAGATGCTGCGGTGATCGACCCAGCGGAGGCATTGATTGTCAGATCGCGGGTAAGTGCTTTTCCTTCCAGGTGAACTTTTCCATGGGCGCTGGTAAGCGTGGCAGCGCTGCCGGAATCAAGACTGCCAAGGCTGATATCCCCTTCTGTTGTTATGCCGACCACAGGGCTGTTGACATTGCCTGCAACCGAGACAAACCCTGCGGCAGCGGACAGCTCCAGCGCCTCATCGGCAGCCACGGATTCAAGGGTAATCCCTTTATTGGCGCGAACCGTGACACGCTTTGACGAGGTAACGGCTTTGGCGGTGACCTTGTCATTTGAATTTAACGTTACCCCTTGGTTACCTGAAGCATTGCCAATGGATATTTTACCATCGGAAGACAGCGACAGTTCGCCCGTATTGGCCGCCAGATTGCCGCGCATGCGAACGCCTGCGCCTTTTTCCGTCACGACGATCTTGATGCGCTCTGCCTGCATGGCACCAAGGGCCGAGCCGTCAATGGCGTATTCAGGCGTGCCGGATGTGGCAGTCAGTGCCGTTGCTTCGCGGGTTGCATAGTTGAATTTGTCTCTCCCTACGGTCAGACGCAGATCCTGACCATGGACAGGCCCATCCACATGAACCGAGCGCGACACAATATCAAACAAATCGACCTTGCCGAGGCCATTTGGGAGATGCCCGCCTTTGCCGTCCGAATCTGTAAAATTGCCGCCTTTCTCGCCAAAAGTGACGTCGCCGCCTTCCACGGTAAAACCGGAGAGCCTCCCATCGGACAAAATATCCGGCCTACCGGTTGTTAGCGTTGCACGCGGTGTATTGATAAAGCCACAACCATTACAGGTGATACCGTTAGGGTTGGCGATGACCACATCCGCATGTTGGCCGAACACTTCGATCTGGCCATTGAGCGCGCTACGATTTGCCTTGGTCACTTCATTGAGAATGATTGAGGCCGGATTTGAGTTTTTGAGATTGGGATTGCCGGGCAATGTCCCGCCAAGGACAGAAGGCCCCCCCACCTCGCTCTTGAAATTGTTAAGAATGGCACCCTGGGTATCCACATTGAAACTGTCATATTTGTTGTGCGAAAGCCCTTGCGCATTGGGCGTGACAATATCAATGAACGGGATATTTCTCTCGTTCGGAGCCACTCCAACACTTGGCTGATTGGTAGCCGGAGCTGAAGTATCCGGTGTAATCTGCTGAGCCTGAACAAGAATCGGTTGCAGGGCGAGAAGCGCACTCAACAACCCGGCGACAGACTGATGCGCGAGCCTGCCCAAACGGCGGGAAAGATTCGTTTTGGATCGGATATCAATGGCAACTGTCAAACGAGATGCAGGCTTCTTGTTCATCGTGATTATCCGTTCGTCGAAAAGGTATTTGTGCGCAATATTTAAAGATCATCGTTTCTTGGGTATCAGCCGAGCCCAGACCTGTTCGGTAAACTGTCTTGCCAGCTTTGTGACCAGATCATCCTGATCGGTAGTTTCTATAGCATTGATGGCAATCGCAGCGAGTATGCCAAGACCGCGGACTTTGATCGCCACGTCGGTTGCCTATATTTTGAGTTTCTGCGGTCAATTGACCGGTTCTGGCAACTTCCAGACTTACTGTGCCAGAGATCATGTTATTATTGTCTCTAAGGGCACTGTTGTGGTTACTTCCACCTCATACAGTGACACCAGAAGGTGTGCGGCAACCGGGCTGTCTGAATGACATTTCATCTCGTGTGACATCATCTCCCTCAATAGAGGGACGACCACGGCGACCTGCGATTCCCGTGTGCCGCCGCCAAGAAACATCTCGCCCATACATACATCCGGTGCAGTCTCCACCCAGATTTTGGTTATTCTGGTTGTCTTACTGGTAATGAGCTGTGGAACCGGTATTTGACAGCCTACAAGAATAGCCATGAGTACAAGCGTTAGCGGCGATAGACCCTCATCCTCATGACATTGAAAAGTCTCCCTATTTTCTGGCTTCCATGCCCAATATCCCCATTTTCACTCTACCAACGCATGGACGTATTGAAGAAAAATAGTCCACCATTGTCATAATCAATATTGCTGGCAAGAATGGCCGAATAACCGGCCTCGGCAGTTAAAACACCGCCAACTATGCGTAAGCCTCCAGTCCATCCGACAACATTACCACCCCCCACCTCGAACTTCCTTTGTGTCATGACATGACCGTAATCAAGGCCAAGATAAGGGCGCAGTTCACCGAGAGACTTTGTAACCCCGGCATTGTTTTTCCAGGGGACCATGCGCCAGACAACTTCATTGCGCAGGAAAAAACCATTGTTCCCCGAAAGCAGGCTCTCGCGTGCGCCGCGCACATTGCTGGCACTTCCAAGTGATATTTGCTCGCCGCCAAAAAGATTGTCACGCGAATATTGCCCATTGAGCGTGGAACTCAATTCAAAACGTTGTCCGGCCACCTTGAAGGGTATCGAAGCATTAATCGTTGCGGTCAATTTGGAGAATTTCGGGTTGGCATTGCCCGCGCCAGGCGCGCCCTCTTTGACAGCGCCGAACATATCCAGTCCTCGGTCATAACTTGCGTCGAAAACCCAAAGGCCATTGAACATGCGGCGCGAATGGGAAATGCTGATACTGCCGACCGTATATTGACGGCTGCCAACCTCAATCCTGTTGCCAAGCATGAAATTATTAGTCTGCTTGTACGTTAGTCCGGTTTTGACCGTTGTGATAGAATCCTTGTCACGCAGGATGACGCGATCCAGACCAAAACCCGCTTGTCCGCTATCGCCATTTGTTTCGAGAGTTGAGAATTGTCCTTGTGTAGTGCTTTTATATTCGTACCAGGAGCCATTGGCTGAAGCCGTCCAATAGCCATAGGGAACGCTGAAATTGCCCGAATAGGAATTGCTCTTGCCGTCAGGATTGCCATCATTGTTCCATGGGTAATCCGGCCCTGAATGTTCATAGGTAAAGGAGACCATATCATTGATTCCGAGCACGTCATCGGCGGTGACCGATGCGGAACTCTTGGAAAAACCGGTGGATTTTTGTCCCAGATTGCTGTTGGCCAGGCTGAAATGGAGGGGATTGTCCGGTTTGTTCTCAACATTCAATATGGAGGTGTCGTCGCTTTTACCCGGCAGTATGGCGCTCTTGGCATTGTTGGAGCCAAGCCGGTTGATCTGGTCAAGGCCCTGCTCGATATCGCGCATATTGGTTATTGTGCCACGCAAGGCCGGAAATGCAGTTCCCAAAATGCCGGATTTTGGCGCAGGCTTGCCATTAAGATAAACGTCAGAAAGCGTACCCTCGACTACCATCAGCCTCAAAAGCTTCGTCTTGGCCATGTCTTGCTCGGGGATATAGACGCGGGAGGTAATGAATCCCTTGTCGAGATAGAGATAGGTCAGATCATGCAACAATGTATTGATCTCAGCCAATCCCACACATTTGCCTGCAAAGGGTCTGGTGATGCGAGTGATTGCGCCAGTGGGAAACTGGCTGGCGCCCTCAACCACGATTTTGCGGACCGGAAAGCATTTTCCGCCAGCAACAGGCAGTGCCGATATAGGCGGGGTGAGCGCTGCATTGTCCGGTGTCATCTTTTTAAGCGCATCAAGGCGCTTTGCCTGTTCTTCACCCGCCCTCTGTCTGGCGAACTCGTCAGCAGGCGATTGAGCATGGGCCTGACTTGCAGCCAGCATCGGAAAAGCGATCAAGATGATGGTCAGTATAGATTTAAAAGGGCTCATTTTAGCCGCGCTATTTTTGCAAAGCGTTCAATGCTTCCGTCAGACCTTTGAGTGAGAATTTGATGTTGACCTTCTGTCCGTTCATCAGGCTAACCCGCGCGGAGCCATCCGTGCCTTTTTGCAAGGCGGCAATCAGTTTCGCATCAAGCTTTTGCTGGACCCAGCACCCCGCGTCATTGCAATTGCGATAGACCATTTCGGCAACAGGCTTACCGTCTGCATCCAGGGCAAAGCCGGCAGGAAGGAAAATATTGAGCGGGACCAAGGCCGTTACAAAAAGCTCGACAGGGTGCTTCTTGTCTTTTGCCGCAGAATCCGGAGCAATTTTGGCAAATGACAGGGTCAGTACATTGACATCCTTTTCGCCCTGCTTGACTTGCGAAACCTGTGCGACTTCACAACTTGGGACAATGGAACCGTCTTCGGCCTTTATATCCACGCAGCGCAAGAACCAATCAGCATATTGCGTGGATTTGACTTGCTGTTGGGCAGCCTCTTGAGTGGCTGCTTGCGTCGCAGGGGTGGGGGTAGGGAGTTGCTGGGCAAAGGCCATACCCGAAAAGGACAAAAGCGATGAACTGTACAAGAAATATTTCAAAATATTGAAAAACATAGATAATTCTCGTTTTTAGATAAGAAAGCGACGGAGGTAAGGCAAAGTCGGCAAGCTGGTTCAATTGCCAGATCGCCCAAAATATAACAGGCAGTACGATTAATTCAGGCTTAATATCGGACCCGTTTAATATTGAGTCCACTCTTTCAATGAAATGATTTTCTAATCGTATATCAAACAACCTGAGCGGGTCAATCAACCGAGCACACCTAGTTACTCTATTAAGCGTTGTAAAATCAGCTCGGCAAATCTTCAGGAGCCAGTATTGATTGGTGGCGTTTGGCGCTTGCCCCCGCGTTATCTGAATTGCCATAGGGTGTATTGCCGAAGAAGAAAAAAACCGAATAAACTTGGATTGTCTGCGCTAGCACTACAGTTGCATATTAGTTTTGAGATGAGCTCGTCGCGCGGCGGCCTGATGGGCGCGTCTCCAGCATGACCATGCGATGACGTAAGCGGGGCTTATGCGCCGCTGAGCAAGCCTGATGGTGATTCGCCGGACTTCCTGGACAGACCAGCGGATCAAATCGGATGGTCGGCATCCGCGGTCTTTTTTGGGGCGTCGCGTCATTGGCGCGGTACCGGATCACCGCCATCATGGCGAAGGCAAGCATGACGAGGGAGACGTGGCGATGCCAGCCATGCCATGACCGCGTTTCGTTGTGATCGGGTCCGGGCTCGTTCTTGGCGGTCTCGAAGCTGTCTTCGATCGCCCAGCGATGACCTTCAACGAAAACGAGCGTCTGGATGTCCGTCCCGGCAGGGCACCATGTGGTGAAAAATGCGAGATCACCGTCGCTGATGTTGCGCCGGATCAGGAGGCCACGGGTCCAAAGCCCCGATTTCTTTTCGTTGTATTCGTCGGCATTGAGATCGGCAAGTTCGCAATAGGCCCAGTCATGAAGCCGCGCGCCTTTGGTGCCCTCACCGGCGGAAAGACGTTGCCATGCACTTGGATCGAGATCACGGGCAATCTCCTGCGCTGTGCCGGCGACCGGAGGCTTTCCCGACCACGAACCGAAATGGTGGTCCGATTTAACCCCAAGAACGTAGCCTTTGCAGGCTCGACGCAGGGTCCCCTCAACGTCCCCGACGCCATAGACCGCATCGGCAGTCACCCATGAAAACGGCACATCGGCTGCCAGCGCCCGCCGTATCATATCGACAGCCAGACCTGGCTTGGTAGCGAAGGCTGTAGCCTGAGGAGCATGAGTTGCTGTAAGCCTTGCCGGATCGCCAGTCCAGCTCTTGGGCAAGTACAGGGCTCGATCGATAAAGCCATGACCGCGAACGGACACATAGGCGGCGAACACACCAATCCGGCAGTTCGTTATCTTGCCTGCCGAACCTGTATATTGACGTGCAACACCGCACGATGTCTTGCCCTGCTTGAGGAAGCCCGTCTCGTCGATGACCAGAACCGCATCATCCGTGGCGAGGTTTTCTACCACATACTCTCGCACGATGTCGCGAAGTGCGTCCGCGTCCCAGCGTCCGCGCCCCAAAATGGCTTGTTGCCGCCACGGGCCGGGATCACCGGCCGCCTCAGCACGCATCCAACCTGTCTTACGCCGCTCGTCACCCAGCAAGCCGTCCAGGAAAAGGTTCGCAGATGTTGCAACTCGCTCCTGCGTAAACAGTCCGCGCATGCGAGCCTTCACGTCGCGCAACGATGATGCCCAAAGCTCAAGCGTCGTCTCGATTGATACACCCATCCTCTATAGCCTCCCAATCATGAAGACTCATAGATTCACAGTGTGAATAAATATGCAACTGTAGTGTTAGGCCGTAGTGATGATTTA
>UCNP01000109.1 GCA_900473335.1 Hyphomicrobiales bacterium | reverse complement strand
CTTCTTGATACAACTTCTGTGGATTCGCCTGAATTGCAGGAGTTGCCGATTACCAAGCAGTCTTTGCTGGGCGATTCCAAAAAATGTGTAGCGAGCAACGTACCGGTGTTTCATCTGCCGGTCTGTCACAACGCGGCGGTTTTTTCGAAAGGTGCACTGTGATTAATGCAGGTGATCGGGGGCTTCGGCCTTCCTTCGCTTTCCCCGGCGGCTCGTTCCGCTTTAACGCAGACTTCTAGGGTTTTTCATGACGCGCTACATATTCGTCACGGGCGGTGTTGTTTCTTCATTGGGGAAAGGCATTGCCTCGGCTTCATTGGCGGCTATCCTGGAGGCGCGGGGGCTTAAGGTCACCATGCTGAAGCTGGATCCGTACATCAACGTCGATCCAGGCACCATGAGTCCGTTCCAGCACGGTGAAGTGTTCGTCACCCACGACGGCGCCGAGACCGATCTGGATCTGGGGCACTACGAGCGGTTCATCCGCACGACCATGACCCAGAACAACAACTTCACCACCGGCCGTGTCTACGAGCACGTGCTGCGCAAAGAGCGCCGTGGCGACTACCTGGGTGCAACCATCNNGCACATCACCGACGAAATCAAACGTCGCATCATCAAAGGTGCCGGTGACGCTGACGTGGCGATGGTTGAAATCGGTGGCACCGTCGGTGACATCGAGTCGCAACCATTCCTCGAAGCCATCCGCCAGTTGCGTTTCGAAGTCGGCGCCAAGCGCGCGATGCTGATGCACCTGACGCTGGTGCCGTACATCGCCACCGCTGGCGAAACCAAGACCAAACCGACCCAGCACGCCGTCAAGGAACTGCGCTCGATCGGTCTGCAGCCAGACGTGCTGGTGTGCCGCTCCGATCACCCGATCGATGTGTCCTCGCGTCGCAAGATCGCGCAATTCACCAACGTTGAAGAGCGTGCGGTAATCGCGCTGGAAGACGCCGATACCATCTACAAGATCCCGGGCATCCTGCACTCGCAGGGCCTGGACGATTTCGTCGTCGAGCGGTTCGGTCTGCAGTGCGGCAGCGCCGATCTGTCCGAGTGGGACGCAGTGGTCGATGCCAAGCTGAACCCGGAACACGAAGTGACCATCGCCATGGTCGGCAAGTACATGGAACTGCTCGACGCGTACAAGTCGCTGATCGAAGCGATGAGTCATGCTGGCATCAGCAACCGCACCAAGGTCAACCTGCGCTA
>UCNP01000108.1 GCA_900473335.1 Hyphomicrobiales bacterium | reverse complement strand
GCCCGGAACAATATTCCTACGCCGTATACGATCCATCCGGGTCAGACAATTCGCTTCGACGGGCGCAGCGGTTCAACGCCGACAGCGGTGGTGTCCAACTCCAGTTCCTCACCTTCTTCGTCGAGTAAAACCACAGTAATCCGGCGCCAGGCGAATGGCACCACAACCACTACAACCACCGGTTCCAAAGGGGTTGTACCGTCCGTCGCGAGCAAACCTGCACCCGCTCCACTGCCTCCGGCAGGCCCGGCCCCGACCGGCTGGGGATGGCCATCTAATGGCGTTCTGATTGGAAAATTCTCTTCAAACGGTAGTTTGAATAAAGGAATTGATATCGCCGGAGATTTGGGACAGCCTGTTTTAGCTGCGTCTGATGGGACGGTCGTATACGCCGGGAGTGGCTTAAGGGGCTACGGCGAATTGGTCATCATCAAACACAGCGAAACCTACGTCAGTGCTTACGGACATAACCGCAGGCTGTTGGTTCGGGAGGGGCAGCAGGTCAAGGTCGGACAGACAATTGCCGAAATGGGGTCAACGGGTACAGACCGGGTGAAACTGCATTTTGAGATTCGCCGCCAAGGTAAACCTGTGGATCCGCTGCAGTTCCTGCCAAGACGTTGATTNNGGGGACAGGCTCCAGCGTTGCCAAGGATAAAGGCGTCGCTTGAGCTTGGGGTCGAACTCACCAAAGGACTATAACAATGGCTCTCAGTAAAGAAGTGCCGGAGTTTGACATCGACGATGAGGTTCTCCTTATGGAGACCGGCATCGATTCGGATTCGATGTTGAATGATGAAGGGGCTGCTCCACCTTCCGTTCGTTCCAAATCCAGACACTCCGCCACACTCAAACAACATAAATACATCGACTACACTCGGGCACTTGATGCCACGCAGCTGTATCTCAACGAAATCGGCTTTTCCCCTCTGCTCTCCCCGGAAGAAGAAGTTCATTTTGCGCGCTTGTCGCAAAGTGGCGATCCTGCCGGGCGCAAGCGCATGATCGAAAGTAACCTGCGGCTGGTCGTCAAGATCGCCCGGCGTTACGTCAATCGGGGGCTGTCGCTGCTGGATCTGATCGAAGAGGGCAACCTCGGCCTGATCCGCGCGGTGGAAAAGTTCGATCCCGAGCGCGGCTTGCGCTTCTCGACCTACGCAACCTGGTGGATCCGTCAGACCATCGAGCGCGCGATCATGAATCAGACCCGGACCATCCGGCTGCCGATTCACGTGGTCAAGGAGCTCAACG
>UCNP01000181.1 GCA_900473335.1 Hyphomicrobiales bacterium | reverse complement strand
GTTGTCCGCTGTAACCGGACAGTTCGGCGCGGTCGCCCGGCGTGCGGCCGTCGCGGTCCTTGTGGTCGAGGTAATTGTTGTTGGCCATGTCGCGGCTGTGGTCCTGAGCGACCGTGCCCAGCGTGGCGTTCCACGCCAGCGGTGCTGCCGCCGCGAAGGACTGGCCGCCGCACTGGCGCGCCTGGCTGCGCGCGGTATTGAGTTGCGCCAGCAGCTTTTGCCCTTCGCTTTGTGCATCGCCGAGTTTCGCCGTCAGCAACGGCCGCGCGAGGACGATGCGCCAGTCGCGGTCAACGCGGTTGACACCGATATCGACAAACTGCGGATCGAGCACCACCTGACAGAAGCTTTCCTGAATCGCCTTCATTGCTGACGCCGCATCGCGGGGGCCGTTGAGGGTGATCGCCTGCACGTTGACCATCGGGTAGTGGGCGCTGGTCATGGCCTGCTGCAGATCAACCGCGCCGCTGGCCGGCAGGCGCAGCCGTGGATCGGCCGACAGCGGTGGCAACTCGTTTGACGCCTGCGTGCCGCAACGCTGGGGCTGGCTGCGATAGCTGTTGATCGACTCGATCAATTGCAGTTCATCGGCGGCCAGCGCCGAGGTGGCGAACACCACGCCCAGCGACAATGCGGCACTACGCAAAACGGACGGCATGAAGCGCATGGAAATCTCCCTTGAGCTGAATGCGCCCATGATGCGCGAAAGGCCCCCGGTGAGTGAATGTGTTTTTCTTTGCGGCGGATTTTTTCTGCGCTGGTGTGGCCGCTCATTTGCTCGCTACACTCTGCGAAGACCCCGCAAACCGGGCGTCTCACCGACGTAACATCTTGCCCCGGGCGGGCGCTGACGGAAGAATCGACATGGGATCGAAATGCTTGGCGGGCGGTTTGTTGTGGATCTTTTTGACCGGCGCAGCATGGGCCGGGGCGCAGGCGCCGATCGAGGCCAAGGCCGAACAGAAAGCCGAGGTGCTTGAAGAGAAAGCGGCGGATAAAGTCAGCGCTGCT
>UCNP01000081.1 GCA_900473335.1 Hyphomicrobiales bacterium | reverse complement strand
AAACAACCTGACAATGCCGCGCCGCTACACCTTTTCAATCGGATTGTTACGCAGCGTCATTTTGTGTCCTTTTGTGTGTCATTTTGTGCTTGAAATGTGCAATGTTGTATCCCATCATTGCGTGGCACTATTTCACACATCACTTTAGCTCTTTACACCTTCTCACCAATAGCACCGGAAAGAATGATTATGGCTCAGCATCCACAAGCTCATGAAGGTGCCATTGATCCGGTAGCAGGCAAATCTGTTGCCGAGGTTCTTGGAGAGATCGTCTGGCTGATGAGCCAGGATCCGTCCGCAAAAGAGATGCAGATCAAAGACCTGGAATGGTTGGTGATGCCGGCCATTCTTTTGCGCTAATTTCATATCCTTTATGCGCCGCTCAATCCCACCGATCCAGTGCTCGGCCCTGCACCGGGTCATGATGAGGCGGCTCAGCAACCACAACTGGTGCCTGTTTCGGTCGAGTTTTTTGCCATGTGTTCTGATGCCGTGTCGGCCGCTCTGGATGCTGACCAAAGTCAGTCATTGAAGCTTACCATGCAGGACTGGCGATCAGGCCCGCACAAGCGCGTTCTTCGAAAGATCAGTCCATTTCAACAGGGTCATGTACCAGCCTTTTCAGGCCTTACCCATTAGCTCCGCTTTTACGGGAAGAAGTCGATGTCCAAGATCAAGTTTCGCACAATTGCAGTGCCACGTATAAACGGTGTCCCGGTTAACATCTTCCCCGCCCTCAAGGACGGGGTTTCTCGCGAGGAAAAAGATGAGCTTGAAATATCCTATAATTTTTCCGGTTTATTTAAGCCTATTTTTTTGTTTCATTGGTTGTTCAAATGATATCGAATTCTCTTGGATGATTCCTAGAGACATCAAGATATCGGCCTCAATTTTTAAGAAAAGAACTCTTGGCGAGTGTGCTGTGCAAGTTTTTAGCTTGGATAGCGGTTTCTCGCAGACATTAAATGCTCAAGGATTGGCAGCTCTACAAACAGCTTTAACTTCAAGAAAAGTTGGACGCCACGTATCTTGCGAAAATCAAAATTCGTGTCGTTTGAATTATGTTTCATGGGCCCAGTGGTCTCCATCAGAGAGTGCCAAACTTGGCAGTCTTCTCGACCGAAAAATTTCAAATACTGAAGAATGTCTGAAATCACAAACAGACGCTTATCTTGCTTATAATTCTGCTATTAACGGCACCCAAATGGGATACTTTACCAGTGTAGCGGGATCGGACAGTGACGATCTTCTTTTAATTATCCCTCAGAAGAACATTCTGATAGTGGCCCCTCATTAAGGAACTGACATGCCTTGGCATCTTGTAGACCCAAATACTAACACATGGTCAGCTGATAGTATTTTAGATCTCTCTTTTAATGAAGTGGAGAATTTTCAAAATTTCGGGCAACCTTACTCACCCTACCAATCAGGATATAAGTTCGACCTAGAAAGCAAACTGGCAAATATTCCACCTGTTATCCAGTTTTCGAACCTCGATATGCTGCAGAATGGCTATGGACACTCGGTAAAGGCCACGGACTTTCCTATTATTCGAAATTTTTTGAGTAATAAAATTACTCTTTCGGATGGCGTTTACACATTAAGCGATCTTTTTAAGACCGATCCGGCACTAAAAGGGCAAGCGAAGATAAATGCATCCAACTATATATGGAAGAAAAACTGGATAGATTCAGGTACGATCTCTCCGGCAGATGCCATGTTTATTCGGCATTGTCAGGTTGTTTT
>UCNP01000106.1 GCA_900473335.1 Hyphomicrobiales bacterium | reverse complement strand
GGGCAATGCCTTCCCGAACGACTTCCGCCGCGACAACTACTGCGATGCCTTGCAGAAACAGTACGCGGACAAGACCAAGGAAGAGCTGGCAGAGGCTGCAATCCCGGTCAAGGTTGCCGGTCGCATCATGCTCAACCGTGGCTCGTTCATGGTGATCCAGGACATGACCGGACGCATTCAGGTCTACGTCAACCGCAAGACGCTGTCCGAAGAAACCCTGGCTGCGGTGAAAACCTGGGACATGGGCGACATCATTGCTGCCGAAGGCACCCTGGCGCGTTCCGGCAAAGGCGACCTGTACGTTGAAATGACCAACGTGCGCCTGCTGACCAAGTCGCTGCGCCCGCTGCCGGACAAGCACCACGGCCTGACCGACACCGAACAGCGCTACCGCCAGCGCTACGTCGACCTGATCGTCAACGAAGACGTGCGCCAGACCTTCCGCGTGCGTTCGCAAGTGATCGCGCACATCCGCAGCTTCCTGATGAAGCGCGACTTCCTCGAAGTCGAAACGCCGATGCTGCAGACCATTCCCGGCGGCGCCGCAGCCAAGCCGTTCGAAACTCACCACAACGCGCTGGACATGGAAATGTTCCTGCGTATCGCGCCTGAGCTGTATCTGAAGCGTCTGGTGGTTGGTGGTTTCGAGAAAGTCTTCGAGATCAACCGCAACTTCCGTAACGAAGGCGTTTCGACTCGTCACAACCCTGAATTCACCATGTTGGAGTTCTATCAGGCGTACGCCGATTACGAAGACAACATGGATCTCACCGAGGAACTGTTCCGCGAGCTGGCGCAGCTGGTGCTGGGCAGCACCGACGTGCCGTACGGCGACAAGGTGTTCCACTTCGGCGAGCCGTTCGTGCGTCTGTCGGTGTTCGACTCGATTCTCAAGTACAACCCTGAGCTGACCGCCGATGATCTGAACGACATCGACAAGGCTCGCGCTATCGCCAAGAAGGCCGGCGCCAAGGTGTTGGGCTTCGAAGGTCTGGGCAAACTGCAGGTGATGATTTTCGAAGAACTGGTCGAGCACAAGCTGGAGCAGCCGCACTTCATCAC
>UCNP01000105.1 GCA_900473335.1 Hyphomicrobiales bacterium | reverse complement strand
CTGATTTTCGGTAGTCTTCTTGCCATCGCCATTGAATGTCTGTTCCACCCGTGTCCAGGTATTGGCATTGAGCGCGTCATAGAGCGTGACGGCTGTTGGAAACCCGGACTTGGCCAGATACGAAACGCTCAAGGTCTTGCCGCTGGCCGCATCAATCATGGTTGCCGTGGACGAGCCGTCGACCTCAGGTGTAAGCGTCGTCCTGCGACCCTGCGCGTCGGTTGTGATGCTTTGCTGCAATTTACCGGACGAAGTGAATGTCTCGGTAGTGCTTTGTTTCAGGGTCCCGTTTGCGTCCTTGTCAACATTTGTAAACACAATTGATCCGTCATTGCGAATAAGCGATGTTTCAAAATGATCAACAACACCATCATTATCACTGTCTTTGCTCAGGATCGTTGTCAGATCATCTGAACTTCGGCCCAGCGTGCCTTTTGCCTTGATCGAGCCTGTGGCATTGGTTTCGGTGATTGTTGATTTAACCGAGCCGTCGATGAGCTTTTTTGACACCATAATATTCTCGTATACGCCATCACCGTCATAATCAGAGCGCTGCGTGCTTGTCAGTCCGTCTGCCGATACCGTCGTTTCTACTTTTGCGGCAATGGCTCTACTCCAGTAAACCGAACCAGCAAGCAGGTTTGAAGCTTCACGTGCTTCGGCAGCATTTGAAACAGTGGTGACACTTGCGCCGGACGCGTCAACCACTGTGGTCTCGGTCTGGTCAATTGTACCATTGCCATTCACATCCTTTACCGTTGTCAGCGTCTTGCCATCAGCACTAACTGTAATCGTTGTTCTAGACGCAAGCTTGCCCTTGTCATCCGTTTCGCTTGTCACGGTGACATTGCTGCCATCGGCATTGTTAACCTTGCTAAGGGTACGGTTTCGGTCAACAATGCCATCTCCATCAAGATCCCACTGCGTTCTAGTGATCAGACCATCGGCCAATAGATTCGCAATCGTCTTGTTGGTAAGGGTACCGTCCGGGCGTAAGCTTGTGATCGTGGTTGTCAGTGAGCCGTCGACCGAGCGAATGCGTTCCTCTTTCTGGTCAAGCTTGCCATCGCCATCCGCATCACGTTCTATGATCACTTTCGAGCCATCGGCACTCGTGGTGGTTACCGATTTATCAATTAGTGAAGAGTTGGCGTCCAATGTACTGACCGTGTCAATGATGGCACCATCAGCAGCCACGCTTCTCACCATATTTACAATACGTGCAGGCAGACCTGAGCGCATCTTCTGTATGGTTCGCGTACGCTCGTCAGCGCTGAGCGTTGTGATGGACAGGGCGATACGACTGCCATCGGCATTCGTATCACTTACTGTTCGCGTTTTGGTACCATCGGCACCGAGAACCGTAACATCGTCCGAAACCTGGTCGAACACGCCCAAACCCGTACTGTCCAATTTGGTAGTAACTCTGAGCCCGTTAGCATTTGTCTCGATCACCTTGCGGCCGGTCAGCTTGTCACCGGCGAACGAACTGACGGTGCGTATTTGCGATCCATCCAAGGCATTCACTGTGACATCCGTTTCCGACAAGTCAAAGACGCTCCTGCTTACCATGGTGTCGGACAGCGCGGTTTTGGTTGTCTTGATCAGGCCATCGACAGACGCAGTTGTCAGAACTTTGTTCCTTGGATTCATATCGCCACGGCTTCTCACAAAGTCGGTGAGCGTTTCGCTCGTACTGCCATCATCATTGAATGAGGTGGTTCGAACAGTCTTCGAATCAGAAGTCCCGTCGCCGTCGGCGTCATACTCTGTCGTAACGATAAGACCATTTGCGCTTGTAGTGATTGTCTTCGTGTGGGCAATCGTTCCGCCAGCGGCACTATAATCAGTCAACGTCCTGGTGCTACTGCCATCGAGGTTTTTGCGTGTTTCTTCCTTCTGATTGTCCTTGCCGTCACCGTCGGTATCCCTGACAACAGTGGTAGTGCGCCGGTCGGCGCTTACCGTGGTGACAGTCTTGTCAGGAATTGGCAGATTGATTGTGGCCGTCTGTGTTTGTCCAGCCGGCAGAGCTTGTGTCTCCGCCCGTTCAATCAGAGCTGCGGACGCTCGGAATTGCTCATATATCCCGTCATAATGCGACGCTGCTTTATCCAGTTTGCGTATTCCTGCCGGATCGAGCATGTAAAAAGTATGGCCTCTTCGCCCAAGTTTCAACCAAACCGCCTCTCCATAAGACCTATGATAATCATCAAATGTCACTTCTTCGTTTTGGAGTCTAACGTCTGTTGTGGAACCGTCTACATCAATGAAAATCAATCCATATTCATCAAATTTCCGCGAGCGCATACCGTCGGCAAAGATGACTTCAGCGTCTTCCTCCTTTCCCTGTATGTTCGTCGTCTGCCGGTAAATCGGCTTGCCCGTTTCTGGATCGTAAAGAACCGCCGACCCACTTTTATCGGCCAGATATGTCTTTTCAATCACCAGCCTGCTCCGGTTGTCGAATGTCTTCATGCCGGTCCGGTTACCTGTCTCAGGATCAAAGGTGATTTCCGCCCTTGAACCATCCGCAGCCGAAATAATCTGGCTGATCTTACGCCTCTGGTAATCATAGCGTGAATTGAGCAAAGCCGGATCCGCTGTCCCATGTGCAACCGTGTGAACACTGCTTCCATCAGGCCCAAAAACCGTCTCGTCCTTTGTCGAATTAAGCACTTTGTCGTTACTGCCGGTATAAGAAGTGGTCTTTACCAAGCCATTGGCACTGGTCGTGGTAACTGTCCGGGATTCCAATGTATTACCGTTACCATATCTGGTAAGAGTGGTTGTGTGGCTTCCATCGCCATTAAGGCTTGTCAATTCCTGTGTGACTGCATCGAATGTCCCGTCGCCGTTTGCGTCACTGTTAATGGTTTTCGACAAGCCACTCGCCAATGTCTGCGTAATACACTTGCTTTGCAAAGTTCCGTCTGGTCTGAATTGACTGACAGTCTGCGTCGACGATCCATTGGCATTAATGAGACTTGACTGGCGCATATCAATCTTGCCGTCACCATCACTGTCGCTCTCCATATTTACAGTTTTGCCATCGGCCGATGTCGTGGTGACCAGCTTTGACAACAGCGCGCCATTTGCGCTCAAAGTTTCGCTTGTCTCGCTCGAAGAACCATCGGCATTGATGGCTTTTGTCGTTTTGACAGTACGGTCAGTCGTTCCATTGCCATCGCTGTCAGTCTGCAGTGACGAAACCAAACCATTGGCGCTGAGCGTGGCAATGGTTTTTTCCGTAAGGTTAGAACCTGAATAGTTCTCTGTCGTCTTTGTGGATGTTCCATCTGCATTATCTGCAGATGTCTGTCTTACGGTGTTCTCAAATATCCCGTCCCCATTTATATCTGTCTGGACTGTCGTGTCACGACCATTGGCACTAGACGTCGTAATGGTCTTCTTGATGTCAGGTCCGTTAACTGTTTTGTCTTCCGATTGAGTTTCTTTGAGTGCCAATCTGGCGACTGACTCGATTGCGCCAGCTACCACCGCAGCTTTGCCCTTCGCCGTCACATCCGTGATGGTTTTCGATCCATCAGGATTGAGCACCGTAGTGCTGATTGTCTTCGTCTCGAACACGCCGTTGCCATCAATGTCCTCGGATCGTGTCACCATCAGACCATCTGCACTGGTGACTGTCAGTGTTCTGGACAGAAGCGTTCCCGTGTTGCTGGTCCGGGTCGAGGTAACCGTCTTGATGCCGTCAGAGTTTACCGCTTCAGCTTCCGTCAAATCAGGATTGCCGTCACCGTCCGTATCTGATGTAACCGTCGTTGTCTTGCGGTCGGCGCTTGTTACAGTCACGACTTTACTGAGGACCGCGCCCACACCTGACTTTGTCGTTAGGGTCTGGCTGCGGCTGCCATCGCTGCCGATGACAAGTGCCGTGGCGGAGATCTCATCGGCCACGCCGTCGCCGGTAATATCCTTGGCTGTGGTTTGAACAAGACCATTGGCCGATGTTGTGACAATTGTCTGGCTGATCAGGCTGTTGTCTGCGCTGTGAACGCTGGAAGTCTGGGTCCGGCTGCCATCAGAGTTCAAAACGGTCACATCGCTTGCAACGGTGTCATCGGCTCCATTACCGTCAAGATCGGTGCGCACCTTTGTCGTCAGGCCATCTGCGGACACATCCGTAACAGTTGTCCCATGGAGTGAACCATCGGGGTTGAATGTGGTGACAGTTTCACGCTTTGACCCATTCGCGTTAATCAGCGAAACCCGTTTCGTATCAATCCTTCCATCGCCATTGGCATCATCTTCGATTGTAACGGTCTTGCCATCTGCCGAGCATGTGGTGACTGATTTCGCCAGAAGTGCACCAAGACCATTGCGCACCTCACTTGTATCAATGGTCGAACCGTCGGCATTGAGCGTTTTGGCGCGGGACAGAACCCGGTCGATCGATCCATTACCATCGCTATCCACCTTCGTGATCAATGACAGGCCGTTCGCAGCAGCTTTACCAATTGTTTGGCTCGTCAGACTGGTGCCCGACCAAGTGCTGGTTGTCACTGTCTTCGACCCGTCCGCTTCCAGAACCGCAACTTCGGTCACCTTGGTATCAGTCACCCCGTTACCATCAAGATCGGTGGCAACGGTCTTTACAAGCCCATTGCCACTTGTCGTGGTGATTGTTTTTGCTTTGAGCGTCGTGCCGGCGAGTTCCGCCACCTCTGTTGCGCGGGAACCATTCTTATCAAGGACCATGATGTCTGCTGTTTTCGCATCCGTCACGCCATTGCCGTCAACATCATTGGACCGTGTCACCGTCAAGCCATCAGCGCTAGTCGCGGTCTGCGATTTCGCCAGCAGAATTCCGGCTGCACTGGTTCGGGTTGATGTGACCAACTTGCTGCCATCGGAGTTTACCGCTTCAGCTTCCGTCAAATCAGGATTGCCGTCACCGTCCGTATCTGATGTAACCGTCGTTGTCTTGCGGTCGGCGCTTGTTACAGTCACGACTTTACTGAGGACCGCGCCCGCGCCCGACTTTGTCGTCTGTGTCTGGCTGCGGCTGCCATCCGCATTCAACGCAATCTGACTGGTGATAATCCGGTCAATTGTTCCGTCCCCATCAAGATCCTGGCTGGTCGTCTGGATCAGACTGTCAGCCGAGGTTGTCGTGATCATCTTGTTCATCAAGACACCACTGCCGCTTGATGTCGTCACAGTCTGCGTCTGGCTACCGTCAGCATTGGCTATGGTCGCATCGGTCGTCATCCGGTCGATCTTGCCATCACCGTTCAGATCCTGCCTCGTGGTAATAGTCATACCGTCTGCAAGCGTTTGCGTGATGGTTTGTGCCTGCAGCGAACCATCCGGATTGAGACTGGATATAGTCGTCGTGGTTGAACCGTCCACCGCGACAATTACGCTTGTACGCTTATCAACGGCCCCATCACCATTATTGTCTTCTTCGATGGAAATATTCTTGCCGTTTGCGATCGTTTCTGTGACCGACTTCGACAACAATGTTCCATTGGCGCTCTTGTTCAGTACATATTGTGTCCGGCTGCCATCGGAATAAAGGAACGTCACTTGCGATGAAACACGGTCAATAAGCCCATCGCCTGTTAAATCACGCGATATGGACTGCACCAGACCATCAGCCTTTGTTACTGTGTCCGTGCTGTCCCGCAAACTCCCGTCGCCGTTGAGACGTGACCTTGTTGCGACAATATAGCCATCGCCAATCACGTCAATGCGCGTGGTTTCGCTCTCGTCAAAGACTCCATTGCCCGTGTGGTCATATTTGACCAGCTTTGTCCGGTTATCGGCACTCGTTGTGGTCACGGTGCGTGCAATCAGTGAGCCATTGGCGGTCTTGGCATCTTCCGTTCTGGTCCGACTGCCATCCGCGTTAATGACTATTGTCTCTACAGTTGAAGTTTCGAAAACTCCGTCACCATTGACATCGATTTCCCTGGTCTTCGACAGCCCATTGGCACTCGATGTCACCCTGATCCCTCGGATCAATGTTCCATTAACGCTGAATTCCCTGGTCGTCGACGACGACGAACCATCTGCATTGATGACAAACACCTCGCTCTGGTCATCGCGGCCATCGCCATCTTGATCGACAGAGGTGGTGATCGTCTTTTTGTCAGCGCTTGTGATTGTCGCTGTGCGATTGAGCAGCGAGCCGTCTGCATTGAAATTGGAGATTGTTCTTGTCTGGCTGCCGCCAGCACTCACAACAAGGATGTCGGTCTGTGAACGGTCAAACGTGCCATTGCCGTCATCATCAAACTGTGCGCGCACATTGTTGCCATCGGCGCTGCGTACGATCAGGTTACGGAAGGCGAGACTGCCGTCCCTGTCATAACCAAAGATATCTTCAGTCTGGGAGGCATCCGGGTTGGTCGTCTTGGTTTCCTTTATAACATAACCATTAGAATCCGTAGCAAGCACCGCATCTCCTACGGCTCCTTTTGTTCCGTCAGTGCGGGTGAATACCGTTGTCCCGGTAATCGCCGAGCCGTCGGCAAATGTCAGGCCCGCCCCTTTCGGTGTGAGGTCAATGGAAGCAATGCCAAGCTCGTCCAGCGTCTTCATCACACCGTCAACCATCACCCGGAAATCTTTCCAGCGGGCATCGCCAGCGTCCAGTGTGTCATTGTGATTGGTGTCAAACACGTTATGAATCGCTTCAAGGTCGCCTGTCGCCGACTTATTCCATTCAGTGAAGACAAACTCGCCCGACCGGCTGATCTTTCCATCGTGATCCGCATCAATCACAAGAACGCCCGTCCCTTTCCCCGCCCAAGCCGTGCGATGCTGATAACCATCCCCATCAAGGTCAAGGAATTGCGAAGAGGACGATAGTGGATCAACGGTCAGGCCTTTACCGGAAAGGTCGAGGAGAACCGGCGAGCGGTGCCCCTTACCGCCCTTCCCCCCTGAGCTCTTGTCTCCACCCTTGCTATTCCGCCCCGCATTACTGCTTCCTTTACTATGGTTGCCTTTGTCGCTTCCCTTTTCGAGGCCTTGATTTCTGGCGGCTTGCGCATCGCGCCTTTCGTGTAGATCACCCAGCCGGTCCATGCGATCNNTCGTGTAAATCGCCCAGCCGATCCATACGATCTTGGTGTTGTGTCTCACGCAGATCATTCCGATGCTTATTCAAGCTGTCCAGCATATGCGATAAATCTTCCCGGCTTGCGCGCAGACCATTTAAAGCATGATCTCTGTCCATATTTATTTGGTGTTGCGTCTCATGCAGATCATTCCGATGCTTATTCAAGCTGTCCAGCATATGCGATAAATCTTCCGAACTTGCACGCAGACCATTTAAAGCGCGATCCCGGTCCCTGCTAATCTGCTGATTAGACAAGCGGATATCATCGTGGTATTGAATAACCTGAGGTTTTACAGGGCTGCGAAGCCCAGACCAATCGTCAAGCCGCTTTTGCTCTTTTGGGGTAATGAAGCCCACATAATCAGGCAGCACACCCATTTGCAGTTGAGCAATTGCAGGTCCCGTATAAGCAAATTGCGGATTGATGTGGGTTGGAAGCTGCGGGTTGAAAGACCATGTTGATGTCTGCGTGGCTGCAAGCCCATATGTGTAAGGCTCATTCCAATGGAGATTATAGTTGGGAGACAAGGATGCAGGGGTGGTCATCCCAGCAGAAAGGCCAATATTACCCAAAGGGCTAGGACCAAGGCTCCCGCTCACGGAGCTCGAAGCTATGAATCCGCCCGTTCGACCAAACTTATAACCCAAACCAACGAAACCGTTAACTCCAGGCCCAATACCAACCACCCCCCCAATCCCTAACTCAACTGTTGGTCCGGTTATATCAAATGTAACTCTGGCGGTTGCACCCAAAAAAGTGCCTTGAAATCTCGTTGAAATATTTCCGACCTCGATGCCACCACGAACCTGATAGCCTCCACCAAATAATCCAATTCCATAATTTCCACCGAAAGTAACATTCGCACTTGGTTTAACAGAGAAGTCATTCATTATGCACCTTCTGATAAGAATTGTTCGTTGAGAAAAATTATAAGCGAATCAATAGATTTTCTATCCAAACCAACAAAAACAGTCGCATCTCCTCCTCTGGATTTGAATACGACATATTTATTTCCATTTTTTTTCATTCTTACTTGGCAGTAGAAGTATTTATTACCAGAAGCTGTATCTATGTCTATTTCAGAGAGAATTTTATCGCCCACTATAGATTTTATAAAGTTTATATTCTTATTTAAGTGACTGTATACTCTACGGAAAGCCATCTGGAGTGAAAGCATTTACTTATCCTTAAAAGTCGGCCTCAACCTGATTAGAAGTATTAAACATGATTTTTTCATACTAACTGAAACTGGACCGGCGCTGTATGGACAGTGGGGATTGCTGCAACGGCATATTTAAGCGGTGTATATATCTTGCCAACTTCATATTTCGGTGTAGTCGCTGCTGGATCATACCTGAAATCTACCCAACCCGCCTGTGGCGTCGTACTCGCCAGCTTGCCAATAGGCAGCCCACCAAGGTCAGTTGGCGTGGAAACCGGGTTCGGCGTGAATCGTTCCGGGTTTCTGAAGCCCAAGCTTGTACCCGCATAATTATTGATTGCACTTGGATTACGGTGCGCTGCAAGAGAATCTTGACGATCAGCGAGCGCGGCACGGTCTGCCGCCAACTGTGAAGGTGTAGCACGCGTAGCATTCCAAGCACCGTCTGGATCATGGCCTATAGCAGCGCGTGCACTACCTGCGGTTTGCGCGGCCCGTCGGCTTTGTTCACTAAGCGTGGATTCTGAGCGTATGGGAGCACTTGGCTGGGAACGCAACGCCTGTCCAGCATCGCGCCGGTCATGCAAAGCCTCTAAAGCTGACAGGTCGCTATACGGCGATCGAGGCGCAGACATGTTGCTTATATAGTCATGCATCGTCTGGGGAGGTATATTTTCGTGGGGAGTATCGAAACCAGTATCCAAGCCATAATATCCGGAGTATCTGTTTGCGCCCAATTCTGGATCAAACCCAGAATATGGATTTAGGCTCCCTCCTACTCCTGCGATGTGCCAACCTGTATCTACTGTGTATTCTGCCATGGTGTGGAATACATTGCCGATAGCATAGTTAGTCGCCCCGATCGTAGCGAGAGTACCATATGGAATAGCTGCCGCCGCTTCTGTCGTTGCCGGATTCATTGCGGCCAATCCGGTAAGAGCAGCTCCAAGGAAAGAGAGGCCAGCATCAGCGACGGCAGTTACGCCATACTGCGTGGCTGTTAAACCGATGCTTGCAGGAATACTATATTTTGCTTCGCGATATTGTGCGTAATCGATAGCTAGGCCAAGGTAGTTAAGGGATTTACTAATAACTCGGCCACTCATGGGAGCGACTTTATCTACATCCTTCATGGCTTGCGTTAGGAGATCGGTTTGCAACCCAAGAGCCGATACATAATCGCCAAAGTCACCGACCTTGGAGGGCTCATCACTATTACTAACACTCGAATTACGGTCCAATTTATTACTCACTCTTTGCGCCTGAAGATTTTTTAGTACTAGCGTCGTCAGAAACCTGATCATCCACGGGAAGATAACTACAGCTTATAATCTTTGTAATTAACAAAGAATGCCATAGTATGGCAAGTATTAATAAGCCAATATACGCCATCCATTCGGGCAGATCAAAAACATAAAATAACATAAATAATGCAATCGAATAGCATATCGGAATTGCCCAGACATGCACTTTAGAAATTTCATCAACAACATACTTATTATGTAACTCTTGCATCCCAAATAAATTAACTATTACTTTTCTAATAACATTATTATAAAATATAGACATATTACTAATTTTTCATAGTATGGTTAAATAGCGCAGTCCGTAGATCATTTTTACACTCCAGATGCGGCAATGATCCCTCCAACGCCAAAGTTAAAGCTTTCTCGAACTGCGCCGTTGATCGCGCCATTGGTAGCATTTGCAAGACCACCTGAAATGGCACCGTAGCCAATCGCTGCTCCCCCGCCAATCTTATTTGCAGCTGAACCGTATGCATCCAATAAATCGATAGCTTGTCCTGTAGTCGCGCTAAAGCCTGCCGCGACCGCAACCGCTGCATCTTGTCCAGCAAGCGCTGCACCAAGAACAAATCCACCTCTGTCAATCTGCTTTTGCCGGTCCGATGGCGATAGAACATTCGTGTTTGTTGGCATTTGTAGCTTCCTCGCTGGTTGAGTTACTCAGGACGGAGCACTTGGAAAGTCAGGAATTGTTTTGTCACGACGAAAAAATAAGAGTGTCTGCTCTATCAATCCAGCTGATGTATAATACGCGAATGATATGAAGAAGATGAATTTTATTGTTCCGATTGAGATCGGTTGCTTCAAACTCGGAGCACGAAAACTATCATTAGCCACAAATGATAAGGCCAATGCACCTAGCACAAACAAGGGAGCAATTATTGCGAATCCCGGGAGCCATCGGCGTATGTAGAATGTGTCTTTTCTCTTTATTTCACGAAAAATCCGCCAAACAAACCACAGAGCCCAAATTAGACTAGTGGTTGAAGTCATCGCTAGAAAGAAATTCTTATCATGAGCAGAGAAGCTTGATTTCGCCAAACTTGCTTGTAATGAGGGATTAGGGGGCCACATTTTAAGCAAAAGTGGCTGATCTGCAATAAAGAAACTTAGTTCCCGAAGAGGATCAAGATATAGTATCCAAGCTACCACAATTAAGGTTAACGGAAAAAAAAGAGAATACAGGGATATTTTCATATTCTCTACACAATATACGCGTTGCTGCTCTTGCAACGGAGTAAGTGCTGGCCAATCGGGCAGTCCAAGCTGTTTGATGCGAACAGCTAGTTCATGCTCAATATCTTTTGCCGGATTTTTTATATTGACAGATGGCTTCTCGCCTTTTCGCCAATCATAATATTCATCATCTGGATTTTCGCCAATTGTCATCGCACCTAAAATGCCCCTGTTTGCCCCAGTTCCATGATTGCACTAACCGCTCAATATGCACCCTCATCATCTCGCGCCTATGGAAAACACCTACGGTCGTTCCGGTGCCCAAATAGCCCGAAGCTGCACCCACGCTCAAACGGATTCCTAAGATTAACCCCCCATTGATCCATGGCATCCACGTAATTCAAGAAGATCATTCGCAGCGGGCGAGTCTACGGTCAACCGATACCTTAGTAGGATAAGCCTATGTTTCAGGCGCCGACAACGTCGCATCACAATTACGCAGGTTTGATTTGAATGTAGAGTTGAGGAATTACCCAGTTCTTTATCTAATGAGGCTAAGTATCTGCACAGAGCTTATTATGTAAAATTGCATAAGGAGGTGCAGTGCGGGCTGCGGCCCTTGTTTTATTGCATGGCACAGGACTTTGTTGCAATTTTCAGCGCGTGATCATTCATTGTGCAGTTAGAGCATTTTCATTGAATTCCG
>UCNP01000195.1 GCA_900473335.1 Hyphomicrobiales bacterium | reverse complement strand
CTTCCAGGCCATGTCGGTGATGTGCAGCAGGCCGTCCACGCCACCCAGATCGACGAATGCGCCGTAATCGGTGAGGTTTTTGACGATACCTTTGACTTGCTGGCCTTCCTGCAGGGATTCCAGCAGAGCTTCACGCTCGGCGGAGTTCTCGGCTTCGAGGACGCTGCGACGGGAAACGACAACGTTGTTGCGCTTCTGGTCCAGCTTGATGACCTTGAATTCCAGCTCTTTGCCTTCCAGGTGCGTGGTGTCGCGCACTGGACGGACGTCAACCAGGGAACCTGGCAGGAACGCACGGATGCCGTTAACGTCGACAGTGAAGCCGCCTTTAACCTTACCGTTGATAACGCCCTTGACCACTTCCTCGGCTGCGAAGGCTGCTTCCAGAACGATCCAGCATTCAGCGCGCTTGGCTTTTTCACGGGACAGCTTGGTTTCGCCAAAGCCGTCTTCAACCGAATCCAGAGCAACGTGAACTTCATCACCAACGTTGATGTTCAGTTCGCCAGCATCGTTGTAGAACTGCTCAAGCGGGATGAGTGCTTCAGACTTCAGACCAGCGTGAACGGTTACCCAGCGAGCCTGGTAATCGATATCAACGATAACACCGGTGATGATGGAGCCTGCCTGAAGGTTCAGGGTTTTCAGGCTTTCTTCAAAGAGTTCCGCAAAGCTTTCGCTCATTTTAATTCCTGTAGATGAGGGCGAAGTAAACGCCCATCTCCACACCCCAGACGGTGTGGGTTAGTTTCATTTAAAAGAAGCACCGCAGGACTATGACTGGTCCCCTGCGACCTTCTTGGTCACCCGGCGATATCGCGAATGGCGATCTCGCTCATGATGCGTTCAAGCACCTGATCGATGGAAAGCTCCGTTGAATCCAGCTGAATCGCGTCGGCCGCCGGCTTGAGCGGGGCTACTGCGCGCTGGGTGTCACGCTCATCGCGTGCACGGATCTCATCTAGCAGACTCGACAGACTAACACCCTCGACTTTGCCCTTCAACTGCAAATATCGACGGCGCGCCCGCTCCTCGGCACTGGCGGTGAGGAAAATCTTCAGCGGCGCACCCGGAAATACCACCGTGCCCATGTCGCGACCGTCCGCCACCAGACCCGGCGCTTCCTGAAACGCACGCTGGCGCTGCAGCAGCGCCTCGCGTACGGCGGGCAGCGCAGCCACTTGCGAGGCCCCGGAACCGACGCTTTCGGTGCGAATGACATCGCTGACTTCGTCGCCTTCGAGAATGATCCGCTGCAGCTGACCTTCGGTCGCGGCGATGAACTGCACATCCAGATGAGCGGC
>UCNP01000063.1 GCA_900473335.1 Hyphomicrobiales bacterium | reverse complement strand
TCAATGAAAAGGCTCTAGATATCGAATACAGCATCAACGGCGTTCCAGAGACACGCCGTTTCATAAATCAAGCCGGAGGCGGGCAATGAATCCTATAGAAGAGCAGCGACAGCTTATTGATAAGCTTTACCAATTAGTACGAGACAGCGTTGCTGATAAATATGACACTGCAACGTGCTGGTTTGACTATCAGCGAGCGGAAGACGGCAGCATCTCTATCGGCTCGCGGTTGTCGTATGAGAGCAGCGGAAATACACAATACGGAAGGCTGCGTTATCCAGACCGCCAGATACTGGATGACGTGATTCCTCAACTCCACGCGAAGATGAAGGCGCATACCGGTGGTGATTGGCAGGCGTTTACGTTGATGATCAACAAGGACGGAACTGTAACGACTAAATTCGAGTATCCGGATCAGGAGCCACTGGCCTGACGCTCACTCTGCCGCTCCGCCTTCCTCCTCCGGTATCAAGCGCCAGAGGAAGCCGCGGAGTAATCAAACAGCAGCATCGCCAACAAATTTCACGATGAATTCCGCAAAGCTTGGGGCATAGGCTTCGCGGCTTTGGCCTGTAATCCTCACCACGGGGCATTCACCGCATTCTGTCCGGACTCGCCCATCCAACACAAAAACCTCACGTAATCTGTGGTGCAAATCGAAATGTCAGAAGAGGTGATGATACCACTATTTCGGTCACGAAGAGTGCGCGCAACCACATCGCCTCCAACTACATCTTCAAAAGGCCGCTGATAGATGGAAAATATTTCATCTCCGTGTATTTCGCCGCCACCATAATTTTCTAAGAACCATCGGTAGCTGGCAGGCAAATTACAGCCAAGAGCACCTTCCGCCTTTGATATCCACTCCGCAGACGGAGCCTGCTCTTCGGAGCCGAACTCAATGCTGACCCCGCTATTTGCTGCAATAAACTTCTTCAGTTCTTCAAATTCCATTTACTGCCCCCACGTTTCCGCTCGATTTCGCCAGTAATCGGCTCTCCATGCATCAAACTCGGCACGATTAATGCCGCTTGGCAGACTACCCGTGTTGACGTGGATCGTCCCAAAATTTTGCTGATGGAATGTCTGGGTAACTTCGGCGGTTGCGTCTTTGAGCTTTGCGGCGAGATCGGCGGCCTGCCGTGCGGGCGTCATGGCGTGTGACAGGGCCATTGTTCTTTAATTGCCAAATCCCTCCCCACTTCCCAAAGCACACCTCCTCAGGCTATGACAAGGGCATGACCTTGCGCCTTCAAAACCCGATGCTGGCGATTCTGCTGGCGCTGACGACTTTGTTCGTCGGCCTTGGCACTCTATCCCAAAAGCCCGCGTCGGGGGGATATCAGCTTTTTGGCGGGGCCGTGTCGGGGCATCAGGCCGATATCCCATTGGCCGTATTGGGGAATTTTGACTACTTCGCCAAAATCGCGCCGGAGTGTTGTAATGCCCCAAAGGGAGCAGTGCCCGATGGATGGCGACCAATCACCGGTGTTGGCGAAGGCGACCCCCTTGAAGGGCTTGCCATTATCGGCCAGGGCAATGATCCACTCTCGCAAGGGATCGCCGCCGGGTCACAAAAAGCCGTCGAACTGTCGATGGCAACCTTCCCCGACCAGACAATCGCTGTGCTTGGGGTCCTTGAAGCCGCCAATGGCGCCATCGAACCAATGGCGACCTTTAAACATCAAAACATCCGGCTCATAGAAAGCCAGCTTCATAACGCAGTCACCTTGACGAAAAGTTTGCAACAGAGCCCCCTGAAAATGACGCCACTTGAATTCGCTCATCAATCGTCTCGCTGAAAATCTTCGCCCCTCTTTCGGGCATTAACGGGATTTTTGCAACAGATCCCTCATGCGCACGACCCATCCTAGGTCGTAGTGACGATTT
>UCNP01000102.1 GCA_900473335.1 Hyphomicrobiales bacterium | reverse complement strand
GAATGTCGATTCAGCCTAGTGGTGGGCCTTAGGTCTCTACAGTATCGACTAAGTTTTTCTTGGGCGACATCAAAAGCATACCACAAGTTATTTTGATGAATATGGAACCGTAATACGACCGGTAAATCGGAAAATCAAAAAATTGATCTATAGTCTTTCTTGAAAAAATTCGAACTTTTCTGTGATGATCTGTCAAATGTCACTGAAAAGCGGTAGATATATGCAAGCTTTGGGCGGGTCATTCTAAGCTACGATGCCATTGATCAGGACGCCGTAGACCGGAAAAGGGTCTCAATCAGCTCAGCCCCTAAGCGCGGTGCTGGTGGGCCTACACCTCATCCGGCCTCCTTCAACCTTCTGGCCACCTTGGCAACCGTCATTCGGCTACAGCCTACGTCACGCATAATGTCTGACCACGGTGTCTTGGCGATCAGCAACGTTCGTATCGTCGCGTGGCGTCTGGCATCTTCCGGTTTGCCCTTATATTTCTCTGCACGTTTCGTGGGGTCCGCCATAATGCTGTTAATGGCTTGCTGTGCTCTACGGCGTCGGTCCTCATAATCCTTGCGGCTGATCGCTGCCAGCATATCCAGCATCATCGAATTCAGTGCCTCGAACATCCGTCCTGTGAAATCGTTTGCGTCGAGCAACATGTGTGATGTAGGGAGGTCCAGCGCTATCACCTTGATCCGTTTCATTGCCAGCTTGGCCCGGAGTGTTTGCCAGTCCGCCGCATTGAGGCGCGATAGCCGGTCAACCTGTTCTATAAGCAAACTGTCGCCTTCGTGGGCATCCTCTATCAGCTTAAATAGTTCCGGTCGCTTCAAGGATGCCCCGCTCTCATTCTCGACATACCAAGCCGCAATGACCAAGCCTCGCTCATCGGCAAATGCCTGTAAGTCGGTACGTGCACGGTCGGCGTTTTGCTTATCTGTGGAAGCTCGTAAGTATGCACGGATGAACATGGTCAATTACCCATAGTCTGTTTAAGATGGTAAATACATATGAGGTATGTTTTGGATAGTCAACCCCATTCAATTCAACCAGCAAAACGGCATGGAGGTGCGGGTGTTTCCAGACCTTAGCCAAAACGTACCGGGCAAAGTTTCGACGCTGTATCCTCCTCGGCGCAAGTGTTGCTTAAGTCGATTTAGTGAACGATAGATTTGACAAACCCTCACCTCATTGAGATTAGGGCAACTTGGGAAGTGGAGAACGTCATGGTGATCAATTGGGCGACGGCACTGTTAACAGCCTTCATCACAACAACCGGCACGATCATCGTTGCTTACGTTTCGCACCGACTCAGCATCAATAGGGAGGCCCTCGCCGCAACACGATCACGTGACCTCCAAGCGGTATATGTCGCCGTTAGACTTATAGGTGTTTTGGATGATTTTGCTCGTGGCTGTTTGGACATCGTAAAGGATGACGGCGAATACGTCATGGAGGACCATGGACAAGAAGAGCGACATCCAACAGCGTCTTACCCGACCCTTACGCTACCACAAGACGTTGACTGGAAAACGGTTACGACAGCTTTCATGTATCGAGCCTTGGGGATGCCGTCGCAAATTGATGCGGCAAGGCGCTCAATCACACTTAGTTCTGAGTACTCTTGGCCACCAGACTATGAGGAAGTCTTTGAGCAGCGACAGTCAGAATATGCAAAGCTTGGTCTTGTTGCCTTGAGTTTATCAGAGGACCTACGACAGCACTATAAAGTGCCAGAAAAGCTATCCGAAGATTCAGTGTCTAAGGAAGAGTTCGAGGGGAAGCTACAAGCCTTAGAACTCCACAGAAGAGCAGAAGACGACCGTAATAAAAAGAGACAGTCCGCAAGGCTGCTCGTCTAGTTGTGGAGCCTCAAC